>NZ_RZAA01000016.1:0-86185 GCF_003994535.1 Pseudomonas sp. PAMC 29040
CTGTTGCTGTCAAGCGGTTATTTTCAGATGTTTTCAAAGTTTCCTTTGTAACATCAACCACTTGCGCTTTCGATCTCTCGTTAGCGGGAGGCGAATTCTACAGCGTTACACGCTGCTGTCAACACCTCATTTCCTGCTTCGATGACTTGAAGCTGACACTGCCGAAGAACCATCCAACTCATTGAAACTCAAGGAGTTTTCCGTTTCGACTGCGCCGGAAGTGGGCGAATTATAGGCCGTTGGAATTCTGAGTCAAGGGCTAATTGAGTGACTCTATCAATTAACCCAAAATCATACCCGCCACACATATATAGAGGGGTGCTGACGCACCCCTCTATATATAGCTACAGCACACCCGCCTCACGCAGGGCTTCCACCATCCCATGGTCCAGCCCCAACACTCGCTCCAGGACCTGTTGCGTATGCTCCCCCAACAAAGGAGGCGCATTACGGTACTCCACCGGCGTCTCGGATAAACGGATCGGGCTCGCCACCTGCGGCACCAGGCCAGCCAGCGCATGGGGCAGTTGCATAGACAGCCCACGCGCCTGGACCTGCGGATCTGCAAAGACCTGCGCCAAATCATTGATTGGCCCACACGGCACGCCAACCGCCTCCAGCTGCGACACCCACTCAGCCGTAGTCTTGAAAACTGTTGCCTGCCTTATAAGGGGCACCAGCACTGCGCGATTGGCGACACGCTGCTTGTTACTCGCAAAACGCGGGTCATCACTCCACTCGGGACGACCAGCCACTTCAGCAAACTTGCGAAACTGACTGTCGTTACCCACCGTAAGGATGAAGTCGCCATCGGCCGTAGGAAAATCCTGATACGGCACGATATTCGGATGAGCATTGCCAAGACGCTGCGCAGCGACACCTGTAGTCAGATAGTTCATCGCCTGATTCGCCAGGCAAGCCACCTGCACATCCAGCAGCGCCATATCAATATGCTGACCGTGGCCACCCTGCTGCCGATGGGCCAGGGCCGCCAGAATTGCCACCGTCGAGTAAAGACCAGTCAATATATCCGTCAGCGCCACACCAACCTTTACCGGCCCCGCACCCTCGTCGCCCTCAGGCCGACCAGTCAAACTCATCAGGCCGCCCAGACCCTGAATCATAAAGTCATACCCGGCCCGCTTGGCGTAAGGCCCGGTCTGTCCAAACCCGGTAATCGAGCAGTAGATCAACTCTGGATTCAACGCCTTGAGCGACCCATAGTCCAACCCGTAGGCCTCCAGCCCGCCAACCTTGAAGTTTTCGATCAAGATGTCGGACTTCGCAGCCAGTTCTCGCACCAGTCGCTGACCTTCCGGCTTGGTGAAGTCGATCGTCACTGACTGCTTGTTACGATTGGCCGACAGGTAATACGCAGCCTCCCCCGTACTCTCGCCATACGCATCCTTCAGGAACGGCGGGCCCCAGGCGCGTGTGTCATCACCATTGCCGGGGCGCTCGACCTTGATGACCTCAGCCCCGAGGTCAGCAAGTATCTGCCCCGCCCACGGCCCGGCGAGAACCCGCGACAAATCCAGCACCCGCAAATGCGACAAAGCACCCATGAGCCGAGCTCCTGTTAATAGAACGCCTGAAGACCGGTCTGCGCACGCCCAAGAATCAAGGCATGCACGTCATGCGTCCCTTCATAGGTATTCACTACTTCCAGGTTGACCAGGTGACGCGCCACGCCGAACTCATCGGAAATACCGTTGCCGCCCAACATGTCGCGAGCCATACGGGCGATATCCAGCGACTTGCCGCACGAGTTGCGCTTCATGATCGATGTAATCTCCACCGCCGCAGTGCCTTCATCCTTCATCCGCCCCAGACGCAGGCAGCCTTGCAACGCCAGGGTAATCTCGGTCTGCATGTCAGCCAGCTTTTTCTGAATCAGCTGAGTCGCTGCCAAAGGCCGCCCAAATTGATGGCGATCCAGGGTGTACTGACGCGCGGTGTGCCAGCAGAACTCGGCAGCACCCAATGCACCCCACGAGATCCCGTAACGCGCCGAGTTGAGGCAAGTAAAAGGCCCCTTCAGACCGCGAACATCCGGAAAGATATTCTCTTGAGGCACAAACACGTTATCCATAACGATTTCGCCCGTGATGGATGCACGCAAACCAACCTTGCCGTGAATCGCAGGCGTGCTCAGACCCTTCCAGCCTTTTTCCAGAACAAAGCCACGAATGTCGCCTTCATCATCCTTGGCCCAAACCACAAACACATCCGCGATCGGGCTGTTGGTGATCCACATCTTGCTGCCCGTCAGGCTGTAGCCGCCATCCACAGAGCGAGCACGGGTAATCATCGCACCCGGGTCGGAACCATGGTTCGGCTCTGTCAGACCAAAGCAGCCAATCCATTCACCCGAGGCCAGCTTGGGAAGATACTTCTGCTTCTGCGCCTCAGTACCAAACTCATTGATCGGAACCATCACCAGAGACGACTGCACGCTCATCATTGAGCGATAACCCGAGTCGACCCGCTCTACTTCACGGGCAATCAGACCGTAGCTGACATAGTTCAGACCGCTGCCGCCGTACTGCTCAGGGATCATCGCCCCCAGCAAACCTGTCTCACCCATCTCACGAAAGATCGCCGGGTCGGTCTTCTCATTACGGAAAGCTTCAAGAACACGCGGCGCCAGCTTGTCCTGGGCAAATTGCTCAGCGCTGTCGCGCACCATGCGCTCCTCTTCAGTCAGTTGCTGATCCAGCAACAGTGGATCAATCCAGTTGAAGCTTGCTTTACCCGCCATCAGAGAACCCTCGTGAAATAGATCAAATGTCGTAGATCGATCCTAGGCCGCCCTTAATAGAAGGACAAACGAGGATTACGCACCCTGTTGTGATAATTTCTCACTCTGTAGCCAATGAAAAAGCCATTTATGGCCGTCTTTAGTGAGGATGTCGTACATGCGCCGCAAAATCCCCAGCACCACAGCCCTGATCAGCTTTGAGGCAGCGGCGCGCCACGAAAGCTTCACCAAGGCCGCACAAGAACTATCCCTCACCCAAGGGGCCATTTGCCGACAGATAGCCAGCCTCGAATCGTTCATTGGCGTAGAACTGTTCAGACGCTCCAAACGCGGGGTAAAGCTGACCGAAGCTGGCCTTTCCTACAGTCGGCGGGTTGCAACTCAACTGGATGCAGTAGAACGGGACACCCTGTCCGTCATGGGCCAACAAGGCGCCAACACCATTGAACTGGCCCTTGTCCCTACCTTCGGCACGCAATGGCTGCTACCCCGCCTGAAGGACTTTCAGCAACAACACCCGGACGTCACGGTCAACCTGACCAACCGAACACGCCCCTTCCTGTTCGCCGACACCGATTTTGACGCGGCCATCTACTTCGGTGATGCCGACTGGTCCGGCACATCGTCCTACCGCCTGATGGGTGAAAACCCGGTACCGGTATGCAGCCCTTCTTTACTGGGTGCAGCCCAACACCTGAGCGCAGAAACCCTCGCAGAACTGCCCCTGCTGCAACAAACCACTCGCCCCTACGCCTGGCGACAGTGGTTTAACGCACAGGACATGAACGTGCCACGCGACATGACCGGCGCACGTTATGAGCTGTTTTCGATGCTGGCCCAGGCCGCCATGCACGACATGGGGGTCGCCCTGATCCCGCCTTTTCTGATTCAGCGCGAACTGGCCGAGAAGCGCCTGGTGATTGCCAATGAACGCCCGCTTTCCAGCACCAAGGCTTACTACTTAATGATCCCCGAGCGCAAAATTGAATCGGCCTCTCTGCAGGCCTTTCGCGACTGGCTGATCAAGCAGGCCGCGATCTACAGCCTTACCTGACTCCCCGCATCGTCCGGACAAACTATGTAGTGATGCACAAAAAAGCACTACATATATAAGCAAATGTCGCTATTTTACACTCATTACTTTTGTCTAACTGGACAAACCTGTAAGGCAGTAACCACGCGGCCTGCAGGGTATTTCCGAAAGTTATGCTGCGATAACCAAAAGAAATCTGAAAAAAACTCAAAAACCCCCTCAAATCATTACAAGCCATGTATTCAAAGGGCTGCAGCTGACCCTTGCGACATTCGGTCACTGCATGACTTGTAGTTAATATCCCGTCACCCTCCATAAGTTCTTGAAGGCCAAAAAAATCGACGGCAGAATGCCCCGCCCCACCTGCATTCAGGCGGGGTCGTGCTGATCGGCCGCCCCAGATGCACCACCCGTAGTGCGCTGGCTTTCTTATAAAAGATCACGCAGGAGATATGACGTGCACATTGGTGTTCCTCTCGAAACCCAACCGGGTGAAACGCGGGTTGCTGCAACCCCCGAAACCATCAAGAAGCTGATCGGCCAAGGCCATAAGGTGACTGTTCAAAGTGGCGCCGGTGTTAATGCCAGCGTTATTGACAGCGCCTATGAAGCTGCAGGCGCGACTATTGGCAGCGCCACAGATGCATTCAGCGCCGAGCTGATTCTGAAAGTCGTCGCCCCGAGCGACAGCGAACTGGCCCTGATCAGTAGCGGCACCGTACTGATTGGCATGCTCAACCCGTTCAGCAATGAAACCATTGCCAAACTGGCCGAACGCGGGATCACCGCCTTCTCTCTTGAAGCCGCCCCCCGTACATCCCGTGCGCAAAGTCTTGATGTGCTGTCATCCCAGGCCAACATTGCCGGTTACAAGGCAGTTCTGGTCGCCGCTCACCACTATCCGCGCTTCATGCCGATGCTGATGACTGCCGCCGGAACGGTTAAAGCTGCACGGGTGCTGATCCTGGGTGCCGGTGTTGCGGGTCTGCAGGCGATTGCCACCGCCAAGCGCCTGGGTGCCGTCATCGAAGCGTCGGATGTACGACCTGCGGTTAAAGAGCAGATCGAATCCCTGGGCGCCAAATTTGTCGACGTACCCTACGAAACCGACGAAGAACGCGAATGCGCCGTCGGCGTCGGCGGTTATGCCCGACCAATGCCTGCCAGCTGGATGCAGCGCCAGGCTCTGGCCGTTCACGAACGCGCCAAGCAGGCCGACATTGTTATCACCACCGCACTGATTCCGGGACGCAAGGCACCTGTGTTGCTGAGTGCAGAAACCGTCGCGCAAATGAAGCCCGGTTCTGTGGTCATCGATCTGGCAGCGGCCCAGGGCGGCAACTGCCCGCTGACCGTTGCCGACCAGGTCGTGGTCGAGCACGGGGTCACCATCGTCGGCTACACCAACCTGCCTGCCATGGTTGCCGCAGACGCCTCCGCGCTGTACGCCCGCAACCTGCTGGACTTCCTCAAGCTGGTCTTCACCCCTGAAGGGCAGTTCCAGATCAACCTTGAAGACGACATCGTCGCCGCGTGCCTGATGTGCCGCGACGGTCAAGTCGTGCGCAAAAACGGCTGAGGATAAAAACATGGAAGAGCTCATCTCCCCCGGTATCTACAACCTGATCATCTTCGTGCTGGCTATCTATGTCGGTTATCACGTGGTCTGGAACGTAACCCCTGCACTGCACACGCCCCTGATGGCCGTCACCAACGCCATCTCCGCCATTGTGATCGTGGGCGCCATGCTTGCCGCCGCACTGACGGTCACGCCACTGGGTAAAACCATGGGCACCCTGGCGGTCGCACTGGCAGCCGTAAACGTATTCGGTGGATTTTTGGTCACCCGGCGCATGCTGGAAATGTTCAAGAAGAAAGCACCTAAAGCCAAAGAAGAGGTGCGCAAGCCATGAGCATGAACCTGGTCACTGTTCTTTATCTGGTTGCATCGATCTGCTTTATTCAGGCGCTGAAAGGCCTGTCGCACCCGACCACCTCACGCCGCGGCAACTTCTTCGGCATGCTTGGCATGGGTCTGGCGGTAATCACCACCGTCGGCCTGATCTACAAACTGGGCAGCGAAATTGCGACCGCAGGCATCGGCTACGTGATTGTCGGCCTGTTGGTAGGCGGCACCGCAGGCTCGATCATGGCCAAACGTGTCGAAATGACCAAAATGCCTGAGCTGGTCGCTTTCATGCACAGCATGATCGGCCTCGCGGCAGTCTTCATTGCCATCGCTGCAGTGGTAGAGCCGCAATCGCTGGGCATCGTCAAACATCTGGGCGACGCCATCCCTGCCGGTAACCGTCTGGAACTGTTCCTCGGCGCGGCCATCGGTGCCATTACCTTCTCCGGTTCGGTCATCGCCTTCGGCAAGCTCTCGGGCAAATACAAGTTCCGCCTGTTCCAGGGCGCACCGGTACAGTTCAACGGTCAACACAAACTGAATCTGGTACTGGGCCTGGCCACGCTGGCACTGGGCATCACCTTTATGCTGACCGGCAACCTCAATGCCTTCGCACTGATGCTGGCATTGGCGTTCGTACTGGGCGTGCTGATCATCATCCCGATTGGCGGTGCCGACATGCCGGTCGTGGTCTCGATGCTTAACAGCTACTCCGGCTGGGCAGCGGCAGGCATCGGCTTCTCGCTGAACAACTCGATGCTGATCATTGCCGGCTCGCTGGTCGGCTCTTCGGGTGCGATCCTGTCGTACATCATGTGCAAGGCGATGAACCGCTCGTTCTTCAACGTGATCCTCGGCGGCTTCGGTGGCGCAGTCGATACCGCAGGCCCGGCAGGCTCGAAAGAAGCGCGCCCGGTGAAATCCGGCTCGGCTGACGACGCCACGTTCCTGCTGATGAACGCCGACACCGTGATCATCGTTCCGGGCTATGGCCTGGCCGTGGCACGGGCCCAGCACGCACTTAAAGAACTGACCGAGAAGCTGACCCATCGCGGCGTGACCGTGAAGTACGCCATTCACCCGGTAGCGGGCCGCATGCCCGGCCACATGAACGTACTGCTGGCCGAGGCAGAAGTGCCTTACGACCAGGTGTTCGAGATGGAAGACATCAACTCCGAGTTCGGCCAGGCCGACGTGGTGCTGGTACTGGGCGCCAACGACGTGGTCAACCCGGCGGCCAAGAACGATCCTAAATCGCCGATTGCCGGCATGCCGATCCTCGAAGCCTATAAAGCCAAAACCGTCATCGTTAACAAACGGTCCATGGCCAGCGGCTATGCCGGTCTGGATAACGAATTGTTTTATCTGGATAAAACAATGATGGTCTTCGGTGACGCGAAGAAAGTTATTGAAGATATGGTTAAAGCGGTCGAGTAACATCCCCGCCCCTGCAACACCGAGAACCCCGGAGCTGAATTGGCCGGGGTTTTTCTATTTATAAAGAACCCGACCAAAGGCTCTAAATCGGCCGCTGGCATTCGACCATGGTAGCGGGACGAAAGGCTCTGAAAATGAATAGACTGCGCCTCTTGCTTCCGTTGCCCGAGATAACAATCCATGTACCGTGAACGTATTCGCCTAACTTCCCTACACGACAAGGTCATGAGCGCCGCAGAAGCCGCCGACCTTATCAAAGACGGCATGACCGTCGGCATGAGCGGTTTTACCCGTGCCGGCGAAGCCAAGGCCGTCCCCCAGGCATTGGCCGAACGCGCCAAGCTGTCGCCGCTGAAAATCACCCTGATGACCGGCGCCAGCCTGGGCAACGACCTCGACAAGCAATTGACTGAAGCCGGCGTACTGGCTCGGCGCATGCCGTTCCAGGTCGACAGCACCCTGCGCAAGGCCATTAACGCCGGCGAAGTGATGTTTATCGACCAGCATTTGTCCGAAACCGTCGAGCAATTGCGCAACAAGCAACTGACCCTGCCGGACATCGCCGTTATCGAGGCCGTCGCAATTACCGAGCAAGGTCATATCGTTCCAACGACCTCCGTAGGCAATTCCGCCAGCTTCGCGATTTTCGCCAAACAGGTGATTGTCGAAATCAACATGGCGCACAACCCGAATCTGGAAGGTCTGCACGACATCTACATTCCGACCTACCGTCCGACGCGCACACCGATCCCGCTGGTCAAAGTCGACGACCGCATCGGTAGCACCGCGATCCCGATCCCGGCGGAAAAAATCGTCGCCATCGTGATCACCAACAAGCCGGACTCTCCGTCCACCGTGTCCGAGCCGGACAGCGAAACCGACGGTATCGCCTTCCACCTGATCAATTTCCTCAAGCAGGAAGTTGAAGAAGGGCGCATGACCAACAAGCTTGGTCCGCTGCAGGCAGGCATCGGCAACATTGCCAATGCGGTAATGTGCGGCCTGATCGACTCGCCGTTCGAAGACCTGACCATGTACTCCGAAGTACTGCAGGACTCGACCTTCGATCTGATCGACGCCGGCAAGATGAGCTTTGCTTCGGGCAGCTCGATCACCCTGTCCAGCCGTCGCAATGCCGACGTGTTCGGCAACCTCGAGCGCTACAAGGACAAACTGGTCCTGCGCCCGCAAGAGATCTCCAATCACCCGGAAGTGGTTCGCCGCCTGGGCATCATCGGGATCAACACCGCACTCGAGTTCGACATCTACGGCAACGTCAACTCCACCCACGTTTGCGGCACGCGGATGATGAACGGCATCGGCGGCTCGGGTGACTTCGCCCGCAACGCACACCTGGCGATCTTCGTTACCAAGTCGATTGCCAAAGCCGGAGCGATTTCCAGCGTTGTGCCCATGGTCAGCCACGTCGACCACACCGAGCACGACGTCGACATCCTGGTCACCGAGCAGGGCCTGGCCGACCTGCGTGGCCTGGCCCCACGCGAGCGCGCACGGGTCATCATCGACAACTGCGTGCACCCGGACTTCCGCGAAGCGCTGAACGATTACTTCAACAAAGCCTGCGCTATTGGCGGCCACACGCCGCACATACTGCGTGAAGCCCTGAGCTGGCATATCAACCTCGAAGAAACCGGGAAAATGCTGCCGTAACTCCCGTTCTAGACAGCCGCTGACAAAAAACACTATTTGCCAGCGGCTTTTTTTGGCGTAAATTTCAAAAACTGTACTACTGTACCGGTCAATTCATGGCCCTTCCCCGCCTTCCCCCTGCCAAAACAGTCCGTTTCGCACCACATTGGTGCTGACAGGTACAGTTGTGCTCATTTATGGCCGTACAGCACCCCTAAACAGTTAACTGGCCCATCGCAATACAGTTGAACTGTATCTACTGTGTATGGACACAGAAGAGGATCATTGGCATCAGTTAAACCACTAGCCAATGCCGCCACAAGCGGAAGGATGCCGTCATGGAACGTACACTCAGTTCCGATCTGTTCAACGAAAGCAACACAGTAAACAACCAGGCTTCCATGCCTTTGCGCGTTCTTGCCAACTTGATGTTGTGGCAGCGCCGAATCTCCAGCCGCCATCAACTGGCTCGCCTGGACTCGCGTCTTCTGGCTGATGCCGGGATTAGCGAAGCACAGCGTTACGAAGAGCTGAGCAAGCCGTTCTGGCGCTAATGAGCGCTCGCTGGCCCTGACCACCGGTCTATCGCCAGCACCCTGAATTGAAAAAACAGAACCCGTCGCGGATTACCGCTGACGGGTTTTGTCGTTTATGGGGCGCATTTTTAAGAGGCTATAGCCAGACAGATACAGTTTCTAAAAACATTAAAACAGACAGGTACAGTTACACAAATACTTGATCCAAAGCACTTTGCGTACTCCAATCGGCAAAACATCCTTTGCTCAGCGCTGCCCTGCGCCTACTATTCGAGCCATAAGCGTCTATTTTAATAAGCTCATGTTTTGGAGTCTCACCATGCCCACCCTTCGTCTGTTTAGCGCCGCTGCCTTGCTGACCCTTGCTGCAAGCGCCAATGCCTCAAGCTTTATCGTTACCACCGATAGCATCGTGGGCACCCTCAAGGCCACTTCCGACCTGACGTCCGACGCCACCGGTTCGTTCCGCGACAACAAGATCGTGCGTGCTGCACGTGACGACGCCGCCAGCTTTGTAGCCAGCGAAGGAACCATTCGCGGTGTGAAACTGGAAAGCGCATTCGAGGCCATCCGCCAGCAAGCACCACAGTTGCAGGCCACCGACGCTCAACTGGCCCAGGCAATCCTGACCATTTGATTTTCGGATACGCCTGCCCCCTGTGGGGCAGGCTTGCCCGCAGAAGAAACACTGCGCCCCGCCGCTTCATGAAGAACCCCGCCTCGCGCTGGCTCTGCCCCGGCCATTACGCTAGCCTTGAGTCTCATTCCAACTGCCTCGAGACCCATGCGCTTTTCCTCTTTAGCTCTGCTTGCACTCTGCTGGACACACACAGCCCATGCCTTCGATCTGACCACCCAGAATGTGGTGCTCAGTGGTTACGTCACCAGTAAAGTGACGTCCGCGCCCTTTGATCACAAACTGATACGTGCCGCCCAGGATGATGCTGGCGTCTTCATTGCCAGTGACGGCCAACTGCGAGGAGCGCAGCTGGAATCTGCCTTGCGCTGCCTGCGCCGGAGTCATCCAGAATTGAGTGTCAGCGACCTTGAACTGGCACAAGCAATTCTCGTCCAATAAATACCCGCATTTTCTGGAGATGTTTCATGCGTAGCCCTTTAATTGTCGCGACCCTGGGTCTTTTGCTGCTCGCCGACGTGGCACAGGCACAGACCCTGGTCCAGACCAGCAACATCATTGTGCGGGCCTTTGGCCGCACCATTGACTTCACCTCGGACACCACCACCTCGATCCGCGACTCCAAAGTCGTGCGCGAGGCTCAGGATGACGCCGCCACTTTCGTTGCCAGCCAGGGCGACATTCGCGGTGTGCAGCTGGAATCAGCCTTCAGCACCCTGCGTGAGCGTGTCCCCGAAGCCCGTACCGCCAGCGACCAGGTCCTCGCCGAAGCCATACTCGCACTGTGAGGCGGTTAACGCGCTGGTTCTTCGTTTGTGGCCTGCTGCTTGCGGGCAGTGCCCAGGCCGCTCTGCATCTGCAACTCAAGACCGAAGGCCTGAGCCCGGCTGAACAACAGGCCAGCCAGGCTCTGCTGGACGAGGCCATGCAGAGCCTGCCACCGCGTTTTATCGAGCAGCTGGACCGACAGATTCTGGTGGGCTGGACCGATGACATGCCAAGCAATGCCTACGGCCAGGCGTCGCTGGTGTCAGAGCTGGACCTCAATCGCAAGCTGCTGGCCGGGCTGACCGACGGTTCTGCCGCCACCCTGCAGACCAACCGTCCCCACGGCACCGTGCGCCGGGAAATGCTCGCCACTGTGCTGCACGAACTGACCCACATCTACGACCGCGCCCGACTCTGGCCCTCCGCAGAGCGCAGCCTGATCCTGCGCTGCAGCAGACAAAGCAACAGCTCCGGAATCATTGGCCTGCCCGATCAATGCCGCGGCCAGACCGAACGCCGCTTCACCCTCAGCGATGATCCACGGCTGCTCGACCTGGCCGGCTGGCAGCAATATGTCGGACGCCGTGGCGAGCGCGAGCAAGACAACCACCAGATCGTTCGCAGCCCGGACCTTTACGAAGTCACCAACCCCAAAGAGTTTGTGGCGGTCAACATGGAGTACTTCCTCCTCGACCCGGCCTACGCCTGTCGCCGCCCAGCCCTCTACCGCTACTACAAGGCGCATTTCGGCTGGGCCCCGGCGGCCAGGGACGAATGCCCCAAAGGCTTCGCCTTCCTCAACGCCGGTAACGACTTTGCCCTGCAGCCCCTGGGCACCGTCGACCCGGAGCGGGTCTACGCCGTCGACTACCTGCTGGCCGAGGCCAACCAGGAGTGGGCCAGCCGCTGGGGCCACAGCATGCTGCGCCTGGTGATCTGCGCCCCCGGACGCCCGCGCGGCCCGGACTGTCGCCTCGACCTGCAAGAACACCTGGTTCTGTCCTACCGGGCATTCGTCAATGACGTACAGCTTTCAAGCTGGGACGGCCTGACCGGGGCTTACCCGTCACGCTTGTTTGTGTTGCCACTGGCCCAGGTTATCGACGAATACACCAAGACCGAACTGCGCAGCCTGGCTTCGGTGCCGCTCAAGTTGAGCCGCCCCGAAATTGAAGAAGTGGTTGAGCACGCTGCCGAGATGCACTGGAGCTATGACGGCAACTATTACTTCATCTCCAACAACTGCGCGGTGGAAACCCTGAAGCTGCTGCGCAGCGGTAGCGACAATAGCCAGCTCAAAGGGCTCGACAGCATCGTGCCCAATGGCCTGCTTGAAGTGCTTGAGGGCCGTGGGCTGGCCGACACCAGCGTGCTGGAGGATCCGAAAGAGGCCCTGCGCCTGGGTTACCGGTTTGACTCCTACCGCGACCGCTATCAAGCCATGTTCGACGTGCTCAAAACCCGCCTGCCAATCAAACAGACCACGGTTGAAGACTGGCTGGCCCTGAATGCCGACGAACGCCGGCCGTGGATCGAGAAGGCGGACCTGCGCTCGAGTGCTGCGCTGTTATTGCTTGAGCAGGCCAGCTTTCGTCGACAACTGCTGCTGGCCCAGGACGAGGTCAAGCAAAAGTACCTGGGCGCCCGCGGGCTCAAGGATGGCGGCATGGATAAAGCCAATAAAACCCTGCAGCAGATTCTCGCCACCAGCGGCTTTCTCAGCCGCCCGGCCGAGTTGCTCGGCAGCAGTGGTTATGGCCTGCCGCAAGCCAAAGAGTGGGAAGTGCTCCAGTCCGAAAGCAGCCAGCGCCAGCAGCAACTGCTGCGCCTGACCACTGACCTGGACCAGGAAGTGCGCGGCCTGCTTGAACCGGCCCGGGCGGCGGAAATTGCTGCCACCGAAGCCAACGTCAAACAGATCGGCGAGCACTTGCGGGCGATTCATAAAGCGTCAGGCGGGTTGCAACTGCCCTGATTCTGCTAACCCCCCCTGCAGGAGCGAGCTCTTTAGCCTGGCTGACAACAGCTCGCTCCTGCAGGACTTGCCCGGCGTATCTCAGGCTCCCGGCACAAAGTGCTTCTGCACGGTGCCGTGGGCGATCAGCCGCGAGAGGTAGTTCATTTTCTCGGCATCCTGATCGACAAAGCGGAACGTCAGTTGCAACCAGTCACTGTCCGGCCTGGGCTCGTAAGCCACGATGGCATGCAGATAGCCATTGAGGCGCGCAACCTCGGCGTTCTCGCCCTGCTCAAGGTCCAGTACCGCACTGGCCAATACCTGAGGCAGCACTTCACCGCGACGCACCACCAGCAGCGCTTCCTTGAGGCTCAGGGCCTTGATCACGCACGCCTGGGTGCCGCTGGCCAGGCGCAGCTGCCCTTGACCCCGACCAGCCGGCACCTGAGCGGCAGGTTTTGCTGCTGGCGCCACCGGACGTGCAGCCGCAGCAGGAGCCGGGGTGATTACTTGGGCCTTGCCACCGGTCAGTGCATTCAGCGAGTCGTTAGCGAAGGCGCTGCTCAAGCGTGCAGGTGCACTGCTCATCACGGCATCCAGCAAACCCGCCTTGGCAAAAGCCTTCTTCACCTTGGTCAACAACTGCTCGTTGGTGAAGGGCTTGCTGACAAAGTCTGAGACCCCGGCCTGAATCGCCTGAATCACATTTTCCTTGTCCCCGCGGCTGGTCACCATAATGAACGGCAGGGTTTTCAGATGATCCTGCTCACGGCACCAGGTCAGCAGTTCAAGGCCGGACATCTCCGGCATTTCCCAGTCGCACAGCACCAGATCGAAAGTCTCACGGGTCAGCAATGCCTGGGCTTTACGGCCATTGACTGCGTCTTCGGTCCTGATGCCCGGAAAATAGTTACGCAGGCAATTTTTAACCAGATCGCGAATAAACGACGCGTCATCCACCACCAGCACACTGACCTTGCTCATCGACTGCTCCTTTAAAATCCTGACCACCCTGCCCGCATTCAAAGCAATGTGCCAAGACCGACAGGCACCCCAACGGCATTAACGTTCGCAGAGCGCCTTGAATATGAATGCCAAAAACCAAAACGCCCGGCTAGAGCCGGGCGTTTTTTATCTCGGGCAGTCTTATTTATCGTCAGCAGACTGCACAACATTAGCTTTATCACCGCCTGTGCCTTCAACTTCTTCGCGCATGCGCTTGAGGCCCATGTGCCGCACGTCCGTGCCGCGCACCAGATAAATCACCAGCTCGGAGATATTGCGCGCATGGTCGCCAATACGCTCCAGCGAACGCAGAACCCAGATGATGCTCAACACACGCGAGATCGAACGCGGGTCCTCCATCATGTAAGTGGCCAGTTCGCGCAGTGCGGTCTTGTACTCGCGATCGATGATTTTGTCGTACTGGGCTACCGACAGTGCGAGGTCGGCATCGAAGCGGGCGAACGCATCCAGTGCATCACGCACCATGTTGCGTACCTGATCGCCGATGTGCCGCACTTCGACATAACCCCGGGGCGCCTCGCCTTCTTCACACAGCTGAATGGCACGGCGAGCGATCTTGGTCGCTTCGTCACCGATGCGCTCCAGGTCGATCACTGACTTGGAGATACTGATGATCAGGCGCAGGTCAGAGGCTGCCGGCTGGCGACGGGCCAGAATGCGCAGGCATTCTTCGTCGATGTTGCGCTCCATCTGATTGATCTGATCGTCTATCTCGCGCACCTGTTGCGCCAGGCCCGAGTCGGCCTCGATCAACGCCGTGACGGCATCGTTGACCTGTTTCTCCACCAGGCCGCCCATCGCCAGCAAGTGACTGCGTACGTCTTCGAGTTCCGCGTTGAACTGCGCGGAAATGTGATGGGTGAGGCCATCCTTTGAAATCATGGTTTTGCTCCGCAAAAGCTTCAAGCGACCAGCTTCAAGCTGCAAGTTGATTGTGTCGTTACGCCAAACTGCATTTACTTGCCGCTTGAGGCCAACGGCTGCAGCTGCTGCTAGCCATAGCGCCCGGTGATGTAGTCTTCGGTCTGTTTCTTGGCCGGGTTGGTGAACAAGGTATCGGTGTCGCCGTACTCAACCATCTTGCCCATGTACATGAACGCGGTGTAGTCCGAAACCCGGGCTGCCTGCTGCATGTTGTGGGTCACGATCACGATGGTGAACTTGGACTTGAGCTCGTAGATCAGCTCTTCGACTTTCAGGGTCGAGATCGGGTCGAGTGCCGAGCACGGCTCATCGAGCAGCAGTACTTCAGGCTCAACTGCGATGGTACGGGCAATCACCAGACGCTGTTGCTGGCCGCCGGACAGACCCAGGGCCGACTCGTGCAGACGGTCCTTGACCTCATCCCACAGCGCCGCGCCCTTGAGTGCCCACTCTACCGCTTCGTCGAGCACGCGCTTTTTGTTGATGCCCTGGATCCGCAGACCGTAGACCACGTTTTCGTAGATGGTCTTGGGGAACGGGTTGGGTTTCTGGAACACCATGCCGACGCGCCGACGCAACTCGGCCACATCCTCGCCCTTGCGGTAGATGTTGTTGCCGTACAGGTTGATCTCGCCCTCGACACGGCAACCGTCCACCAGATCGTTCATCCGGTTGAAGGTGCGCAGCAACGTGGACTTGCCGCAACCCGACGGGCCGATAAACGCGGTAACCCGTTGCTTGGGGATGTTCAGGCTGACGTCGAACAGCGCCTGTTTTTCACCGTAGTAAAGGTTCAGGCCCGGTACTTCAATGGCGACGGCTTCGTCAGCCAGGCGCAGGCTCTGTTTGCTGCGGCCCAGGGCTGACATGTTGATGCCGTGGGTGGGAGATTCATGCTGCATGGGTTGCTCCATACGCTAAAAATTCATTTCGCTTACCTCTGGCCGCTTATCAGGGCCAGAGGTTTACATGATTATTGTGGGAGCCGGCTTGCCGGCGATCCGGACAACGCGGTGTACATCTGAACAGTCGCTGGCAAGCCAGCTCCCACATGACCCTTACGTGTATCAATCAGCTTTCCAGCGCCTTGTACTTCTCGCGCAGGTGGTTACGAATCCATACCGCCGACAAGTTAAGCGTTGCGATCACCAGTACCAGCAGCAGCGCGGTGGCGTATACCAGCGGGCGTGCGGCTTCGACGTTGGGGCTCTGGAAGCCCACGTCATAAATATGGAAGCCCAGGTGCATGATCTTCTGGTCAAGGTGCAGGTACGGATAGTTGCCATCCAGCGGCAGCGACGGGGCCAGCTTGACCACGCCCACCAGCATCAGCGGCGCCACTTCACCGGCCGCACGGGCCACCGCGAGGATCATGCCGGTCATCATGGCCGGGCTGGCCATCGGCAGCACGATCTTCCACAAGGTCTCGGATTTGGTGGCACCCAGCGCCAGCGAGCCTTCGCGAACGGTACGCGGAATACGCGCCAGCCCTTCTTCAGTGGCCACGATCACCACCGGCACCGCCAGCAGCGCCAGGGTCAGCGAGGCCCACATCAGGCCCGGCGTACCAAAGGTCGGCGCCGGCAGTGCTTCGGCGAAGAACAGCCGGTCCACCGAGCCGCCCAATACATACACAAAGAAGCCCAGGCCAAACACGCCGTACACAATGGCCGGGACACCGGCCAGGTTGTTGACCGCAATGCGGATCACCCGAGTCAGGGTGTTTTGCTTGGCATATTCGCGCAGATACACCGCCGCCAGCACCCCGAACGGCGTGACGATCACGGCCATGATCAGGGTCATCATCACGGTGCCGAAAATCGCCGGGAAGATCCCGCCTTCAGTGTTCGCTTCACGGGGGTCCTGAGTGAGGAACTCCCAGATATTGCTGAAATACATCCCCAGCTTCTGCCAGCTGTTCATCGCGTTCGGCTGGTAGGCCTTGACCACCTTGCCGATGCTGATTTCCAGCTCTTTACCGTTGGCGTCGCGGGCCGTGAGGCTGTCGCGATTGAACTGCGCGTGCAAGTCCCCCAAACGCTCTTCGATGGCTTTGTAGCGGGCGTTCAGTTCGGCCCGTTCCGACTCCATATCAGCTTGCGCTTGCGGGGTGAGCTTGCCGTCCAGTTCCAGCTTGCGACCATGCAGGCGGATACGCTCCAGCCCGTAGTTGATCGCACCGATGTCTTTCTTTTCCAGCTGGCTGAGTTGTGCCGCCAGTTCATTGATACGTTTGACCCGGGCTTGCAGTTCAGGCCAGGCCGCAGCACCTTCGGCGATCACTTTGCCGTTTTCTTTAACGTTGACCAGATAGCCGTAAAAATTGCCCCATTCGCGGCGCTCGATGGCCATCAGCTCCGGCGGCGTGGACTGGTTGGTCAGCCACTCGCCGACCACCCATGTGAAGTCGTTGCCGTTCAGGTCACGGTTACCGACCTTGATCAGCTCCCGCGTCATGAACTCGGGGCCTTGATCGGGCACCGGCAAGCCGGCGCTTTTCAGACGCTCGCGCGGTACTTCTTCCTTTTGCACCACTTCGCCGATCAGCACGTGATTGGCATTACCCGGTACGTCGTACTGCGCGTGCACCAGGTCTGCCGGCCAGAAGTGACCCAGACCACGCACCGCGATGACCGACAGCAAACCGATGGTCATGATGACCGCGATGGAAACCGCACCACCGCTGATCCAGACGCCGGGAGCGCCGCTCTTGAACCAACCTTTGAGGGAGTTCTGTTTCACAGACTTCTACCTTCCTTAAAGCGACGAATATTTCTTGCGCAGACGCTGACGAATCAGCTCGGCGAGGGTGTTCATGACGAAGGTGAACAGCAGCAGTACCAGCGCCGAGAGGAACAGCACGCGGTAATGACTGCCGCCCACTTCCGACTCCGGCATTTCCACCGCGACGTTCGCCGCCAATGTGCGCAGGCCTTCGAACAGGTTCATTTCCATGACCGGGGTGTTGCCGGTGGCCATCAACACAATCATGGTCTCGCCTACCGCACGGCCCATGCCGATCATCAGCGCCGAGAAAATCCCCGGGCTGGCGGTCAGGATGACCACCCGGGTCATGGTCTGCCACGGTGTGGCACCCAGCGCCAGCGAGCCCAGGGTCAGGCCACGCGGCACGCTGAACACGGCGTCTTCGGCAATCGAGTAGATGTTCGGGATGACCGCAAAGCCCATCGCCAGACCCACCACCAGAGCATTGCGCTGGTCGTAAGTGATGCCCAGGTCGTGGGAGATCCACAGGCGCATGTCGCCGCCGAAGAACCAGGCTTCCATATACGGGCTCATATACAGCGACAGCCAGCCCACAAACAGAATCACCGGGATCAGGATCATGCTTTCCCAGCCGTCCGGCACCCGCAGGCGGATCGACTCAGGCAGGCGGCTCCAGGTGAAACCCGCCACCAGGATGCCGATGGGCATCAGCATCAGCAGGCTGAAAATCCCCGGGAGATGGCCCTCGACATAAGGCGCCAGGAACAGACCGGCGAAGAAGCCCAGGATTACCGTGGGCATCGCTTCCATCAGCTCGATCACCGGCTTGACCTTGCGCCGCAGGCTCGGGGCCATGAAGTAAGCGGTGTAGATCGCGGCAGCAACAGCCAGCGGAGCGGCCAGCAACATGGCGTAGAACGCCGCCTTCAACGTACCGAAGGTCAATGGCGCAAGGCTCATTTTCGGTTCGAAGTCGGTGTTGGCAGCCGTCGACTGCCAAACGTATTTAGGTTCGTCGTAGTTCTCGTACCAGACCTTGCTCCACAACGCGCTCCAGGACACTTCCGGGTGCGGGTTTTTCAGGGTCAGTGGCAGCAGCTTGCCGCCCTCTTCCACGATGATGCGGTTGGCCCGTGGCGACAACGCCATGATGCCGGGGCCTTCAGCAATTTTTTCGACCAGCAGGGTGCGATGCGCGGTGCTGTGGAACACACCGATTTCACCAGCAGCGTCCAGGGCCAGGAAGCCTTTGCGACGTTGTTCGGCGGTAATCTCGACAATCGGCGAGCTGCCCATCTGGAAACTGCGGATGTGCTTGAAGCGTTGCTCGCCATCCGGATCGCGCGCCATGAACCATTGGCTCAGACCACCCCTGGAGTCGCCGAAGATCAGCGAGATACCACCCACCAACTGGGTACTGGCGGTGATCTCGGTCGTGGCGTCATCAGCCAGCTTGTAGCGCCCGTTGAGGCTCTTGTCGCGCAGGCTGAACACATCGGCTTGCGCCCGCCCGTTAACCACATACAGCCACTGCTGGCGCGGGTCGACGTAGAGCGCTTTGACCTGCTCGGTCATTTGCGGCAGGTCGATGCGGGTCTCGGAATTCGTGACCTCGCCGGTCATCATGTTTTCTGCGCTGACCATCGACAGCACGTTCAACTGCGCACCGCTCGAGCCCGCCAGCACCAGCGTCGAATCGTTCACGCTGAGGTTCACGTGATCCAGCGCACGGCCCTGGGGGTCGAGCACAATCGGCGTTTCGCCATAGGGGTATTCAATGGCCGGGGTGATGGTCTTTTTGTTATCCGGATAGCTGACACGGTAGCTGTGACGGAACACCAGGGCCTGACCGTTGGACAGGCCCAGGACCACCACCGGATTACCCGGCTGGTCTTCACCGATCGACGTCACTTGTGTGCCCGCAGGCAACGGCAAGTTGACCCGCGATAACTCGTCGCCCGTTTTGGCGTTAAAGAACAGCACCATGCCCTTGTCGGACACACGCATACCGACCTGATTCTGCTCCTCTACGGAAATCATCAGCGGCTTGCCGGCATCCTGCATCCATACCGGAGTCAGCGCCTGCTTGGCATTGAGGTCTGCGCCCTGAAACAGCGGGAACACGACATAGCCGAGGAAGAAGAAAATCAGGGTGATCGCGCCGAGCACGGCAAGACCGCCGATAAATACATACCAGCGGGTCAGGTGGTCTTTTAGCGCGCGGATGCGACGCTTGCGCTTGAGTTCAGGGGTATTGAAATCAATGCGCTTGGGAGCGGATGTCGTAGTCATTGGGGAATTGGCCAGATCATTCATGCGCACACCCTAGCGATCCTGTATGACAGAAAGATGACAAAGCAGTGACGCAGAAAATCCGCCGCCCAGTGGTGCTGGCAGCGGAGCGAAAAATGAGGTGAATCAGGAGCGCCTGTAGCGGCTGCCGGAGGCTACGACGGGCTGCGTAGCAGACCCGTTTTTGAAGGCCCTTCGGACCTTGCCGCAGCCTTCGTCAGCGACTACAGAGCTCTCGTTTATGCGCCTTCTTTCAAGCCCAGGTCAGCCAGTGCTTTGGCAGCGACTTTGGCTGGCAGCGGGATATAGCCGTCTTTCACGACCACTTCCTGGCCCTGCTTGGACAACACCAGCTTGATGAACTCGGCTTCCAGCGGGTTCAGCGGCTTGTTCGGTGCCTTGTTCACATACACGTAGAGGAAACGCGACAACGGGTATTTGCCGTTCAGTGCGTTTTCTTCGGTGTCTTCAATGAACTCGGTGCTGCCCTTTTTAGCCAGAGGCACTGTTTTCACGCTGGCGGTTTTGTAACCGATGCCCGAGTAGCCCACGCCGTTCAGCGAGCTGCTGATGGACTGAACCACCGAAGCGGAACCCGGCTGTTCGTTCACGTTTGGCTTGTAGTCGCCTTTGCACAGGGCTTCTTCCTTGAAGTAGCCATAAGTGCCGGATACCGAGTTACGACCAAACAGTTGAACCGGCTTGTTCGCCAGATCGCCGGTCACACCCAGGTCGCCCCAGGTTTTAACGTCAGCTTTGGCGCCGCACAAACGGGTCGACGAGAAAATCGCGTCAACCTGCTCCATGGTCAGGTGCTTGATCGGGTTGTCCTTGTGGACAAATACCGCCAGGGCATCAACAGCCACCGGGATGGCGGTCGGCTTGTAGCCGAACTTCTGCTCGAAGGCAGCCAGTTCGTTGTCCTTCATCTTGCGGCTCATCGGGCCCAGGTTGGCGGTGCCTTCAGTAATCGCAGGTGGCGCGGTCGAAGAACCGGCAGCCTGAATCTGGATGTTCACGTTCGGGTATTCTTTTTTGTAAGCCTCAGCCCACAGGGTCATCAGGTTCGCCAGGGTATCGGAACCAACGCTGGACAGATTCCCCGACACACCGGTGGTCTTCACGTAGGGCTGAATAGCCGGGTCAACACCAACGGCAACCGCATTGGCAGTCGCAACGCCAGCGGCAACAAAAGTCAGGGCCGCCATCACACGCTTCAGTTTCATGCCTTACTCCTAACAAACGGGGTTAGATGAATCGGGGGCCAGTATCTTCAGGCCATGTGACCACTCTATGAACCGATTGTGACAATTGGATGAAAGGCCATCATTGTTTACAAATGATGGCCTTTCTGGAGAGGCTAATTATGTGTGACGACGAGGCCGGCTCGATCAGCGGCCCTTTTTCCACAAGTAGGCACCGACCAGCAAGCCCATGGTGCAGATGATTGCCACGTAGTACGCCGGGCCCATCGGGCTTTCTTTAAGCAGCAGGGTTACGGCCATCGGGGTCAGGCCACCAAAGATGGCGTAGGCCAGGTTGTAGGAAAAAGACAGGCCACTGAAACGCACCACCGCCGGAAAGGCTTTGACCATCACATAGGGCACAGCGCCGATGGTGCCTACAAACAATCCGCTCAAGGCGTACAGGGGAAACAACCAGTCCGGGTGCTGCAACAGGCTGTGGTAGAAGGTCCACGAGGTGATCAGCAGTCCGGCGCAACCCAGCACGAAGACTTTGCCGGCACCAAAGCGGTCAGCCAGTGCCCCCGAAGCAATACAGCCCAAGCTCAAAAAGACGATGGCCAGACTGTTGGCTTGCAATGAGGTGGTGGCAGAAAAACCGTACACGGTTTGCAGCACGGTCGGCGTCATCAATATGACCACGATGATCCCGGCAGACAGCAACCAGGTCAGCAGCATCGAAATCACAATTGCGCCGCGATGATCACGCAACACGGTCTTGAGCGGCACTTCTGCAGCCAGGGCCTTGCGCAGCTGCAACTCGGCGAACACCGGGGTTTCGTGCAACCAGCGCCGCAGATACACCGAAAACAGTCCGAACACACCCCCCATGAGGAAAGGGATTCGCCACGCGTAATCGGCCACTTCCGCCGGGGTGTAGATCGTATTGATCGCAGTGGCCATCAACGAACCGAGCAAAATGCCCGCCGTCAGGCCGCAGGTCAGGGTGCCGCAGGCATAGCCCACGTGACGCGGCGGAACATGCTCGGCCACAAACACCCAGGCGCCCGGCACTTCACCGCCAATCGCCGCGCCCTGAATCACGCGCATCAGCAGCAACAGAATCGGCGCCCACATGCCGATCTGTGCATAAGTCGGCAGCAAGCCCATGATCAGGGTCGGCACCGCCATCATGAAGATGCTCAAAGTGAACATCTTCTTGCGCCCCAGCAGGTCGCCGAAGTGCGCCATGACAATGCCACCCAGCGGCCGTGCCAGATAACCCGCAGCAAAAATGCCGAAGGTTTGCATCAGGCGCAGCCACTCCGGCATGTCCGCCGGGAAGAACAGCTTGCCGACCACGGTGGCAAAAAATACAAAGATGATGAAATCGTAAAACTCCAGCGCACCGCCCAAAGCAGACAGCGACAAGGTTTTATAGTCATTACGGGTTAACGGCCGCGACGGCGGTGCAGCACTGGAAGGCTCTGTGATCATGGAGTATTGCTTCTCTTATTTGGGCTCGGCAAAAAGCTGCAACTACGCCGGCAGGGGCTGGGCAGGTTTTGAAAGATAACAAATTGTTTACAAAAGCACAGAGCTAGACGCACGCCTCGCTTAAAAAGCAGAATCCGAAGGTCGTCGGCCAAGCCAGTGATCGATATACTCGTTGGCTGTAAGAAACATTTGGAGACTTCTGAAAATGCTGTGCGAAACGTTCGCAGGGCATTCACCAGCTGATTCCACAGAGTTTCCCTTGGTGCGGCTTATGAAGAACGTGACGAACGTAGTATGTTCGGGCTGAATCGTTTTTCTAATGACGCTTATTCACCCGCAATACACATGATGAATCACGGGTCAGAGGCCCTTAGGCATGCTAGAGCTCGAACAAGAAGATCCAATCCCGCAAGGTGACCTGGCCTTGCAAATCACCGCATTACCGCGCGAAACCAACGGTTTCGGCGATATTTTCGGCGGCTGGCTGGTATCACAAATGGACCTCGCTGGCACCGCAATGGCCAGCAAGGTCGCCGGGGGCCGTGTGGCTACGGTTGCCATTGATCGCATGGCATTTCTGGTGCCCGTTGCAGTCGGGGCCCAGTTATCGTTTTACACCCAGGCCCTGGAAATCGGCCGCAGCTCGATCCAGATGATGGTCGAAGTGTGGAGCGACGACCCGCTGTCCAGCGAATGGCGCAAAGTCACCGAAGCTGTATTTGTGTTCGTTGCCATCGATGGCAGCGGCCGCACGCGCTCCGTTCCGCCGCGCCGTTAAACCTCGCCGCGCTTTGCCTGTCTACTGCTGTCCTAGTCCCTGATATAGAGAGCCTGCCATGCACCACATTGAGTCAGTCACCCTGGACGAACTGGAGTGCTGGCACTTCCAGCATGGTCAGGCCCAACTATTGGTCGCCAAACAGGGCGCCCAGGTGCTCAGTTATCAGGTAGGCGATGAGCCGCCGATCATCTGGCTTAACGACAAGGCCCAGTACAAGGCAGGCAAAGGCATCCGCACCGGCGTCCCCGTCTGCTGGCCGTGGTTTGGCAATTTTGAACGCAACCCGCAAAGCGTAAAAGCCATGCGTCAGTCAGACGAGCCGGCAACGGCCCATGGGCTGGTGCGCACCCGCGAATGGGAGCTCCTTGAGTTCGATGATGCCGGTGAAGCACTGCACATCGAACTGGGCCTGCCCCACGTCGAAGGCGGCCTGCCCGGGTGGCCACACGATGTCGCACTGACCCTGAGCATTCGCCTGGACACGCAGCTGCACATCAGTCTCACCAGCCATAACCGCAGTGATATTCCGGTCACCATCAGCCAGGCGCTGCACAGCTATTTTGCGGTCAGCGATGTACGCAGGGTGCATGTCGAAGGGCTGGACGCACTGACGTATATCGACACGCTGCAAGACTGGAAACAGATCCGCCAGACCGGCGATTTGACCTTCAGCGGCGAAACCGACCGCATCTACCTCGACGCCCCGCAGCAGCTGAGCATTGTCGATAACGACTGGCACCGCAGCATTCAGCTCACCAGCCGCGGCTCACGCACGGCGGTGATCTGGAACCCGTGGATCGAGCGGGCCGAACAGTTTGACGACATGGCCGATGATGGCTGGCAACGCATGCTCTGCATCGAAACCGCCAACGTGATGGACGACGTGGTCACCCTGGAACCGGGTGCGAGCCATACCCTGGGTGTCAGTATTACGAGCAAACGCCTGAAACCCTGAACCTGTAGGAGCGAGCTTTTTAAACAGCTCGCTCCTACAGTCAGATTGCGCGTAGTTAAGTTGCGTATCCCTTACAAATCCGCCTCAACCACCACCCGCACCTTGCTCGCATCCAGCGCATAGGCCGCATCCGCCAGATCATTACTGACTGTCTCAACCTTCAGCGTGCCCACCACCCACAATGGCGTGTAGATGTCGTCCAGCTTCAAGCCTTTGGGGTAGCGCACCAGCACCAACTGATTGGGCGGCGGTGGCGGTACGTGGATGCAGGCGCCAGGGTACGGCACCAGGAAAAACAGGGTACTGCGCCCCTTGGCATCGGTTTCCAAAGGCACGGGATAGCCGCCCAAACGGATATTTTTCCCGTTCATGGCAGGCACAGTTTTACTGGAATACATGACCGCCGGCAGGCCTTTGCTCTGCTTCAAACCACCCTTGGCAGTAAACGTACCATTGGCCTCGGGCGAGTCATGGTCGATTTCGGGCATTTGTTCGAGGGCTTTTTGATCCGACTTTGGCATCAGGTCGAGCCAGTCGGTTTCGGGCACTTGCGCCGCGTGTACCAGGCCACAGCCCAGTAAAAGAAAGATAAAAGCAAAACGACGCATGGCAGTCTCAATCAAAGAGGGCTTCTGACGCCGCGCATTCTAGCCTTCTCTGCGGCGAGCGCAGAGAGGGCCAGACCATTCAATCAGCTCTTTTTCGACACCATGTTGTAGATCACCAGCAGGATAACCGCCCCGATCACCGCACCAATAAAGCCGGCACCCTCGCCTGCCTTATAGATACCCAGTGCCTGTCCGCCGTATGTTGCCGCCAGCGAACCGCCGATACCCAGCAGGATAGTCATGATCCAGCCCATGCTGTCGTCGCCCGGTTTCAGGAAACGGGCCAGCAGGCCAACGATCAAGCCGATAAAAATGGTTCCGATGATGCCCATGGACGCTTCCTCTCTGTAGATGGCGTAAACCCAAGCCTAGTCAGCACTTTGGGATCACGCCATCAGAGAGTGGCGGTCACTGAATGGTTCCCGCCAATTAACGATTTACGCTTGATCGATCAACGCTTCAACACGCTGGATTTGCGCTTTGAGCGTCGCCAGGTCTGCACAACGCAGATTGGCATGACCCACTTTGCGGCCGACCTTGAAGGCCTTGCCGTAGTGATGCAAATGGCAGTCGGCAATCGCGATCACCTGCTCTACCGGCGGCACGCTGCCAATGAAGTTGAGCATTGCGCTCTCACCGACCTTGGCCGTCGAACCCAGCGGCAAACCGGCAATGGCGCGCAAATGGTTTTCGAACTGGCTGCACTCGGCGCCTTCAGTGGTCCAGTGCCCGGAGTTGTGCACACGCGGGGCAATTTCATTGGCCTTGAGGCCACCGTCGACTTCAAAGAACTCGAACGCCATCACGCCGACGTAGTCGAGTTGCTTGAGTACACGGCTCGAGTAGTCCTCGGCCAGCGCTTGCAACGGGTGATCGGTGCTGGCAACCGACAGCTTGAGAATGCCGCGGTCATGGGTGTTGTGCACCAGCGGGTAGAACCGGGTCTCGCCATCACGACCGCGCACGGCGATCAGCGACACTTCACCAGTGAAGGGTACAAAACCTTCCAGCAGGCAGGCGACGCTACCCAGCTCGGCAAAGGTACCTTCGACATCGGCCGCAGTGCGCAGCACTTTCTGGCCCTTGCCGTCATAACCCAGGGTGCGGGTCTTGAGCACGGCCGGCAACCCGATGCTGGCTACCGCTGCATCCAGATCCGCCTGGGACTGGATGTCGGCAAAGTCCGGCGTCGGAATCCCCAGGTCCTTGAACATGCTTTTTTCGAACCAGCGATCACGGGCGATACGCAGCGCTTCGGCACTCGGATACACCGGTACGAATTGCGACAGGAAGGCCACGGTTTCAGCAGGAACGCTTTCGAACTCAAACGTCACCAGATCGACTTCATCGGCCAGTTGGCGCAAATGATCCGGGTCGCTGTAGTCCGCACGCAGGTGTTCACCCAGCGCAGCTGCGCAGGCATCAGGCGCCGGATCAAGGAAAGCGAAGTTCATGCCCAGCGGAGTGCCCGCCAGGGCCAGCATGCGGCCCAGTTGGCCGCCACCGATTACACCGATTTTCATCGTCAAAAACCTCAGGCTTCGCGCGGGTCTGGATTGTCCAGAACGCTGTCTGTCTGCTCAGCACGGAATGCTTTCAATACGGTATGGAACTGCGGGTGCTTGGCGCCCAAGATGCTGGCCGACAATAGCGCTGCGTTGATCGCACCCGCCTTGCCGATGGCCAGGGTGGCAACCGGGATGCCTGCAGGCATTTGCACGATCGACAGCAGCGAATCAACGCCCGACAGCATCGCCGACTGCACCGGTACACCCAGTACCGGCAAGTGGGTTTTGGCCGCACACATGCCTGGCAGGTGAGCAGCGCCACCGGCACCTGCGATGATCACCTCGATCCCGCGGCCTTCGGCCTCTTCGGCATACTGGAACAGCAAGTCCGGAGTGCGGTGGGCAGAGACCACTTTAACTTCGTAAGGAATGCCGAGTTTTTCCAGCATATCGGCGGTGTGGCTGAGGGTGGACCAATCGGACTTGGAGCCCATGATCACGCCTACCAGTGCACTCATCGTCGCGCCTCTTCTCTTGGGCGCCCGCAGGCGCGTCAAAAAACAACAAGCCACGTGGGGAAACCGACGTGGCTTGTTATAGAAATTAAGGCCGGTCAAGCCAGCCGAAGGCCGCGCAGTATACCCAAAAAGGTAAACAAAACGCATATTCCCCGACCATCTGTCTTTGATCCTGAAATCTGCTTCGACGCCCGGTTTTATTGACTTCAAGGTCAGGCCAGAAAACCTCCGGGCAGCGACTACACCGGCGCCTGGGCTGGTGCCGAAGGATTTTCCAGCTTGCGCCACAGCAAGCGCACGTTGGCCTTGCGCACCAGGGCGCAGCGGTACAAGCGAATTTCCAGCGGCACGTGCCATTGGGGCCCGCCACAGATCACCAACTCACCGCGCTCAAGCTCCGCCCGCACGCTTAACCGCGGCACCCAGGCGATGCCCAGCCCTTCAAGCGCCATGCTTTTAAGGCTGTCGGCCATGGCGGTCTCATAAATAGTGGTGAAGCGCAGGCTGCGCTGGCGCAGTAACAAATTCACCGAACGGCCCAAAAATGCCCCGGCGCTGTAGGCCAGCAACGGCACACTGGCATCGCCTTCCAGATCAAACAGCGGATTGCCGTCAGCGTCGGCAGCACACACCGGCAACATTTCGGTATTACCCAGGTGCAAGGACGGGAAAATTTCCGGGTCCATCTGCAATGCCGCATCCGGATCGTAAAAGGCCAGCATCAAATCGCAGCCGCCCTCACGCAAAGCATGCACCGCGTCTCCGACGTTAGTCGCAACAAGACGTGTCGCGATGTTCAGGCCTTCGTTACGCAACTGAGCGATCCAGCGCGGGAAAAAACCCAGCGCCAAGGAGTGTGCCGCAGCCACTTGCATGACCTCGCCCTGCCCGCCTTCCAGGTGATGCAAGTGACGCAAGACTTCGCCGAGCTGCTCGACCACGGTGCGCGCCGTGACCAAAAACAGCTGGCCGGCTGCAGTCAACTCCACCGGGGTGCGGGAACGATTCACCAGGGTCAGCCCCAGCGCCGCTTCAAGGCTGCGAATACGTCGGCTGAAGGCCGGCTGAGTCACAAAGCGACGCTCTGCCGCCTGGGAAAAACTGCGAGTGGCGGCCAGGGCACTGAAGTCCTCTAACCATTTACTTTCGAGATTCATCGAGTCCTCCCGGACGCGCACCAAATTGGGTCACACGTTCGACGCGGCCGTCGCGTCACGTCGTCATTATGCCGTTTCTGCATAGGATAGTGTTTAAAGGCATTGGCCCAATTTTGTCTGCAGGCCTAGCATTCGCAGCGTTCCGGCTCAGACCGGGTCCTTATCGAGATGATTTCTATCATGTCCTCCGCTGCATCTTTCCGCACTGAAAAAGACCTGCTTGGCGTACTCGAAGTACCCGCTCAAGCGTATTACGGCATCCAGACCCTGCGAGCGGTGAACAACTTCCGTCTCTCCGGCGTTCCGATCTCGCACTACCCGAAGCTGGTCGTGGCCCTGGCCATGGTCAAGCAAGCCGCAGCTGACGCGAACCGCGAGCTGGGCCATCTGAGCGACGCCAAACACGCAGCCATCAGCGAAGCCTGTGCACGTCTGGTGCGCGGTGATTTCCACGATGAATTCGTGGTCGACATGATTCAAGGCGGCGCTGGCACTTCAACCAACATGAATGCCAACGAAGTCATCGCCAACATCGCGCTGGAGGCCATGGGCCATCAGAAGGGCGAGTACCAGTACCTGCACCCGAACAACGACGTGAACATGGCTCAGTCGACCAACGACGCTTACCCGACGGCTATCCGTCTGGGCCTGCTGTTGGGTCACGATGCACTGCTGGCCAGCCTCGATAGCCTGATTCAGGCATTCGCCGCCAAGGGCGTCGAGTTCAACCACGTATTGAAGATGGGCCGGACCCAGCTGCAAGACGCGGTACCCATGACTTTGGGTCAAGAGTTCCGCGCATTTGCCACCACTCTGGGTGAAGATCTGGCCCGCCTGAAAACTCTGGCGCCAGAGTTGCTGACCGAAGTGAACCTGGGCGGTACTGCGATTGGTACCGGCATCAACGCCGACCCGCGCTACCAACACCTGGCCGTGACCCGTCTGGCGACCATCAGCGGCCAGCCGCTGGTACCTGCTGCCGACTTGATCGAAGCCACTTCAGACATGGGCGCCTTCGTCCTGTTCTCCGGCATGCTCAAGCGTACCGCGGTCAAACTGTCGAAGATTTGCAACGACCTGCGCCTGCTGTCCAGCGGCCCACGCACCGGCATCAACGAAATCAACTTGCCAGCGCGTCAGCCGGGCAGCTCGATCATGCCTGGCAAGGTCAATCCGGTAATCCCGGAAGCCGTTAACCAGGTGGCATTCCAGATCATCGGTAACGACCTGGCACTGACCATCGCGGCTGAAGGCGGCCAACTGCAACTGAACGTGATGGAGCCGCTGATCGCGTTCAAGATCTTCGACTCGATCCGCCTGCTGCAACGCGCCATGGACATGCTGCGCGAACATTGCATCGTTGGCATCACCGCCAACGAAGCACGTTGCCGTGAACTGGTCGAACATTCGATTGGTCTGGTGACTGCGCTGAACCCTTACATCGGCTATGAAAACGCCACCCGCATCGCCCGTATCGCCCTCGAAAGCGGCCGCGGCGTGCTGGAACTGGTGCGCGAAGAAGGCTTGCTCGACGACGCCATGCTCGACGACATCCTGCGCCCGGAAAACATGATTGCTCCGCGTCTGGTGCCTCTCAAGGCCTGATGCATGTAACAAAGTTCTGAATGCAAAGTTGCCGAGGGTGTTTTTAACGCCGCATCACCGAAGCCCAGGCACTTTGCGACAGAACTCAACGCTCACCAGGTCGAGGGACTAGACACCTCTCACCTTTTGAGGGCTTGCAGATACGTCTGCAGGCCCTTTTTTTTGCGCAAATTTTGTGGGAACCGGCTCCCACAAAGGACAAACAAAGAGGGCAAACACGACAGGATTCAAGGCCTTTTCAGACGACTCGCACATGAAAAATCAATCACTTATGCAGACGCTTCCAACACTCCTAGGTATAGTGCCGGCCCTCTTCCCGTGCGTGGGCCCTGCAACAGCGGCCACCGACAGTGCGGAAACAGCATCGTAAACCAAGCAGCAACATGGCCGGGATTCCCTTGATCGCCTACTTTTATGCCCTGTCTTGCCGGGCGTAATGAGCGATCCTGATTCGGCCGTGTTGCCATCAGATAAAAACAGCGAGGAATAATCCATGCTTGAAGTCATCAATGACTTCCTCTCAGGGAAAGTGCTAATCGTGCTCATGGTCGGGCTCGGTGGCTACTTCACGATCCGCTCGCGTTTCGTACAGTTTCGCTACTTCCTGCACATGTTTTCGGTCTTCAAAGACAGCCTGCGCAGCAGCGCCGGCGAACTTAGCTCGTTTCAGGCATTAATGCTGAGCCTGGCGGGCCGTGTGGGTGCGGGCAACATCGCCGGCGTCGGCATTGCCGTGACCCTGGGCGGCCCCGGTGCCGTGTTCTGGATGTGGGTGACCGCACTGGTCGGCATGTCCAGCAGCCTGATCGAATGTTCCCTGGGCCAGCTGTACAAGCGTCGCGACGCTGAAGGCCAACTGCGCGGCGGCCCGTCCTTCTACATGAAGTACGGCCTGGGCAAAATCTGGATGGGCAAGCTGATGGCCGTGCTGCTGCTGATCACCTTCGGTTTTGCCTTTATGGGCCTGCAAGCCCACGCCGTAACCCACTCGCTGCAAGACGCCTTCGGCTTTGAGGTCAATTACTCCGGCCTGGCCATCGCCATCCTGCTGGGGCTGGTGTTTATCGGCGGCATCAAACGTATCGCTTCGGTTGCCGACCTGCTGGTACCGGTCAAAACCCTGGCCTACATCGCAGTCACCCTCTACGTGATCGTGCTGCAATTCGACCACGTGCCGGCCATGCTGGGCCACATCGTCAAGAGCGCCTTCGGCCTCGATCCGGTGTTTGGCGGGCTGATCGGCAGCGCGATCGTGATGGGCGTCAAGCGTGGCGTATTTGCCAACGAAGCCGGCCTGGGCAGTGCTCCGAACGTAGCCGCCGTGGCCGATGTCGAGCACCCTATCGCCCAGGGCGTGGTTCAGGCGTTCAGCGTATTCCTCGACACCTTTGTGATCTGCACCTGCACCGCGCTGCTGATCCTGCTGTCCGGCTTCTACACCCCGGGCTTCGAAGGGGACGGCATCGCCCTGACCCAGAACTCCCTGGCGGCCGTCGTCGGCGAATGGGGCCGTGTGTTTATCAGCGTGGCCCTGGCGCTGTTTGTCTTCACCTCGATGCTCTACAACTACTATCTGGGTGAAAACAACCTGCGTTTCCTGGTCGGTGAGAGCCGCAAGGCACTGATCGGTTATCGCGTGCTGGTACTGGTGCTGATTTTTTGGGGTTCGATTGAAAACCTGCAAACCGTCTTCGCCTTCGCCGATATCGCCATGACCATGCTGGCGTTCGTCAACCTGGTCGCCCTGGCGATGCTGTTCAAGGTCTGCATGCGCGTGCTCAAGGACTACGACGACCAACGTCGCGCAGGGATCAAGACACCGGTGTTCGATTCCAGTAAATTCCCGGATCTGGATCTGGACCTCAAGGCCTGGCCGCCACGACCGGCCGTCACGAGCGAAGAAACAAAACGCTGACACTCACGCGGCGGTTCTAATCAGAACCGCCGCGTTTTTGCTTATGGAGACTCATAAATGACTGCAGCCACCCATCACCCAGCCCAGCGCGTCATGGTGCTCTACACCGGCGGCACCATCGGCATGCAAGCCAGCGCCAACGGCCTGGCCCCGGCATCGGGCTTTGAAGCGCGCATGGCTGATTACCTCGCCAGCCAGCCACAGCTGCAAGTACCGCAGTGGCGCTTTCGCGAGATGAGCCCACTGATCGACAGCGCCAACATGACGCCCGCCTACTGGTTGCGCCTGCGCACCGCGATCATCGAAGCCGTTGAACAGGATGACTGCGATTCGGTATTGGTCCTGCATGGCACCGACACCCTGGCCTACAGCGCAGCGGCGATGTGCTTTCAACTGCTGGGGTTGCCGGCGCCGGTAGTGTTCACCGGCTCCATGCTGCCTGCGGGTGTGCCCGACAGCGATGCCTGGGAAAACGTCAGCGGTGCATTGAGCGCACTGGGGCAAGGCCAGCCCCATGGCGTGCAGCTGTACTTCCACGGCGCGTTGCTGGCACCGACACGCTGCGCCAAAGTGCGCAGCTTCGGACGCAACCCGTTTGTCGCGCTCAAGCGCAATGGCGGTACCCCCAAGGCCAATACCTTGCCGGGTGAGCTGATGTATCGCCAGCCCCGGCACGAAGCCAGTGTCGGCGTACTGCCACTGGTCCCGGGGATTGGCGCGGCGCAACTGGATGCCCTGCTCAATAGCGGGATTGAGGCGCTGGTGCTGGAGTGCTTCGGCAGCGGCACCGGCCCCAGCGACAATCCGGCCTTCCTCGCCAGCCTGCAACGGGCGCAGCAAAACGGCATAGTGGTGGTCGCCATTACCCAATGCCATGAAGGTGGCGTGGAACTGGACGTGTACGAAGCGGGCAGCCGCTTGCGTGAAGCCGGCGTGCTCTCGGGCGGCGGCATGACCCGGGAAGCGGCGTTCGGCAAACTGCACGCATTACTGGGGGCCGATTTGCCCCTGGCAGAAGTGCGTCAGCTGGTCGAGCTGGATCTGTGCGGCGAGCTGGCGTAACCAGCTCCCCTTCCATCTGTAGGAGCGAGCTTGCCTCGCGATCTTTTTAAAAATCAAAAGATCGCGAGACAAGCTCGCTCCTACAGCGTCAGAGTACAGAGCTACATCGGGATCTATTTCACACCCCGGCACACAACTTGCTCGCTTCCTGCACCCTCATGCAGGAAGCCAACATGCTGCACTCCCACCTCACTACCCTCAACGCTGTATCGCTGGTACTCAGCACCTTCGAGGCCGAAGGCCTGTCCTGCGAAGCATTGCTGGCCGGCAGTGGCATTCGGGCTGCCGATCTGAGCCGCGCCGACACGCGCATTACCGCCAGCCAGGAAATGCAGGTGTGCGCCAACGCCGTGGCCTTGCGCCGCGAAATAGGCCTTGAGCTGGGGCGACGCATGCATGTGTCGTCCTACGGCATGCTCGGCTATGCCATGCTCACCAGTGCCACCTTAGGTGACGCTTTACGCCTGGCCCTGCGCTATCCGGCGCTACTGGGAACACTTTTCGAGCTCAGCCTCAGGGTCGAAGGCGAACACGTGTGGTTCTGCGCTGACCACTATCACGAAAATCCGCAGCTGGCCGTGTTCAATGCACAACTTTGCCTGGTGTCATTGACCGTTATTTGCCAGGACCTGCTGGGGCAGCCGTTACCCCTGCTGGCCGCCCGCTTCGCCCATAGCAAGCCGGACTATCACGCAAGCTATGACAGCACCTTCGACTGCACACGCACGTTCGAGGCTCAGGACAACGGCTTTGCCTTTGCCAGACACTGGCTCGATCACCCTCTGCCGCTGGCCGATGCCATCACCCACCAGGCGATGGCCGTGCGCTGCCGCAAACAAAACCTGGAGTTCACCGGCCGTCAGACCTGGCTGTCACGCATCCGCCAGCTGCTCGCCGGCCAACTGCATGCAGCACCGGGGCTGGAGGGCCTGGCCGAGCAGATGACCTGCTCGCCACGTACTTTGCGCCGGCACCTGCGTGACGCCGGATGCAGCTATCAGGGGCTGCTCGACGAATTGCGCTTCGAGCGCGCCAAGCTGTTGCTCCACGAAACCGAATGGCCGATTTATCGGATTGCCGAAACCCTGGGCTTTAGCGAAACCGCGAGTTTTCGCCACGCGTTTGTACGCTGGAGCGGTGTCGCACCCAGCCAGTTCCGCGCGTAATAAAACCGTAGGAGCGAGCTTGCTCGCGAGCTCTTGATCGCGACATGGAAGAGCTCGCTGCTACAGGTTTCAGTGGTTCAGGGGGCGAATTTCGGTCAGTGATTTCGGCCATATTTATCCCCTTTTGGCCGCTCCTGCCGTTCTCTGAAACCACCGCTGCCGCAAGACTGTAGGCCAACGCTCTAGCCTACGGAGAACAAGAAAAATGCTGACTATCTACTCGGACGATCACCATCTGCATCATGGCCGTTGTGAATTGATAGACGGGCAACTGATGCCCTGCTTTGAAATGCCCTCCCGCGCCGACCATATTCTGCAGCGCGTTCAAACCCGTGAGCTGGGGCCGGTGCAAGCCCCGCAAGACTTCGGACGCGATCCGATCCTGCGTGTGCACAGCGCGGCATATCTGGATTTTTTCGAGGGCGCCTGGGCGCGCTGGGCCGAGCAGGGTCTTGACGGCGACTTGATGCCCTACACCTGGCCTGCCCGCACCCTGCGCGCCATAGTGCCTGCCAGCTTGCACGGCCAACTCGGCTATTACAGTTTCGATGGCGGCGCCCCGATTACAGCGGGCACCTGGCGCGCAGCCTATAGCGCAGCCCAGGTTGCACTCACCGCCCAGGCCGCCATCCAGAACGGCGCCCCCAGTGCTTTCGCCCTGTGCCGTCCACCGGGGCACCACGCCGCAGGCGATTTGATGGGCGGTTATTGCTACCTCAACAATGCCGCGATTGCCGCTCAGGCCTTCCTGGACCAGGGTGGTAAAAAAGTGGCGATCCTCGACGTGGACTATCACCACGGCAACGGTACGCAGTCGATTTTCTATGAACGCAACGACGTACTGTTCACTTCGATCCACGGCCATCCCGAAGCCGAATTCCCGTTCTTTTTGGGCTATGAAGACGAACTGGGCGAAGGTCCGGGTGCAGGCTTCAACTTCAACTATCCGCTGGCGGCCGGGTCGGCATGGGAGCGCTGGAGCGCGGCGCTGGAACTGGCCTGTGGCGAAATCGAAGGTTACGACGCTGATGTGCTGGTGGTTTCTCTGGGCGTGGACACCTTCAAGAACGACCCTATCTCCCAGTTCAAACTCGATAGCCCGGACTATCTGCGCATGGGCGAACGTATTGCACGTCTGGGCAAACCGACGCTGTTCGTGATGGAGGGTGGCTACGCGGTAGAAGAAATCGGGATCAATGCGGTCAATGTGCTCGAGGGGTTCGAAAGCGCCCGATAAGCCCCCGAACCTGCAGGAGCGAGCTTTACCGCGCAGCAACCAACAGCTCGCTCCTACACCCAGACCTTGCCCAGGCGGGCCAGCGCTGCCTTGATATCGGCCTCAGGCACCGCGGCAAAACCCAGCACCAGCCCTGCACGTTTATCCACAGGCACACTCGAGTCTTGCAGCCAGTAGCCACTCAAACCGTTGATCTCCACCTCGGCCGCTTTGGCCTGAGCCAGCAATTGCTGTTCGCGCTCGAAACTTATGACCGGCACCGTCACATGCAGCCCCGCTGCAATGCTCGGCACCGGCCCCATCCCTGCTATTCCCTGGGGCCAATCTGCCAACAATGCATTACGCCGGCTCAAGGCCGCACGCCGCATGCGCCGGATATGCCGCTGAAAGTGCCCGGCAGCCATGAATTCGGCCATCACGGCCTGGGTACTGACCTCCGAATGCCGCATATCCAGGGAGCGCCGCCGGGCGAAAGGCTCAATCAAACCCTTGGGCAAGACCAGGTACCCCAGACGCAAGGCCGGGAACACCACTTTGCCGAAGGTACCGACATAGATCACCCGCCCCTGACGGTCCAGTGCCGCCAACGGGGCCAGCGGGGCCCCGCAGTAACGGTACTCGCCGTCGTAGTCGTCTTCGATGATCCAGCCCTGGTTGCGCTCGGCCCAGTCCAGCAACTCAAGGCGCCTGGCCAGACTCATGGTGACACCCGTCGGGTACTGGTGGGATGGCGTCACATAGGCCAGCCGGCAGTTATTCAACTGCTTGAGTGCCGAGCAATCCATACCCTCCTGATCGACCGCTATGCCCTGCATTTTTGCCCCTGCAATCGCAAAGGCATGGGCCGCTGCGCGGTAGCCGGGATTCTCGACCGCCACCCCGTCGCCAGGCTCAACCAGCAGCTGTGCACAAAGGCTAATTCCTTGCTGCGCGCCACTGGTGATCAAAATTTGATCGGCCGAGCACGATAAACCACGGGATGTGCGCAAATAGACGGCAATTAATTCACGCAGCCGCTCATCCCCTGCCGGATTGCCATAACACAGCTGCTGCAAGTCCGGCTTACGCCAAAAAGCCGCCTGCAGCTTGCTCCAGACCTCGAAAGGGAATAAGTCAAAGGCTGGCACCCCCACCCGGAAAGCCCGCGGAACTCCGCTCGGAGGAAGGTCAAGCGAGTGCTGGCCAACCCTGTCCAAAGCAGTGCTGTGGATAACTTTACTGGACGTAATTACAGGTAAATCAGCCTTTTTTGTGGATAACCCTGGGGATAAGCCTGTTGAAAACCCTGTGGACAAGTTGGTGGACAACTTTTTTCGCGGGAGGGCTTTTTCCGGCAACTGCGCGACATAAGTGCCATCACCGATTCGCCCCTCGAGAAAGCCCTCGGCATACAACTGGTCATAGGCCCGTACCACGCTGTTTCGGGAGATGCCGAGCGCCAGCGCCAGATCGCGACTCGCCGGCAACCGCGAGCCACTGCCAAGGCGGCCATCCAGTACCCGCTGGCGCAATGCCTGATAGAGCTGGCGGGTCAGGCCTTTTTTTGGATCAAGCTCGATACCGGCAGGGTTGAAGGCGATGGACAGCGCTGAATCCGGCATGGATTGGACCTATAAAAATGACCATTAATGGCTCTTACAACGAGCCAATAGCCTGCCTAGGATGCAGTCATTCGCCAAGGAAAATTTCTATGTACGTGCCCCGCGCCTTCGCAGAAAGTGACATTCACCTCTTGCATCAGCAGATGCAGGCCACCCCGTTGCCCGTGCTTGTGACCCATGGCAGCCAGGGCCTGGTCGCCAGCCATGTACCACTGCTGCTGAACCCGGACGAAGGCCCCAACGGCACGCTGTATGGCCACCTTGCCCGTGCCAACCCGCATTGGCAGGCACTTGCGCAAGGCGCCGAGGCGCTGGTTATTTTTGCCGGGGAGCAGGCTTATGTCAGTCCGTCCTTCTACCCCAGCAAAGCTGAAGACGGCAAATCCGTACCCACCTGGAACTACCTTGCCGTTCACGCCTACGGCCAGGCCCAGGTGTTCGATGATGCCGAGCGCCTGCTGGCCCTGGTCAGTCGCCTGAGCAACAAGCACGAAGCCGGTCGCGCCGAGCCGTGGTCCGTCAGCGACGCCCCCCGGGATTACATCGACAGCATGCTCAAGGCGATTGTGGGTTTCAGCCTGCCGATCACCCGCCTCAACGGTAAACGCAAACTCAGCCAGAACCGCAGCGCCGCCGACCAGACCGGTGTGCGCAATGGACTGCTGGCCAGCAACAACCCGCAAGACCACGCCCTCGCTCAATTAATTGCTAAGGAATAGCAACATGGCTCAGCCACTGCAGATCAAACCCGCCAGCGCCGCCGATCACGATCAATGGCTGCCGCTCTGGCAGGCGTATTTGAGTTTCTATAAAACCGAACTGCCCGCCGCAGTCAGCCAGTCGACCTGGGAGCGTTTTCTCGACCCGGCCGAACCGACCCACCTGGCGCTCGCCTGGAAGGGCAACGAAGCTGTAGGCATGGTGCAGTTCATTTATCACCGCTCCAACTGGAGCATTGGAAACTCCTGCTACCTTCAAGACCTGTTTGTCAGCCCCCAGGTGCGCGGCACCGGTGCCGGGCGCTTGTTGATCGAGCATGTATACGCCACCGCCAAAGACAATCAGTGCGCCAAGGTGCACTGGCTGACCCACGAGACCAACGCTACCGCCATTCAGCTCTATGAGCGAATAGCCGAGCGCCCCGGCTTTATTCAATTTCGCAAAGCCTTGTCATGAAAGGAACGCGCAATGCCTGAAGATCTACAACATTGGCAGCCAGCCAGAACCCCGGATACGCGAACACTCGAAGGACGCTTCATTCGTCTGGAAAAGCTCGACCCGGCCCGTCATGGCGATGAATTATGGCTAGCCTTACAAGGCCCCGAGGGCGATCCCAAGCTGTGGGATTACTTGCCGTACGGGCCTTTCAATGAACGCCCGGCATTTGATGCCTGGCTGCAGAACAACGCGGCCAGCCGCGACCCGCACTTCTATACCGTCGTCGATCAGGCCAGTGGCCAGGCCCAGGGCACCATCAGCCTGATGTGCATTGTTGCCGAACACGGACGCATAGAGATCGGCCACGTCACGTTCGGCGCGCCGATGCAGCGCTCGCCGAAAAGTACCGAGGCGGTCTACTTGCTGGCCAAGGAGGCTTTCGCCCTGGGCAATCGACGTCTGGAGTGGAAGTGCAACAATGACAACGCCAGATCGAAACGTACTGCAGTACGACTCGGGTACACATACGAAGGCGTCTTCCGCCAGCATATGGTGGTTAAAGGCAAAAACCGTGATACCACGTGGTACAGCATTATCGGTACGGAATGGCCCGCTATAGCGGCAGGCTTTGAAAAATGGCTGGCACTGGATAACCAACCAGAAAGTGGCCAGATCAAGTCTCTGGAAGAATGCAGGGCAGCAACTGTATAAAATTTGATCAATGCGCCCGACAAGGACTGTCGGGCGTTTTTGTGTCTGGAAGGGGTTAAAACTTTACGGGGGTTTAACCGGGTCATTTCTGCACCCGCCACTCAGCCCTTATGGGTGATGAGCTGACAAACCCCGCGAGCAATCTCGTTCCTGCAGGTCTGTACGCACCTCAAATTGCAGGCAAAAAAAAGGGGAGCACATGCTCCCCCGAGGTTTAAAGCGTTTGGATCAAAGGCGGTATCAGGCTTCGATTTCGATCAGGATTTCGCCCGGGTTGACGCGATCGCCTTTGATCACATGGATGAGGAGGATCTTGCCAGCGATGGCGGCCTGTACTTCGGTCTCCATTTTCATCGCTTCGGTAATCAGTACCGATTGGCCAGCCTTGACGGTGTCGCCCACCTTGACCAGTACATCGACAATGTTGCCCGGCATGGCAGTGCTGACGTGCCCCGGCTCGCTGGCCTGCTTGCGTTTGCTGGATGCACCGCCGACGAACTGGTTGAGCGGCTCGAACACCACTTCTTCGGGCATGCCGTCGATGGACAGGTAGAAGTGGCGCTTGCCCTCAGCCTTGACGCCCACACCGGTGATGTCGACGCGATAGCTTTCACCGTGGACGTCGATCACGAACTCGGTCGGTACGCCTTCGCCACCGGCGCTGCTCACGCCGCCCGCTTCAGGAATAGGCAGCAGCACTTCCGGCGCCAGGGTGCCAGCAGCACGCTCCTCGAGGAACTTGCGACCGATATCCGGGAACATGGCGTAGGTCAGCACGTCCTCTTCGGACTTGGCCAGCGCGCCGATTTCGCCACGCAACTTGACCATTTCCGGCTTGAGCAGGTCCGCTGGACGCACGTCGATCAGCTCTTCGTTGCCGATGGCCTGACGACGCAACTGCTCGTTGACCACGCCCGGCGCTTTGCCGTAGCCGCCCTGCAGGTAGAGCTTCACTTCGTTGGTGATGGTTTTGTAGCGCTCGCCGGCCAGTACGTTGAAAAACGCCTGGGTGCCGACGATCTGCGAGGTAGGGGTGACCAGCGGCGGGAAGCCCAGGTCTTCACGCACACGCGGGATTTCGGCCAGCACTTCGCTCATGCGGTTCAGCGCGCCCTGCTCTTTGAGCTGGTTGGCGAGGTTGGAGATCATCCCGCCCGGCACCTGATTGACCTGAACCCGGGTGTCGACCGCGGTGAATTCGCTTTCAAACTGGTGGTATTTTTTGCGCACGGCGTAGAAGTACAGACCGATTTCCTGCAGCAGCGCCAGGTCGAGGCCAGTGTCGTATTCGCTGCCTTTAAGGGCGGCAACCATCGACTCGGTGCCCGGGTGGCTGGTGCCCCATGCGAAGCTGGAGATCGCGGTGTCGATATGACTGGCACCGTTTTCGATGGCCTTGAGCTGGCACATGGCGGCCAGACCGGCAGTGTCATGGGAGTGGATAAAGATCGGCAGGCCGATTTCAGCCTTCAGCGCTTTGACCAGCTCGCCCGTGGCGTACGGCGTCAGCAGGCCGGCCATGTCCTTGATCGCCACCGAGTCGCAACCCATGGCTTCCATCTGTTTGGCCTGGGCCACAAAGGCCTCGGTGGTGTGCACCGGGCTGGTGGTGTAGGCGATGGTGCCCTGGGCATGCTTGCCAGCCGCCTTGACCGCCTCGATGGCGACGCGCAGGTTGCGCACGTCATTCATGGCGTCAAAGATACGGAATACGTCGATGCCGTTAACCGCCGCCTTGGCAACGAAGGCTTTGACCACATCATCGCTGTAGTGGCGGTAGCCGAGCAGGTTCTGGCCACGCAACAGCATTTGCAGGCGCGTGTTAGGCAAGGCTGCGCGCAACTGGCGCAGACGCTCCCACGGGTCTTCTTTAAGGAAGCGTACGCAGGCATCAAAGGTGGCGCCGCCCCAGACTTCCAGCGACCAGTAGCCGACTTTGTCGAGCTTGTCGCAAATCGGCAGCATATCTTCAGTGCGCATGCGGGTGGCCAGCAGCGACTGGTGAGCATCACGCAGGATGGTGTCAGTTACAAAGATCTTATTGGACATGAAAATATTCCTCACAGGCCTGCGTGGGCGGCAATGGCGGCGGCGATGGCCAGGGCCAGCTCTTCGGGTTTGCGCTTGATCGAATAGTTGGTCAGTTCAGGGTGGCTTTCTACGAAGCTGGTATTGAACTGGCCACTACGGAATTCCGGGTTACGCAGAATTTCCTGGTAATAGGCGGCGGTGGTTTTGACCCCCTGCAGACGCATATCGTCGAGGGCGCGCAAACCACGGTCCATCGCTTCTTCCCAGGTCAGCGCCCACACCACCAGTTTTAGACACATGGAGTCGTAATACGGGGGAATGGTGTAACCGGTATAGATCGCCGTGTCAGTACGCACGCCAGGCCCGCCGGGCGCGTAGTAACGGGTGATCTTGCCGAAGCTGGGCAGGAAATTGTTTTTCGGGTCTTCGGCATTGATCCGGAATTGCAGGGCAAAGCCGCGGTGATGAATGTCTTCCTGCTTGATCGACAGGGCCAGGCCGGAGGCGATGCGAATTTGTTCGCGAACAATGTCGATGCCGGTGATTTCTTCGGTGATGGTGTGTTCGACCTGCACCCGGGTATTCATCTCCATGAAGTACACCTCGCCCTCGGCGAGCAGGAACTCCACGGTACCGGCGTTCTCGTAACCCACCGCCTTGGCTGCGCGCACGGACAGGTCGCCGATGTAGGCGCGCTGCTCCGGGGTCAACTGCGGGCTTGGGGCGATTTCGATCAGCTTCTGGTTGCGGCGCTGGATCGAGCAATCACGCTCGAACAGATGCACCACGTTGCCGAAACTGTCGCCGAGAATCTGCGCCTCGATGTGCTTGGGGTTAACGATGCATTTTTCGAGAAACACTTCAGCCGAGCCAAAGGCTTTGGTGGCTTCGGAGATAACCCGGGGGAATGCCTGTTCAAGCTCTTCGCGGCTGTTGCAACGACGAATCCCGCGACCGCCGCCACCCGATGTGGCTTTAAGCATCACCGGGTAACCGATGCGCTCGCCTTCGATCAGTGCCTCGTGAATATCGGCAACGTTGCCTTCAGTGCCCGGAGTAACCGGCACACCGGCCTTGATCATGCTGCGGCGCGCTTCGGTCTTGTCGCCCATGCGGCGAATGACTTCAGCGGACGGACCAATGAACTTGATTCCGCGCTCGGCGCAAATGTCAGCCAGTTCGGCATTTTCTGACAGAAAACCGTAACCGGGATGCAAGGCATCACAACCGGTTTCAACGGCCAGGTTCACCAGCTTGCGCGGGTTGAGATAGCCGGCCAGCGGGTCTTCGCCAATGCTGTGCGCTTCATCGGCGCGCTTGACGTGCAAGGCATGCCGGTCAGCTTCGGAATAGACCGCAACAGAGCGGATACCCATCTCGGCGCAGGCACGCACGATGCGGACGGCAATTTCTCCGCGGTTGGCGATCAGGATCTTTTTTATCACTTGGAGTTTTCCTAAAGCCTATGGAACAAACGACCTGCTAGACCAGGTCGGCACGTGTCCAAATGTGTCTGAACCGTTGTGGGCTCACACTAGACCCACGCAGAGATAAACAAAAATCAATATTTCTTGGGTGATGCATAAGCAAAGACTTATAGTTGAATGACTTGCTCAGCCGGATAACTTACAAAAAATGCGTAAGTCATTGATGCGTATCACTTTTAGGCAGCTTCAAGTTTTTAACGAAGTCTGCGATCTGCGCTCTTACAGCCGTGCAGCTGAAGAAATGTCTCTCACTCAACCCGCCGTCAGTCTGCAAATTCGGCAGCTGGAAGAGCTGATCGGGCAGCCTTTATTCGATTACGTCGGTAAAAAGCTGTACATGACCGAGGCCGCTGAAGCGCTTCAGCTGGCCAGTCGAGATATTTTCGGGCGCCTGGAAAATCTCGATATGCAGCTTTCCGACATGCTGGGGTCACTGCAGGGGCAGCTGAAACTGGCGGTCGAATCGAGCGCCAAGTATTTCGTCCCGCACCTGTTTGCCGCATTCAAGCGCCAGCATCCGGAAGTCAATTTGCAGCTCACCGTGGTCAATCGCGCACAGGCTGTGCGCAGGCTGTCGGACAACCGCGACGACCTGGTGATCATGTCGATGGTGCCGCAAGACATGGGCCTGGAATTTTTGCCGTTTTTGAATAACCCGATTGTTGCCGTGGTCCCGGCGGACCACCCGCTGTGCGCTCTGGGCCCGTTACGTTTACAGGATCTGGAGCCTTACACCCTGCTGATGCGCGAGCAGGGATCGGGCACGCGCATGGCCTGCGAAGAATATTTCAAGGAAAAGCGCGTGCACTTCAATCACACACTGGAAGTGGCATCGAACGAATCCCAGCGTGAATGCGCAGTGGCCGGGCTGGGAGTGGCGCTGTTGACGCGCCACGCCGTCAGCCTGGAGCTGGCGACCGGACTGCTGCGCGAGCTGCCGGTCGAGGAGTTGCCGCTGTATCGCAGCTGGTGCGTGGTGCAGGCCAAAGCCAAGCGCCTGTCACCGGTGGCCCATGCTTTTCTGGACTTTATTCGCAGTGAACGCCTGCAAATCAGCGCACTGGTTGAGCGTTTCGACGGTCACTTGCCGAAATAGCCTGCCAGTAGTTAAGCGAGTTGAGGTCGGGATAATCGGCAGTTTCCATACTCAACTGACGCTGATTCGTACGGTCTTCAATCGCACGACGGAAGGCCATGCGCCGCTGGTCTTCTTGCTGACGACGGGTTTTGACGGCGCTGTTGCGTTCTTCGTAAGGCTGGGCCATTTCGAGTCTCCCAAGGCGTGTACGGGAGTTTCACGATGGACTTTGTTTATGACGACTTGGCGAAAGGGGGATGACAGGAAAATGAAGGCTGACAAAGTGCCTTATCTGCAGGAGCGAGCTTGCCTCGCGATCTTTTAAAGATCAAAAGCTCGCTCCTGCAGTGATTGTACGGCGCTTAATCGTCGTGGCTTTTCAGCGACTTGGGTGACAGGCGCAGACTGCGAAGGCTGCGTTTAACGCTTTTGAGGTGGTTGACCAGGCTCGGACCGCGGGCCATGGCAACCCCCATCGCCAGCACGTCAATCACCACCAGGTGGGCAATACGCGACGTCAGCGGGGTATAGATTTCGGTGTCTTCGTGAACATCGATCGCCAGGTTGATGGTCGAAAGCTCGGCCAGGGGCGTTTGGCTTGGGCACAACGTGATCAGGGTGGCGCCACTTTCGCGCACCAGGTTGGCAGTGATCAGCAGGTCTTTGGAGCGGCCGGACTGTGAGATGCAAATCGCCACGTCAGTAGGCTTCAGGGTTACGGCCGACATCGCCTGCATGTGCGGGTCAGAGTAGGCAGCAGCGGTCAGCAGCAGGCGGAAAAACTTGTGCTGGGCATCCGCCGCTACAGCGCCAGAGGCACCAAAACCATAGAACTCGACCCGCTGGGCCTGGGACATGGCCGTCACGGCTTGCTGCAACGCTACCGGGTCGAGCTTTTCGCGCACGTCCATCAAGGTGTGCAGTGTGGTGTCGAAAATTTTCAGGCTGTAATCGGCAACCGAGTCGTCTTCATGAATCGCGAACTGACCAAAGCTGGCGCCTGCGGCCAGGCTTTGGGCCAGCTTGAGTTTCAGGTCCTGAAACCCGGAGCAGCCAATCGCGCGGCAAAAACGCACGATCGTGGGCTCACTGATGCCGACGCTGTGAGCCAGATCAGCCATGGAACTGTGCATTACAGCCGCAGGATCAAGCAGCACGTGATCGGCGACCTTGAGTTCCGATTTACGTAACAGGTGGCGTGACTGGGCGATATGTTGCAGCAGGTTCAAAGGGCAGGACTCGGTCTGTAAGCGGCGGGCGCCGGGGATGTAGCAATCTTGTAGTTATACTACAAGAAATCGCTTTCTGCCCAACCAATACATCGTCCTGCTCCAGTACTTCCCGCCATGTAGCTCTTTTTGACACTACATAACAACGACACCGGTGCGCAGCAAATCGCCTAAAGCCGTGGCGTTTACCGGACGACTGATCAAGTAACCCTGAACCTCGTCGCATCCCTGGCTCCTGAGAAACCCAAGTTGCACCTCATCTTCAACACCTTCAGCCACCACCTTGAGCTCCAGGCTGTGGGCCATGGCAATAATCGCAATGGTAATGGCATCGTCTTCGCTGCAGCGTCCGACACCGCGAATAAATACTTGATCGATCTTCACGTAATCCACGGCAAACCGCTTGAGGTAGCTGAGGGATGAATAACCGGTGCCGAAGTCATCGATCGCCAGCTTCACCCCCAACTCATGGAGCAACTGGAAGGTCGTGATGACGTGTTCAACATTGTCCAGCAGCTGGCTTTCAGTCAATTCGAGCTCCAGGCAGTGCGGCGCCAGCCCGGTTTCTTCGAGCACCTGACGCACCAGGCTGACCAGCTTGCCCTGGCGCAACTGATGCCCCGAAAGGTTGACCGAAACCCGTATCGCAGCCAGCCCCGCACGTTGCCACTCACAGGCCTGACGACAGGCTTCGCGCAGCACAAACTCGCCGATGGCACCGATCAGGCCGGTCTCTTCAGCCAGGGCAATAAAGTCGCTCGGTGGCACGCTGCCCAACTGGGGATGGTCCCAACGCACCAACGCTTCGGCCGCATGCAGACGTCCCGTACGCAGGCACAGCTTGGGTTGATAGAAAACGTTGAGCTGGCCTTCGGCGATGGCTTTACGCAGTTGGTTTTCCAGCTGAAAACGCTCAAGGGTACTGTGTTGCAGACTGTGACTAAAAAACTGAAAAGTACCGCCGCCCACGTGCTTGGCTTGCTGCATGGCCTGGCTTGCCTGATTGACCAGGGTCGCAATGTCTCGGGCGCTGTCGGGCAACAGGCTGATCCCCATCGACGCACTGATCACCAGTTCATGGCCATCAATCAGCAACGGGCGGCTGAGTTTGCTCAACAAGCGGGTGGCCACCCGCGCCAGGCTGGTCAGGCTTGCATAGGTATCGAACAGGACAGCAAACTCATCGCCCGACAGGCGCGCAATGGTGTCGGCCTCGGGCAAGGCCTTGGTGAGGCGCTCTGCCACTTGCTGCAGCACCTGGTCTGCCAGTTCATGCCCAAGGCTGTCGTTGAGCAGCTTGAAACGGTCGAGATCGATGTGCAGCAGCGCCAGGTTGCGCGAGCCTTGACGCACCCGCTGGCTGGCCTCCTCCAGACGCTCCTTGAATAAAAGGCGATTGGCCAGACCGGTGAGCTCATCAAAATGGGTCAGGTGGCGCACCCGCACCTCAGAAATGCGGCGCGCTGAAAGGTCGCTGATAAAGGCCACGATATGACTGACACTCCCGGCCCCGTCGCGCACCACTTTGAGTTGCAGCCACTGAGGATAGAGTTCGCCGTTTTTGCGGGTTTCAACCAACTCCCCTTGCCAGCTGTCATGCAGGCCAAGCAAGGCCTGAATGGCTGGAAAATGACGACAGGCATCGCGGCTGCAGGCCAGTTCATCAACCCGGCGCCCGGTCAGCTCTGCAACCGCATAGCCACTGATATGACTAAACGCCTGATTGACCGCCAGCATTTTGTAAGCCGGGTCGAGAATCACGATACCTTCGCCGGCCGCTTCAAACACCGTTGCGGCCAATCGCCGCTGCTCCACTTCACGCGCCAGTTCGATATTGAGCTGTTTACTCAGGACGTTGGCTTGCTGCAGGTCTTCAAACACCTTCTGGTGATGCCGACGACGTATGTGTCGGTCCTGATTGATTTTCCAGCCGAGCACACCCACCAGCGCCAGAAAAATACCGGACCCTATGCCAATAACACCACCCAGCGAGCTAAAACCCTGAATCATTGGCAAAATTCTTAATTAGTGGATGAGCCAAAAAGTTTCCCGAGCATACACAAGCAACGCCTGCTACCAAATAGACGAAAACAGCGGCACGAATTCATCCGCACACTCCGTTCACTGCCGGCCCTGCTTTTCATCACAACCGGCAAAGCAATGCCCGACACGGATTGGGGTTTGCCCGGTTTGCCTGCTCCCCCTAGAATGGCCCGATGCGCGATGATCTCTCTCTATTATTAAATTCTCTCAACGATGCCCAACGTCAGGCCGTCACGGCCAGTGTCGGGCGTCAGTTGGTTCTGGCCGGCGCAGGTTCCGGCAAAACCCGTGTGCTGGTGCACCGTATCGCCTGGTTGATCCAGGTCGAAAACGCGTCGCCCCACTCCGTACTGTCGGTGACGTTCACCAACAAGGCCGCTGCCGAGATGCGTCATCGCATCGAACAGTTGATGGGTATCAACCCGGCCGGCATGTGGGTAGGCACCTTCCACGGCCTGGCTCACCGCCTGTTGCGTGCTCACTGGCAAGAAGCCGGGCTGAGCCAGACCTTCCAGATTCTCGACAGCGATGACCAGCAACGCTTGGTCAAACGGGTGATTCGCGAGCTGGGCCTCGATGAACAGCGCTGGCCGGTGCGTCAGGCGCAATGGTTTATCAACGGCCAGAAAGATGAAGGCCTGCGCCCCAAACACATTCAGGCCAGCGGCGATTTGTTCCTGGCCACCATGCGCAACATTTACGAAGCCTATGAAGCCGCGTGCCAGCGCGCCGGTGTGATCGACTTCTCCGAGCTGCTGTTGCGCGCCCTCGATCTGTGGCGCGACAACCCGGGGCTGCTGGCGCATTACCAGAAGCGTTTTCGGCACATTCTGGTGGACGAATTCCAGGACACCAACGCCGTTCAGTACGCCTGGCTCAGACTCCTGGCCCAAGGCGGCGACAGCTTGATGGTGGTGGGCGATGACGACCAGTCGATTTACGGCTGGCGCGGCGCCAAGATTGAAAACATCTATCAGTATTCAACCGACTTCCCGGACGCCGAAACCATTCGTCTGGAACAAAACTATCGCTCCAGTGCCGGCATCCTCAAAGCGGCCAACGCCCTGATTGCCAACAACACCGGGCGCATGGGCAAAGAACTGTGGACCGACGGCGGCGAAGGCGAAGCGATCAATTTGTACGCGGCCTTCAATGAGCACGACGAAGCACGGTATGTAGTCGAAACCATCGAAAGCGCCCTGAAAACCGGTCTTTCCCACAGCGATATCGCCATTCTGTACCGCTCCAACGCCCAGTCCCGGGTGCTTGAGGAAGCGTTGCTGCGCGAGCGTATTCCCTACCGTATTTATGGCGGTCAGCGCTTCTTCGAACGCGCCGAAATTAAAAACGCCATGGCCTACATGCGCCTGCTTGAAGGCCGTGGCAATGATGCGGCGCTGGAGCGGGTGATTAACGTCCCGGCTCGCGGCATTGGCGAAAAAACCGTCGAGGCCATTCGTGAGCACGCACGCCACAGCGATGTGTCGATGTGGGAAGCCATGCGCCAGCTCATCGCCAACAAGGCTTTGCCCGGTCGCGCTTCTGGCGCCATCACCGGCTTTATCGAGCTGATCGAAAATCTTTCGGCAAAAGTCATGGAGATGCCGCTGCATCTGATGACCCAGACCGTCATCGAGCAAAGCGGACTGATTGCCTACCACCAGGCGGAGAAAGGCGAAAAAGGCCAGGCCCGGGTAGAAAACCTTGAGGAACTGGTGAGCGCGGCACGCAACTTCGAAAACAATGACGAAGATGAAGAACTGTCGCCATTGGCCGCCTTCCTCGGGCACGCGTCGCTGGAAGCGGGCGACACCCAGGCCGAAGAGCACGAAGACGGCATCCAGCTGATGACGCTGCACAGTGCCAAAGGCCTGGAGTTCCCGTACGTCTTCCTGGTGGGTATGGAAGAAGGTCTGTTCCCGCACAAGATGAGCCTGGAGGAGCCCGGCCGCCTTGAAGAAGAACGTCGTCTGGCCTACGTGGGCATCACCCGGGCGATGCATAACCTGGTGATGACCTACGCCGAAACCCGTCGCCTGTACGGCGCCGAAACCTACAACAAGGTTTCACGTTTCGTGCGTGAGGTGCCGAAAGGACTGATTCAGGAAGTTCGACTTTCCAACAGTGTCAGTCGTCCTTTCGGCGGCGGTCAAAAGCAGAGTGCCAGCAGTCTGTTCGGTGGTTCGGAGATCCCGGAAACCGAATTCAAACTCGGCCAGTTGGTCAAGCATGCGGTGTTCGGCGAAGGTGTCATCCTCAACTTCGAGGGCGCAGGCGCACAGGCGCGGGTGCAGGTGAACTTCTCCGAGGGCAGCAAGTGGCTGATGATGGGCTACGCCAAACTTGAAGCCGTCTGACAGCTGGCCTACAGCTATTCAGGAATAAGATAGGTTGGCCCTGGACGCTTGCGGGAGCTGAATTGCCAGCGATACAACGAATGCGGTCACCTGATGCACCGCGTTCATGTAATCGCTGGCAAGCCAACTCCCACAAGATATTTCCCGCCCTCCTGCTTTGAAAAAATCCAACTCTTACATCCAAACAGGCAAAAGCCCGAAACACTTCACCGCTAGCCAGCCATACCTCACCTGTGCAACATGGCGCGCGTGTCATCCACAAATGGGAACCCCTTATGAAACGTTTTCTTAGCATCGCCATGGCGCTGTGCATCGGTTTGACGATGAGTCTCGACGCAAACGCCAAACGCTTCGGCGGCGGCAAGAGCTTTGGTTCGGCCCCTAGCCATCAAACGCGTCAGGCCGCTCCAGCCGCCGCAGCCCCTGCTGCTGCGGGCGCAGCTGCCAAAGCCGGCGGTGCTTCGCGCTGGCTCGGCCCTCTGGCCGGCCTCGCTGCTGGCGGCCTGCTGGCCTCCATGTTCATGGGCGGCGGCTTCCAGGGCATGCAATTCTTCGACATTCTGATCATGGCGGTCATCGCCTTCCTGATCTTCCGCTTTATTGCCGCCCGTCGCCGCAAGCAACAGTCTGAAATGATGGCCCCGGCAGGCCACGCGCCAATGCAACGCGAAGCGTTCGATGCCAAGCCTGCAGCCTCGATCTTCGGTGGTGGCTCGGCTGCACCTGCAGCACGTCCGGTGATCAACGCTCCGGCCTGGTTCAACGAACAGAACTTCCTGGAAGCTGCGCGCAACCATTTCCAATCCCTGCAACAGCACTGGGATGCCAACGAAATGGACAAGATTGCCGAGTTCGTAACCCCGCAAATGCTCGACTTCCTCAAGCGTGAGCGTGCGGATCTGGGTGACGGCTTCCAGTCGACCTACATCGACAACCTGACCGTTCAACTGGACGGCCTGGATGATCGTGCTGACAAAACCATCGCGACCCTGACCTTCAGCGGTCTGTCGAAGTCTTCGCGCTTTGACCAGGGCGAAGCGTTCAGCGAAAGCTGGAACATGGAACGTCAGCAAGGTGATAACCAGCCTTGGCTGGTTGCCGGTATTCGCCAGAACGGCTAATCCATCAGGCATTGCACGCTGTAACCAAAACCCCGGACTTGTCCGGGGTTTTGCATTTCACGATTGCACTTATAACGAGCTACTGTATAAAGCGCGTCATATAAACCGCGCCATAGAGCATGAGGATTGAGGTCGTGGAAGAGATCATCGAACAACTACGTGAACAAAATGAGCCAGTGCCAGTGCCCCTGGAACTGCCAGATGAAGACCAATTGGTGGAAATCGAAGAACAACTGTTCATCGATATCCCGTTCGTATTCAGAGAGTTTTTGCTGACTGTCAGTGACGTGGTGTATGGCAGCCTGGAGCCGGTCACCGTAACCGATCCTCAGTCCCACACCTATCTGCCTGATGTAGCCGCGACCGCTTGGGATGCCGGTGTAGATCGCAGCCTGATCCCGATTTGTCAGGACGGTGACGACTACTACTGCGTTGAGGAAGACGGCACCGTGGTGCTGTGGTCCGGCGAAGAAGAACTGGTTACCGAAGAGACGTGGGAATCCGTCTGGCACTGGGCGCGGGACGTCTGGCTGGAAAGCTGATAGCTGTACGCCCCGGGTTATTTTGCAGGAGCAGGCTTGCTCGCGAAGGCATCCGCACTGAATTCAGTGCGTCGCCAGCACCGCGAGGCAAGCTCGCTCCTGCAGAGACCGACTGTCTAGTGCCCCCCCTCCTTGTGATTATCCAGAGTTTCCAGCAGCGCCACCTGCATGCGCGTATGAATCCGGATAAACCAGCGCCACAATACTGCTGCAACCCCCGCCGCCACTACCGCAATCACCATCAGCAATTCATTGGTCGGCAAGATGCTCGCCGACAGTGCTGACAACAGCAGAAAAATCACCAGCAACGATAAAATCGGGATCACTTCAGAGATCACCCGACGCAGGCGCTGGGTGTGCCGCCCGGCCATTTCAGGCTTGACGCCCATCTCCGCCAGCAACATCGACAGCGCTTTAAGCTTGCGATAGGCCGCGATCAAAAACGGCAGCGAGAGCAATAAGGCCGCCCCCCAGATCATGCCTTTTTGCCAGCTTGGCTCCAGGATCCAGCCCTGTAGATAGCGCCCGATTCGCGGAGCGAAATATCCGCCAGCAAAGAAAATGGCAATGACCAAAGCCAGATTCACCCCCACCTGAAGCAGTATTTTCCGGATCATGGCCGCCAGTAACGCACCCTCTCCCTGAGGCTGAATACTGCGCAGCCATTCGCCATATAGCCCAAAAACCCGGGACAGGCGATTCGGCATGACCTGCGCCAGCTTGTACGAGAGTGGATCTGCGGCGCGAATCAGGTAAGGCGTCATCAGGGTAGTGAGCACCGACACAGCGACCGCTACGGGGTACAAGAAGCTGCTGGTGACCTGCAATGTCATCCCCAGCGCCGCGATGATGAAAGAGAATTCCCCAATCTGCGACAGCCCCATCCCGACCCGCAATGACGTCCGTCCGTCGTTACCTGCGATAAACGCGCCCAAGCCGCAAGAAAGCATCTTGCCCAGTACCACCGCGATGGTAATCACCACGATCGGCAGTGCGTATTCCAAAAGAATCGCCGGGTCGAGCATCAGCCCTATGGCGACGAAAAAGATGGCGCTGAACAAATCACGCACGGGTTCGATCAAGCGCTCGATTTTTAGCAACTGACGAGATTCGGCCATGATCGCGCCGATCAGGAAGGCCCCGAGTACCATGCTGTATTCCAGCTTGACCACCAGCAGGCAGAAGCCAAAACACAGCCCGAGCACAGTGATCAGCAACATCTCATTACTTTCAAACCTGGCGACATAGGCCAGCACTCGCGGCACCAACAAAATCCCGATGACCAGGGCCACGATCATAAACAACGACAGTTTACCTACGGTCGAAAACACCTCTTCGGGGCTGACGCTGCCGCTGACCGCAATACTGGAAAGCAGCGCGATAATCCCGATACCTAAAATATCCTCAACGATCAGTACGCCAAAAATAAGCTGCGCGAAGCGCTCATTTTTCATCTTCAGGTCGTTAAGCGCCTTAACGATGATGGTGGTCGAGGAAATGGCCAGAATGGCCCCCAGAAACAGCGAGTCCATGGTGTTCCAGTCAAACCAGCGACCAATTTCGTAACCGATCCAGATCATCAGCGTTATTTCCATAAACGCTGCGATAAAAGCCGTGGCCCCCACCTTGAACAGTTTGCGCAGGCTAAATTCCAGCCCCAGGCAAAACATCAAAAAAATCACGCCCAGTTCGGCCAGGATCCGGATCGTCTCTTCGTCGTGGATCAAACCAAATGGCGGGGTGTGCGGCCCGATAATAAAACCTGCAACGATGTACCCCAGAACTACGGGCTGCTTGAAGCGGTGGAAAAGGATGGTCACCACGCCTGCAACCAGCATGATGACTGCCAAATCCTGAATAAAACTGATGGCATGCATGGCTTGACGCTCCTTGTTTAATTATCACCAGGCAACAAGACGACAGACGCAGCTACTTAAGCTGTGCAAATCACCGTTTTAAATGTAGGAATTTCCCGATTGACGGGTTTTTGCAGGTTAACACTGCGACTTCGAGCTGAAAGGCAGTGCAATATATGGAAACAGATGGACATAAGCGTGACGGCAGCCAAAACCGTAGCGTCCCGTTATTTACTGTTTCAAAAATCGACAAGTATCCACAGAGATACCCATTTCACTGCTGCAACACTACCGCGAGCCTGCTGCTATGGAACCCGGAAACGCCCAACTGTCGATGACGGTCCTGATGACCCCGGATATGGCCAACTTTTCTGGCAATGTTCACGGCGGAACCCTGCTCAAGTACCTCGATGAAGTCGCTTACGCGTGCGCCAGCCGCTATGCGGGTCGTTATGTAGTCACCCTGTCGGTGGATCAGGTGATTTTTCGCGAGCCGATCCACGTCGGCGAGTTGGTCACCTTCCTCGCATCGGTCAACTACACCGGCAACACCTCGATGGAAGTCGGGATCAAGGTGGTCACCGAAAATATCCGTGAACGCTCAGTGCGCCATACCAACAGCTGTTTCTTCACCATGGTAGCCGTGGACGACGACCGCAAACCCGCGGCCGTACCGCCTTTGCAACCGGTGAACAGCGAAGACAGGCGCCGTTTTATCCAGGGCAAGCAACGTCGCCAGATCCGTCAGGAGCTGGAGCAGCGCTACAGAGAGTTGAAACACGAAGGGGTATAACGCGCTACAGAACGCTGTGGGGGCTGGCTTGCCAGCTCCCACAAATTATCTGTGATGTGCCTACAGATTGATCGGCACAGCTTCAAACCGCACGCGCGGATGGGCTATGCGGTCCTGGGCCCTGACCAGTTGCAGCTCATAGCTGGTGCACGCCTGGGTTTCGAGCAACACCTCATGCACTGCCGCTGCCGTGAACTCAAACGCAGCCACCAGGCTGTCGCCCAGCAGCACTCGCGCCAGGAACAATCCGGACGTCAGGTCGCCAACCCCCACAGGCTGACGCGGGAAGGCCAGCAACGGGCGGCGCAAGTGCCAGTTACCCTCAGCGGTCACCAGCAGCATCTCGAAGCTCTCTGCCGGCTTGCCGGGATATGACAAGTGCTTGACCAGCACGGCCTTCGGGCCGCGTGCCAGCAAACTGCGCGCCATCGCCAGACAGTCGAGCAGTGATTGCGGATGACGACCGCAGAAGCTGTCCAGCTCCAACTGGTTCGGACATAAAAAATCCGCCATCGCGGCAGCTTCTTCGAGCAGGAAGCTACTGACTTCCTCGGGCACGATGCAGCCCTTTTCAGGGTGCCCCATTACCGGGTCGCAGAGGTACAGCGCATTCGGATTAACCGCTTTAATGCGCGCCACACCACTGAGGATCGCCCTCCCTTGCGCGGCACTGCCCAGATAGCCGGACAGGACCGCATCGCAATTGCCCAACTCACCGATTGCGGCAATACCCTCGACCAGTGCAGGAATTTGTTCAGGAGCCAGCACTTCCCCCGCCCACTGACCATACTGGGTGTGATTGGAGAACTGCACCGTGTTCAAAGGCCATACGTTCACCCCGACGCGCTGCATGGGAAATACAGCAGCGCTGTTGCCGGCATGGCCGAAAACCACGTGGGATTGGATGGCGAGTAAATGAGGTGTACGTTTCATGCCGGATTCCAGACTACGGGTGGATTCAAGCCACGCAGTATGCGGCTAAATGCAGCCTGTACGACAGGCTGAAGACGCAGTTAAGCTGAACCTAATCTGTTGGAGCGCACTTAATGCTGACCCTTGGAAATATGTTTGTGCTGATGCTGCTGGCAACTGGCGCTGCCTGGCTGTGGCACAACCACGGCCTGCGCGAACGGGCGCTGGAGCGGGTCAAACAACACTGCAAAAACCTTGATATCGATTTACTGGATGAGAACGTCGCGCTTAAAAAAATCGGTCTGGTAGCCGATGCCAACGGCCGCAAGCGCCTGGCGCGCGTGTATAACTTTGAATTCACGGTAACCGGCGAGCAACGCCACACCGGGACCATCACGCAATTCGGTGCCCATAGCGCAAAAATCGAACTGCCGCCCTACCCGTTCAAAACTGAACCTGAACCGAGCGAAATCCCCAGCGCCCAGGTGATTGAACTCAGCCAATGGCGCCAGGACCACAGCAAGACCCGTCACTGACCCCGGATGGCTGACGAAGCGCCCGCAAGAGCTGCCGAAAACTGCTCCTGCGGTTAGCCACTACCTTCAAGACATCGCAGGTAAAATGCCTGTGGATAACTTTTCAAAAACCAGCCCTGAACCCCCGAAATAGACGCTTGATCCGGATTTTAGCCGGGAATAATTCATGCTCGCGCCGAAGATTGTAGGACAACTTTACCAGCACAAAATGTGCCCGAAACGCCCTGTTATCGACCCAAGCAGGCAACCATGCCTGGGCAAAAGACTACTCGATGCAGTTTTTCAGCCCGTACAGCAATGAATTCACGTCCTGTGGCTGATCGAAAATGAGTTCAATGCGTGAATCCTTGCGCCACTCACTTGGTTTCCAGTCTGCAACACAGTTATCCACAGAATTTGTTGAAAACCAGCCCGTAGAGCCATGGATAACCAGTTTGGCGCGACGCCAATCCAGACTTTCCAGCCACTGCTGCAACCGCCCCAGATCAAATTGCCGGGACGGATGCCAGCACCACCCCGCACTCCACCCTTCAGGGTCAAGCCGGGTCATTACAACCGGGGTATCGGGACTGGAAAACACCCTGCCAATTTGATTAATATCCTTATAAATCAACGAGTTATCCACAGCATGAATAACATTCATATTGGCTGCAGGCAGCGTATTTAAAGGGATTCGGCCATGTTCGGTCCATACAATCGGGCACTTTGGCAGGTCATATGCAATTCGCTCACGTTGCTCGTTTTGCACACTATTAGATTTATTCATGACCACTAAACCGGCGATTTCCAGGGCCGTTTTCTGGGTTTGAGGCAGGGGTTTTCCCTGGGCCAGTGCTTGTGCATCCAGCACCATGACACAGGGCTGCAACGCCAAAACCCCCAGCCACGGAGCCTCGCTGAGTTGCTTGATGATTTGGGCCGGATGCCCCAGACCGGAAGGCTCAATAAACAATCGATCGGGACGAGCCTTGCGTAAAAGACGGCTCAAACCGATCTGAAACGGCGCGCCATTGACGCAACACACGCAGCCACCCGCCACTTCGGCAATGGCGACAGCACCGTCCTGCTGGCTCATTAAAGCCGCGTCCAGGCCAATTTGACCGAACTCATTGACCAGTACAGCCCAGCGTTCGTGTTCAGGCTTTTGCGTCATCAGGTGCTGGAGCAGACTGGTTTTGCCGGCCCCCAGGGGACCGGCAATCAGGTGGGTGGGAATGTTGTGCAACATTTTTGCCGGCTTCTGTATTGATCGAAGTAAACAATATGCCTCAGGCCAGCCAATCGAGGGTCAAAATCAGCCGCCGCTCTCCCGGAGCCAATGCCGGCGAACGATGGATCAGGCCAGCCCCCTCATTGCCCTGCCATTTTTCGCCCTTGAGCAATGCCACCTCGCCGGTATTTATTTGCTCAATTAACCAACAGTCCAGTGGTTCGGTCTGGGGTTGTCCTAGCTGACAGCGCTCCATCACGCCCTCCTTCAACCACTGGCTGCCTATCCCCGCGTAAGTGGTAATAAGTCGTACAGGCACGTGATCCACATGAAATCTTGGGCACATCGCTTTATCCAGAGCCCTCAGACGCAGCCCAATGCGTTTTGCGCCCAACAAACAGGCATAGGCACTGACGAGCCAGGAAATGTCGGCAATAAAGCTCTCATAGCCCTCCAGATCGTTGAACCTTGAAGCAAGGCCGCTGAGGTTCGGCCGGGCCTTTTCATCGGCCATTTCAAGCACCAATGCGTCCGCCAGAGGCTCATCCAGCGAAAGTAACAAAGCTGAAAAATCGGTGATCTGGACCGGCAACTGACGCTGCCAAATGGTCATATTGACGTCATCCTGAAGAATTTTCGCCATCACATCCGGGCTTGTTCCCCGCACGTCACCGACCGCCGGGCGGGCAATTTGAGCGAGCGTTTGCATCATCCGGCCACCTCTTCGTGCCATTGCCCAAACGGATCGTTCAGCTGCTTCCACACCTCGACCCCCAAGCTCATTTCTGCATCCGAGAGCAAACAGGCATCGAGTTCCGCCGTCAGCAGCAAAAAGTCTATGTGCTGACCGATAAACACCAGCTCCTGACGGCAGTCTGCGGTGTCCGGCAACCACTTTTGCAGGATTTCAGCCCTGGTTTGTGCATCTTCTGGCCATTGATCGCGGGGCACGAAACGCCACCAGCGTCCGGCGAATCCATAGCGCATCAGGCCCCCGGCCTGGGACCAACTGCCTGCTTCCTGGTACTTGCTGGCCAGCCAGAAAAAGCCCTTTGAACGCAGCAGTTTGCCGTTGGTCCAGGGCCGATCAATAAAATTAAAAAAACGCTCGGGGTGAAACGGCCGGCGCGCGCGATAAGCCGTGGAAGCGATGCCGTATTCCGCAGTTTCCGGCACATGCGCGCCGCGTAACTCTTGTAACCAGCCCGGTGCCTGGGCTGCCCGCTCGAAGTCAAAACGGCCGGTATTGAGGATTTTTTTCAGAGGGACTTCACCCATCACCATCGGAATTATTTCGGCCTGGGCATTCAGGCGCTCAAGAATGGCGATTAATTCCAGGCGGTCGGCGCTACTGATGAGATCACTTTTGCTGATCAAGATAACGTCTGCGAACTCAATTTGTTCTATTAGCAGATCGGTTATTGAGCGTTCATCGTCTTCACCCAGGGTCTCTCCACGGGATGCCAGGCTCTCCGAGTCCTGGTAATCCTGCAAAAAACTCAGGCCATCGACCACAGTGACCATGGTGTCCAGGCGAGCGATATCGGCCAGGCTTTGGCCTGAATCGTCGCGAAAAGTGAAAGTTTCTGCCACCGGCAGGGGTTCCGAAATACCGGTTGATTCGATCAATAAATAATCAAACCGCCCCTCTTTGGCTAACTTGCTGACTTCTTCAAGAAGGTCTTCACGCAGGGTGCAACAGATGCAGCCATTGCTCATTTCGACCAGTTTTTCTTCGGCCCGATTGAGGCTCACATCGCGCTGAACCTCACCACCATCAATATTGATTTCGCTCATGTCATTGACGATGACGGCCACGCGCAAGTTGTCGCGATTGCGCAAAATGTAATTGAGTAGGGTACTTTTTCCTGCTCCGAGAAATCCGGACAGCACAGTCACCGGCAAACGTTTTGACATGGGAGTTCCTCACCAGGGTTAGCAGGTCAAAGCGCCCGCTTTAAGGCCGACCGTTTCCGATCGCCGATAATGATACATTATAACAATACAAAGCATTAGAATTGTTATCTTGTAACGTTTCGCCATTCACTCGATGGAATCCCTAATGAACGCCCTGACCCTTCCGGACATCGCCTCGCAAAACGCCCGACAATCTCTACCCCTCGAATGGGTCGGCATGTGCGGGATCGCATTGCCCGTGCTGATTAACGCTCAGCGACACACCGCAACAGCCGATGCAGGCGTTAGCCTGGATGATGGAGAAGCTCGCGGGATCCACATGTCGCGCCTTTATCTCGCGTTAGAAGTTCTAGAGTCGCAGGAGCTGAACCCTCTACTTTTGAAAATAATTTTGCAGCGATTTCTCGACAGTCACGATGATTTATCGATCTGTGCCTACCTGAGAATTCACACCCAATTGCTGCTAAAGCGGCCGGCACTGGTCAGCCCTTTAAGCGGCTGGAAGAGTTACCCGGTGAGCATCGATGCATCTCTGAAAAACGGAATGTTCCACGTGGAACTAAAAATTGAGGTGACCTATTCATCCACCTGCCCGTGCTCGGCGGCATTGGCCCGGCAGTTAATTCAGCAACAATTCGTCAGTGACTTTGCCAACCAGCCGCTGCATCACGCCGATGTATTAACCTGGCTTGGCAGTTCACAAGGCATAGTCGCAACACCCCATAGCCAAAGAAGCACCGCTTGCCTGCAGCTCAACCTGAGCTCCGAGCTACAGTCTTTGCCGATCGAAATGATCATTGATGAGGCAGAACGAGCGCTGGGGACTGCGGTACAAACTGCGGTGAAGCGCGCAGATGAACAAGCCTTCGCTCTGGCCAATGGGCAGAATTTAATGTTTTGTGAAGATGCCGCGCGGCGCTTGAATGTGGCACTGAAGACAGCTCCCGGGGTGAAAGGCTTCATGCTGAAAGTGGTTCACGCCGAAAGTCTGCACAGCCATGATGCCGTCGCTGAAAGCCGCTGGAACTGGAGAGTCTGATGATCCGCAAAAATCCGTCCGGCGATTTACCGCAAATTGCAGAGTCCGCATACGTCGACAGAACCGCCATCATCTGCGGCAAGGTGGTGATCGGCGAGAACGTATTCGTCGGGCCATATGCCGTTATCCGCGCCGACGAAGTAGACAAGGACGGCGGTATGCAGCCCATCAGCATTGGCGCCAATTCCAATATTCAGGATGGCGTAGTCATACATTCAAAGTCCGGGGCGGCAGTGACCATTGGTGAATACACTTCGATTGCCCACCGCTCCATCGTCCACGGGCCATGCCGTGTTGGCGACCGGGTGTTCATCGGTTTCAACAGTGTGCTGTTCAATTGCGAGATGGGGGATGGTTGCGTGGTCCGGCATAACTCGGTCGTCGATGGCCGCGACCTGCCGGATAATTTTTATGTGCCGTCAACGACACGTATCGGACCCAACACTGACCTGAGCCAGTTTTCTCCCGTCAGTGTCAGTGCCTCGGAGTTTTCAGAGGATGTAGCGCGCACCAACGTAGATCTGGTGCGCGGCTATAAAGCGCTGCAAAACGAATTTTAATCAGCCCGTGGTTTGACTGTTCCACAGTTCTGTCCGAGCCAGACCGCGCGGGTATCCATGCTGCCTTTTTGCTGGATGCCCGTCGCGTTGAAGGTGCCATTGACCTGGGTAGTGAATTCACGATCGCTGACGAAAGTTGCTATACCGGCACCCTGGGCTTTTGGGCAACTAAAGCGGAACTTCCATTTATTTCCACTACGCTCAGTGATCTGCTGATTACATCCTGACTTGGGATCGGTCAGTGGAATCTCATCCGATTTAACCTGATCGGGCGTGAGACAAACCCGAACCCCCTTGCCTCCCATGGTCAGTCCCTGATTCTCCAATTGGGCTTTTTGTTCCGGGGTCAGCATGTTCTGTAATTGGCCTAGCATTACCTGCAAGTCAGGCAGTTGCTGACCATCTACCTGCATGTTGCTGGAGGTAAGTTCCCACAGACCCGGTTGCAGCATCTGGGCCTGTGCAGCTACGGGGATCGACAAACCACAGGCCATAAATAACCCAAGCAGACGAACATTCATCAAGAAACTCCTACGGAATTGTCCGCATTAGACGTCAAAAACTGAAGGGCGTTGCACGCGCAACTAAATAGGGACATTCATAACAGAACATGGTCTGTTAGTAGTTACAACGTCGGACATTGAGGAGCAAGGATACGCATGGATTATCTAGGCCCACACGTTTTCGGATACCTGATTTTATTAATCCACAGCCTGGGCTTGATTGCCGCAGTGCATGCCGTACTGACTGTGAGAACGGCGCAGGGCTCGATTGCCTGGGCCATGTCATTATTCTTCATCCCCTACTTCACACTTATTCCCTATCTGATATTTGGCCGCAGTACGTTCGACGATTACATTCGCGCCCGACGCGAAGCCAATCAGGAAATGCGTGAAGCCATCACCGATCTCAACTGGCGCCCCTGGGTTGAGGAAGCACTGGCAGCCCGCAGTTCCAAAGCTTATACCTCGTTGCGGGCCATGCCCAAGTTGGGCCGCATGCCCTGCCTGGCGAACAACAGCGTGCGTTTGCTGATAAATGGCACCGCCACGTTCGAGGCAATTTTCAAGGCCATACGCGAGGCGAAACAGGTCGTACTGGTTCAGTTTTTTATTGTCCATGACGACGACATCGGCATGAAGTTGCACGCTCTGCTGTTGGAAAAGGCTGCCCAAGGGGTTGCTGTCTATTTGCTCTACGACAGCATTGGTAGCCACTCCTTGCCCAAAAGTTACGGCGAAAGCCTGCGCGCTGGCGGTGTACAAACCTATGCCTTCGCTACCCGTGGCGGATGGATCAGCCGCTTCCAGGTGAACTTCCGCAACCATCGCAAAGTGGTGGTGGTGGATGGTGTGACGGGGTTCGTTGGCGGGCATAACGTCGGCGACGAGTACCTGGGGGCCAAACCGCCGTTATCGCCGTGGCGCGATACCCATGTCGAAGTCAGCGGTCCGGTGGTGGCCTGCCTGCAGGAATCATTTGCCGAAGACTGGTTCTGGGCCGCACGCAAATTACCGCCCCTGATCCTGCCGCAGAGTTATCCGGACGGTGGGGTGCTCTGCCAGTTCCTGGCCAGCGGCCCGGCAGATCCTTACGAAACCTGCTCGCTGTTTTTTGTCGAAGCCATTCACGCAGCCAACCAACGGGTGTGGATAACCACGCCCTACTTCGTACCTGATGAAGCAGTGTTCTCGGCATTGCGCCTCGCAGTCCTACGCGGGGTCGATGTCCGCATCCTGATACCGTCACGTCCAGACCACAAAATTGTCTACGCGGCTTCCAGTCTGTATGCCTTTGAAGCAGTGCGCGCAGGCGTGCGGATCTTCCGTTACCAGCCCGGCTTTGTGCATCAAAAAGTGGTGTTGGTAGACAACGAAATCAGCGCCATCGGCAGTGCCAATATGGACAACCGTTCGTTCCGCCTCAATTTTGAAGTCATGCTGCTCACCGTCGACCAAGGGTTCGCCAGCCAGGTGGAGAACATGTTGCTCGATGACTTCGCCCTGGCCCGGGAGATCACCGAAGCCGACATCAAGGCCACCCACCGTCTCCAGCAACTGGCCATGCGCGTTGCCCGGCTGGTTTCCCCCGTCCTATAAAAAAGGCCGTGTCGCTTTGCGCGGCACGGCCTTTTCGCCCGGCGAAGACTCTTAGCGATAAATATCCGCACGGGTAGGTGGCAATTCCAGCGAGCCATCCGCACGGGGTTTGGTCGCCAGTATCTGGTCTATGTTGATCCAGCCATGGGCAAAGGCGTAGGCACAGCCCGCAAGATACAGGCGCCAGATACGCAAGATTTGCTCAGGAACCATATTTGCTGCTACTTCAAGATTGCTCTCCAGGCGCTGACTCCAATGCTCCAGCGTGCGCGCGTAATGCAGGCGCAGGCTTTCAACATCGACCACTTCCAGCCCGGCCTCACTGATCTCGGCAGTCATCATTGACAGGTGCGGCAGCTCGCCATTGGGAAATACGTAGCGCTCGATAAAATCCCCGGCTCCACGGCCGACAGGTCGTCCATCCGTGTGTTTGGCGGTAATCCCGTGGTTCATCACCAGGCCACCTTCACGTACGGCTTTGGACAGAATCTCGCAATACTCTCGCAGGTTGGCATGCCCTACGTGTTCAAACATCCCGACACTGACAATTTTGTCGAACCGGCCATCCTGTGGCAGATCCCGATAATCCAGCAGTTGCAGGTCGACTTTATCTTGCAGGCCTTCGGCGTTGACCCGTTCTCGTGCCAGCTTCAATTGCTCTTTGCTCAGGGTAATGCCAAACACCTTGACCCCGAACTCACGGGCGGCAAATCGCGCCAGACCACCCCAACCACAGCCAACATCGAGCAAGTATTCGCCAGGCTTTAGCCGCAACTTGCGACACAGCAGCCGGAACTTGGCTTGCTGTGCTTCGTCCAGGCTCTCTTCACCGGTTTCGAAATAGCCACAGGAATAGGCCATGTCACGGTCAAGCCACAGCTGGTAGAAGTCGTTGGATAGATCGTAGTGATAGGAAATGGATGCAGCGTCTGTGGCTTTGTCGTGGTGAACACGAGATGGCGCCGTATCTTCTTCCTCGATAAGCGCCTGACTCAATTCATCACACACCCGTATGACTTCACTGATGGACCCCTCCAGTTCGAGTCGTCCTTCAACAAATGCACTCCCCAAAAGATCAAGACTCGGGTGAGTAAACTCAGCCACCAGAGCCGGATCCTTGACCACAATCGTAACGCTGGGCGTCGGGCCAAAACTGAACTCGTGACCGTCCCAAAGCCTTAGGCGTAATGGAAGCTGAAGTTTCTGTAAGGCCGGTGGAAGTTGCGCGAGCATCTGTAATCCTCCTACATTTCAGACGTAAGATTACAGGGTAGTTGATTAACAGAAACTTTCAGCCCCATGGGCCAGAAGGTTGAAGCTAGAGCGTGCGACGGTTTAGAAACCCCAAGCTCAACCAATCCTTGAACCAGGTCACGGCCTGCAGTGCCGCCCCTTCTTCATGGGTGACTTCGAGTGCTGAGCACAGTTGGGCAAATGACCACCCGCGGTTCATGCCTTGCAAAGCACTGGCCTCTTCAACGCCGAGGCTGCGATATTGACAGACCTGCCCGGCGCGCCAGATCAGACACACTTCCATGGCTTCAATCCGCTCGCTGGGCACAAAAGATTCACCGGCTTTGTACGCCTGCCAGAGCATCAACGTGTTGAACCGGCACTCTACCCACTGCGCACTCGGGACCAGCTCAACCTGTAAATCGGGCCAGGCACTCGCGGGCAAAGCAGTCATCTCTTCACAGGTTAGAGGCTGCCGGGAGGGTGCATCGAAGGCCAGGGTGAAGGCCCATTCCAGAGTCGCCATTTCAACCAGAGGTGCTGCCTGTTGTTGATCCAGATACCCCGATAAAAACCCGGCGAAACCTGCACCGAACCAGCGCAGGCTGAAATGCGCAGAAGGACACTGCCGGATGTAAGCAACCGCCCATTGCTCGAACTCCGCGTCGCCAACCCAATACAACAGCGCCGGATAGTCGCCCCGCAGGGCTTCAAGCAATCGCCCGCGATAAGCATTGTGATAAATCGCCAGCCCGCCGGATACGTCCAGCGTCGGCCCCCCCTGCAAGCTGGTCACCCATGACGAAGGCGCCTCTACGGCATCACTCAGCAGGTAATTTTCAAACGCCAGTTGCCATTCATTCAGGCGCATAGCGATCTTCGCTCTACAACCTGTTGCCCCAATTGGCGAGCCTTGATCAGCTCGGCCATCAAGGTTTCAAAGGGCGGGTAATGGTCATCGCGCTCAATTAAAGTCGCAACCGGGCCCAGGCGCTCCAGGGTTTTTTGATACAGCGCCCAGACCGGGTCGCTTATGGGCTGATCATGGGTATCGATCACGTAGTCGCCATAATCACTGTGGCCGGCCAGATGCAACTGGCGGATTTTTTCAGCGGGCAAGCTGCTGATAAATTCCCTGGGATCAAAGCCATGGTTGCGCGCGCTGACATACACGTTGTTCACGTCCAGCAATAACTCGCAGCCGCTGAGTTGAGTCAGAGCGTCAAGAAATGCCCACTCGGTAAATTCATCAGCACTCGAACGCACGTAACTGGAGACATTTTCCAGGATCAACGGCCGGCCCAAAAAATCCTGAACCTGGCGTACTCGCCCGGCGATGTAATGCAGACTTTCTTCGGTATAGGGCAAAGGCAGCAAGTCATGGAGCTGATGCGCATTGCCCCGGCTCCAGCACAAATGATCTGAAATCCAGACCGGCTGCACCCGTTCGGCGAGCTTTTTGAGCTGGCGTAAATACTCGAAGTCCAACCCATGTGGGCCGCCGATCGATAGCGATACACCGTGCATGACCACAGGGTATTGCTCGGCAATCGCCTCGAGATAAAACAGCGCTTTGCCACCCTCGACCATATAGTTTTCGGAAATTATTTCGAACCAGTCCACCGCCGGCGACTGTTCAAGTATCGGTTGATAGTACTCACTGCGTAATCCGAGGCCGTAGCCCGGGCGGGGAAGGTTTTTTTGCATCACGGCATTCTCGCTGAAGTACCCGCAGCAACCATCAGTACTGCCGCGGGCACATGGCTGTTGGATTATTTTCCGACCGTGCCACCTGCTTCCATACACGCTGATTGAGTCATGGCCTTGAAGCCCTGGCCTTTGCAGGCACCCTGCCCCTTGCAGGCATTGTCGGCGGTTTTACAATCGTTCATGCCTTTGCACGAGGTCACACCATAGCAATGCACTTGCGCATCGGCGGCTGACACTTGAGTGGCAACACCGGCAAACAGGGAGGCGGCGGCAAGAGCAAGAGCGGCACCCGCCGCTGCGGATTTGATAGTCATTTTTGTATCCTCGATGAGCGTCATGGTACGTCGGGCAAACACAATGTCAGCTGCGACGTACCACTAGAGATCCACCGGGCAAACTTGTTACAGCGGCCACCCGAAATATTTCAACGCTCATCGACCAATGCCTGCAAAGGCTCGTGGAACCTCAACAATCGCCCTGCATTGCCCAATACCAACAACGTACTGAGGTTATGCAACAGCGCGGCAATCATTGCCCCCGCCACGCCCAGCCAACCAAACGCGGCAGCGGCGACGATGGCCAGGGTCCAGCCCAGACCTATGACCACATTGACCTGCAGGGTGTGCCGGCATGCACGGCTCAACCGCACGCACGTGCCCAGGCGCCGTAAATCACTGCCAATCAGCACAATGTCGGATGAGGCCAGAGCGATGTCGGCGCCGCCCGCGCCCATGGCCACACCCACCACACCAGCCTTGAGTGCCAGTGAATCGTTGATGCCATCGCCCACCACCATCGGACGAAAGCCCCGCTCGATTTCACTCAACACCCGGGTCAATTTATCTTCAGGCAAAGCCTGGGCCTGAACCTCGCTGATGCCCACCACCCGGGCCAAATGCTCTGCGACACTCTGACGGTCACCGGTCAGCAACACCTGGCGCCCGAGCCCCAGCTCACGCAACTCGCTCAAGGCTTGCCGGGCCTCAGGCTTGACGCTGTCGGCGAGCAACAACCAGCCCAGAAATTCCCCGCCCAGGGACAGGCCGGCAATGGGTCCGTCGTGCCCGGGTACCGGGGTAGTGACGATGCCCAATTGCTTGAACAACTCGGGGCGCCCCAACGCAGCCTCACCCTGCCCGGTACTGGCGACAACGCCCAACCCCTGGCGCTCACGAACCTCGGTTAGCGCCAGCATCTGCTCGTGACTCACCAACCCGGCCAGCGCCCGGCTTACCGGATGACTGCTGGCCGCGCCCAAACTGGCGGCAAGTTGCAGCAGAGGCTGGTGCCCGGTCAGATCAGATTCAATGGTTTGCAGGCGCAAGGTGCCGTACGTCAGGGTGCCGGTCTTATCCACCACCAGCGACGTGAGGTCGGCCAGCTCTTCAAGAAACGCCGAGCTGCGGATCAATATCCCGTGGCGCGCCGCCACCGCAATCCCGGCAATGGCCGTCGCCGGTGCCGACAACACCAAAGCGCAGGGACACGCCGCGACCAGCACGGCGAGCATCGCTTGTGCATCGTTGGTGATAAACCATGTGACCGCCGCGATCATCAACACCAACACCATGTAGCCACCGGCATACCGCTCCAGCAACCGGGTGATGGGCGGTTTCGAGCGCTCGGCGTTTTGCATCAGAGCGATCACTTTGCCCAGGGTCGATTCATCGCCGGTTCGCGTGACCTCTACCCGTAACAACCCATCCAGGTTGATCGCCCCGCCAAAGATCGGCATCCCCGCGCTCACTTCCAGGGGTACTGACTCACCGGTAATCGAAGCGGTGTCCAGACTGGCCTGGCCCGACAGCACCACGCCATCGGCCGGGACCCGGTCACCGGCGCGCACTTCAACCTGATCGCCGCGCTTCAGACTGGCGTTGTCGACTTCCTGCAAACTGCCGTCTGCTTGAAATAAACGCGCCTGGCTGCGGGTTAATTTGCCCAGGGCGTGAATCGCTTCCTGGGAGCCGATGACACTGCGCTCTTCGAGTACGTGGCCAAAAATCATGATGATCGGCAGCAATGCCGCAGTCAGCAAATCGCCGGTGGCCCATGCACCGAGCATCGCCAGTGCAATCAGCTGATCGGTGATCCCGTGCAGGCTCGGATAGCGCAGGCTGTACCACGCCGAACGCATGACCGGCACCGCGACCAGCAGCGATGCAAACCCCAGCAGCAACTGACTGGTACCGACTTGCAGTGGCATGAACCAGCGCCAGACCAGGCCCAGCCCCAACAGACCCAGCGCCAGCATGGCCAGAGTGAGCTGGCGGGCGGCGCTGCGTTGTTCAGCGCTGGTCAGCATACCGACGGCGGGCTGTGTGGCAGAGGTACTCATTGTCCGGCTCCCTGAATAATCAGACGGGAATCATCTTTCGGGTCAACGCTGGTGACAGAACCCGCCTGCCCCAGAATGTTCGGCAAGCGCTCGCGGTACAGACGTAACAGCAAACCCGGATCACTCCCGGCCTGTTGCACCTTGGCCAGACTGGCAATGGCCGACGTGTCGGCCTGCGCCTTGGCCAAGCGCTCACTGGCTTGAGCCCGGGCTTGCTCGACGGTGCGGTCGGCTTGCTGGGTCGCGGCCTGGGAAAGTTTGGCGGCATCGTTGCGGGCATTGGCCACGGCCTTTTGCGCTTGTTGGCTGGCCGTCAGTACCGCGTTGAACGCATTCACCGCAGGGCCCGGCAAACTCGATTGCACATCAACCCGTACCACTTCCAGTCCCAGCCCCTGCCCGGTGGCACTCAATGCCGCGAGTTGCTGGTTGATGCCCTGGACCAAATCGCCGCGCAAACGCTCGCGTCTTTCTGCGGCCTGGCTGTCACTGCCGATCAGCTCAGGGCGCGCCACCAGAATAGTGTCCAGGTCCCGCGCCGCAGTAAGGGCTACCGCGCTGCGGGTCACCAATCGGTCCAGCGCCGGCAAAACGTGTTCGCCCTGCAGCACAAACCCATAGGGTTGGGTGACGTTGTAAAACACCCGCACATCCAGTTGCACCACCCCTGCGTCGCCGGTCAATAAATACCCGGAGCCAGCCAGGGCATCATTGATCGGTGTGGCAAACGAGGCCACGCGATCGGCCTGCAGCGCCACATCCGAGCGCAACAGGTTTTCGATGCGGCGCTCGCTCACCCGATCTGCCGCAGGCACGATGACCACTTGTTCGAAAGGCCTTGGCCAGGCCAGCAGCAGCCCGGCATTTTGAATCCGGTCCAGTGCGCCCATGCGTAACACCACCGCACGATTTTGCGGATCGATCTGGCGTACGTTGGAAACGCCCCAGGCGATGGCTGCAAACACAGTGACCGCGTACAGCCCCAGAAAAGCCAGGCGCCCGGCCTGCTGCCACGGGCTGCTGCGCCCCGGAATCTCATCAGGTGTCTGGCTCATGGCGTCGATCCAGCCTTGGGGTCCAGGGTCGGCGGGCCATCCACCAGCACCCGGAAGGGAGCGGCGTCGGTGCGCAAAATAATTTTTGTGCCCGGATTAACCATGGTTCCCAAGGTATCGAGCGAACGCAGCAAGTTGTACAGCTGCGGCGAGCTGGCATAAGCCCGGCCATAAATCTGCGCTGCTTCCACCCGCGACTGGGCCTCGATAGCGGCTGCTTTAACACTGGCATCCGCTTGCAGAATCCGCGCATCACGCTCGGCGGCGGAACGGATTTGCGCCGCTTCACGCTTGCCTGCCGCGGTACGTTCTGTGGCGATGGTTTCGCGCTCGGCGCGCATCCGGTCAACCGTAGCGGTGAGCGTGACCGAGGGCAGTGTCAACCGCTCGACACCTACCTGGAGCACGCGAACCCCGTAGGTACTGAGCAATTGCTGTTCGATCTGCTGGCGCAACTGCGCTTCAAAATCGGCGATTTTGACTTGGCTGGCATCCGTATTCACCAGGCTTGAGAGATCAAAACTGGCGGCGGTGGTTTCCAGCGCCGAGCCCACAAACGTACGGATTTGCCGGGCCGCTTCGTCTGGCTGATTCTGCACTGCACGCATAAAACGCTGCACGTTTTCGGTATCGGGCTGTACCTGCCAGGCCACATAGGCCTGAACGATAATCCGCAGACCATCCCGGGTGCCAACGTCCTGCAAGCCGCTGGAGGTAGTGCGCAGACGTAAATCCACCGGCACGCTGATTTCAAACGGAGCCGGCCAGCGCCAGCCTAGCCCGGGTTCGAGCAGCACCCGCGCCGGGTTGCCAAAGCGGGTGATTACCGTCGCTTCGCCGGATCGCACTTGCACCAGACTTGCCGCGGCTACGGCAAACAGCACCAGCAATGTCGCCCAACCCATGCGCCGCCACGGAAACGGGCCCGGTTCATGGCCCGCGCCATGATGATGGCCATGATGTGAACAGCCATGGTGATGGCCGCTGTGATCGTGTTGCTCGGGTGAATGTGACTGAGTCAAAAGAGGGCTCCTTACTGAACAGCTTTACGCGGCGCGACAGGATCGGCCGGCAGCGTGAAAGAACGCAGATCGAGGGTCGGCGTGCTGCTGCCCCCAAAGCGATGGTCGAGGATCAGCAATTTTGCGTTGTTCAGGCCCGTGCTCAACTGGCCCAGGTACTGCTCCAGGACAAAGGCGTGTCCGGCACGGGCATAGGCTTTTTGTTCAGCATCAAAACGCAGGTCGGCAGTCTGTGCCGTGGCATTCACTTCGTGGGCGCTGGCATGGGCCTGATCCAGAGCGGCGCTGGCAAGCATTTGCGCAACGTTGCTTTGCTCACTGGCCGCCCCGCGTTCGCGGGCAATCAGGGCCTGCGCGCTGATTTGCGCGGCCTGTACCCCGTGATAAGCGTTGGCGGCACCGGCAGGCGGATGGATTGCCTCAACCACGGTGGCGAGAATTTCCACCCCGCTGTCGAGGGTATCCAGATCCTTTTGCACTGCACGCCCGATGTCGGCGGCCAGTGCGATGCGTTGCTCGCCAAGCACGCCGTCCAGGGTGCGCGAGGCAAAGTCATGCACCAGAATTCGGCTGGCAGTACTGCGGATCAAGGTCGGCACATCGTCGCTGTGATAGGTGGCGGCAATCGCCGCCTGGTCGCTCAAACCAATGCGGTACACGAAACGCACGTCCATGTTGACGATCTGAAAGCCCTGTTTATCGTGGTTGTCGCTGGCAATGACCTGGGACTTGTCATTGACATGGGTGGCATCCCACAACCGGTTGGCCGTGACCGGCGGCGCCCCGTCTGCGGGAGTCAGTACTGGCTCGCCAGCCGATTCGGTAGCGGTGGCCAGTTCATGCACGACGCCGTTTTCCACCGCCAGCACCCGGCCCAGCGGCCAGGGCAAACCGGCGTGCAGGCCCGGTGCCAATACGGCCACCGGCTTGCCAAAGCGCTCATAGATCCCACGCCCCTGCAGGGGGATTTCATTCACGCCACTCAGCACCCAACCGACGACAACCACCAGGGCCAATACCGGTAAGAATGCTTTGCGCATGTAGGTGAACGCCCAGATCTGGCGCAGATCGATGCCAAACCGGTTGTGCAATTCATGCTGCAGGGCCAGCAATGGTTGCGGCGGCCAGCGCAGCATGCCGGCGATAAAACTTTGCGCAATCATGCGCGGCTCAAGCTTGTCACGCCGCGGACTGAACAATGCCGCCACTGCCCGCAACATCAGTTCAATCGCAACCGCCGCAGGCAACAGGCCGATCAATACCGCGAATCGCGCCGGCCACAGGGCCTCGGCGCTGCTGAACAGCAAACACAGCGCACTGAGCAAAAAGGTGATGATCGGTACCCGCACCAGCGGCGCCAAAGACCGGGCCTCAGGCCATTGTGCGGGTTTTTGTTGTGCCAGGTAGCGTTCCAGCACCAACAGGGCAAATGCCAATAGCACCGCACAACCTGCCGCGATACTGCCCCAAGTACCCAGGGCAACACCCGGCAATCCAAGGTTCCAGGTGTGTTGCACACTCCACCATGCCAACCCGCCGAGGCCTGCCAGCCACAGCGCAGGCGCACCGATATTGACTATCAAGCGGTACGACTCGCGGCTCAGGCCCTGGCAAAAGCGCTCGTAGGCACTCAACTCTTCGTCGGGTTGAGCCTCAATGGCCTCGGGTGGTACGGGGTGTAATGCGCTATTGCGCCAACTGGCGACCCAGAACGCGGATTGCGCACCTGCCGCCAGAACCAGCAACGCCGCCGCATTGTTGTTGAGCAATACCGGCCATAAAGACTCTGACGAAAACAGGCTGATAAAAAAAGCCACTGCCCACGCCATCAATGCCAAAGCCGCCAGTACGACCCCTAATTGAAAAAGCTGACGAGACTGAGCAGAGGCACTTTGAAAACGAGACAAAGACTCAAGACCGCCCTCCTCGGCATCTAAATCGACACGCATGGAAGCTCCATATTTTGAAATATCTAGTTACGATAAAACAAAATCAGTGAAACTTCTGTCGGCCGGAGGCGATCTTCATCTTTCTATAAAGACCGCTCGTAGCGTTACTCCGGGTGTGCGATCAACTGCTTGGCCAGGGCTTCAAATGCCGGAATGGTTACCGGATCGTTGGCCGCATTGCCGGCGATCGGATTGGAGGCATAACGTACGATCACCATCTCGGCTTTGGGATCGATATAGATCCGCTGGCCGTATACCCCACGCGCCATAAAGGCACCGTCCGGGTTATGGGTGACCCACCACATGTTGCGATAGCTGCCGCCCTTGAGCAGGTCATAACCGGCCTTGGCGAAGGCGGCTTTATCACCACCGGCACGGATATCATCGACCACGGCCTTGGGCACAATCTGCTGGCCCAGGTACTGGCCATCATTGCGGATCATCTCGCCAAACCGCGCCAGATCACGCAACCCGGTGTTCAACCCGCCGCCAGCAAATGGAGTACCGATGGAGTCGACGGTGAAGTAGGCATCCTGTTCAGCACCCAGGCGTTGCCAGATTCTTTCAGACATCAGTTGCGCAACGTTACGCCCTGTCACCCGGGCAATTACCCAGCCCAGGACATCGGTATTGACGGTTTTATAAGCAAAGGCCTGGCCGTGTTCGCCCAGCGGTTTGACGGTCAGCAAAAACTCCATATACGTGCGCGGGCCGGTGTAGTCCTTGGGTTTTGGCAGTGGGCTGCCCGCTGCCGAGTGTTGCCAGACTTCAGCATTCGGGTCGGCATAGTCTTCGCTGTATTTAAGCCCGGTGGTCATGTCCAGCACCTGGCGCAGGGTGGCGTTGCCAAAAGCAGATGTGGCCAGTTCCGGAACATAGTCCGCGACTTTTTTATTGGCATCCAGAGTGCCATCGGCCACCAGCATGGCACCCATGGTCCCGACCACCGATTTGGTGACCGACATGGCGCCGTGCTGACCCTCGGGGTTGAGCACACCGAAGTAACGCTCGTAGACCACTTGCCCGCGATGCAGTACCACGATGCCATCGGTGTAATTGGCCGCCAGGGACTGTTCCCAGGTCATTGGCTGTTGGCTGCCCAGGGGCACAAAGGTCAGCTTGTCGATATCACTGCGCAACGCCCGCGCCAGCGGCACCGGTGCTCCCAGGCCACGGGATACATTGGTGGTAGGCATCAGTTGGCGGAAGTTGGAAACGCTCCAGCGCATTGCCGGAAAATTGAAATAACTGCCATCGGCAAAACGCACGATACGATCGGCCGGTGGTGGCGCGCCGACCATCCAGCCCATGGTCTTGGGATCACTGGCGGCGGCATCGGGGTAAGTGGTTTTGTCGGCTGCGCAGGCTATGGAAGCTGCCAGGCACGAGAGTAAAAAAACCGCACCGGTGCGGGTGGGATTCAGAAGATGCTTAAACATGCATACGCCTCAGTAAAGGAACGAGACTCGGGCCAACAACAGAACTGAATGTTCCTTTTCAATTCCTGGCCGCGCATCACCTTGCGGCATGCCGGCTACTTTGCATAGCTTGAATCTGATCCGGGAGCCGGCAGCTACAGGTCCTGGGTCGGCATGGGCGATTTATATTTTTATTTCCCCGATCAGAGCTTCCAGTTGGTGAAAGTCGCTATGGATATTTCTTTTTTTGCGCCAGATCATATCCAGCGTAAAGGTCGGAAAACCTGCAGGGGGGTTAAGAATTTTTATCTGCGGCGGTATGGGCAACGTCGGCAATATTTTTTTCGGAATCGCGATCAGTGACGGAACCGACAATAAAATATTGACCCCGGCGTGGTAGGAATTGGCGCGGGTAACTATTTTTCTGCTGCGTGCCTGCTTGCCCAGCCAATCATCCACCATGTTTTTTTCCGATAACCATGGCGTTGGAAATACCTGGGGTGTTTCACAGAATTCATCAATATTCAGTGTCGTTTTCGGCTGATGCTTTTGCACACTGGATAAGCACACAAAAGAATCTTCACTGATGCTTCGATAGTCCAAAAGCGGATGACGCTGGTGATAGCCCGCGCCGAAACCGAAACATACATCGGTCTCCCCTTCCAGTACCCCATTGATCGGTAAATCTTCACCCAGGCGGCTCACACCCAATGACCAGTTACGCCCTGCCGAACGGACTGACTGCAAGAGCGCGGGCAGCATCAATATTTCGAAATACTCGGGGGCAGTGATGTTCCACTGCCGGGTCGCCGATGTCTGGGCAACCCCCTCTTTGGCGCACTGGTTAATGCACTGGACAATATTTTGCAGGTAAGGCTGCATAGCCAATACCCGCGCGGTGGGCTGCATGGCGCCTTCGCAGCTTTCAAATAATTTGTCGTCGAAACAATTGCGCAGTTTTTTCAGGCTGTAACTGATGCTCGACTGACTCAAGTTGAGTATTTCCGAGACCCGCTTGGCGCTGCGGTTTTCAATCAGCAACAAAACAATCGAAATGTCCTGCATATCCAATTGCTTCAGTGCGTTGGTATAAAGCATGTCGACTCCCTGACGGTGTAATCCTCGTGCCAAAAACAACTCAACCCGTATTGCCGGTCAAGTGGGCTATACCAATTATTACACAATAAAGTGCCGGATCGCTTGTGGCGTGCAACTGCCGGCGGTGAAAGAAATCAACCTGATTGATGCCTGCCTTTGTTGCCCGAATAAAAGACAGTCGCGATAATTCATATATTTCTTTTTCCGGCATCTGCGATCACCCGGAGAAACGTGAGTTCTAGAGATGCACATAATAGAGCTGTTCCTCCAAGCCTTTAAGCTGGCAAGTTTATAATAAACTTCAGCCCCCCTATAACTACTCATTAGAGCGGGCCGAGCATGATGGCAAGGCAACTATTAGCAGGCGCCATATACAAATATTGTTCAAGTTATTGATCGATACCCTCGCCCCCGAAGAGCCCTGTACTTTGAAAACTATTTGCGGGCTCTTGAAGCAGGTCTTCGTTTTTAGTTGTGGCTTCAATCGATCGATCCAGATAACTGGCGCCTGTGCCAAGAGGATGAGTGTTGTCAATAAAGTAACGACCGCGTGTTCCTGTATCACGAAGGCCAGAATAATTGATGCGGGATTCCTGGCCCAAAACAACTGTCTCCAGCGGCGGCTGGATATCCATGCAGGCACTGTCTTCGCGATCGATGCGAACAGCCCCGGGCGCGGGCATGGAGCCATGGCGACAATCTTCTGGAGCACTTGCCAGCCGTCGGATGACGCAGGCAGAACCCGTGCTGCAACGGGTGAAGGTGCAGACTGGTTTGCAGTTGCTCAGGTTTTCGCTTCCCGGCGGCCTTGGCAAGGAACGGCACGACCGGATCCGCCTCGACGAGGAACCGTTCGCCACCCCGGGTTAGTGCGGGCTGGCGTATTCGATGACAGAAAAGCGTCATCCGGAGCATGGCTGGCCGGGAGGGTGAGGCCAGGATTCAGCACAGCTCAGGACTTGTTTTTGAAAATCCTTAAGTGGAAAGTTTTCATTTGATCAATTAAAGTAACTCACAAGTTTTAAAAAGCGTTTTTACCTCATCGTTAATCAGGATGATGAAAGCCAACCCCGAGACTGCAGCGGTGGGACTTGAAGGATCTAACATGAACAAGAAATCTACGCGGCTAACCATATTGATTGATACTCCAACCAAGGAAAAACTGGAGGCCCTCTCTGAGATGGCTGATCTCACGGTCTCGCAGATCCTTAGAAAGCTAATCAAGAATCATCTGAATACTCTCGAGGTGCCCAATAACCTGCCACCTGGAGAGTCAAGCAACGTAAGCTCACATATAATCAATTAGTATTAAGTCTTTGACTAATCCTAAAGTATTATGTTGCTGCCTCATCTATAACTAAATGATTAATAGTGGATGCTGGACGCGGGTTATATGATGCCCGACCTGTGTGATTTTATAGTCCGCCTGCCCGCTAGAGCGCTGTCCTGCAGGACAAAATAACTTTATTTCAGTCAGCACTCTGTCGTCATCTGACGTTGATAATGGATTTGATTATGTCTTTGATACAGCAACTCCAGGCCTGTCATGCATTGTTAAGCGAATCCACTGCAGACCTCGGTGACCGCAGCGCTGCAGCCGAGCCTTGTACATTATTTTTTTCTATCAGTGACGGTACACAGCGGGCCCGGGTATTCCACGTCAGCGCCGACACGTTTGAAAATGCGTGGAGCGCCGGCCTGCTGAACCTTGCACAGCAGCCGCAGGAGCACCAGTGGTTAAGGGTTGAACGCGCCGTCAACATCATGCCGCTGTCGTGGGCTCAATTTCAGGAACGCCTCAAGCGCCACAAACGTAACTACTTCAGATACGGCATGGCCTTCGACCCAGCCCTGGTCACCGCCATCACCGAACAGGAAATCAACGCCAACGCCATTCTTTACGGTGGCCCCAACGTTCCTCTTGCCTCGTTCAACATAAACAATTATCTGATTTATGCGAAAAGACGCTTTAGCCATTCAGTCGCTCAAGTCGCGGCCATGCAAGCACAGTCGGACTCTCAAACCCCGGTTTACCTGTTCCAGACTCAAGCTGTGTTTTGTGCCGAAGACGGCAAAGCCCATGCGCTGAGCAGCAGCGGGCCAGATGTCGGCCGACGACGCCTCAGCGGGTTACTGAGCGCGGCCGAAATCAAGGACAAGGTAACGACAGCCTCGGATTTTCTCGGCCGTCAGGTCAAGGACAGCGGGCAGTTCATCTATGGCCAGTTCCCGTGCTTCGATCGTACGATCCAGAACTACAACACGCTGCGACACGCCAGCACCACCTATTCGATGATCGAGGCCTGGGAGCTGACCGCAGATGATGCGCTTGAAGCATCAATACGTCGCTCCCTTGGCTATCTCACCGAACAGCTGATCAAGCACTACACCTTGCCCGATGGCAGCGCGGCAGCGTTCCTGGTGGATGAGGGAGATGAGATCAAACTGGGCGGCAATGCGGTCTGCCTGCTGGCGCTGGTCAAGTTCAGCGAGGTCACCGGCACCCGCGACTATCTGCCGCTACTGACAGCCCTGGCCAATGGCATCAGCTGGATGCAAGACCCCTTCACGGGCGGCTTCAATCATGTCTTGCATGCCAAGGATCTGAGCGTCAAAGCCCCGTTCCGGATCATCTATTACGACGGTGAAGCCGCATTCGGGCTGATGCGTCTTTATGGCTTGAGCGGTGACGAGCGCTGGCTGAATGTGGTGGAAAAAGCCTTCGATTATTTCATTGCCAAAGAACACTGGCGCGAGCATGACCATTGGTTGAGCTACTGCGTCAATGAGCTGACGCGCCACCGTCCGGAAGAAAAGTATTTCCGTTTCGGCTTGAACAACGTGACGGACTATCTGGACTTTGTCCTGTTGCGCATCACCACCTTCCCGACCTTGCTTGAGCTCATGATGGCCGCCCAGCAGATGCTGCAGCGAATCAGCCAGGAACCGTCGCTGCGCCATCTGCTCAACGAAGTCGATCTGGACAAGTTCTATCGCGCGCTGCACTACCGCGCCGGCCATTTACTGAATGGGTATTTCTGGCCGGAAACTGCCATGTTCTTTCGCAATCCTGAGCGCATCGTCGGCTCGTTTTTCATCCGCCACCACGCGTTCCGGGTGCGCATCGATGATGTGGAGCACTACCTCTCCGGGTTCATTGCGTACCACCGCTACCTGCTTGATGGTGCACCACAAGTCCAGTACGAGCTGCCGGTGGCCAATGGCTGGCGCTGGGATGCAGAAAGTGTTGCACAAGCCACTGGCGGCTCCTGGGCAATAGCTCCCGAGGCCGGTTGGCAAGCAACAGGCCTGGCTCCATCCATGGCTTACTTCAAACCGCATCGCATGCTGAACCGCCCTGAAAGCAAGATCGGGATCAATGAAGCACGACTGGCGCGTCTCTGGGCCAAAGCTGACATAGCACAACGCCCGTCAGCTTTCATTTGTTCCGACCCGACACCCTACCTGAACGCCGGATTACCTGTGCTGCAAGTCCCGGACACGGCTGACGCCATGCTGCAACTGGGGCGCTACGCCCGGCAGGCATTTACAGGCCAGGTATTCGGGGTCACGGGCAGTGCCGGCAAAACCACCGTGGTCGCCATGCTTACCCATGCCTTGCAAACACTGGGTACCGTGGCGCAAACCGACGGCAATGCCAACCTGCCCCATGGCATCGCCTGGAACATGGCCTGCATGACCGACCCGGCTCAATTCTGGGTGCTGGAAATGGCCGTGGGCAGGATGCCGATCAATTCGGATCTGGTTCGGCCTCACGTCGCCGTCGTCACCAGCCTGTCGCCTGCGCACCTGGAATACCACGGCACCCTGGAGAACCTGGCGCGCAAGAAAAGTGCGATTTTCAGATCCATGGCGCCGGGCAGCCACGCTGTGCTGAACCGCGATATGCCTTATTTCCAGGTATTCGCTCAAGCAGCCGAGCGGGCGCAATTGACGGTGCTCAGCTATGGCGAACACCCACACGCCGATCTACGGATGATCGAGTGCAAGAGCATGCCGTCACACTTTCAGATCACTGCCAGCCTGCAGGGGACGACGGTACGCTTCAACCTTCGCGCACGCGGTCGGCACATGGTGCTTAATGCCCTGTCGGTACTGGCGTCACTGGTAGCCGCGGGCCTGCCGACAGCCGAAGCACTGAGTGCCCTGGAGACATTCGAGGCCGTTTCCGGTCGTGGCAATACACTGCAAATCCCCTGCGCAGACGGTGATTACCATCTGATTAACGATGCCTACAATGCCAACCCTGGCTCCATGGTGGCCTCGTTGAAGATGCTCGCCGAATTACCCGTCCCGGCCAATCAGCGGGTTGCGGTTCTGGGGGATATGCTTGAGCTCGGCCCGGATACGTCGCGCTATCACCTTGAACTGGCGGAATATCTTGTCGCCGCCTCTCCTCGACACACCGTGCTTTGCGGGCCGCAGATGCATGCGCTTTACATGCACTTGCGCGACCAGTCGAGTGTTGTGTGGTTTGAGGACATCAAGGCGCTGCAGGTCAAACTGCCAGAGCAGGCTGCGCATTGGTTTCGTGCAGGGGACTGGGTGCTGGTAAAAAGCTCGGGCGGTACCGGCCTCTCGGAACTGGTCGAATCGCTCACGCGCACCGGGCAGTCTGCAACGGCCTGACTGGCAGGGCCCGCGAGCGCGGCGCTCGACATTCAATTGCTGGCGATGAAGGGCGTTTTCACTGTGTGAACGCAGCGTTCCTGGAAGCATCGCCAGCAAGCCCGCTTCTGGCACAGGCGGAAGCAGTCTTGAGGGCAATGTCGTTGCGCAGTTGATGGTTAGCCGGCGCAATGGCCGGTGCCTCGATCAACCGTGCCGTGTGCCCGGCATCTTTTAGCGCCTGGTAAAACTTTTTCTGCAACTCAAAAGGTGCAACCTGATCGCCGGGATTGCCGATCACATACAGCGGCCGGGCAGCCACCCTGGAAATGCCGCTGATATGCTCCAGGGGATCGTAGGGGTTGAACAAACCATTGGTGTCGCGCCCGTCACGGGCAGGCAGGCCTTTGGTTTGACGAATCATGCGGGCCCGCTCGAGCAAGCCGAAAGCGCCCGACGTCATGACCGCGCATTTCACGTCCGTACGCCCCAGTGTCAACAGAGATGCAACCACCGTTGCCCCCCCGCTGTGCCCCAGCAACACAAACTGCCCGATGCCATAACGCTTGCGCAATTGGTCGAGCGCAACCGCCAATGCCTGAAACTCACTGGCCTGACGCCGCTGCCCGTGGTTACCGCTGGAGCCGTAGGTGCCCGGACGCGCCACTATCACCACCGGCACGCCGGCTCGCCGGGTCAGCGTGGCGGCCTGCTTGTCTTTGGCCGTGAGGGTGTTGCCCGCTATGGCTTCGGGTGGGCGGTGCATTTCGATGTTCCGGTCACCATGAAACATTACGATCACTACCGGGGCATGCTCTAGCGGCGAAGAACTGAAGTAGCGGATACAGGCCTTGCCGCTGGCAAACTCGACCCACAAAGCCGAGTCCGGGTCGACACAGGACGCCTGGTTGGCCGCAGTGTTCCACAGCAACGGGACGTCATCCGTGCCCAGCGCCCATGCCGGCGAGCAGGCCAGAACTGCCAGGCAAAGCAGTAACCGCGAAACAACCATCGCCCACCTCCGACTAGCGTTCGCGCAATGCTTCACGCGCACGGTTCATGGGTTTGATCAAATAATCGAGCACGGTTTTACGGCCCGTCTTGATGTCTGCCGCGGCAATCATTCCCGGTACGATGGCAAACGCCTTGCCGGCCTTGTTGTGAAGTTCATTGTCATTGGTGCGGATAAACACGCGATAGTAGAAGACCTCGGGTTTGACTTCGTCCTGAATGGTATCGGGTGAAATGGTGACCACCTTCCCGTCCATGCTGCCGTAGATGGAGTAGTCATAGGCTGTGATCTTGACCTTGGCATCCTGGTCCGGGTGGATGAACGCGATGTCCCGGGGTGAGATACGGGCTTCGATCAACAACTGGTCATCCATGGGTACGATCTGCATCAACCGGCCATTGGGCGGGATGATGCCGCCGATGGTGGTGACTTCAATGCCTTTCACAATTCCGCGCACCGGTGAGCGCAAGGTTAACCGGGTGACCGAATCGGAGCGGCCCTTGAGTACCGAAGCCAGGGTTTGTACATCGGAGTTGGCCTTGGCCAGTTCTTCGCCGGCGCGCACCATGTATTCGGAACGCGACTGGGTAAGCTTGAGCTCAAGCTCGGACTTCTGGCGTTTCAGGCGCAAGACCTCAACGTTACTCGCCGCACCGACCCGGGCCAGGTTCTCGGTGATTTCCAGTTCACTGCGCACCAGCCCCAGAGAGGCGCGTACTCCGGCCTGAGACTCTTCAAGCCCCTTGCGTCGGGTCTTGTAAAGATCTGTTTCGGCTGCAATCAGCGCCGGATAACCCTTGAGTTCCTCGTCAAACGTCAGGGTTGTGCCGCTCACTTCCGCCTGCAACCGCGCCACACTGGCTAGGGATGAACGGTACTTGGCCGCACTCTCACCCAGGTTGGACTCGGTTTTGGTAGGGTCGAGCCTGGCGAGCACTTCTCCCTGCTTGACGATGTCACCTTCGGCGACATTCAGCTCGGTAACGATACCGCCCTCCAGCGACTGAATAACCTGCTCGCGAGACGACGGGATGACCTTGCCAGTGCCTGTCGACACCTCATCTATTTCAAACAAATAAGCCCACGTACCAAACGCCAGCAGCATCAAGGCAACGCACCAGACAATACGTGTAGAGCGCACGACGACTGCGTCATCGAGGCCATCATCGGACTGACTACCGGTACCTCGGGAAGCCCCCGCCATCGGAGTGCCTCCCTGGTGCTGCGAACCCGAAGCACTCGTTTTATTGGACATCTGAACTATCCTTTCGCGCAGTCAATTGCATGGGGCAGCTGGCTCACTGCGGCTGACTCTTGGGTTTTGAAAGTTGGGCAATCGCGTTGTCCTTGGTGTCATCGATCACCACCATGCCGTTGTCGACGACGATGATGCGGTCCACCAGACTCAGTACATTCATACGGTGTGTCGCGATAATCAGCGTGCGCTGCGCGCCCCACTGCGCCAGGCTCTGAATCAGCTTGCGCTCGCTGGCATCGTCCAGTGCAGCAGTAGGCTCATCCAGCAGCACGATCTGCGGCTGGCGAATAATCAGTCGCGACAGCAGCAACGACTGGCGCTGGCCACCGGACAGGCCAAGCCCCCCCTCCAGAATCATATGGTCCATGCCCAACGCAAACTTACCGATAAACTCCAGTGCGCCCGTCAGCGCCAGCGCTTCGAGGATTTCCTTGTCGCCTGCGTGCGGGGCACCCATCGTCAGGTTTTCGCGCAAGGTGCCGTGAAACAGTCTCGAGTTCTGGGTCAACAGGCCCACGTCGCGGCGTATATCGGCCGGGTCGATATGGCTGAGTCCCACACCATCCAGCGTCAGGGAACCTGCGCTGAGGTCGATCATGCCAGCCATCGCCTGCAGCAGCGTTGACTTGCCGGCACCGTTTCGTCCAAGCACTGCGATCCGTTCACCCGGAGCAATCTTCAATGCCTTGACCGTCAAGGCCGGCATGGGTGCCTCTTCGGAATATTTGAACACTGCCTGTTTGAATTCATAAGCGCCACGCACCACGGGCAGGTGTACACGTTTGCTGCCTTCGGCCTGATCGATCGGCAATTTCATGATCCGATGCAAACCCTGCAGGGCCACTTTGGCCTGTTGCCAGCGCGTCATCACCAGAGTGATCTGAGACAAGGGTCCCATCATTCGCGAAGCCAGAATTGACGAGGCCACCAGGCTACCAGTGGTCATATCCCCCAGCATCACCATCGGTGCACCGATGACTACCACCACCGCGAAAACGCCCCCTTGCACGCACTGGGTCCAGGTCATCAGGCCGTTGGTGAGCATCCGCGAACGAAGGCTGGCCTCGGCAGCAGTGGCGTTGTAATGGTTCCATTGCTGCTGAAAACGCGGTTCGGCCTGCAGCATCTTGATGTCGTCCAGGCCTTGCACGGTCTCCACCAGCATGGCGCTGCGCAGCGCGCTCTCACGCATGGACTGGTTAGCCAGCACTGCCAGTTTTTTCTGCGCCAGCAGGCCCGGGATCACCATAAACAACACGGCCCCCAGCGGTACTGCCACCAAAGGTCCGGCAATAAACCAGTAGATCACCACAAACATCAGAAAAAACGGCAGGTCAGCCAAAGCGCTGGCAGTGCTGGAGGTAATCAGCTCACGTAGCTGCTCCAGCTCGCGCAACTGCGAAATAAACGAGCCGGTCGATTTCGGCCGGGCGCTGTTGCGCAGGCGAATGGCATGCCCGAATACCAGATCAGACACCCGTATGTCCGCACGCTTGCCCAACAGGTCGGTGATGCGCACACGCATGACCCGCAGCACAAAATCGAAAAACAACGCCAGCATCACCCCACCGAACAGCACGTAGAGGGTCGGCATCGATTCGGCCGGAATTACCCGGTCGTATACCTGCATCGAAAACAGCACACCGGCAAGGCCCAGGACGTTCGCCGCCAGGGAAGCCAACATGACATGGCCATAGGGACGCATGTCGCGCAAGACGATGTTTTTGAACCAGCTCTTGTCGTAGGGTTTTTCGTAATCATCAACCCGCGAATCCCTGGCCGTCTGGCTGGGCCGCAGAATCAGCGCCTTGCGCGCAGACGCAAGTATCTGGGCACGGCTGATGCGGCTTTGCAGGCCTTGGTCGCCACTGTAGACAATGCCCAGTTCATCGTCGTCGTTGAGGGCCTGCAGCACGCCGATCTGGCCATCGTCAAACTGCAGCACCAGCGGCAGTCGCCTGTTCACCAGCAAATCCTGGCTAAAGTCGACGATCTTCAGGCTCATGCCGGCCTGTCGCGCCATCTGACGCAGTACTTCGTCGACATCTGCGTCCTTGCTCCACTGGGTGGCAATACGCACATTCTGAGCCGAGTAATCCAGGCGATGATGCCGGGCAACAAGTAATATCGCCTCCAGCCAGCCTTCGTAACTGAGTGCGCGAACATCTTCCAGAGTCTGGGGTTCGGTGGCGTTCGGGGTTTCAAGGTTCACTGCGTCATTCATGGTTGAATCTCCACGCCTTGGATCGTGCTGCTATCCAGATTGAACGCCGTACGCAATCCACTGCTGTTATAGAGGCAATCGATTTCCAGGCGGTGCAGATCGGCGGTGGTGTTGGCCCGATCCATGGCGGCCTGGTGGATTTCCTGCTCGGCGTTCAACAAATCGAGTAGCGGCCGCGTACCCAGCTCAAGGTATTGCTGGCGATACAAATCGCGGGTTTCAGAAATGCTGCGTTCACGAAAATCCAGGGTAGTCAGCCGCTGTTCGAGGCTCGACGTTTGATCCTTGGCCTCCAGCAGGCCCTGGCGCACGGCCAGCCGAGCGGCATCATTGGCAGCCTGGGCAGTGCGCAGAGCCTGTCCGGCAGCCGATTTTCGGGCGTTGATGGCTCCCCCCTGATACAGCGGCATTTCAACGTTGAGATAAATACCGTAGCGCGTGCGGTCGCGACCGCCGAGGGTGCCATCGTCATTGTTACTGTCCAGGTATTGGGTAGCCGACGGGTCCAGCGAAACGGTCGGCAACCCTTCGGCCTTGGCCAGGGCAATTTGCGCCAAGGCATCCACCTGTTGAGCCTGGGCGATCAACAGCGAAGGCGTCATCACTTCATCAGCATTGACCCCCTGGCAGGATTGGCTCAATGAAGGCGGTACACCGTTAGAAACACTGACCGATGTTTGTGACCCGAGCAAAGAACTCAGGGTGCTGCGCCACCGGTTATAGAGCGCCGTGTATTGCAGCTGAGTGGCTACGGCCGCCTCAACCCGCGAGCGCGCCTGGATCAAGTCAGAACGGGTGCTGGCCCCCATATCGCTACGCTTTTGCGCCAGATCGGCGATGGCTGTCAGGCCCTTTACCTGCGCCTTGGAAATAACCAGCAACGCCTGATAACGCTGCAACTCGATCACGGCAAAGGCGGTATCGCGCGCCACCTGGTCAATGGCCAACAAAACTGACGCCTGCCGACCACTGAGTTTGGCCTCGGCGCTGTTCACCGCACTGTCCACCTTGCCGAAGTCATACAGCATCTGCGACAGCGACAAGGTAAAGGCCTGGCTTTGACCGTTACCGGTCAGCCCCGAGTCATACCCGGAGTTGAGTCCCGCCCGAATCTGCGGGTAGTAGCCAGCACGAGCCACGGTGACGTAGTCGTTTTGCTGGTAAAGCTGACCGATCGACTCCGAGATGGCGGGATGCCATGCCACGGCCAGTTGAACCGCGCGCGGTAGATCGAGGTTGTCGGGGACTGCATTTCGGGGAGCTGCGGGTTGGCTCGCGCCGAACGAATCGCCCGGTAAATTCTTGCCCACATCTTTTGGGCTGATGATGTTAATGCTTTCAGGTTCATAGTCACGTGTCAGCGCTACGGCCTGTTCTATCGTCAATGGCTGAACGGCAATAGCCAACAAAGCCATATAAAGGAACCCGAACCGATCCTTAGGTTTCAAGTAATACTCCAACTTGGCTTGTGATCAAAAAGAGAAACACTTACACGCCATGCAGATGTTTGAACTTCAGTGACATTCACAGCGTTACTCGAATTCGGTATGCAACGCCCGGGCGGGGCAAAGTGCCCCGCCGGGATCGTTACAGTTGTGAGTTGAAAGGATGAAGGGAAAACGCCAGGCCTTGCGGCCTGACGCTCCCCCGCCGACAACGTGGTTAAACCACGTTGATACCGCTTTGCACCCAAAGTTGATGGGTCTCATCTTCCTGGCTGGTGTACACCACGTACTCCTGCCCGTTCTCCAGTTGCGTACTGCCCACTGTCCAGTTACCCGTCAGCTGAACGCTGTCTTCATCGTCACCCTGGATAAACAATCTATCCGTGCCGGTTGACGTCAGTGCTACCAGATCTTCAAGACTCACCGTCAGATCAACAGCACTGAAATCGTTCAGGTCAATGCTCTCGACATTGCTGGCGTTACCGATCAGCAAGTGCAAGTTGATCGACGCATCGCCACCCTCCCAAACCTGGGTATCGGAACCGTCTGCTTCATGTACCGCAACAAAGCCGGTGTCATGAGTGGCAATCGGATCAGTACCGTCGGCAACTTCAGTGAGCTTAGCCTGTGACGAATCATCCACAACCGAGGCTGCTGCAAAACCTGGAGAATCAGTGCCAGGGTTGCCCGGATTAGCATCGTCCCAGACCAGGCCGCTGCCTGGAGAGTCAATACGGATATACAGAGTGGCAGTGTCCATCTGGCCACTTGGTGTGGTGAGTTGGTAACTGAAGCTGTCGACTTGACCGATGTTTGTCGACGCTCCTCCCTCGGTCGGTTTGTAGCTGTAGTCTCCGTTGCCCTGAATTGTCAGCGTGCCAAAGTCACCCTGCACCACCGTACCGATTTGACCCGGTACTACGTAGGCCCCGTCGACCAGCACACTCAGTACAGTCAGCGAAGAACCTTGGCTGTCTGCAACAGAGTGATCACCAGCTGCCAGAACATTGCCTGTTACGGCAATTGTCGGTCCTGTGATCTCCACGCCCGTATGGGTGGCCAGCGTCTGCACAACACTTACAGCGGTCCCCACCAGTACCTTGGCCGTCGACGAAGACAACCGATAATCACCTGCACCCAGGGTGAAGGTATGTGTCGCATCGGTTGTGCTTTGACCAGGCTCGTTAACCCAGGTCGTACCATTGAATTTCTGCAGGACAATGGTGGTCGTGGCAGACGATCCAGTGCGATTGACAAACAGCTCCGCCGTCATTCCAGCCTCGACCGTCACGGTCTGCCCGAAATGCTCGGTGACAGTGCCGCCTATACCGGGCCCTGTGTAGTTGGTTGCCGTAGAAGGACTGTTAATCACCTGGAGAACCAGATCAACCTGCGCCGTGTCGATGTCATCGGTCGCCAGCAACTCCCCAGTACCCGGGGCCGTTGGATTGGCAGGATCCCAGACCACCGTGCTGTCAGTACTGTCGGTCCGCACGTACAGCGTAGCCGTAGCCGTGCCGCCCGCCGGTGTCGTCAGTTGATACACGAAGGCATCCAGTTTCCCGATGTCCGCAGGGTTGCCATTTGAGGTGTAGGTGTAACTGCCGTCAGCGAAGATCGTCAGCGCACCGTACAACCCGGTCACTACTGTTCCTACAGCAGGATCGGCATTCACAGCCTCACCATTGACCGTATTAACCGTCGCATCTGCGCCAGTACCAGTAGAGTCCGGTATACCGGAGACTCCGTTATCGGTGATTACGTTGCCTTCGACTACACCACCCGTGGCTGTGAAATCGACCTGACTTTCATTGGTCACACTGACCACCGCGGACGCACCGGAGAGCACGGCCAACAGACTAGGGTTTATGTCCATGGTGAGACGGTACTGACCCGCCGCCAGGCCTTCGACCTTCGCCGTAGTAGAGGAACCTAACAGCCCTAGCAAATCGAGCAATCCTGCCCCGTTGCTACCTTCCTGGACTGGTTTCCAACCGCCGGCCCCGTCACTTACCTCAAGCCTGACGGTAACTCCACCGTTGAGCAGAGAAAGTACATCGGCCTGTTTGAATGTCAGGTTCAGCGTGCCCTCGGTGTCATTAGCCACCGTGAAAGTCTGAACCGCCGGAGGTGTGCCAACCGGGATACCAAGAATATCCGCCAGCCTCAGAACGCTCATATTCGCGAGACTGGTCTGAGTTGTGACCGGTGTAAGCGTCAGCTCTGCAGTGGCCACATCATCGTAGGCGTCCAGGTCAGCGTCGGCATCGGCATCCGCATCCGCATCCGCATCAGCATCCGCATCGGCGTCGGCATCCGCATCCGCATCGGCATCGGCATCGGCATCGGCATCGGCATCGGCGTCAGCATCCGCATCCGCATCCGCATCGGCATCGGCATCGGCATCGGCATCGGCATCAGCATCAGCATCCGCGTCGGCATCAGCGTCGGCATCCGCATCAGCGTCAGCGTCAGCGTCAGCGTCAGCGTCAGCGTCAGCGTCAGCATCCGCGTCGGCATCCGCATCCGCATCAGCATCCGCATCAGCATCAGCGTCGGCGTCGGCGTCGGCGTCGGCGTCGGCATCAGCATCAGCATCAGCATCAGCATCCGCGTCAGCATCCGCGTCAGCATCGGCATCGGCATCGGCATCGGCATCGGCAT
>NZ_RZAA01000017.1:0-79554 GCF_003994535.1 Pseudomonas sp. PAMC 29040
ATGCATAGATATCGCCGTCAGCCTTGACGTGGCCAGTAAAAAAAGGCGATTGCAGCGGAGCTTTTAAGCTGAGAGCTGTTGTAATTGTGGTCGCGAAGTTCGGGTCATTACCAAGCGCTGTTGCTAATTCTTTGAGCGTGTCCAAGGCAGCAGGAGACGAATCAACGAGCGCGGCAATGGCTCTTTGAACAAACGCTGTTGTCGAAAGAGACAGGCTGTTATCACCGAAATCCGGAGTTGGGCCTGTAGGCTTCCCTGTGAAATTAGGCGATGCCAGCGGCGCCTTTAAGCCGAGAGCTGTGGCAATTGTTGTCGCGAAATTCGGGTCGTTACCAAGCGCTGTGGCTAACTCTTTGAGAGTGTCCAGGGCAGCAGGAGACGAATCAACGAGCGTGGCAATGGCTCTTTGAACAAACGCTGTTGTCGAAAGAGACAGGCTGTTATCACCGAAATCCGGAGTTGGGCCTGTAGGCCTTCCCGTGAAATTAGGCGATGCCAGCGGCGCCTTTAAGCCGAGAGCTGTGGCAACCGTGTTCGCAAAATCCGGGTCGTTACCCAAGGCTGCCGCCAGCTCACTTAGCGTATTGAGCGAGACAGGTGCATTGTTCACCAGTGCTGCAATAGCCTCCTGGATAAATGCCGTTGTTCCGATCTGCTCGTCATTTGTACCGGGAGTGGCTGTAGGCGCCTTTGGGGTCCCAGTCAGGACTGGGCTGTTCAAGTTAGCCTTGAGCGCCAATGCCTCGATCAGGCGGCGAACAGATACCCAACTCGTACTATTTGGGTTTGGAGTGGTGGTTACTTCGGGGGTTGTTGCTTCGGCGCTGGCAAATCCTGCGCCTGCCGTCAGTTGAAAACTACCACCATCATACAAGACGTCATAAACCCCTCCCTTGATGATGCTGCCAGCCGTGAGGGGGACGCCACCAGTCTTGAGAACCTGGACCGGACCGGCGCTATTAACTTCAATCGATGTATCACCGGTGTTGTCAAATAGCGCTTTAAATGTGAAGCGGTTCCCTTGGCTGTACTCAGTCAGATCAACAATCGCCGGAAGCATTAACTGAATGGCATCGGCGGTGCCTGCTGTTATGCCCCACAAGTAACCTTGATAGTCGGGGAATTTGCTTCGCAAAATATATTGAGGGTGGGCATGCATGGCACTTTCATGCGCAGCAAGTGCAGCGAGCGAAATTCCCTCTTGAGGATCAATAATAAAGCTGATGCTGTTTGCCGGGGCGGAGGCAAACGAAAGATCACAGAAAAGTACATACGAGACACCATTTGTCTTACGCGACAAGATAGTTCTGTCAGCCTTGGACCAGACGAATACCAGCACGTCACCCGCCCAAAACCCAATTTCCCCAATATCGACATCCCCCACGTCTTCACGCCACGAGCTGATCATTCGAATCTGATAGGGCGTTGGGCGCGCTGCTCCAGCCACAGGAACCTTGTGCCCTACAGGAGAAGTGAGGGCCACCTCATTTCCGGTCGGGTCGTAATGGGCCACTCCATAGGAGACATGCGAGATTTTAAGCTCAATACCGTCATTGCTGGCAGCGAACGCGCGGGCTTGCCCCGCCAGTGTTAGCGTGGGACTGATAATTACAGGATCTGACATACATCACCCAAAGGTTTGGTTATGGGTGAATGCTAACCAGAAAAAAACAGCGTTTACCCTGGGGATTTGCATCATTTAGGGTTTGTTTTGAACCACGCGCTGGCCAGAAATAGCAACGAATAGGCCTTCATAAACTACCGAGTTAATAAGCCCGTTGTCATGCGGGTAACCGGGCGGCCAAACGTATGCCGTCCCAACGGTATGACTCACCGCTACGGCGCTACCGACGAACATAACTTTGTAGGCTGCTTTGATTCGCTGTATTGACCGAAGCTCAAGCACAAACCGCGCTGCTACTGCAGTACGCGCCGCATTCAAGATACGAACCGGTACTGACTCGGCCTCGATGTCCACCCGCAGGCGACTGGTCAGGAAATAGTCCGCCTCCCGCGCACCGGCCGCCAGCATTTCAGAATCGCTCATCAGGTCGACAGGGTACTCGCCCGCCTTCTTGCACCAGAGCTGATCGATTGTGAAAATCGGACCAAACAAGGTCATAAGATACGACCGAAGGAAGGCTGTACCGCGCTGGGGGTTGCGATATCGCCATGCGTGGAACAGATGCCGGATCTGCTCCATGGTGTTTGTACGCAGAACCGCTAGACCATCACCCGCCAGATTTCGCTCTACCAGCGAATCAGGCCCGATATGAGGCATGCCATACAACCCCACCTCTGTGACCTGATCGTCAATGTTGCTTTGGTACAGGCTAAGGAACAGCGCCTTGAATTCTTTTTCAATATCATCGTACTCAGCGCTTCGTACAAGCGGCGTCAACTCCATGATTAGTCCGCCTCAACCAGATTGACCACCAGGCTTTCTTCCGTGATGTAGCGGTACTGCTCAGGGAGTGCCACGCCACCACTGCCGATGCTCTCCACAACCAGGTTCCCCACACGGGCCGCTAGCGCCGACACCTTGTTTTCGACCATGAGCGCATAGATATCCTTTTCCAGGATCTTTGCTTCCCCACGCTTTGACCAGGCAGAGTCTTTACCGTATTGGTTAAGCAGTATCGTGCGAACTTTTTGTTTAATAGCGCCGGACTCATATACCGATGGGATGGCCAGAGTCAGCACCAGAGGCTCGACAATATCTACAACCGGAACGAACTTGATCTTGTAGCTATCATCCGCACGGTGAATGACTGTAGTCACCTCCCCTTCAAGAACTGCCTTTGTCGTGCCGTCCTTGCGTACTGCCACAAACAACGTGTTGATATTGTCCAGTTTCGGGCCGCGAATTACTTCCTCTCGCGCCTCGTTCCAAATACTTAGGAATCTCACGGGAGATACGGCCTTGCGCACCACAAAATCGAAGTTGGAGCCAAATACAGCGCTGTCGTCATAAATACCAGGATAGGAGCACACCTCACGCATGGTGGTGATATCCATAGGGTCAGCGCCAGCTTGCAGCGTCTCTGACAGCTCCATGACGACCAGTGCGTCACTTGCACCGCCCGTATATTCAAAATAGAACTTCATGCCAGTGGAGAGCGTCACAGCCCCCTCAGTATCCTGCACAGTGACAGAAATCAGTTCACCCACTGCGGGTTGGTAGCCTGATAGGCCAGTGATGCCGAATTGGAGGCTGATATCGCCCAACTCATTGGACTTGATGTTGTAAACCCGCTGGCCGTCCTCAATGTTCGCAAAGTTGGTGGAGTATTCGAACGTGTCAACCAGTACGTTGGCGATATACCCCACCTCTGCCGGGCTGATAGGCACCGAGTAGAACGGGGTATTTGCACCGACCGCATGCACAAATGCCCGAGAGCTTACCTGTCGGGCTGTCAGGTAGCCCATATCACCAGCGCCGAGGTTTACGCCTACAGTAACCAGCCAGTAGCGTCCGGACGCATCCTGAATGGATCGACCAGCTAAGACCTGTACTGGCAGAAGGGAGTTGTTTGTAACCTTGATAGCAGCAAGGGCCGGCTTACCGAAGGGCAAGATGCCCTTTACGGCGGCATCGCTGCGCACTGTAACGTCGCGAGCCATGGTGAATGGCTCACCTGCTGTTACTTCCACCTGATTGCTTACATCCGCCAACATAGCGGCCATAGATGCTATGCCTTGAATAATCAGCGGGTCGCCAATTTGATAGCGCATAGCAATATTCGGAAAGCTGGCGATTGAATCGACGGCTTTCTGAATGAATTCATCTTTAGTAACTGCCACGGTTCACGTCTCCTAGGTCAGCCAAGCTCACGCTGGAGCCGTTTATTTCGATAAATATGGTTTTGCGGTCGAGCCCGTCATGTGTCGCGTACATGTTGATCGTGCCGGGTGGTAACTCCCCGATAACAGCAATGTCCTGGCGCATCTTGGCCAGATAGGCGTCAGCAATAGGCGAGCTGAGTGGCTTTTGCAGCAAGTCTTCGGTAGGCGCGCCGTAGGTAGAGCCGTAATAGGTGTTCGGCTTTGTGGCCACCCAATGGGCAATCATGCGGAAAAGTAGATCCGTGTTTAGCGTGTCGTCGGCCATAGGGCACCAGCAGCGGTTTATTGATTGCATGATGGCAAACAAAAACCGCCCCATTGCGGGGCGGTTTGCAGGTTGCGTACGGCCTGTTAGAGCATCCCCATCCCGCCGCTGGAGACATGAGCGATCTGTCTGTCTTCCAGGTTCTGGCTGAGAGGCATCGACAGTTGAACGGTTGGTGCAGCGGGGGCCTTACCTTGTGTCAACAACGGTCTTTCCACTGCCGGTACAGGCGGGATTTTGACTGTTGAAGAATCTGGTGCCGGCGCGGAGTACTTCGGCGCAGTAATCGGACCAGCGCTGACTGGCTTGATAGATGACATTCCCATAGTTGGTGCTGAAATTGTCGGAGCCATGACGCCTACTGTTTGCGCCCCCGGGGTTGCGGGCGCCACCGACAGACGCGGAGCAATTGGGCTCACCCCTACTGCTGGCGCACCTTTCAGTGTGGCTATGGTACTGGTCAGCGCTGCATTCGCTGCCTTGGGGGCTTGCACCTTCCCCTCATCTGCGCGGCGTGTAGGCGTCAAATCACCAGCCTTGGCCTGAGCCAGGTAGCCGTCATATTTGTCCTGGACATCGCCCATGCCGTTGAGGCCGCCGTTGGTGAGCCGCCGGGCGCGCGCCTGGTCGCCTGCCATGGCCGCTTTGTTAGCACCTGATCCTTTCCAATGTTGAACCGCGATCTGTGCGGAGTACTTCGGGTCCATGGCTAGCTCAGGGTTGTTCACCAGATCGATGCCCAGTTTCTTACCCATATCCGCATACTGAGCTTTGCCTGTGAGCTGGATATTTCCTCGCCCACGGTACTTGAAACCGTCGCCGGCGCTATCGTTACCCATGCGCCCGCCATACACCTTGTTAGCGATGGCTTCGGGGTTGTTGGCGTCAGCCCTGGCAGCCTCAGGGGTCTTGTAGTACTTGGGGAATACCTGCTGTAGCCGCTTGGCGCTGTAGTTAAGGTTTTCCTCATTGCGCGTAAACCCACCGCTTTCATGGTCGACGTTGGCCATAAGCATGGCTTTAGACTTCTGGTCAGTGATTCCACCAGCATCCATTGCCTTTATCAGTTCATCCTTACGCGCATTTGAGCCGCCCGTGTAACGACCGCCAGTGGCCTTACTGAGCAGATTCTGGCCGGCGTCTTTGATTGTGGTGGCTTTATCGCTCGCATAATCCTTGGCGGTCTGCACCTTGTCGCTAACGGTGTCCTTGATGCCCAGCACGACATCCACTGCTTTGCTGAATGCTTCCTTGATGCTGTCGGTCATTGAGGCCAGGAGCTTGACGCCCGTTGCCACCATGCCGCTCCAAGCCTTAGTAATCGAGGTCAGGTCAACGGTGGCCAGCCACTCGCCCACCATGCCGCCCAGTTGGTCGCCAATCATCGCGCCAGCTATGGCGCCCGCAGGACCGCCAAGCATCCCCAGCACACCACCGACCAACCCCCCAACGCCGCTCCCTACGTTTCCATAGCGTTTTGTTTTGTTCTCTTGAGGCGTCAGGTTCGGATCATCACCGGCCATTAAGTCGCTTGCCAGCATCCCGCCACCGATCAGCGCACCAATAAACGGTAGCTTTTTCAGTAAGCTGCGACCGAATCCGGCACGCGGTGGGGTTGGTGGGCGCGGTGGTCCGCCACGTTGCCCGGGCCGAGGCTCTGGCCCACCCCCGCGCCTGCCGGGTCCACCGCCAGCCCCGCCAGCCCCGCCGCGCCCACCTGGGCCCCCGCGCCTTCCTGGGCCAGCCCCCCGCCCCCCGCCAAAGCCTCGCAACCCTCCAGCCAGCGCGCCAGCTCCCTTAAGCAAGCTGGTCAGCCCTAACAGCTTGCTCAGCGCCTTGACCGGCGCCAGCAGCATGCCAAGCATCGAAAGGAGGCCCGTCAGCAATAGGCCCATGCCGCCACTGCCGCCGCGCCGATCACCTTTGAGGGCACTCCAAATACGGTTGTACCAGCGTATTTTTTCGCGTTCCTCTTTCTTGCGGCCAATGCCAAAGAGGCGCCCAACCGGTTTTAGGACGCCCATCATTGGCCGGAAAATACCGCTAATCTCTTTTACAGCCTGTACCGTTGGATCAATACCGTCAGCACCAGACGCCAGTGCCCCCGCAGCACCTTTTAAGCTGTCAGCAGCATCCCCCATAGCTTGAGAGGCCCGGGAAGGCTCAGTACTCTCCGGCTCGCCGTTCGGGCCCGGGTTCCTACGCCGGAATCGGCCGTTATTTTCACGATCAGCCGGTGGGTTCGCTGGCGCTCCAGGCGCTGCTGGTGGTGGGATTGGGACGGGTGGACCGAGGTCCGGGCCCGGTGGCCGAGGCAGGAATCGGCCATTGTCTTCACGATCACCCGGCGGGCGCTCGGGCGCTCCAGGTGCTGGCGCTGGCGCTGGTGCGGGCGGGCCTGTGGCCGGCCCCGGGGGTGGCGTATCAGGCCGTCCCGGTGGCACCGGCGGTAAAGGTCTTGGGATTGGGGTCGGCCCGGGTAATGGTGGCGGGGCAGATGGCGGCGGAAGGTTGGCCAGCGTGTTGGCAATAGAGGTTAGTTGCGTAAGGGTCGCAGCTGTGTCTCGCTGGATAGCCTTAAGCACCTCAATTTCTCGGCCAATCTGGTCGAGGGTTTCCTTCATCGTCGCCGTTAGGAAACCATCCGAATCGGAAGGAAGGATGCTCATTTAGAGCCCCCCGATAGCTTGGCGCACAAGGTCGAGGCTTTTGGCCAGGATGCCGGACTTCTTCTCGGCTTCCACTTCCTCGGGAGCTGGCTCAAGGTCTGGTAACTGGGCGGACATGAAGCGGTCAGCACTGTCGAGCATCGATTGCGCATGGCTTGGCAGGAACTCAGAGCCACGTTGAAGCGTAGAAGCGCTGGCGCTATCGAGCATAGTGCCCTTGCCATCCTTGAGCCGCTGCATCAGGCGCGCATTAAGGTCGATCAGATCGTCGTTTTCCCTGCACTGGCGTAGATACGCTTCACTGATGCCAGCGGCCTGTGCTTCGTTCTCAGCAATGATCGCGTCTACGCTATCCATCAGCGCCGCACACTCGCCAGCGAAGCCCAGCGACTCAATGGCGCCCGGCTCGACACTATCTAGCATCGCGTCATAGCCCTTATTCGTGTTGTAGTTCGGTGTTTTGACGAAATCCATCCCGTGATAGGTTTTTGGCGTGCGCTTGCCGCCCTCTTCGGGCGCATGAAACACCGAACTGAAACCGTAGGCCTTGCTGTCGTACAAGCGGCCAGCAATACGGCCCGGCGCGTTGTTCAAAAACTCCTGCTCATGCTCCACGGTGCCATCGGGCAGGCACTTGATGTAGATCGTGCGCACGCTTGGCTCAAGCACTACCACTTTCCCGCCCTCGATCACCGTCTCAGGGACGTTAAGGCCGTATTTTTCGCGGAACGTGTGCCCGAAATAGCCGTACACGTCCCCCTGGCGCACCAGCTCCTGTACCGACAGGCCATTGATCACGCGCATGGCGGCGGCAATGTCTACATCACGGTCCTGGCCATTGAAGTCGCGACCGCGCTCGTTCAAGTTGTAACTGATAACTCCTGTGCGCTTACGCATGATCATTCCTCACCCTGTTCTGTCGTGCTGTTCGGTAGTAGTGGCGGTTCGTTGTCATCACCACCGAAGCCGCCGCCCATGTCAGGCGCTGGCGGTTTTGCTTCCTTGATCCCTTTGGCGAAAATCTTGGCCTTGTCCGTATCGACTTCCATCATTGTGGCCATGAACTGTTCCATCATTGATTCGGGCAGGCCCATGGTGCGCATGAGGTCCATACCCTGTAGCAGCATTACGCCGCCGCTGATTGCCCGCTCTCGGCTGGCCTGTTTCTCGGCCTCAAGGGCTGCGATAGAGCCGAAAAAGTTCACGTCGTAGGGGCGTTCGTCATCAGCCCAGCACCTGCCATGCTTGGCCAGCATGTGACGATCGATCGTGTCGTTAACCGTCTGCATGAAAGATGAGCGGATGATGCGGGAGCGCTCAGCGGCTTGGCTGCTGGTACGGTTAAACCCTCCCTCACCCAGCCCACCGGTCATTTGGTCAGCAAAGCCAACCATCGACAGATCGATGCCCAGCGTGCCCGCCAGCTTGCGAGCGCAAAACATTACGTCTTCGATGTTGGCGCCGGCGCCAGAGTTGGAGCCGCCCTGAAACGAACTGATTTGAGTCAGCTGCTTTTCATTGAAGGTCGGCATGACGTGGAAGTTGCGGGAGGTTGCATACGTGCCCGTGCGTACTGCTTCCTCTGCCCGGGTTTTCATGCTCTTGAGCATCTTTTCCAGCGAGTCCATGAACAGCTTTTGTTGCGCCGCGGTCATATCCGAAAGGTTGGCGCCGATCATCGTTTCGTCAATCGATCCTGATATACGCTGACCGATCATCCCGCGCAGAGCTGAAATCAGGTTGTCGTAGTCGACCTCAGCCGCTTCCAGGAACGAACCGCCCACCAAGTCTGGCAAGGGCCGCATATCGCGCAGATCCGTGGCTTCCAGGTTGATCTTTTGAGCGTTCTCGATGGCGCGCATCTGCGGCAGGTTCACCATGCGCGGCATACGCATGCGCACCATGTCCAAGTGATTGAAGCGGCTTTGCAGCTTTGACCCAAGACTGACGATATAGCCCACGGTCTGGCCAAGCTCTACATACGGCTGCACTAGAGGCGCAAACGGCTGCTCACTATCGAAGGCAAACATACCCTCGCCCTTTTTGGTGTACAGCCTGGCGTAGGAATCACCGAAGGCGCAGGCGTTGAAGCACATGCCGTGGGCGTGCTTGTTTAGGATCTTGGCTATAAATTGCAGCTCGTCGATTGCCTTTCTATCAGCCGCCGAGGCATTCGGTTTTGCCTCAATAAAGATGGTTTCGCCGGTTGTCTCGTGACCGCCAAGCGCCATCTGTACGTGCAAGCGCAGGATCGTGCTTATAAGCCCGTCCTGAATCATGTAGTGCCACTTCTGATAGATTGCAGAGCGCGAGCGGGCCGGGCGGTCACTCGCCCCCAGCAGCATTTCAATGCCGACGTAATCAGCATCGAACGTACTTATTCCTTCCATCCGGTTTTCGGGCGCCTTGCTTACCTCGCCCAGCAAAAGCTGTGTGGTGCTCGCAAGCGAACCCCACAGGCCTTTCTTCGCTTTCTTAACGTCGGCCATTGTCTGTACGCATTAGTCCCATTTACGGATCAGCGTACAGACGGTTTTTAGCCATTCCGGGCGTTGGTTTGCAGGCTATGGACGGCTCTAAAGATCCCCGGTTGCTTCCTCGTCAGGACGTGGATTGACCAGGTACTTGCGGGTGTATGGCGGGATATTCACATTGCCGGTTACGTCTACGATTTCATAGTTGATTATCAGGCCGTCCCCCATCAACAAGGCCACCAGCATGCGCTTGGCTGGCTGCACGTAACCCGGCTTGTCCGGATCAATGATTGGCTCGATAGACGCCTCTGTCACTCCCTCGGGGTAGTTCAACCGGCCGCCATCATCAGAAGTGTTCCCCAGGGACGCGGCAAATCCCTGGGCGAAGTGAATGCGGGCGTCACAGGCGTACACCCACGAGTAATTCACTTCGTCCTCATCGTTCATCACGCCAGCTCCACCCATCGTAGGGGTGCCGTCAAAGCTGAAACTGTCTGACTCTCGGTCGACACGCTTGGTGAAGAGCACGCAGTCGATGGCGTTAGGCTCCCGCAGTGTGCGCTGGCGGTTGGCCCGATTGATTTGAATTGCGACGTTGTTGAGCATGTCTTAACCCTGTGCGTTGTCGGCGGCGGTGATTGCAACCCGGGCGGCTTGTTCGGAGTAGCCCAGCTTCATCATGGCCTTGATCTTTTTGTCCAGTGGCACGGGCTTATTGACCTTGCTGGCATGCGTCCGGCGCAGTTCGTCATTGGCTGCCCTAACCTTTGCGGCCTCGACGGCCTTACGTTGCTGTGCTGGCTGGGCGGAACGCTCGGCGCGCTTCTCTTCTGATGTCTTGATAGTGCGGTCACGCTTACGAGCACTGGCGGCATTATCGATATAGGCCTGCTGCTCTTTTACGGTCATGATCCGCTGCTTATTGCTGAGCGTCTTTCGCCCGTGCTCGATCATCTTCCGGGCAAAGTTATTGAACGTCCCAGCGTGCCCCAGCGTGCCCATGACCCGTATTACGTGCTTACAGGCAATTCCGTATAGCTTTGGGTTACGGACCCGAGGGAAACCGTCCTCGGCGCGTCCATAGTTGAAGTTGCCAATGCTGGCGATGTAGCGAAACCAGAACGTGTGCCGGTTGCAGTCGCAATCGTATTTGACCTTGCCGCGCGCCAGCAGCTTGGCGGCCTCATGGGAGGGCTGGCCACTCGATAGCGCCGCGTCGTAACTGAGGAACTGCACCATTACCGTGTGACGTGACACGTTGGAGTTTGGTCCAGCATTGGTTTGGAACTGGACCACGCCGGCACGGTTGCTCATCGGTACCGCAAAGTGGATTTGCTTGTTAGCGCGCTCCCGGTCCTCAGACGTGGCCAGGTCTATCACTCTCTTGACCAGTATCCCGCCAGAAACCTGCTTGTTGTGCTGGCCATGGATCCGTTGCACGTCTTTGACAGCTGCCTTGAAGGCCAGAATGTCGTCAAAGGTGAGCATGCGGGGCTTGCCATCAATCGTTGTGAACAGCGCACGCTTCGGATCGTACAGCCCGCCCATATCGTCAGCAGACAGAATCTTGTTCTGATCCCCGAGCCGGCGCTTTAGATCGAACTCAAATGCCTCTCGCGCCTGCTTACCGGCTTTTCGCGCGTCCTGGACCATGCTGGTGCGATTCTGATCATTGGCCGCCATTAGCGAACCGTCCTAACTGCCGTGGTAATACCGCACTTCTCTTTCAGGTAACGCAGATACCCCACCGTAGGCAGCACCAGGTCCTGTTCTTTAAGTGCAGCGTCGACATTGGGTAGACCAGCCGCCGCGAGGATCACCCGCGTCTCTGTAGCGTCACCAAACGCTCGCCGCGCGACCGCAGACAAGTCATGCCTGTCACTGGGCAGCGTGCGGATCACTTGGCAGTTTGCGGAATAGGTCGGCTCAGTGGTGGCAAACCTGCGCACCTCTCGATAAAACCGAGACTCTTCGATCATGTCCACCCCCCCAATTGATAACCAGGGGCGTAGTTTCACATGTAGGGGAAAGGTGATTATCTGGCGCTTTGCACGCCAGTCGCGGGACTCACTCAGTCATGAGCTGGTGACGTAGCGCCTTGGCCTCACGCGCGAGTAATTTGGAATACTCAGCGGCCTCGATACTCTTTGCCTCAAGGGCAACCATAACGGCGGGTAGCTGCTTCGTTGGAACGTACTGCCCCCAGCAGTAAACCGTCTGAAACGCCAAACCCAGCGCCTTCGCCACGGCCTTTTTGTTGCCTAATAGCTCAACCAGCCTTGCCACTTCCATCACGCAATCCCCTGAATTTAGTGCTAAATATTTATAGCCTTTATTCAGCATACCAGAAAAGTGAAACCCGCCGTGTGGGCGGGTTCTACATTCATATCAGGCCCTTAGGCGACGGAGTATTCCGCCTTCAATTCGTTAACCAGGTGACCCAGTTGAACCATACCGCTAGGGTCGGCCCGCAGGGATTTGTTGAAAATGAAAACATCACCAACACTGGCAAGCCGCAAACCGTTAGAACTGGAGTGATAGCCCACTTCTAAATAACTATGCTCGTCAGCCAATGAGTTTTGCGCTTTGATAATTTCAGAGAAATCACCAACTCCGTTAACCGCAATAGATACCGTGCGCGTAAGGTCATCATAGTCAACCACCACAGCAGCCCAACCCGCCACCGAGTGGGCGATTTCAGCTTGCGGCGGATTGACGGCGTTACCATAGGCAAGGAGACGATTCACCGTAGGCGATGCGGTGGTGATGTCATAACGCAAAACTGTAGCGATGGCAGTCTCATCCGTGAATGCCGTCATGAAGTTCAGACGTGCCGTCGCTGGATCGGGGATGTGGACCATCATAACCACAGTGTAGGATTTCGAAGCACTCCCTTCAGGAAAGGCAAGGCTCGACACGCCGGTATAGCTTGTAAGGCCCAGAGCTGGCTTTCCTTCAACGGTCGCAAGTTTCAAACCGAACTGATCCCTGCCCTTTTGAACCAACTTCTTGCCTGATACGCGGCAATAAGCACTCACGCCACCACCCGAGACGGCCTCAGCAGACTTTGGGCTCATCGAATGGGTAAACCCGGCCATACCCGAAGCCACCAGCTCAGCCGGCGAGAGAAGGAGCTTCACTGAACCAGGGGCTGCCGGCGCGATAATGTCAAGAACAACTAATTGGCCACGCATATTCATGTGTATTAACCCTTTTTTAAATTGAAGTAACAGGTACGAGGTTGTGGCAAGCCCAGTTGTAAACGGGCACACCAAAACAATCCAAAAGCGGACTGCTATCGCGAATACATGTACGAGGCCCAGTTGTTGGACCGGCGCGGTTTCCAGCTATACCGATGTCAGCGACTCCAATCATTGGCTGTGCACCAGTTGGCACATTGCTCAACGTCACCTCGATGGTGTTAAAGCCGGTCAGTTGAACAGCCGTGATCGTGGCGCTGTCAGTGCTGTCTACCCAACGCAGCCCCCAAAAACCGGGGTCAGATACGTTCACGGTATCAATCGCCAGTGGCCCGTTAGGCACGTTAAATCGCAGAATAACTTTCGTGTCAGAACGCACGGCCTCTACGCAGGCCGTAGGCAACCAGCGCTCCCCTTTTATGAGAGCCCCCAACGCACCTGACAACGCGGTACCGTCACGACTGTATGAGTCTGCAGGCAGGTGGATACCGTCGGTGTTGCTTGGCAGCCAATATTGCGGGCCAGCCACAACGAAGCGGTCAGGGAAGTCCAGCGACACTTGGTACTGCTCATGCGGGATGTTGCTGAAAGCTCGCTTATAAACCGGTGCCGTCCAGTTACTCATCTGCGTGATGATCATTGGGAGAGGCCCCGTCTCTCCGGTGATCGCTTGAATGTCAGCCTTATAGTCAAGCTGCAGCTGCACAAGCAGCGCGTAATAAACCCCCTCTGCCATCCCCCCGTCGTGCTGCCCCTGGTTCCAGCTGATGCACGGTACCGAGTACGGCCACCCCTTCCTGTCACATTCAGCTTTCGCCTCGCGAATCGCGGTCAGGCTGTTTTCGTAGGGGATAGTCCCTTTGTTTAGGCTCTGAATCCCTTGCGCCCCTCGACCGTGGTTGCTGATAAGCAGCCCGGCGTTAGCTGGCAGGCAGCGGGACCGATTCACCTCGGCGGCAGCCTGCATGCAAGGCGGCTCTTTTGTCTTGGCAACCATTGGCTGAAATGGAACAACCATATCCGATGACAAAACGCCTTTCTCATCGCTTAACTGGATGCCGTCCTTGATCGTGAGCACTCGGTTTGCTGATGGCGGCTGTCGAGTTACTGGCGTTCCTGAGTTGATCCCACAGGCCAAGGATTGGCCGAGAAAAATAACGTGGATAATCGCCTTTACAAAGTCGGCAATAGTCCCAGCCTCAGGCATGGGAACAGTACGCCCCGTCGTCATGCCGTTTCGCTCGACGTAACTTACTTGTCCGGACTGGATATTGGCCGAGGTGTTATCACCGCTGGATGTAACCTGATATGGCACCCCATCGACCATAACGAAAACGTCACGCTGGCCCGTCCGTCCTTCATCCCACGCAAATCCAGTGCTCCCCGAAGGAGCCAGCCCTGACAGCGCGGATGGGTGGATTACAATCTCACCAGACCATTTGATGCCGAATAGCACCGTTTTTTGAGAGTCGCAGATGCACCAGGCATAATCGCTAAGAATAGTCATGCCCGGCATGCGGGTAGTAGTTAGCCCTTCCCCAGCCGATGGATGGATTACAACCTCGCCAGTCCACTTAATACCAAGTAGCACCGTTTTTTGAGAGTCGCAGATGCACCAGGCATAATCGCCAAGGAGTGATAGGCCCGGCATCCGATCCAGGATTGCGTCAACAATCCCATTGTTACGAATACCAAGGATCACATTCAGTAATTTATCTGTGGCTGCCCAACTGTGAGTTTCTGAAAGGTTTCGCATCACAGCAGCGAGTACTGCGTACTCAGTGGTCTGTGCGTGCTCTTTGAGATCCTTCTCTCTAACAACACCGAGGATATCCAAGGCCGGATCTAACTCAACGGTTGCCATTACTTAGAACCCCATTTCGTCGTCATGCTATGTCTCCGTAAAGCACTTAATTGGGCGTAATTTTATTGCCCGAAAAATCGATATAACGGATGGGGTTTGCAGGCTTTATGAACAAAAAACCCGCCTCAAAGGCGGGTTTCTTAGATGGCGGATCAGCGTCAGGAGATTTGACTTTCCCCGTCTAATTCTTCACTGGTGGTCAGCTCAAGCGGAAACGTACTGAGCAGCGACTGCACCAGCAGCAGGGCGGCGCGCATCCCCCTGGAGAATTCCGCGTTTATCGCTACCGGCTGGGTGCCAGTCCCGAACACCATTTCATTGTTAGGTGTGGCGTGATCCAGCAGCAATTGGACTTGAGCCATACGGTTTGCATGCCAGTCCGCCAAGAAGCGCACACCCTCGACCGACTCTGGCATATGCACCGCGCAGTTGATCAGCGCTTTAAACTCTTGGGTCGCCAGCTCGTAATCGTCTTTGGCGTCATCAGTGACGAACGGGTGATCTATCTTGCTGAATTGTTCGGCTAGCGCCTGCTGGCTTGCCATAACCTTGCCGATGATGCGCTCTCGCGCTTGCTCAGGCGTTTCGGGCGACTCGCCAGCGATCAAGCTGGATAGGTCGGGGGGATTGTTCTCGTGGTTCATTCTGGCGATTCCAATGGGTAAATCCGGGCTTTTTTGCGCCGGAGGTTATGCTCAATTATTTCTACTATCGTCTTGACGCAATTACGGCGGGCCAGCGTGTAATTACCCACGGTAGTCACCACTGTAATGGCGATGTTACTGCCCACTCTGACCCGAATAATTTCGGTAAGAAGCGCACGCTTGACCAGCACGCCGCGATTCAACCTCACCATATCCGGTAGCAGGGCCTCTATAGCCTTGAGAGTTAAGCCCTCCTGCAATAACCACTCACGCCCACCTGCAGTAACACCCACCAAATACTTGTTATCGGCCTTGAATGCCGCGAACTCCCTGGCGTTCATGTAATGAAATCGCGCGTCCCTGTACGCCTTCAAAATCATCGGATTAGGTCCTTATTGTTCAATTGTTGTGGAACAAGTGACGGGCGATAAAGAAATATCCATATACGTTCGGCCGTCGAAAAAATCCCGCAAATTTAAGTTGGAATGTCGAGCGATCCCATTTACGGCCCGCGTCAGTCTGCTCGACCCATAGCTGCATCAAGGCCTTTCAGCACGTCCGACAGGCCGGCAGAAACGGCGCCAGCATAGCGGTGGGCCATAGCTGACAACATATCGCCGCTGATAAAAGTGAATCGACCTACGTCAACCAGCGCTAACGCCAGCTCTTCGCGGGCCCTCTTGAGGTCGTACTCCAGGTAGTGCACCCACTCATGAGCACCCGCCAGCTTATCGATCTTGTTGCATTCATCGGCATCAGCACACAGCAGTTTGCGAACCTCATTTACCTTCCAGTAGCTGCTGTAATCACCTGATGCGCCGTTTGGAGAGCTTCCCAGCAGACGATCTATGCCATCCTCGGGGCAAAGGCCGGTCAGGAGCGATACAGCCTCTGCGCGGCCCTGTGCGCGGGCATGGCGAATCACTGCCCGGATAGATTTACTCTTTTTCATGTTTCAACCTTCCAGCTGACTGCTGCTGTTTCAAAAGGAGGCAGTCAGGCACCAGCGTATGAGCCTCCATAGCGCCAGACAGGTGCGCCAACAACGACTCGGCATCAGTGATAACCATGTGGCGTTCACTTTGGTTCTCGTCGTGGTTGTGCTCGTTGGCCACCAGGTACTGGAGTAGGAACGCCAGCGCACTAACCTGTGTCTCGGCTATACCGCGCAGTTCGGCGGGCGTTTTTCCCTCTTCCCGTTGTAGGGTGACAACCAGCCGGCCAATATCCGGGTGCTTGGCGCTGTCAAAGCGAAGCTCCAGGTAGTTGATCGCCGGGCTCTCATAGAACTGATCACCGAAGAGCTGTGCCAGCATGCCGCACGCGCCACCTTCGAAGCCTAGCGTCATGCCGCCATCGTCCGGAACCAACCCGGTCAGCATGGTGGAGTTAACGACCTTCTCCGCGAGTAGACCGCGCAGGCGCTCGTTCTCGGCCTTGAGCTGGTCTCGCTCGGCCTCAGCTTCGCGCACCAGGCGCAGACATTCCTCTTCGTACTTTTCGAGCAAAGCTACGCGTGATGTTAGACGCTCATTCTCAGTCTTGAGCGCTGCATTCTGCGCACCATAGGCCACGTATTCGCTGCGTAACTGTGCCAGCCATGCGCTACTGACTTGCTCAGTGGCCGGGCATCCATCATGCGGGGAGCACATCCCCGGCGTAGGGCAGGCCTTCATTGTCTTGCGGCAGATCATGGCGTCACCTCCGACTTCTTGATCACCTTCCCTTCCGCTTCAAGCTGGCGCATGGTCGAGCGCAGGGTCTTGAGGTCCCAGTGGAACCGCAGGTATTTCCCGAGAAGGTTGATTTTGGCGTTAAGAACCAGAGCGATAGCGATCAACATCAACAGCAACGCCAGAGCGCCGCCGACGAGCATCACGCCATAGCCCAGCGACAGAGCGATTGAATCAATGGTCATATCAGTCCCCGCTTTTCCATCAGCCGATTGAACTCTTCAACCCTGGCTAGAAAATCAGCGTGCTCCTTTTGAGCGCCAGCGCCATCCTTGGCTATCAGTTCGTAAATGTCGGGGCTGACATAGATGGTTCTGGCGGGCAGCAGGGTGGCGCAGACAATTTGGATTCCTTGCAGGCCGAGATTCAGTTTCACTCCCACTGATTCGGTCATGGGTTCACCTTCCACGGCAAGAAAGCCGCCTTAACCATCACCGCGATTTCTACGTCGACGGCCATATCCAGATCATCACCGTTCAGCACCACATTGCGCGGTGTCTGGCCAGCGAACACACCACCTTGCTGGATGGTGTCAAGGTCGCGCCCTCGCAACCACCGATAGCGCGCAGCATCATTTTGCTGCGCCTCAGTCTTCTTGATCGCCCTCACCATCCCCGCATGCTCCGCGCCAAGTTTCTTGCAGCTTCCGCGCAGACTCAGGTTATCTGCGTTAAGGCGTTCTACCTCAGCCAGCAGGTGCAGCGTATCGCCTGAGCTGGCGCCAATCCCGCGCGCGGCGTCCTGTTTGATTCGCTGTAGGTGGTCGGCACCTATCGGCCCGGGGATTGGTGGCAGTTTGCGCATAACATTTATTCCGATTATGTGGGGTGGCGTCACCATATCACCGGATAAAACATTATCAAAACATTGTTATTACGTTATTCCTGCCAGTGCCTCGCGAGCAGCATCTAGGGCCGCCTGACGCTTGTCAGTACTGAGGCTGACGGATTCGCCTTGCGCCGGCACGTATTCAGCAGACTCCAGGTAAGCCATGGCGATGGTGTCTAAAAGGTCCGGGGATGGTAATCCATCGGCTGCCATGTCCTGTTTGCGGGCGATGTGATAGCGCCCCAACTCGTCGAGGAAATAGGGAATCCGGCTGCCTTGGTCGATCAGATCCTTTTTGTAGTCCCGTGACAGGCGTACCACACCGTCCTTGATTGCCTCTACCGCGTGTACGGTGCATTGGGCCCGCTGGTTGAGGAATCGCTTACGGTATTCGTTACTGAATGGCAGCTCGCCCCAGCGGACGCCCTTGGCATGAATCCCGCCGCCAGAAAGCTCTATCAGGCGTTTGAGGAACTGGTTACCCATGCCGTTGGTGTCGACAATGATGGATACGTTCGAAAACTGGGCGGCGTACTCCAGCACCTTGACCGCCACCGGTGTCCAGTCCTCGGTATTGGTGTAGACCGGCACGGCTACCACCTCGATACGGCGCCGGTCGGGCGCCATCCGATCCCCGTTACCAATTACCTTCATGTGCGTGGCCACCGTCTTGTCTCGCCCTACGCCCGCCGCCACGTCGACCACGATCATGTGGCCGTAGGCTTCGCCCGGCAGGATGACGTTCGGGCCTTCAATGACGCGCTCAAGCTGTGCCTGGCTCAGCAGGTACTTGCTGGAGTTGGTCGGGAACATGCCCCGAACCTTGATCTGGTATTCCATTTCATCGCGCCCACCGTACTGGATGAGCTTTTCCTTGATGAACTCGATACCCACCAGCGTGCTTTCTTCGGAGTTGAACGTGAGGCTGGTCCAGGCACCGCCCTGGCGCTTGCTCTTGCTGTGATGCGAGTCACGGAAGAACCCACTGCTACGGGTGGGCTGTGACGCCATGATGAAACGGTTACGCGGATCTGTAAGGGCGCCACCGATCACACCAAAGTTTTCATCCGGTATGCCTGAGGCTTCGTCCGCCATCCATAGGAGGTAATCGCCGTGGGTACCTGCAAGGTTCTCAGGGGAGCCGCGTGGCGCTGTACGGGTGGTGACGTACCAGATGGCGGACTTGGTGTTGATGTAGACCTTCTCGGCCTGAATGGTGATGTACTGCGCGATCCAGGCATGCGGACCTTTCTCGATCTGCGCCTTGAGCGTGGTGATTTCCTTCCACACGCCCTCCCGCACCGTTTTGAGCTTTGGCGCGGTGATATAGGTGTTTGAGTTGCGATAGCAGAGAAGGTGCCAAAGCGCTATGACGCCAAAGCTCCTAGTCTTGCCAGTGTTGTGCAAGACGGTGAAGTCATGCCCAAGCAGCCGGTGATCGCCGTCCAGGGTGAAGCCGTAGTAGTCGCCCTCCCCCAGTGCCTCACATGAAGCAATTGAAAACTGCAGGGCTCCAGGTTGCAGATCGATCTTGGCCAGCCACCGGCCAGACTCCAGGCGGACTACGCTCGCATGACAACCAACGGAACGCGCGAGCCAACCGACTTGGCGTGTGACAGCCTCGCTCCTACTAATGAATTGGGCGCCAGCATGCCCCACTAAACCATCCAGCAGGTCTTGACGTTGCGCTTGAGCGCTGTACAGGTAGTCGGCGGGGATCAGTTCCCCGGATAGCGCCAGCCGCTGGCCCATAACGAACGGAGACACTGACAGGTTGCGCACTGGGCGACGGAATGACTTGGCAGCGCTTCTATAGGTCGCATAGCGGGCCTGCTTCTCTGCCCCCCATGTAAGCCACTGCTCTACAGTAGTTTCAACCTCCGCCCCCACTCCCACGTCGCCATCGGGCGCTATGGCCACCAAGCAGAGAATGTGCGCCTCGTTAAATGTGTGGCTGCCCCCGTCCGAGTAAGTGAACCGGTACATTGGCTGGCGCCCGCGCTTAAGCTCCAGGACCGTGGTGGAGTGCGCGCCATCTGCCCCCATAAGGCGGTGGCCTGACTTTACGTCCTCTACGGCAATCGGCTCACCGCTGGCGAGCATGAGTTGGGTGCCCAGCGCAAAGCAGCCGTGGCCAGACGCCACAGACACCCGGCAGCCATAGGGCGATGCCTCGTCAAACAACTCCTTCTGCTGGTGCGTTACGGGCTTGCCAACGATCCCCATACCGCATACTTCGACGGCAAACTTGTACTGCTCAAAGGCATAACGGGCGACGAACGCGGGCCAGCGCGGATCGGCATCGAGCACCAATTGTCTTTCTTTCTTCGCCTTGGCCATGCAATCCCTTAAACGCAAAAAGGGCCGATAAACGGCCCTTACACCCTACTGCTTGATTTGCTGGCGCTTACCGCGTGCTTTGCGCCTTGCTGCGCTCAATCTCAGCCAGGATCAGCGCGACGGCCTTGGTCAGCGCCTCAGCCGGTTGGCAGGATTTGATCTTCGACTTGAATGGCCAGAAGCTGGTGTAGCGCATCGGGTACACGCCAGCCGCTTGCATCGCATAGCACGCCGCCGCCTTCGGAAGTTCGCCGCTACGGTACTGCTCGACATCGCTCTCTATCGAGTAGCCCTCTTCTTGGCGCTGGCGCTGTAGCTCACGGATAACCTGCTGCACCTCAGGGCCAACCCCCGGCACGTTGGCGTACATCGGCATAGATGGCTGCCAGCCTTGTGCCCGACGCTTGGCCCAGTCAGGCGACTCGGGGCCAGTAGGGCGCGTCATGGAAATACCCACCGCCTTTCCACCGCGAATGTTCAACCATGCCAATGGGGGCGTAGCGCTGGCGCCCAACGGAAAGGCAACGCTCTTCCATACCGCATAGGCTGCTTGCGTGTGAGGGTTGGTGTAATCCTCGCCAGCCTGCTCCAGGTCAGTGATGCCGGCCTGTGTCGCCGCATATTCAAAATCAGTTCGTTGCAGAAAAAGCGCCATGCCTCCACCCTTCAATAAATTGCCATTGATCATTGGTCAGATGCGCACGGGGGGCTTGCTCAACATCCCCACGCGCATTGCGCAACCACAGCAGCGCGCCAATCTCCAGCTCTACCATCAGCCGCTCTCCACTCCTGCGACTCACCACTTCCACAACCACGGCCTCACTCAACAAAGATCGGCACGAACTTCAATCGCCCCTCAATCTGCGTCAGATCAGCAGGCGTATAGCCACGAGCAAGACGCCCCTCTACAAGAGGCACCAGCAATGTTCGGTAAATCTTCGTGCCATTGGCCACGTAGTCGCGTAGACCGCGTAGCAGAAACGCCTCGGAGCCCTGATAGGGGAACCCCGGCCAGAAACCATTGGCGCCCTTCGCAGTGCTATGAAGGTCAATGGTTGGCGTTTGTGGGTTGTGGTCGCAAAAATGGACACGGCCGTCGAGAGTGATGCGCAGCCGGCACACATCACCCGCTTCATTCGCCCAGGTACGGCTCCCAACTTTGGAAATCTCAACCAGCACCGTGTTGGCGTGTTTGAGGCGCATTAAGCGCGAGCGCCGCATTAGTTCGGTGCGGTTTAACAGTGCTTCCTGTGACTGGCTCATATGGGGCTCACAGCATTTTCAATTGAAGTTGGGCGCGGACGCATTCGTGGTGCCCGTGAGGCAAGGCACTGGTGCCCCGCTCACAGTTCCGACGCTTGCAGTCCTGGCAATGGGTGTACGGACCGCGTGCGTCTTTGCGCCAAACGATCCTATCCCCGGCGCAGTAACGGCAAAGCATAGGTTTGTACTCTCCCAGTTAATCCCCGTACTTTTCGGCGCGAGCCGCCATCATCAAATCCGCGTATTCCCAACGAGCGTTAACATGGGCTTGAAGGTCGGTGCGTGAGGCAAATCCAGGGATAGCTAAAGGCGCATGCAGAGCGAAGTCGTCGCGCAGGTCGCGCAAGTACTGGGCATCTTCCTTCTCTTTGTCCGTAAGAAGGCAGGACCGGTGCTTAGTGGCGCTAACCTGACCCATGACGGTTGGCTTGCCCAACAGAGGCACACAGTCATCGGCGGCGTAAATGCTGAGGCCCGCGGAGCTGGGTACAGCCTCCAGAGCTGGCGCAGGCACCGACAAGAAATTATCCAGGTACATCCGCAGTACACCCGGTGTATTCGGTACGCCACCGCGCCCACGCTCTACCGGGGTCCAGCGCTTAGCACCAGGTAGACGGGCGTGAAAGAACTGATCACCGCTGCCATCGCGCACGGTCAGCCCGCACGCCTCAAGAAACTTCCGGAAAGCATGAATCTGTTCGATACTCAACTGGGCACTATCGCTAACAATCGCTGCTTTACGCTCTACTTTCTGCATTGGTTCTACTCCTGTTACTTAGCCGAGAATGGCGTTAAGTTTTCTGGCCTACCTTGGCGTGATGTCGCCCGCCGCGTAGCCTTCAAGGCCAGCGGACGAACCCAAATTTGCCCAGTCTTGAACTGGTAAAGCTCCCACAGGCCGAGCTTCATCGTCACAGTGCCTTTTTCGTATGTCTGCCATGCTGCACGGCTGACATGGATCAGGTTGGCGCTTGCGCTCTGGCTCAGACCGGTAGCAGTGCGGCACTTCTTAACCTGGTCCGCCGTTGGCCCTACCGCTTTCAATTCACAATCCCTATCTTGGCCAGCTCTTCCACGCGGCCAACCATCGCCTCGCGATTTCGCTGAGTGTTCGCCTCGGCCTTCGCCAGAATCTCTTCAAGGGCTTCTTCACTGATACCGGCATTCACTACTACAGCTGGCTCTACGTTCAGGTTGAACATCTTGGCCAGGGTGTCGCGGTAGCCTTTTTGGCTGGCTACTTTCATTTCTGTCCCGTCCTTCCCTTCCTTCACGCCCTCATAGAGCGCCAAGGCGGCAGGTGACAGATCGCTCGTGTCTTTGAATAGCGCACGGCCCTCCCCCTCGCCATCGCACTCAGGGCAATCGGGATGTGGTGGCTTCTTGCCGTCGTAGCCAAGCCCTCCCAACTCGTCGAAGTCGCCAATGGTCTTTTTATCGGCCTCGGCGGCGGCTTTGTCCGCCTCGTACTGATCGCGGCGTCGCTGCATTTCACTAGGACGTAGATGGAACTTATGACCAATGCCATAGCAGTAGCGACAGCACCGGCGCACGTACTCCACCAGCTCGCGAGGATCTGCAAAGGAGGCAGCGTGATAGGTCCCGATAAGCTGGTTTTGGATGTCGGCCGTGCGTGAAAAAAGCTCGACTTGGCGGGCCTGCATATATGGGTGATGTTTAACCTTACTTAGCAGTCGACTGGCGCCTGCCGAGGCGGCGTTATCGTTCTTGCATGCAAACCCTGCATCGCGATAGGACTGCCGAGCGTTATAGGTCACCAACCACAGGTCTACAAACTTCGCCTGACGAGCGTCTAACCCTTGGAAAGCCGCCATTTCAATGGCCTTACGCTCTTTCAGGGTCAGCTTTACCGGGTTTTCTATACTGGTTGTCCCGCACCCCCCATGCCGGTTTGGCGCCTTTGGCACAGCAGGTTTAACGGCGGGCTTAACCGGCTTGTGTCCAGACTTTTTAGCAGCCTTCTTGACTGGTAAAGGCTTGTTAACCTTAACCGCGCGCGGTTTTGCAGGTTTACGAACGCGCTTAGCAGCAATGGCCGGGGATAGTTGATCCCCAGACATTTCTGGATTTTCAGTCTTTGACTTGCGCGGCATCCATCCAACCTCGTGCGTAATAACTTCGCTATCGACCACGGTAAAATGGCCAACTTCTTGTGCTTTACGTTAAAAAAATAGCCCGCATCGGCGGGCTACTTTTTTGGGCGTTGGTCCTGGTAGACCCCCACCACTATCAGCCAATGGAACGCTGCTGACCGGCGCCGCAAAGGCGGTAATGCCCTTCTCCTGTCGGTTATCCATGCTGGGGTGTTCCGGCGCACTGTCTAAGAGCACCATTGCCCGATGCAAACCACACATCCGACCACCACAACGAGCGACCGCATAACGCTTTGAATGCGCCTCTTAAGAAGGCCAGGCTATTCGCGCAGAGCGCAAATCCGAAATGCAGCAGGTAACACGCTTAGGCGCATGGTCAACCCGCATTACTGGTGCCTTTTTCCGGCTGGAATACCACCGGCCATGCTTACCGCCTTTCGGCCTACTGCATACCTGAGCGCTCTAATCCAAAGCGCTCAGGCTATGCGTAACCCTGAAAACACCCGCAAGCCTGATCGAGTTCAGACTTGCGGGGCACCACTGCCAGCGTTAACAAGCAGGTCAAGCCAGAAGACGCCACGTTTGGCTATACACGTCTCCCTCTCCTGCACCACCAACATCTAAAACAAAAGCTGCTGCACCTGCTTCGCAATCTGTTCCGGGGCTGGACCAAAAGGTTCGTAATCGACCATTGCTTGCTCCCGCGCTCTCCGGCGAATCTGTTCGGACATGCTCACATGCAGCTCACCCACTAAACGAACGAGCTTTGCACCTCCGCGAATGTCTTCGAAGTGCGGCGCATGGGCTTTGAAAATATCCAAAGCGCTCACCAGATCAGTGGCCACTTCTGCAACCTTTGACAGCAGCACGCGATCCAGGCTTAGGGCCTCGATCATGATCCCGTTGCGGTGGGTCAGAGCGTCAACAAAGCGAGCAAACTCGCCCGTTAGGGATGTGCTGATAACCCCGCGCAACACCGCCTGATTGCCGTCTTCTGGCACCGCAGTAATGTCGTCGTGCATATCCAGCAAGTAATCAGTTGTTACGCCGTACAGCTGCGCAAGCATGCGTAGGTTCGTAGCACTAGGCTGGCGGTGGCCATTTTCGTACAGGCTGATCATGGTCATACCCGACTGAGCCAGCGCCAACCCCGCCTGACTTTCGCTCAACCCTGCCAACCGGCGAGCCCTGCGAAGTTTCATCCCCGTAATAGCTGCCAATCGGGCTTCTTCGGCGCGCCTGATTGCATCCTGACTAGCGCCAACCCCCAAATCTTCCGATTCACAGAACAGAGCTGGCGCAGAGGCAGAGGAATTACCCAGCGTCGGGGCGGCCTGATTTTTAGGCGACTCCGCGCTTTTTTTATCCCCATCCATCTACAACGCCCTCGTGATCATGTCTCAATGGGGCGATTAGAAAGTATCCCTATACATTTGGCAAGCGCGAAAGGCGCAAGAAGTTGGCTATAGCCGTGACACTAATGACAACTTGCTACACTTCCATCTGACTGCTCGTTAAACAATTCAATGACGCGAGCCTTAAGCCCTGCGGCCCTTTGAGGGCACTGCAAAGCCTCTAAACAAAGCAAGTCGCGGCGCTTTCGCAGGTCGGAAATTGTCATTAAAAATTGTGCGTCGTACTCAATTCGCAATAGCTGGCCAGCACTGCAATGACGCTTGCCTGGGGCGTAACACGATACACAAAACAACAAATGGCTAATGTATAGTTCGTGGGCGGTTAATACGGCATCAGTAAGTGGCTCGCTCAAAATTCCTCAAGGCTCCAGCCGCCACCATCCGATTTAGACGCCTTCTTGATAGCAACGAACTTGAACACTGGGTACATGCCCGCCGCCACCTTGATTTTTACCCGGGCGTCATCGGTCCAGAATCCTTTCACCTCGTGGGCTTCCAGCTCCCGACTGGCAGGCATTACAAAGAAATCGACCGTGTAAAACGTCTTGTCGGCCAGCCTGAGCTTGATCCCTTCGAACTTGTACCAAAGCACTTGGCCGGCGTGTTTCTGCTGCTCCAGGTACGCCGCATAAGCCTCTTCGGTCTTGTTCATCACGCCAGCCGGAAGGCGCCCAAGCGCCTGCATACGCTGCGTTGATGTCTTCGCCGGCTCCGTGGCCACAACCGGCGCCAGCGCCGCAACAGACTTGCTTGGCGCCCTCGTCGCGGGTTTCTTGGGCGCCGGCGCAGGTTTGGTAAGCGGCGCACCGCTCAGAGCCCGGACCGTCATGCGGGCCGGGAGGCTTTTCAAATGTTCTTCGCTGATCCATCGTTTCGTCATGCCTGCATTTTCCCAACCAAAAAGGGCGCCAGCATGGGCGCCCTTTGCATGAATCGATCCGTTAGAGGTTTGCTTTATGGCATGACCAAGCAGGCCGGGACTTTGACGATATCGCCAAGCTTCGCTTCGACGAGGGCACGGCAGAGTGCTATGAGGGGCGTAGCTCCTGAAATCTCGTAAGAATCGAATTCATCGTCGCCATCTGGATCGGTAAAGAACACTCCCGTCCATTGGTCGTCATGCCCGTGAATCGGCGGATCAATCCTAAGCTTGTACTTGTCGATCAGCGGCCCGCCTTCGTGCCACTCCGTAGACGGGCAATAGCCAAAGCCACGGCGCTCCAGGTTGTACGGGTTATTGCTCATGCCGGGGGTAACAGCGGCTGGATAACCCCCCACTACCCACTCCAAGCGACCGCCTTCGATGGGCGCACCACCTTCAACAACGCCCACAGCCCAGTCCAGCGCAGCGCCCTTCAAGTCCTTGGTGGCAACGTCCACCAGTACTGGCCCGAGATTCATGGCTTCACCGTCCCGCCAGCGGCTTCAATGGCGGATTTAACGCTATCGTAGCTGTACAAATCGATTGCCGGATGGTTGCCGCTCTCGGTGTACCCACTCATGGGCGGCGTCGGCAGCATAACCACCAACTGGCGTGTCTCTACTACGACTGTCTTGCTGGGCAAGGTTGTGCTAACGGCAGTTATCGGCTTCTTCATAAAGTCCCTGATCATGTCAGAACTGATGTCTTTCATTGAGTCTCTTCTCATTGCACCACCCCTACTTCCAGGGTTTTGCGGTAAGCCTCACCAGCAGCCACGTCCTCAGTCGTCACGACGTAGGACTCAGTGCTGTCGCCGGCTACGGTGTAGAAATTCACGTCAAAAGTGCGGTCAGCCCAAGACTTAAGCGGCTTCAACAGGCGTTCAAGCTCAACCTCTTGCTCTTTCGTTTCGTTCGGGAAGCCGTCAGCAAACTCGCTATTGTCGTCGTCGGCTGCGTTCCCCATGTGCTCAATCACTTCGCTGGCATCAGGCAGGAAGCTGCTGGCGCTACGACGGGATACCACAGCACGCTGGATCACGGTCCCCATAGGCAATTCGCGGTCGCTCACGAATGCAGCCAGCCCGTCGTCACTCCAAAGATCATCTTTAGGGCCCATGGCGTAGCAATACTCAGGAGCCTGAGCAGCCTCCTTTGCTGCCTTCTGAGCCATGATGGCGCCAGCGGCGTGTTGCACGTAGACGAGCTTGCGCCAGACATGATCGGATGGCTTGGAGATTGTCGATTCCCACAGGTCACTGGTGCGCAGCAGTTCTTCGCTTTCAGCCAGCAGGTCAAAGGCCGGCACGATGTCGCGGCCGCTGCGGTCATCGAAACCCCCTACACTCGCCAATAACTCGACCCACTGACTAAACGGCAAGTCCGGACCTAATTCCTCCTCGTCCTTCGCTTCCAGCCAACCAATAAGCGACTGAACAGACAGCCCCTCTGGATAGACAACCTCTTCATCATCCAGAACCTCGTAAATGCAATCCCGCAAGGTATCCAGGATAGCGTCCAGGTCTATCCACTCTTCTTTGCAGGACGCCGCCAGCTTCCCGTGCAGATTGTGAAGCCCGGTATTGGCGAGGTAATGAATGCCATAGCTTGCGTCGATATCGAACGTCAGGTGCCCGATATCGCCAAACACAGCAGTACCGTAGCGAGTCACACAGATATCGAACGCAAGATTGTGGCTTCCAGGCTTCTGGCAGCGCCAAAGCTCTACGCCGTTTGCATTGGTCAATTCGGTGTAAACGTGGTCTTTCAGCCATTCGGCAACATTGGTTTCCAGCTTGGTGCGTTGTTCGTCATTCATGGTCGGTGTCCAGGTGGTGAAGTTAAAAGTTATGCAGTCCAGCGGGTTCTGTATTGAACAATGTCCCGGACTGTCGATATCCCGCACCCATACAGCCGGGACAGGGCGACATAGCCACCACGGCCGGCGCTGTAGTCAGCACGCATAGCCTGTACCTGCTTGGTGGTCAGCTTGGCGTGCTGGTGACAGGCACCTACTCGGTGATTTGTATGGTTGCGGGTAATCATTTCGGGGCAGTCTCGGTCCGGGGCCGCTTCTCTTTGATTCCGGCACTATCTACTGGCGCCAGCGTGGTGCCGGCGAATGCGGACATGGCACCGCTTTGGTATTCATGTGTGACCGGGATTGCGAACGGCTCTATCTGGTGCCATGTCCAGCGACCCTTAACGTCCCCTGTGAGCCAGTCAGCCCATGCCGGAGCATTTGCCCATACTGGGCGAGGCTTAACCTTTGATCGTGGCTTAGGCGCGGCAGGAGGGGCTTTAGCGATCTTGCGAGGCGCCAGCTTCGGTAATGGCTTTAACCCTTGGGCAAGGGATGTGTCTTTCTCCCGCTCCCTCAGGCCTGCTTCAAATCTTCGCTCAACCATGGCCCCGCCAAGCCCATCCTCTGGACAGATGCCCCGGGCACAGTGCGGACATGTCGGAACCATTGTCTTGTGGCGCCATGCCTTTTCGACTTTTTTTGCTGCCACCAGGTGCAGGACGGTTCCGCGCTCGGCCTGCGCCAGCTCCAGGGTGCGATTCACCTTGCTGGCATGGTCTTTCCAATGTTCACGCAAAGCTGTCAAAGCCCAGTACGGGGATACATTCTGTTTACAGTCCCTGCAAGTGACTATTCCGCCCACATCGTCCATTTCCAGACGCTTGTGCATGCACCCTTCAATCTTGCGCTTGTAGTCGTTCTTAACTCGCGCAAGCCTTAGCTCGCCTATCTCTACGACGTTTTCTGTATCCGGCATGCCCTGGTACCTGACTGGCTATTTCTGGCTCCGGAGCACTATACAGATGCTTCTAAATTCCATACATCAATTTTATGTATTTATATTATTTAAGGCCAAAAAAACCCCGGCACCTGATACAGCCCGGGGCTATTTGTTGCGCATTACTCACTACACCTGCGTTGCTGCATTGAAGTAACGCACGCGATCCTCAGCTGTCTTGCGCGCATCGTCCTGCAGAGTCACGCGCTCGGTTTCAGTGATTGCGTCTACGTCATATAACGCCTCTGCGTAGGCTCTAGCGTGTTCCTCGGCGCGGTCAATGTATGGCCGGTTTGCTTTGGCGATGGCCAGAACCTTGCGGCGGGCTTGATTCAGGTACAGCAGTTTTTCATTGCGGGTATAGGCAGGCATGGCGGTTCCCTACAGTGGTATGAGCTACATTAAGGCTGCTGGCGGGGCCACCTGCAAGGTAACTGACTGTTGTAGCGTTAAGGCGCTTTAACTCTTTAGCTTCTTGGCGCCATTTACCTGCGGGGCTCATTGCCAGTCTTTCGAAGCCTGCTAACCAGGTCCTCGATCTGCTCACGCATGTAACCCATATTGGTTTGAGCCGCGATTAGCTCCGTCTCAAGCTGGATGTTACGCCAGCGTATTTTCTGATAGATGTCGACCATGCGTTCAACACTGGAACGCTCAGGCTCATCGAAGCATCCCACGCCTACGCGACTCTCAAGTCGAGCCAGAATATCCGCAGGAATTTGAACCTCTTCGTCAGAAGCAAACCAAGACATAACGGTCACCAAATAACTGTACAAAAGCACAGTATTCAGATTCCGTATGATCTTGCCTACCCTCTGCCACTACTTACTGATTAACGGCTCTGAGCACGTCATACCTGGGCACCAGCGCCCGGCGCGATCATGCCGGATTTGTCCTTATCAGAAAGATTCGACGGTATGGGGTACGCTCACATTCGGCAATTCAAACCGAACAACCACGCTGGCTGAGTCTTCATCGCGGAAAACCCGCACCGCCGCACGCCGAACGTCTTCCTGAGACGCCCCCATGAGTGCGTCAACATCCGCATACCCAACAATGTCCGGTACCTCAAGGTAGGTATAGGTCAGGTCGCCAGCAGCAAGCGCAGCGCTCTCAAACGCCACGAACTGCTTAACGTAGTCGTCCTGGTCTTTCGCCGTGTTTCTCAGCGTCACCATGTCAATAAACGACTTCTCGTTCTCCATTGAAATGATGTTGAAGTTCTTGGCCAGCGCGTCAGAAACTTTTGGGTACAGGCTCTGTTTGTAAGGGGCAATCAGCGCCACCATTACCAGCTTGTCTTCCCGGAAGAACAAAGCCGCCGTGAATTTTTCACCAACAAAGTTGAAATTGTCGGTGCACCGGCCCTTATATTCGCTATTGGAACAATCGTAGTAGCCGGCCGACTGGGTGTATTTTTCGATGGGGGTCCCGTAGGCGTAGTCCTTAAAAAGACTCACGCCAGCGGATGCGCTTTGAATACCGCCCAGCATGCTAAGGGCAGCGGTAAGCGCCAAGGGGATCAGCTTCTTAGAGTTCAAAAGGCGTTCTCTTTCGGTTTTAGTTTCCGTACGACTCCGCACGATACTATGAAAGAGATTCAACGGCCTCTATCTGGTGGCCCTATGTCGGTCAGCGCCAGTTGAGTCATTGACTCCTTAACGCCTAATCATTCATGGCTGTTTCCACGCCAGCTTCTCGCATGTCAGCAATGCCGCAGCATGCCGGGCACCGCGCTCAGTTTTGTATGCCCGTGGCAACTCGTAGTAGCACTTAAACCCCGTGCGATCGGATGCGCTATCGAGCATGAAGACACCACCCCACTCCGAAATATATAACTCGACACCTTTTTTATCCTTTGTTTCGAGGATTAACGTCTCTTTGCCAATATCGACTGTTACAGGATTGGTGGGGGTGGCTTGAGATTCCCGTGGGGCAACCGCCGGGGTGACGGCGTAACCTTGCGCCAGTGCTGACTGTAGCCGTGAAATAAGCCCCTCCACGTCGTCACGATCCCACACAGCGAAAAGCTGATCAGCATCAAACAGACCGTCACGGCACTGCGTATTGAAGTGTAGGGCGAAAGGAGTGCCCTCAATCTCAGCCAAATCCATGATGCCGTCACGCTCAAACGATCCACTGCAATCCACCTCATCGGTAAGGCTCGTATAGCGAAAGTCGAACAGCTCGCCCTCAGACCCGATGGACTCAGCTTTCACCATGGGCTCCCTGATGACGCTCGGGTCGTACTTGGCGAATATCGTACCCTCAGGCATGGCCAGGAACGTCTTACGATCAACGATTCTCATAATTTCCTCACCTTGATACCTGCCTTCTCGCATTCCTGGACAAAAACCGCCTGCAACTCTCTGACGATATGAGCCTGGTACCCGTCGAACGCTGGCAGATCCACCATTTCAGGCCCAGGCATCGCAGCAAGCGCCTCATTGATCGATTTTATGTCCCTTTCTATCGACGGCATCCAGTGGTGATTAGGGCAGTGCTTCGTGAGCAGGTAGCGCGTACTGGCTAACGTGAGCTTCGCAGACTCCAAAGCCCGGCGCGAGATTGGCGCGGGCGCTTGGGTATCAGGGAGCGGCGCCCACCCCATCGGATCAACGGCGCCGGTAGAGCGGGTTTTCTCATCACCACACCAGCGCTGAAACTTGCCATCCACAAACCAGCACTCCAGCCACTGGCTACCGACTACTTGATATTCTCGCAGCTTGCATTCGAAAAGACTGGCCTTGTTCTTGATCAGAATACGAGTGCCATCCCGTGGCGCCGTCTCCATGCTCTGCATTTCAGCCTGCTCGCTTATGGGTGGTACGAATGGCGCAGCAATGATCCCGAATCTATCCGCACCACTGGCACCAGGGCCAGCAGGATGCGCATAGAGCCAGGCCTCTCTGGCTTCCTCAACGCGTGTCCACTCATCAGGTGGTGCGCCATCGTCCGGCCACGCAGGTCTAGCCCGCTGATAATCCTCCAAGTTGCTCCGGAAAGCCTCAGCCTCAGCCTGGCCACCGAAGCCCTTAATGATATCAGGCTGTTCGTAATCAACCTCAAGAGTGACCAGGTAGCACTGGGGCAAAGTGTTTGTCTCTTTCTGCTCACTCATCGACTGCGCCCTCTGCCTGCACGGGCAAAGCCAGCGGGGCGGGCAGTTTGAGCGCATCGTCTATTTGCCAAGTTGAATAACCAGCCTTCTCTAGTGCGGGCTGACATTCACGCAACAAACCCTCCAGCTCATTTACCCGCTGGTCTACGCTGGTCTGGCGCTGCTGTAGGGCGTCATAACGATCACCTAGCTTGTTGAATTCTTCTCGCTTATCAGACAGCGATTCCCGCAGCGCCGCGTTTTCAGCCATACGGTGCTCTTTAGATTCTATAGTTCGGCCAAGCTCAAGCCGTAGCGCAGCCTCACTCCGTTGCAGCTTTTCCAATTCAAGGTTGAAGGTGTTCGCGTCATCATCGCGGTCAACTCTCAATTGAGCCTCGCGGGCCACCGCAGCGTCGTAATGCACCACCGACACATAATTCACGTCGTGCTCTTTTCCGCCGGCAAACCGCAGTTGGGCGATTGAAAAACGTTTTACGGCGCTCATAGGTGCAACCTCGTTTTGATATCGGCGCACTGGTCAGCGCTGAGCTTGTTGTGGGCCATGGCTTCGCGTAGGAGAGTTTGCGCGGCCGACAGATACTTCTTACTGCCGGCGTCCGCAAAACGCTCCACGATGCGCTCAAGCTCGCCACGGGATGCGAAGGTGATGCCGTTCGACTCCCATGGGAAAGCGCGGTTCGTGGAGGCGACCATTAGTCCTTGGCTCGCTTGAGCTGGTTAACGAGCTGGGTAGGAAGGCCCCGCAAGGTCAACGTACCGCCCTCTTCGTCATACTCGACCTTAGACCCAAGCATGTGGGCCTCAAAGCTGATCGACAGGCCGTCAATGCGCCCAGTGAAGCGGCGGAACTGGTTGATAGTGCGTTTGTCCGCTGGAATCTCAGCCGACAGGCCGTAGTCCTTGTTGCGAATGTGATCTAAGAACGCTCGCGGGCTTTCCTCATCGATCAGGCCTGAAAGCTCTTCAAGGCCCATAGGCTCGCCAATTTTGTTTTGGCTGGTGGCGTAATCGATCAGGGTTTTGGTGCGCAAACGGGCTGACTCTTCTGGCAGATCCTCGCTTTCCACAAAGTCGCTGAACGCCTTGAGTAGCGTGCGGGTTTCGCCCGGGCCGTCGACACCCTCCTGGCACCCGATGAAGTCACGGAAGTAATCCGTAGCCTTGCGCCCGTTCTTGCCCTTGATAAATGAAATGTACTGCTTGGACTGCTTGTTGCTCTTCCACTCGGACAGGTTGATTCGTGCAGCCAGGTGCAACTTACTCAGGTCCAGGTGACGCGACGGGGTTACGTCCAGGCTTTCGGTGACGGTGACGCTATCACGTTGGTGCAACAGGGCGATGGCCAAGTAATCCGTCAGGCCCTGCTGATAGTGCGCAAACAGCACATGGCCACCCACGGACAGATTGGACTCTTCCATCAGCTTTGTAAGGTGCTCCACCGCTTCACGGCTGAATGCGGCGAAGTCGTCGGCGCCGGCCAGGTACTTGTCCAGCCACCCACTGAATGGAAATGCGCCAGACTCAGCATGGAAAAAACCCCACGACTTGCCAGCCTTCGCGTTGTAGCTCTCGTTAAGGTCCCACAACAGGTTTTCAGTAGCCGACGACTCTGGCAACTCGGTATCGCGGATATGCAGGATCGCAGGGGTACCATCTGGCTTCTTGTCGATCTGGTGCATGGTCATGTGGCGAACTGGCATGTAAATCTCCATTGCGCGGCAGGCCATAGGCTGGCCAACCGCATCATTTTTAGTAATTTGGGATTAGGCGAGGGCAGTTTTGGGTTGGGCCCCGGCCTGACGGCGCAGGTACTCGACTGCCATCACCACCGGGAAGATTGCGAACAACCCGCTGTCGCACATTTCATCTTTGTAGAGACGCAAGGAACACTCTTCCAAGTAGCACCAGCCGCCGCGCTTTCCGTTACCGGGCTGGAACCCGTAGAAGGAAACCAGCCCGTCTTCCGTCAGACGAAAATGAGATACGTGGCGTGCTGTCTCCAGCATGCGTTCAAGGTCCGGTAGGTGATCAAGGCTCAACTCTCCCGGAAGCGCTCGGTCTTCACCGATCAGGATTGGAGGCAGACGGCCTTCCATTTGGCATTTCCAGCGAACCCAGGTGTGCGATTTGACCGGACCGTTGTCGTTAGGGATGTGGGCGCGGAGCTGCTGCTCTCGGCCACTTGGTGCCCGATACTTCGGCTGTTTTATCGGGGCCGGCTTTTTGGGACGCGGTACCAGTTTTGCCGGGTCAATCGCGGAGGTGGCGATGGTCACCGGCTTCGGCTTTGGGAGCTGGATAGGATCGACCGCCAGCGCCAGCTCTTGTATCGGCGGGACTGTCTTCGCTGGAATAGGCAGCGACTGCGGACGGGGTTGGGGCTTCAACAATTCAGGACGTTCTTCAAGCTCACACACGTCAGCCCCATCGTCGCTGTAAACAACTGAGCCAATGGTGCGGCCAAGATCCTGCTGATCCTCAACCCATTGCACCAGCGCCAGCCCGCGAGCCAACAACAGGTTCAGGTTTTTGTGGCCGCATTGGCTCAACAACAGGTTTACGCGCTCTTGGCTTGCATCGGACATGCTGAACATGATGTCGTGACGAACTGGGCCGTTTGGCTGGCTCATGATTCACCCTCTCGGTATGCCGTCTTGAGGAATCGCTCCACGGAATCCGTCACAGACCCCTGTTCAACATACCGGCCACCTTCCACGATCAACGGCTGGCAACGCTTCAACAGTCGCTCGGCTTGCCGTAGACGCTCTGTCGTCTCGGCCGCTTGCCTTTCTATGTCTTCGGATGTCGCAGGGAGGGGGCGAACGTGCACCGACTCCGCCCCCTTAAGAATCATGCGAATCAGATTGCGGCGGGCGCCTTGCTCTGACTTCAAACACGGCATTTCTGGAACTAGGGCCTTAATGTCGTTGTACAGACCCTCCAGTAGTTCGCGAGTAATCAGCAGGTAGCTAGCCATTGGCGCGCTCCCGGCCTTGGGCCTGCATTGCATAGTCGTTCATGGGGTGAATCCTTTTCTCTGGCGGAGTAGAAGCATAATTACATAAAAGCGCTAATGTGTCATTAGCGTTTTGACGCTATAACGCTTTGCAGTTATCCCCGCGCTGTCTTAGCCTTCGCTGCACCAACCCTCAAACGAAAACGGCAAAGCGTTTTGGCGCTCTGCCGTTAAAGATTCGTTCACCGGTTTGGACAGTTATGGCGCGTTGCTACCGCCACACTTAGGACAGTCCTGGAAGCGCTGATCTTCCGAAATAAAAACGCCACAGTGGTCGCAGCGGTCGCGCTGGGCCCGATACTTCGTGGGCTTGGCCAGCATAATCCCAGTGCCGCGCAACGATTCCTTATGCTTTACATTGCTGGTGGCCACCACCTTGCGTGACAGCCCGTCAGCCATTGTCTTGGGAATGGCTATCAGGCCATTCGGTGCGCCACCACCTCCAGGTCCTGCCACACACCCGTCGTACACCTGCGCATCGGCCAGGTTGGAACTGTGCATACCGTCAAGGGTCAACCACACCAGATCGTTTCCGTTCCACGCGCCCTCAACGTACAGATACACCTGCTCAGCACCATCCAGCCTTGCTACCACTTCATCCTGATTCACGTTCTGGCAATCCACGGCCAGTGTGTGACGATCCATCAGGTATTCAAGCGGCCAAGGTAGGTCAGACTCCCGGCTTTCGTTCTGACTGGTCGCCTTCTCTCTTGTGTAACGCTGTGCCGCGTCCAGGTTCGTCGTGTAACCGGCGCCATCCTTTGCCCAGAACATCAGGCGGTCACCGGTATTGCTCCGGCTGTCTTGCAATACAAACTCACTCACAGAAATCTCCCCTGCGTTCCCATTGGTGCCTGGCCAGTCGCGGCTAGTTGTTCGCCGGCATGCGCAGCCCCTTGCTGCAGTAGGTCATTCGGCACTTCAAAGAATTGGAGCCGGCCACGGTAAGGAATGAAAGCCATCGGCTTCGGGTCGCGCAGAACAAAGCCCTTTTGCCCCATGTACCAGGGTGAGTCGTGACTGTTCACGCTATCTACCAGCTCTACCGACCCAATGACCCCCATGCGCTCCAGATCCTCGAAGCGCGGGACATCCATAACGCCAATAGACCGTGCATAGCGATAGGCAAATGCGTATTCATCCTTTGTCATCCCTTTGGAGGCATGCACCAGGAAGCGCCCGCGCAGCTTCGTATGCCAACTGCGGTTTTCGATGTCCTTGCCGCCGTGGATGATCAGCCATGCCCATGGCTGCTTAATGCTGAGGGCTTTCATGGCTTCACCCGATCAGCGCTGGGTGCAGGCATGTAGGAGCCGCTTGGGCCGCGCCACACGCCATGTCGATCTACGGTGCAGGTACGCCAACTGCCAGCAACGCCGTACTGGGGGGCAAACCAAACTTGATGAGAAGTCATTCCGGCGCACCAGCACCAGCAGGCCCAGCCTTTGAAGCCAGATAGGCCAGAGCGTTTCGGAACTGCTCGACATACTGCTCTTGCGTGCTACCCCAGCAGCTCATCAAACATTCATCGTCCGGATCGCTACCTGCATCCTCGGGCTCATCGCTGGGCTCGCCCGGGACCATGAAAAATTCGCGCTCGATGGCGTGCAAGTACTCAGAAAAACGCTTCATGTTCTGAAAGTTGGCCAGCAGCACGGACACGTCATGGCTGTAGTGCAAGCCAATCAAGTCGTAGACCTTTCGCAATGCTGCGTCGGCACCCTGAGATTTAGGAGCCTCGTGGTAGAGCGGGCCTTGCTCTTCGATCCACTTCTGAACCTCCCCGCCAGACCACATTTTTCGAAGCATGGTAGGGAACCGGAGTTGTACCGCTGCGCCTTGATGCTGCAAGACCCGGCTGGGGTATAGCGTGCGAATTTCGTATTCCGCCGGCTGTGCCCTGCAAAACTCAAGAGACTCGCCGCTAATGTCTTCCCAGCAAATAGAGCCAGGGGAACGAACCAGATGGACCGGCACGTTTTGACCATCGACCTCTTTGGCGCGCTCACGTCGAATCTGAGCCACGATATCGCAGAGGCTGGCCTGTTGTGCGGCGCCAGCCTCACCATTCAGCAATACGTCCAGCTCACGAACCAGCCGGTTGTGGTCTGCCAGTACATCAGCATCATTGAATGCTTTTCTGTCGTTGTTCATGGCTCGATCCCGTAGATGTCCTTAAGAGGTGTTTCACCGTGCTGGCGGCAAAGCCAGACGATTGGGTCCAGCTTGTGGAACGGCACCTGAAAGCCTGTCCCTGCCAGCAGTGCAGATTCATCACACATGTCCTTGTAGCGGTGTGTGACCAGCGCCCAGCCTGCTAACAGGGTCTTGCACAGCTTGTCGAAATAGCTATCCGACACCACTGGTGCATCGAGCTTGTAGTAGCGGATGCTGTGCTCCAGGTACTCGCCATATACCGCGTTGAGCGCTCGGCTTTCATCGCTGGATACCGGCGCCATAACTACCGACATCGGTGCCTCTGCTTGCATAGCAAACATGTCGTGCTGTTCCTCGGTGCGATTACTCATTGCCAGCACTAGACACTAAGGCGTTATAGCGCTTTTGAGTTTCGGCGCTTTGCGACCTGTGCGCGGCAGCGGCTGCAAGCTCGCTCATCGACGGAGGGCTGAAAGAAGACGACAGCTCAGCGGTACGGACCTGGCGCCGCCGGCTGCATCGTTCGTGGCTGCCTTTGCTACGAGCGTTCCCACACTCATCACACATGGATTTCATGGCGAGGTGGCCAAACTGCTTAGGTCCAAGGTGAATACTCATGCTGCACTCTCCAGCGACGTTGCTACGTTGATAATCGGTAGCTGCTGAGCAGCTTCTCGGCACCGGCGCATTTGCTCAGGCGCATAGCCCCAAATGTTCCCCTCGCCCTGCAGGCGATCGATCCCGAGATAGGCCGGATCAATACGCTGACCGCGCATCACGTAGTCCCGCATTTTCAGCACAAGATCGCGCAATGTGCCGCCATGGCTAAAGCCCCGCCATTTGCTTGCCGCCTTGGCTTCAATCGTTGCGCCACTCTCATCATGGAGGTACACGCGGCGGTCAAAGCTCAGACTGGCCACACTGTCGAGCTGGCGGCTGTAGAAGAAGCACCGGCCATAACTTGAAATGACCTGAATCAGCCGGTTGGCGTACTCACAGCGCAATAGCCGGGCGAACTGGCTACAGCCGTGATCAACCATGCCGGTTTCCAGCATGGTAGCCACCAGCTTTTCGCAAAGCTCTATTCGGGCAGCATCTAAATCTACACTCCCGGTACCACTCACCAGCAGCTCAGCAACCGTGCATGTCGGTAGGTGCTTGGCGATTAGCCGCATTTGGTCGATACCAGTGCACAAGCGCGCATCGAACTCGATACGTGGGTTTCCAATCATGGCTCCAGCCCAGTCTGGCTTCCCCACAGATGAGGCAAGGGGTTGAAGATTCATATCAGTGAACCTCTGGATGGATTGAGCGCCCCGCGTAGGGCTCCAAGCGCTTGGCGATCATTGCGGCTACTTGAACAAGGCCAGCCCGAGCGCTTATGGGCGCCTTACCAATGACGCTATTCCCCTCAAGTGATTCGACCAGCAGCGCTATGGTGGCCGGGCTTGGGGTAATAGCTTTCCCTGAATGCAGATCCTCAGTCAGGGCGCGGGCAGTATCTGCCCAACGCTCCAGGTCGAAGTCTGCGGGCGGGTTGATGTCGTACAGGTCGGCCAAAATTTCAGGACAGGCCAGGAAGCGCATACGGTGCGCTAATAGGTCCGCCGACATCCGGCTGAACATGAGAGGAAGGATGGGCATTGGGTTTTTCTCTGGCGTTTTGGTGAAGACGCAATATTATCACTATGCCCTGAATTATCTAAGCTATTTATTGAATAAAACTTATGTATTGAGTACGGGGATGGTTTTTTATCCCCGTACATAGCTGCACTGCCTACCCTGAATATCAGGTAGATAGCATTCCGTGTTAAGCCATGCCTGTATGGCCTAAACCAGCTACACCACGATCTGAGTCAGTGGTAAAGGCTTCCACTTCGACCATTTCAGCACTGTAAAACGATGGAGAAACCCGGGTGATAATCACCAATTGTGCGATTCTATCCCCCGCCAAAAACGATACAGTTTCGTCTCCGTGGTTGATCAGGATCACCTTTGCCTCTCCTTGATAGCCGCCATCGACTAGCCCGGCCAGCGTATCGATGCCGTACTGTTCAGCCAGACCGCTACGGGGCCAGATTTGTGCGCCTTGATCATTCAGGAACTCATAGGCAAAGCCTGTCGGGATCGTTACACGCTTACCAGGCTCCAGTGTTACAGCAACAGCAGCTCGCAGGTCATAGCCGAAGTCGCGGGCCTTGGCGCGTACTGGCAGCGGCAGCGTGTGGGAGCCGATACGTTTGATATTCATTGCTGATTGCCCTTGTTCACTCGCTACAGCGCTTTCGGTTTAGCGATTCAAATTTGATCAGGTTGGTGCATCCGCATCGGCAAACCTTGGTACTCATCAGGCAGCGTTGTATTGTTTGCTTTCGCCCCACTTGGCCAGCAGGGCATACACGCCAGCCGGTACCGCGCGGCCCGAGGTTTCCACCAGCTGCACACAAATCTCTACCAGCTCGATTTCCCGGGCGTACGCCTTGATAAACTGGGCTTTATTGCCGTGTACTGCCAGCATGTCAGGCCGTGGGCCATACCCTTGCTGGTGGTGGCCAGCACACAGCGGCAGCACGTAGAAATGGGCGTGGGGCTTGGTGCGGCCGTCGCAGTGGTGAATCGAAACGTGGGCCTGCTCGGTAAAGTCCCGATGGTTCCCGTCTAACATGCAGCACACACATCCCACGATGTCAGCTACGTCGTTAAACCACTGGTTTTGGGCCTTGTTGGGGTTTTTACCTGAATGACGCATGGTTGTTTTCTCTCTGGCGATTGAGTGTTTGGTGTTACGGATGAATCAATTGCTCGTGTTGCCCCGGCGCCCTTTGAGGACGCTCAGAGCTTCATTGCCCTTGGCTGCTGACGACGGCATGTTTTGAGTGATTGGCGCTGCTGTGGGCACTGATACGCTGGCGCTCTCCGCCGCCCTAAGGGCTGCTACTGCCCTGTCCGCCCGCTTTTTGCTTTGCTCGGCCAGAACGGCCTTGCCGGCATACGCCTCGCAATTCTTCAAAAAGACTGTGACGGGGTGGAGCTTGTCGATCAGAGCGGTACCTGTTTCGTTTTTGACGTAGTGGGTAGCAGCGTCTGGCGCAGCGTCTTGGATGCGTGCGACTGCCCTGCCCATGATTCCGCCCACGGTGGCGTTGTAGACCGGCCAAATCTTGTACCGCTCTCGAAAGGCCACGGCGTACGCCCGCCAAGCTGCAAATATCTTGCTGCCTGGGTTGCTTGGGTACTCGTTTGGGTAATCAGGGGGCAGAGTAGGATCGATATCGAGGGGCAAATCCTGACCCTGCTTTTCGTCTTCGGGGTCAGTGATAGGTTTTAATGCTTTTTCAGTACTAGTTGAACTTTCAGTACTAGTTAAAGCTCCCGGGTTTGCCGGGTTCGGCGGCACCGTGCCCGGCGAATCCGTAAGCGGCGGGGGTGTTCTCACCGTGTCCGGCGAATCCGTAAACGGTTGATCTGGCCCAGGTTCCAGACTTGCAATATATGCACTTCCTGCCTCTAAATCAGGGACCTCAGACACTTCATAGTCGACACCCTTGAACGCTCCACCTATCCGTTTAAACGAGCTATACACATAGCCGGCCATGCGCAGCTCTTTGAGGATTGAATACACCTTGTCGCGGCCAGCAGCCTTACCAAAGCAATTCTGCGTTCGATCAATGAGGCGCTTTACGTTCGCATTCCAGTTGTCCGGCTTTTGCAGCAGGTAGACCAGCAGGCCACGCGCCTCCCACGAAAGTCGGTCATCTTCGATGGTGGCTGTAGGCAAAACGTAGAATTGAGTTTTTCGTGCGGCGCGAATGATGCTCATCGAGCACCCCCTGATAATTGGATGCTGATGGCAAGGCGAAATGCGGACACAAACGGGCACTGAGGATCACAGTCAAAAGACCGGCTCAGTGAAGCTCCGTTAGGGTGTTTGTGAAAGACGCGGAAAAGTTTGCATATCCCGAGCCTGTGATATACTCGGGGCGTCAACAAAGTAGATCCCCTTGTCGCCATCTTCCGATAGCGCGGGGTAAGCAAGGAATGCTTTTGGATTGGTAAGGTTGTTGTGTCATTTGCTACGTCAAAAAGAACCTATTGCCTTGGTCGGTGTACGGTTCTTTTTTTTCGTCTCCAATTCGGCGTTTCGGGCGAATCCCCTAAATGCGGAGTGCTGTATACCATAGCTCAACAAGAGCGCCAAATTCTTGATGCTCCCTATACATCCTTGACTACCCTATCTTTTTCCCCTCAAGGTCGGCCAACACCTGCGCGTATAGCGGTATTCCCTTGGTGGTTTCTGCCAATTTCTCCATGGCTTTTTCTCGTGCATCGGGCTTGCCCTTATTGGCACTGCTAAGCGCCTCGGCCCCGATTCTGGCTAATGCACTTAGTCCATCTTCTTTCTTTGGCTTAAGCGCTGCGATCACTTCCAGGTAGAGGGTTTTAGATACCCCTCGGTAGCCTCCGGCAGCCCCCATAACCTGCGTGATTTTGTTTTTACTGCGCTTCATCCACTGCTGATCAAGGTCGTATTTCGCCAGCTTGCGTACCAGGCGCACCCCGCGTGCTAACGATGCTCGCAACTCACGGGCCGGTAACGGCTGATCAAAGAAGCCAAAAGGAATGCCAATCTCGTACTCCAGACGGCGGGCCAGCTTTTCAGTGACGCCATTCCGGCCATTGCAAGCCACGCTGATCTGATTCGATAGGATATGCAGCTCCTTTTCCGGCAGGTGCCGGAAAAGGTCCAGGCGCACGCCATCGGTTCTCAGGTCGACGTACATGTAAAGTCGGCGCTGGCGCTCCAGGTAACTGGCCTGCACCGCCTCTTCGGCAGTCACTGCCCCCTCAAACACTTCCAGATTCATCGTAGCTACAGCCCCATTTTAGGTTGATATCAATAGATACTAACCTCATAGATACATAAAAGCGCTGTTTTAAATGTCTGGAAGGCATTATCGTATGCGCATATGCGGGTGCAGTTCCCGAAAAATGTATAGGGATGGATTGGGAGAGGTCTTTTATGGCTCGCGGAGTCAACAAAGTGATACTGGTCGGTACGTGCGGCCAAGATCCACAGGTTAACTATCTGCCCAACGGTAACGCAGTCACTAACCTGAGCCTGGCTACCAGCGAGCAGTGGACCGATAAGCAGACCGGCCAGAAAGTCGAGAAGACGGAATGGCACCGGGTATCGATGTTCGGGAAGGTCGCAGAAATTGCCGGCGAGTACTTGCGCAAAGGTTCGCAGGTTTACATCGAAGGGAAGCTACAAACCCGCGAATGGGAAAAAGACGGAATCAAGCGTTTTACCACTGAAATCGTCGTGGATATGAAGGGAGTCATGCAGCTACTCGGTGGCCGGGCTGACCAGCAAGGCCAGCAACAACAGCAGCAGCATCCGGCACGCCAAGCACCGGCACAGCGCCAGCAGCCACCACAGAATCAGCAGCGCGCAGCAGGCCCGCAAGGCGGCGCAACTCCAGATCAGGATGAGTTCGCAGACGATATCCCATTCGCGCCCATGCACCACCTGCAAGGCGCCTAAATCACCGTGGGCCACGAGCCCACGCTTACCTGTACACGCTAAGGACACTCATGTTTTTCAAGAATCTGCTGGTCTACCGCCTCACCCAACCATTGGCTATGGATGTTGAGGCGCTGCAATTGGCGCTTGCTACCAAACCTGCCCGGGAGCCCGACTCTCAAGAGCTGGCCACCTACGGGTTTATCGCCCCCTATGGCAAGGGTGAAGACGCGCCGCTGGTATATGAGCGCAATGGCTACTTGTTGGTCGCTAGCCGCAAGGCAACACGCCAGCTTCCGGCCAGCGTAGTACGCGAAGCCGTGGTGGCCAAGGTAGAAGAAATCGAAGCCCAGCAGATGCGCAAGGTCTACAAAAAAGAGCGTGATCAGATCAAGGACGAAATCATTCAGGCGTTAATGCCTCATGCGTTCGTTCGCAGATCCGGAACATTCGCCGCAATTGACCTCAAGGCCGGCTTAATTCTGGTCAATACGTCCAGCGCCAACACTGCCGAGGACTTGTTGTCGACCTTGCGCGAGGTGATCGGAACGCTGCCCGTGCGCCCGGTTGCAGTGAAAATCGCTCCAAGTGCCAGCATGACGGACTGGTTAAAAACCGATAAAGCCCCGTCAGGCTTCTTTTTGCTCGACAGCGCCCTACTGCGAGATACCCACGAGGACGGCGGGACTATAACCGCACGCGGGCAGGATCTGACCAGCGACGAAATCAAGCTGCACCTGAGCACCGGCAAGGTCGTTACCCAGTTATCCATGGCCTACCAGGACAAACTGTCATTCGTGCTCAACGACAAGCTGACGATCAGCCGCTTGCGCTTTGAAAATGTCTTGAAGGACCAGGCCGACACGGACGGTGGCGATGAGGCCGACGGTCAGTTTGCATCCAGCTTTGTTCTGATGATGCTGACCTTAGACACGTTCTTGGTCTCCCTTCTGGAAGCCTTGGGCGGCGAGGAAGTGCCGCAAGGGATTTAACCCAAAAAGCAGACGAAAAAAAGCCGCGTAGACCCTAGAGCCTACGCGGCTTCTTCCCACTTTAATGGCCAGAGAAAAGTGGCCGCATTATTCAGCGTCCACCCTCGATAAGCAAGGATCAGACCCGCTATGCGCATAGTGTTTAACGGGAAACATACCGTTTTCAAAGGCCGGACACCTAAAAAACCAGTCCAGTGGCGTGGAACCGTTACGGTGAGCGGCCCAATAGGTGACGCCATAGAGGCGCCATGGCAAACCCACAACGGTCAACCGCTGACCTATCACGAAGCCAGGGATGCAATTTGGATGGTCTGCCGCAAGGCTGAGGAATCATATTTTGAGGGCTTCAAAAGCCAAGCGGATCACGTCACGTTCGTACTTGAATGCCGATGAACTACTTAACCCGCACTAATGATGGAAGTACCGATTTTTCGTTACAGAAAATGATATTTTCGCCTCAAATTAGCGCCAAAGTTCAAAGCGGGACGGCCAACTTGATTATCGTCCCTGTAGATCCTCAGCCAGTTATTAACCACCAGGAACTTGCCGCTATAGGGATAAGTGTCGACGACGCTTATGCCCTGATGCGCGCTGTTCGGGTCGCCTTTCAAATCGGTCTTATTGGCCGCGATATCGCCCCCATTCAAAAGGGCAACGCTTTCGAGCTACTGCAAGAACTCCCCCCTCAGAAGCTGGCCAGGTTCGGTACCGGCCGCGTCCAAAACGTGAGAATTACCCGCCTTGAAAGCCTTTGTAAGCATGACTCTAAGGCGGCTGGTTACACGACTTTAGTCGAATTCCAATCGTATTGGGCGAGCAATTTTCCAAATACGCCAGCAGAAACCAACCCGTGGTGCTGGCTCATTCAGTTTGAATTCAAAGGGTAACTTATGACATCCATTGCCTTGTTCGTCCTATGTATAGCGCTGACGTTCATCTACCGCGCCCTCCACCCAGCTCTCCACGAGGAACCCAAATTGGCCAAGCGTTTCCGTGTGGGCGTCGGCGCAATCATCATGGTTCTTAGCGTGACTACCGGCTACCTCTTCCCGGTCGAGGTCGGGAACGCATTGCATCGCCAGCAGCAATACCAATCTGAGTTACAAAGCCAGAGAGCTGAGCGCAAAATGACCTCAGAACAGAGGCATGCCACTCGTATGATTGAAATATTTGGTAACACAGAGCGGTATCTGACGTATTTATCCGCAAAAAAAATCTGAAATAAGCCCTTCTGATTCTACCGTTTATCTGAAACACCCCCCTCCCCCTAGATAACCCCGCCGCCCGCGCACGTCGACCTTTCAAGGTCATATGTGGGGCACGGTGTGGGTTAGATCATGCCTCAATACCTCAAAACGCCAGCCCGCCTAGGGTTTACGCCCACGTGTTCGGGGATACCATATCCCCAGTACTTGCGGCACTATCCGCGCCGTTTTCGGTCATACCCCCCATTGATTTTTAAACTGTCTAGCCCGATAAAGCCGAAAACCACGCCACCAAACTAGAACGCTGCAGATGCAAATTACAAAATCGCGCATAAAAGGTAATACACAACATGGCTCTCACCCAGAAAGCTGCTCAGAACATCACTCTGCCTGCGACATACCAGGATAAAAATGGATTAGCACTCCGAGTGACGAAAACCGGCTCTAAATCCTGGATCTTTCGCTACCAGAAAGACGGGCGCCGTCACGATGCGGGCTTGGGTTCATTCCCACTCGTGTCGCTGGCGGATGCTCGTGCTGCCTGCCTGGAGCTACGGGTGCAGATCAATAGTGGAATTGACCCACTGGCTGAGAAGCACCAGAAAGCAAAGCAGACCATCACCTTTCAGGATGAAGCGTTAGAGCGAATCGAGCGCTACAAGCACGAATGGTCAGAAAAGCACGCGGCACAGTGGTTCAGCTCGCTCCGCGACCATGTATTCCCCAAAATTGGCCTGATGCCCGTAAGCGAGGTAGACACTGATGCGGTTATGTCTGTGCTTGAGCCTATTTGGCGTGAATTGCCAGAGTCGGCGCGCAGGGTGCGAAACCGCATAGAGTTGGTGCTCGACTTCGCAAAGACTCGCGGCAATCGAACCGGTGATAACCCGGCACGCTGGCGCGGACACCTACAAAATATTCTGCCTGGCGCAACACCTGAAACGACACACCTTGAGTCTATGCCCTACTCCCGGTTGCCTGCCTTTATGGAGAAATTGGAGGGTGATATCACTCGAGCCGCACGCTGCCTACAATTCGTAATATTGACAGCTTGCCGCAGCGGCGAAGCCATGGGTGCAAGGTGGGATGAAATCGACTTTGAAACCAGGACCTGGAGTATTCCAGCTGAGCGCATGAAAAACCGTCAGCCCCATCAGATCCCCTTAAGTGATGCGGCCATGGCGGTCCTAAAGGATGTTCACACAAGAGGCAGAAGCGATTTAATTTTCCCGAACAAATCGCTTAAGGGCGTCATGGCGAACAATTCGATGCGGCGAGTCCTGACCCGCTATGAAGAGACTGCTACCCCGCACGGGTTCCGCACAACCTTCCGTATGTGGGCAGCCGAAAAAACCAAGTTCCCTGATGAGATATGCGAGGTAGCTCTTTCACATACTGTCGGCAACGCCACGACTCGCTCCTACAATCGCGGCAACCTACTTGAGCGCCGGCGCCCACTGATGGACAGATGGGCTAATTTCGTTATGGAGCGCATTAATCCGCCGAAAACCAAGGAAAAACGCTTATCTTCCGATAAACAGGCTGCCACTCATATATGAAAAACACCGGTTGCTTTTTAGAGTTTGGCTTTCAGTTTATGACCTGCTTCGTATGGCGAATACATTTGCGTGCGGCTCACTGGCAGGCTGTTACAGCAGCCAATAATTTGATTTCGTAGGCCTGGCGTTGGAGACGTTCAGCCAGCAAGGCTCGCACCTTTGCCTCAAGGGGGTCGGTCTTTTTCAAGCTGTCTGTTGCAAAGACAGGTACCTCCACGTTTTTCGTGCGGCATGGAACCTGTACCGGAATTTCGACACGCACGGTACGGAGTTCAGGTGATTGTACGGCGCAACCCGCCAGCGCCAGCATGGCAAGCCCTACAAAAACTTGAACCCTCATAGACCCAACTCCAGGTCAATCACCGTCGTGGCCGCTACACACTGGTCGCCGCCGATCCGCTCAGTCAGTACGCGGATCGCCTTACTTTCATAGGGCTGGGCCTGAGTTCGGGCTTCTGCCTGAGCCTCTTTTGCTGCTTGCTCCCGGGCATCGGCCTGGCGCCTCAGATCCCCCAACTTCACGCCCTGTTCTGTGGTCAGAGCCACACAGTTATCACGTTCGTCGGCAACGCTGGTCAGGCTTTTTTGGGCGTCATCAAGTAGAGGTCGGTAGTGACCACCAGATAGCCACATACCTCCAGCGCCGCCGATCATCAATGTGATGATCGTTCCCCGAATGTCATCCGTGATACTCACGGGACGTTCTTGAAAAAAACGTGATGGCCCAACTTAAGAGTCTGCTTGGCCTTTGCCGCCCAGGCTGGGGGCTTCGGCATAGTAGTCGCGTAATAGTGGGTGGCGCCATTTGTTGGGTCTGGTACCGAACCTTTCACCACCGCCATGGCCACCGCATGCGCCTTCTTGTACTCGCCTGCAGGGATTGGCTTCGCACCCCGCAGATAAGGCGAGTTCGGATCGTTTGCATTCCAGCAACTGAACTGCCAAGGCTTTTGGCACACACCTGCATAGCCTTCGCCCCACCAGGAGTTTTTTTTGCCATCGAACACCCGATTGCGGATGGTCCACGCGCACGCTTCCATTCCGGCCTGGCTCTCCCCGCGAGCCTCGCCCCACAGAGTGCGCGCCAGAATGTCGATGTCCGCTGAGCTGGCTGCGGATAATGAATTAGGCTGCATCGGGCTCTTCCTCTTGGATGGCTTTGCTGAGGTAATGAAGGCCCAGGTTGGCACCCTTCACCATGGCGGAAAGTACCCCGTAGATAACGGGATCAAACGGGGGGTTGTCGCTGTACAAGGTCATAATCCCCATCAGGGCATCGAGCCCCAACCCAATGGCGACAATTTTGGTGTTGTGGGGCTTGAGCTTCTGCCGCAACCAGTTTTTAAAGGTCGTCGGCACCTGTGCCGGCGTATTACTTGCCATTTGCACGTTCCTTTTCAAACTGCTCGACCTTGAATTCAAGGCGAGAAGTTCGCTTCTCGACCGAGGTGTTATTGGTGCGCAGTTCGGCAGTTGTGGCTTCCAAAAGACGGACATCACGTTGCACCAGAGCCATGTTCTGCGTGCCTTGGTTTACTGTGTTTTGAATGTTGTCGAGCTTGGCGGTGATGCTGCTCCCGGTGCTGATGATCAGTCCCGCCGCAACAGCCTGCGCTACGCCTAAGCCCAGCTTGGCCAGCGGCGTATCCATAAAACGCTGAGCGTCAGCGGCCATATCGTTTACCCATCTGGTCATGGTTCATGCCCGATATTGTCTATGGCTTTATGCCAGCCATCCGTGGCCGGTTTGCGCGATTCAGAGCCCTTTTTTGGCTATGATTTGCGCCACGTTGCCCAGTGATTTAATGATCGCGTCAAGGCGGTTGAGCTCTGCCTGGACCACCTTGTTTTCGTTCTCGCGCATGCTCTTCCAGTTGCTGAAAGGCTTGCTATCGAACAACTTGCGCACACGGCTATCCGTGAGTTTTCCGGCCTGCTCTAAGTCTTGGCCGAAGTACAGCGCCAGCTCTGCGCGAACATCGTTATACGAATCCCATAACTGAACGCGCCCCGTGGCTGATGCAGGTATGGGGAGGAAAGCAGGCTGGTGCTAACTCTGGCGCCCCCTCTGGCCGCTCAGATACAGGCTCCGCCACTACGCCGTAGGAGCTGGTAACTGCATGCACCAGGTGCGCACCGCGCTGCTGCACCGTCAAGAATGCGAGGAACATCGATACAAACTCAGACGCCGCCAACTTCCGGTAGCCGTCGATTCGCTTTACAAGCCACGTCTCGTAACTGGCATCATCGGTATAGGGCTCGACGACCTCACTCGCACCGCGCACACACGCAGCCATTACAGCGCACCACCAGCTAAAATCTGTTTTCTTGTAGGTGCCGCCAGCAATCAAGGATTCGATAACCTCGGCCTGGTACCCAAGCAGCGGGGTGTACAGAGCGTCATTGCCATCGAAAGAAAATGGGATGTCGCCCACGTAGTCCGTATCGGCCAGCAGATAGTCGCTAAAGTGCCCACCAGATGCGTCAGTCCCCACCGGAAAATCAGGACCATCGTCACGGGTGGCGGCCATATAACTACCCACCACGAAAATGCGCTCATTCACCGACCACATGCGCGGGTCGCCCACGGCATTTGGGCGATCGATTGGCGTGCAGACTCGTCGTAGCAGTTCAGAGGTTGTGCGCTGCTCAAAGACAGCCGGGATTTCACACAGTTTTTCCACGTCTTCAATGCGCATTTCTGACATTTCAACCGAAATACGACTCGTATTTACGGGGTTTATGTACTTCATAGGCCTCCAAATGTGTCGTGTTGGGTAAAGGTCAGATTTAGGGCGGCGAACTCGTCCGTGCTTCGCGAAAGGTTGGCCTCACACGACACAGGTACAAGCACCCAGCTTTTGGAATAACCCCGGCTTTCCTCTACGGCGCCATGGGTCACGGTGATGGTGTTTGCATAGTCGGATGGCACGCCAAAGGTCCCGTCTGGATGCGCGGCAAGCATTCCCAGACGGTCAAACCACGTTTTGATTTCACCGTCCACGTCATAGCAAACGATGCGTAGCTCTGTAGGCTCGGCGCCTGTGGGGGCTTGAGTGAACCCTGAGCCTATCTTTATCGGCTCATACCCAAGCTGGACGCTGTTAAAAGACACCTCAGTGGCCAGCAGATTGACGCGCGGGGCGGACAGCCTGCCTATCGGGTCGACGCCGATATGCCATAGGTTCGTGCGCTCGCGGAGAATGCTCGACGCCTCTTCATACATTTGAAGCTGCTTGTCCCAGGACACACCGGCCAGAATGATGTTTCCACCTTCTGAAAACACGCTGGTGCGCCCAAAAACGGTGTCCATGAGAGCGTTTGCGGCCCCGCTCAAATCACCATTGAGCAGGTTTCGGGCAGCAGTGGTGTACTTGAGTACTTTTGTGCTCAAACCCAGCTTAGGGGTGACTTTTTCAATAGCCTGATACGCCATCCTCTCAAAGATGTTGGCCATTAAATCGACCTCACTTCGTAAGAAAATGCCAGCCGCGGCAGGCTCAGCTCATACTCCAGAATCGATTGCTTGGACTCGGAGGTATTGCGCCCGTAAGGGTCGGCCCCCTGGCTCCTTGAGGCTTCCAGAGCCGTCGCGTTCTCGTATTCGTTATACAACAGCCACAACGGCCGGATGATTGCCAGCTCGCTGTGTGTAAGATCCACGTCCACGGCCGCAGCGACAGAGGAATAGATATCGCTGTGCACGGTATCGAGTGACTGGGCACTGGTCAGGCGGGCATATCCGCAATACTGGCGTACTGCATCACGCAGGTGGCGGGTGATTTGCTCTTCTGTCAGCACACAGCCAATCGGCAGCTCAGTAAGGAACTGTTCAACTAATTGGCTGATTTTCATGGTTACTGGTTCGCAAACCAGTGGAAGGTCATGGTGCCAGCGAGGATGAACACCTGCATGTCGTTCTCCCAGTCGCGATCTGGCGTGTCCATCACCAAGATGCACTTTTTCAAGTCTTCTTTTTTGGTGTAATCGTCGGGACGACCGGCGAAGACCGTGGCGTTGAACTCCCCACCTTGGGCGATGAGTTGCTTCAAAAACTCGCCCGCTTTGTTCTTACGGGTTTCGTTAATTTGAATTGGGCCTTCCTGCATGGTCTTGTTCTGAGCGGCCTGGCCCATTTTCTGACCAAGTGGTCCCCAGTGCTCAATCACCCCCCCGGAGGTTGCTACCGGCCAAGGAAACTGCTTGCAGAGCAGCACCATGTCTTCGAAACCTTCGATCACCATAGTTGCGTCGGCCTGGACTGCTTTCGCCCCCATGTCGTTGACGTTTTGAAACGTGCGGCTCAATACCGCCATACTGGAAACGGTCATAAATCACCCTTTGGGAAATTGGTTCACTCCGGGCAATCGTCACACGCAAAAAACCCCGCCAGAGGGCAGGGTTTGCAGGGTTTAAGGATGATTAACGACCGAAGAAACGGCGGATGTCCGGGCGGTCCAACGCGGTCAGCGTGGCCATGGAAACCTGTACCGGCAGGTCTATGAAATGACCCTGTGAGTTTTTCGGAGCATCAAGGGGGAAGCTGACGCTTTCGATCACCATGGGCGACCAGGTGCGGCCTGCATAGGTGAAACCCAGGAGCTTGGGTGCAGAGGATGGAAACAGCGCCTGGATAAACGATTCGACGGTATTGGTAGTTTTAATAACCTCGGACAATATGCCGTCTTCGGCCAGCTTTTGCGGGAAAACCCATTCCAGCAAGCGCGTTAGCGGCGCCTCGACCTCACGTAAAGGATCGCTCAAAGCCCGGAAATGCAGCGTGAAATTGACCTTCATCGGCGGCATTCCAGAGAATACTTGGCGCGAGTTGAGCTTAGTGATGCCGGTTCGCCCCTCAAGGTCCCGCATGACGCTCTTGAGCTTATCTGAGCCGTTATTGAGGGCATCAGATATCGCGCCATCCTTGAACGGAGAAATAGCCTGTAGCGCGTTAAGAACCGGGACCAGCGAGCCTGATTGAAGCATACCGGTCAAAGCCGGTGCTTTTGTTTCCGGTCCGGTGTTCTCAAATGGGGAAACCCAGTTCTGCTGGATTTCAAGTGAACCCTCTTTGATCGCAGCAAAAACGCCAGCAAGCTCGCCAGTAAGGTCGGCCACTCCCTTGGAGTCGCATACGAACAATCGCGCCAGCAGCAAAGGCGAGAGACGGCCCCACTCGCCACCCAGGTCAGAACTTAGGGTTTTCAGTCCAGGGATGTACTCACCCACACTGCCCATGATGTTACCGATGATGGCAGAAGGATCGTCAGATTTGACGCCATCAACCAGCCCCATCACTTTTTCAGATGCTTCCCCGTAAATCTGGCTAACGCTTGTCTTCCCAGACCACAAATCAGCCACTGTACCCGTAACAGTGGAGATGGCACCCTCAATGGCTTGGCGGTTTGCAGTTCCGCCGACAAAGCCGTCTAGCGTTGAAACGCCCGCTTTGAGGATTCCAGAAGCGGCGCCAGCGGCACCGCCTCCTATGAATTTGGTGGCTGACCCTAGCAGAGTGTTCGAAGTACTCCCGGCTACCGTCCCACTGACGCCGCGAATGCTGGCAGAAACGGTTTTACCTAAACTATCAACGCTAAAGTCAGCCATATTTTACTTACCGAGAATGCGGTGGCGAACACGCATCGACTTGGCGCGTTTCATTTTTGCAGCGCCAGAGAATGCGCGGCGCTGCATCTTGCGAACGGCGCCTTTCTGCGCAGCTGTGAGGCGTACACGACCGCTGATTCGCTTCTTGATGCGTACCTTCTTGCCACCACGAACAGCTACGACCTTTTTGTAAACGGCATCGAGCATTTCGTCGTCGTCGCCGCTAACAAACTTGTCAGCATCGTCGAGCATTGCATCCTCGCCCTGGGGCATCTTGTCCAGCAGCGCATCATGGATACGAGCTGCAAGCTCGTTATCCTCAAGATCACCGCTCAGCAGCGCTTCCACGTCGGCAGAGTCGATACCCTTGCCTTCCAGGTAGTCGCCCACCTGCTCAGCCAACATCGCGGCATATTCCGCTTCGTCTTCGGTCAGGTCCTCATCGCTGTCAGAGGCAGTCCCAACAATCAGTGCGTACAGACGGTCGGCAAAACCTTCACCCGTCTCAAGCTCCGACTCGGCCCACTCATGGACGATGGACACTGCGTCCTGACGCATTTCATCGGTATACATGACCGCCGGCGCATTGGCCGGGTCTACCGCGTCAAGCATGGCCTGAACAAGCGGTGTAAGTTCCTGATGAGGTACTTTCGCCAGTTCCGGTGTTTGCGCTGGCGCTGCATAAGCCTTGCTAATTGCCGCACCCGAAAGGAGTACGTTTTTCAGTGTGTTTTCCATGTAATACCCCTTAAGTGCGGACGATGGACTGCTGCTGAACGATGATTCGGGACGTACCGTCGTAGCAGATAGACGTGTCGAGGTTCATTTTTTCGAATGGCTGGTTAGCATTCGCCTGGATGGTGGCCGAGTAGCACGCTCCGTCGAGTTGATCGCTCGGTTGCAACCAATCCGCCGATTGCAGCGACTCAAGGAAAGTGCCGACGAACTTGGTCGTTTTCTCAATCGCTTTAGCCATTGGCTTCTGCAAGGCTTCTTGAGCCGCCGACGCAATGGTGTCGTCGACGTAGGTAGCCATTTCAACGACCGCGATCAACTTGGTAGCGCCTTCGGTTTGCGCACCAGTCAACGAGTCGATCCAGGCGTATTTGCCACCGCTTGCGTAATCCTTGAAAAGAACCGGGTTGATCCGGCTTTCTGCCAGCAGCTCCAACTCATCATCAGATGGCTCGTAGGTCTGCTCCATGCTGGTACGGTTAACCGCATAATCACTGCCCGCGATCACGACATTGCGCGGAGCGATGCCCTTGGCGTTGGTCTGAGCATTGCGAGCGCAGCGCAGGCCGATGTTCATGCCCGAGGTCCCCATAAAGGCTTTGCCGCCCACTACCGGGTTGGTAGCTTTGATTGGAGCCCAATAGCACTGGCTGTACAGGCTGTCAGTGGCACCGCCAACAGACTTATAGAAAGTTGCTGCGGCTTCTGGAGTGAATCGACCAGAGATATCCCACGGAGCCTGTTTGTTGATTTCCTTGCCCAGGTCCAGCAAGCGGGAAATCAGCGTGATGTTTTCAGTACCGCCAGAACAGATGTAGGTGAAGGTCGGTTTCGAGCGACGAATTCGATCAATGGCCGCGTCGATATCCTCGCTGGTGTACAGCGTGGCGCCTTCGGTGAAGTATTTCAGGGTCGTCGACGAATAAGCGTCCTTGTTGTCCTTCTTGCCGTAGAACCCACAAGTAATCGGAACCGAGGCATCAGCAGCCACATCGACTACTTCCAGCAAATCGGTGTATTGCCCCACCACGTCGCCAATGAAATAGGACTGACCGAACTCATCGAGCGCAGCCGGATCGAGCGAGCCCTTGTATGGGCCCAGGACGATTTCGTTGGTGGCCACGTCGCGCAATTGCAACACGATGATTTTGGATGCCGCCGGTTCACCGGACTCATCGGTAGCTGCATCAGCATGAATTTCAGCCTTTACGCCGTCCGAAAAACACTCCAGGTGCTTAATTGCGATCAGGTATTTGCCTGTAGCGCCTGTGGCCTCATCAACCAGTGACCAGGTAGCGGTTTCTGGCTCTACCGGCACCTTGGCAACCATCAGCTTATTGGTGGCCGAGGCACTTACCAATCGGGAGACGATGGCCTGGACCGTACCGGCTTTCAGGGCTTCATTGATATGCACATATGGCTCACCCAGCTTGCTGACAGACAGCGATGTCGCTACGCCCAAGGTGCGCTTGATCTTGTTACGCGATACCGCAAACACCTTGTCGATGCGACCACGAGCAAACCGGCCAGCGATGGCCATGTTATGCGCTACGGTGCTGGTACTCGGCATTTCCGACATGTCATTGATGTAGTTGAGCTGTACGCCCGAACGCTTATCAATTGTGCGAGAAAAAGGCTGGCCCATTTACTTTGCCTCCTGAGCGGCTGGCTTTGAACCCTTGCCGGTGGATGGGGCTGATGCGGGTTCCTGGATCGGCTCTCGGGTCGGCTCGGGTGCAGGATCAGGGGTAAGCACGGCAAAATCTTTCGCCTCATTGCCCGCACGACGAGCCAGCTCGGCCAGGTCAGTAACAAGCAGCCAAGCCTGTTCGAAGCTCTTTACCTTCACATTTACCGGAGCACCTGGTGCAATTGGGGTGTTAATGCCCGACGACGGGACCACCAGCGGTTTACTGTTCTTGTGCGTCAACGACGCCTGAAACGGCAAGGTCTGCCCCTTCACCAGTGCCTCAGCGAGAGGACGCGGCGCACTGCCAGCGTTTTGATCAATTTCTACGGTCATATTTCACCTGCAAGCCTTTGAGGTTGTCCCACTTGTGCGCCCGTGCACTGCTGGTCAGCGCCTTGGCGAGTTTGGCGAACTGATCCTCTGTAACCTCGACCTCAACCTTGTCGTAGGGAGCCAAGAACACTCGGGCGCCAGCTACTGAAATTCGGTTTCGGGTGTGGTTTTCGAGGACGATCGTTGCCGGGAACTCGCCAATTTCAGGAAGCGCCCACACGGTCAAAGTTACGGCACGATCTGCGGCCTTTTCGGAGCTGGTTTGCGCGTTTTTCAGGCGCTCGGAGCGGAGGTGATCCTCGTCCCGGGCTTCGTCCTCCAGCAGGGCCATTTGCTCAGCCAGCAGGCGAGCAGCCTCGGCACGCTCAGCTTCCTCAGCATGAGCCTCGCCTTCCAGCAGACCCATTGCATCAGCAAGAGCCTGTGCCTCTTCGCTCAAGCGCTTTTCAGCAGCTTCGCGCAGCACTTTCGCCCCAGTGCTTTCGCCATTCGGGGCACTCGTGCTATCAGCGGGCGCGCCAACGCCCGGAAGGCCCGTGGATTTATCCACGGCTTCCGGGGTTTTTGGGGCCGCTGCGGGTTTAACAACAGCGGTTTTAGCCGCTGCCTTAACGCCATTTCTCGCAGCCATGACAGCCCCCTGTTAGCCCAGTGCGTACACGTTTTTGATTTTGATCAGCGCGCAACCCAGTGCGGATTGCTTGTGCGGGTTCACTTCGGTTAACTGGCGGGAGAACAATGCCGCACCGGTTTTCAGATCCGAGTTCACCGCCAGCGGGATCAGGGTCGGGGATACCGCGTCAGAGAAGACAATCGGGTTACGCGCAACCTGAGTTGAGCGCCCGATACACAGGATTTCGATATCCAGTTCGTTTTCTTCGACGACATACGGGGTGTAAATAACGTCGTACTTGTTCTTGTAGCGGCCCACACGCCAGATACCAGCCTTTGCATCCACACCAGACGGCACAAAGTCGGTGCTATCCATGGAGAGGAACTGAGACATCCCGTGAGCGCCCACGTACATGAAGCTCAGACCGAATTCCATGGTCTGGTTGGCAACGTCCTGGTCAACAGCGGCAACGAACGAGCCGAAGTCGCGCCAGCCTTGCGCACGGGTTTTCTGCAGCAGTTGCTCGGCGGCGTTGAAGTCGTATTCACGGCTGGTGTTCTTGGCCAGCTTGCGAACTTTTTTCAGCGCGGAGACATAACGCTCATTGGCCAACTGAGTGCGTGCTGCCTGGACAGCGATGGTCAGACGATCTGCACCCAACTCAGATTGAGTGGAGCTACGCGAATCGGGGGTGGCCTGCATGATCACGCGAGTAGGGGCGCAATAGAGAGAAAAGCTCTGCGCGTAGGTGCCGATGTTTGGCGCCAATTCTGGCTTGCGTTCAAAGTCGATAAAGGCTTGTGCTTCCACGTCGACATCAGCAGGGAGTGCCGGGTTGAATGTCAGGGTGCCGACACCGGTATCTACGTTAACGCTACCGTTAATTACGTGGTTCTCAGTGCCGACCTTAACCTGGCCGGAAATCAGCGAGACTGGGGTTCCGGAGTTGTTGGCCTGCTCGAAAGCGACCGGGAAACCGTTCACGACGACCGATGTGCGGTTACGAATCAATGGAACAGTTGCGCCGCCAGCGATGCCAGCAGTGATAGCGAAGTTGCCACCGGTGCGGTCAACGTCAACGGTCACGGCTACAACACGCTCTGAGCGAGTGTATTCACGACCGCCTGAGGTGCCGTCGATGATGTCGCCTTCTTTGTACGCGCCGAATGTAGAGCCGGTAATCGAGGTGATGATTGCCAGCTTCGACTCGTTAGAGCTGAGGTCAGATGGCAGGTAAGCGCCGAACGGGATTGCTTCGCTCAGACCGCCAGTGATGGCCACCGCAATACGGTTCGGCTGGTGCGACAGGGTTGCGGAAGCGTTGTTGGTACTGATGCTGTCCAGGGTCGTGCCGTGTGGCAGAACATGGACGCTCTTACCGTCAGCCAGGTTTTCGGCCTGAGAGAGAACCGCATCGATCATGTCAGCAGAAGGGTCGAAACCATGCTTGCGTTTGAAGGAAGCAATGCCGTCCAGCAGCGAAGTCACAGCCAGCGCGCGGTTGTCGTCACCGTCGATTTTGTCCAGCAGGCGAGCAGCACGCGCAGGCAGCAAGTTGCTGGCGTTGGCCACAGCATTTTTCACTACGTCCTGAGCCGATGCGCTCATGCTATCGAGCATATTGCCACTGCCACGCGCGGCGCTGGCCAGCGCTCCAACCTTGGCAGCAACCTCACCCAAACCGGAATCGGGCGCGTAAATATTCTTCGGCATGTGTAACCTCATTTCTGATAATTGCGGGCTGCGCCCGAGTCGTTTCAGAAATGATGTTAAGAGCGAAAAACCCCCGTTTTTGGCGGGGGTTTGCAGTGTTTTCGCAGACTTTTGAGTTACTTTTTGATGACGATCAGACGGCCATTTGCCCCGGTTTGCGCCAAAAGGTCTTTGTCCTTGAAGGTTCCGCCTTCCAGTTTTTCAATCGTTGCTTTATGAGTGTCCAGCCATGCGCGGAACGCTACGGCCTTCTGGTCGGCACCGAAGAAAACGCCCTCCCCGGCAATCGCTACAAGTCGCCCACCACTGCCCAGCATTCCGAAGGCGCGCATGATGTGGCTGGCGTCTTTGCGAGCGGAAAATGGAGGGTTCATAATAATTGCTTGATACGGCTGCTCGGGCGTGAAGCCGTCAAAGTCATGGTCTACGACGGTGTAGCCCTTGGCCGTCAATATGTCCCTTAATTGGCTGGAAATTTCGATAACGTCCACCTCCCCCCCGGCCGCTTTTGCGGCATCAGCCAAGTTCCCGTTGCCGGCGCTCGGTTCAAGCACTCGTGTGCCCTGGGTGATCCCCGCAAGACGGGCCATGCGCTGTGCCACGCTTGCAGGTGTAGGGAAGAAGTCGATTCCGACCTTTTGACCAATGATTGCGCGCTCAGCTTTCTTGACCGCACTTTCTTCGGCCTTTGCAACCATCATGGGCAGAAGCTCGCGGGCGGCTTCGCGCAAGGTAGTGGCGTCAGTGATCCCCATCCGGGCCAGTCGATCCAGACGGGCGATGCTCTCCATAGGGTCTAGAAGAACGTGGGAGTCTCTGGTGCCTTTAAGTACGGCGCTTGCCTTGCGCGTGATAGCCGCATCCTCAGTGTTCATCGTGAACTGTTCGGACCTGGCCCCTATTTTGTTCAGCGCGGCCATAAGGCGCATATTTCCGGTCGGGCTGTGCTTGCCCACGGCCTTGGCCGCGTCCCGGTACCGGCTCGCCCACGTTACTTGGCTGGGCATGGTGATGTTCTTGAGGTCGTTGTCATCGAACGGACGACCTTTTCGAGCCAACTGCTCGCTATAGCTCAGACGCCGATCAGTTTCGTACTGGGCCAGACGTAGGGCTCTTTGCAGCTCTTCCAGTTGGGCGCGGCTGCTGAGTTTGGTCAGTAGTCCGCCGGCGCCAACTTCGATAGCGTCCGCGATGTTATTGAGCGTCTGGCCGTCTGCCTTGTTGGCTGATGCCTTGGCGATGGAGCTGGCGGCCATTCCCGCACGTCTGGCGGTGTTTGAGAGACGATCCTGGGCCATGCCCGCAGCGCCGCTCTCAACGGCCTTGTTCGCCACTGTGCGTAGCTTCTCGACTTGGACGCCTAGCGCCTTCTGGCGCCGCTCTTCGGTCAGACGCTCAGCGTTCGCTGCTTTCTCGATTTCTTGCTCAGGAGATAGAACCACCGGCGAGGGCGAGGCCTGAATATGCGCTGTGTCGCCGTCCAGGTACTGCTCACGAATGAAGTAACCGCCATTCATGCGCCAGGTGTAGGGGTCGATGGCTTTAGCCTCGGCCAGTGCCAGATCCGTGCGGACGATCCCGCGTAGAACCTTATTGCGCTTGGTGGTGTACTCAATGATTTCGTGCTGCGCGGCAGGCGGCTCAGGATCTTGATCAGCGTCGGTTGGGACGATTGTTTCCCCGTTCAAGATCCAGCGGCGACCAGTGTTGTACTCACGGGCATGCGCTCGCACAGTTGCAGGACCCGTTTTACCGTAGGCGTGAACAATCGCGGCGCGTTTGCTCTCGTCCATCACCATCTGGCCGTCTTGCACAACCAGGAACTCTCGACGGGAGCCGTAAACCGGGATAGCGCCCACTTCGGGAGGCTCAGACAGCACGCCCGGACTGATGAACTGTGTCCCGGTACCCGTGATGATCTGCTTAGGGGCCGGAGGCTCAACTGGCGCCGGTACGGCTTCTTGGCGTGCCTTGATATAAATTCCCAGCTCAAGGCGGTGCTGGCCCATTTGGCGGGCACCTTCGTTCGCTACAGCGGGACCTGTGCGACGACCGCCGTCATTCATTTCGCGGTCGCTTTGCGCGCTACGGATCTTGCCGCCCATGCCCTCGTGAATTGCTATCAGTTCGGCCACTGACTTGTCGCCGTACTGGCGGGCCATGCGCGCCAAGATGTCTGCGTCTGACGCCGCTCCGGCCTGCACCCGCTCAATCAAGTAGTCGCGGTTCTGCTTGAGCGCCTTGATAGCCTCTGAGCGGGCATAGGCTCCTTTCTCAAGACGGCGCGCCACATCTTTGGTGGCATGGCTCAGGCCCCGGTAGAAGTCCTTAGCCACTGCTAGCAATTTGGCTTGTAGCTGCTCGTCGCTGGCGCCTTCAATCGTTGTGTCTGGCGTTTCGGCAGTAATTACCAGCGGACCTTGCTCGTTACCGGCTCTGACAGTCGCCACACGCTCCGCAAGGTGCTCGTCCGCCCACTTGCGCACATATGCCAGATAGTCGTCCTTGTTGGCCGATACAGGGGATTTGGTCAGGCGCGTAAACTCGCCAGCCCGAATTCCAGCCCAACCCAAGAATCCGGCATTACTACCGCTGGTTGGCAGTTCTTCCAGGGTGTCCAGGTAGGCTTGATAAATTGGATTTTCAGAAATGCCGGCGCCTATGGTTTTCTCAAACTCTTCGCGCTTGAAGTGTTCCTGCAAGGCGAGCGTTGCCGCCAGCTCTTCGGCCTGTACCTTGGCCTGCGCGTCGGATGCTTCCTTTTCCCGCAACGGGGCAGCAACTTTTTCAATTTCGGCAGCTGCGTTATCTGCCTTACGCCGGGTTATGGCGTCTTGTTTGTCCTGGTAGGCCTGCACGTCATCGGCCGCAGCATCCTCGCCAAATACTGAGCGGTATTTCTCGGGGCCCCATTGCTGCGCCATCAAGCTTTTCAGCTCAGGCAGATCGCGGGCAATCCCGGACAGCTCACGATCAACGGCCACTGCCACACCGCCAATATCGGCATAGCTGTAAATCACAGCGCCGTATGGCAACGTCTCTTTGGTGTCGGGCAAGTGCTGCGCCAACCGCGCCTGACTCTTTGTTAGCAACAGGCCCGTAGGTGTTTTGGTGTACTTGGCTTGATCGAGATAAGTCTTCGCATAGCTGTCCAGCGCATCCGCATCACCGACTACCAGGACACCGCCATTTTTTTGCGCAATCTTTTCTGTGATCAGTCGGCGCGGGGGACGATCCGATTGCCGGCGCCGCTGCTGCCGACGAATAGGCCCGCCTAGCAGACCGCGCAGCTCTAACCCTCTAGCGCTAGCGCGCATCTGCTCAAGAGGTCCAAGTTTGCCGTTTTCCAGATTGGCGCGAACCGCAAGAAGTTCAGCGCTAAAGCGCATTACATCTAAAGCGTTATAACTCTTAGGTGCTAATTCAGGGGCGGCGTCCAGCAGAGCGGCGTTGGCGCTATCGGGACTTTTCTCTGGCTCGCTGCGCACGTTCCTAACGACAGCCAGAATAGTGATATTGATTTCATCCTCTGCTACAGTGTCACCAGCGGCGCTTAATTCCTCTGCTTCGGTGAGGGAATCGAGCACTCCGTCAACGGCGGCACCGGAGCGGGGCACTACCCCTGCATAATCCGGCCCGCCGTTTTTTTTTGCCTTCCAGCTCTCTTGCTCAGAATGGGATACGTTGTAGAAAAGATTGCCGTGATCATCCTCCGCAACCGTAACCCCTGCCGTTACCAAAAGGTCATTGACCTTTACCTGTTTCTGAATGAAGTAGAACGCAACAAAACCCTCATTACGCTCTTTGTGCGGCTCTTGGCGCTGCCCAGCGGCTCCTGTCTCCAAAATTTCGCGAACATACTCGATGAGCTTGGCTTTGAGCGGATCGGCCTTCATGCCCATCTTGGCCTTTTTCCAGCTCGCGCCCCGGATTTGTACGGGGCCAATCACGGACTGAATCACGCGCCCCTTAAGCCGTTCTTGATAGAACGTACGCGCAGCCTCAAAAGCCGCTTGGCCTTCGCCGGCGCTTAGAGTCACAGGCCTACCCAATTGGGCAAGGATGTAATCCTCCCTGGCACTGGCGCTATCCATCTCGACCGGGGAGAGTTCTTCCCCTGCAAAGTCGGCACGGATCTGTAAAAGCTCAGCGCTTAACCGTGCACGCTCAATCGGAGACAAAGCGCCATCAGCGATGGAATCCAGTAACGCGGCATGCAGCTCAATTGACTCAGCCGTGGGGCGGGTTTGCTCGACAGGATTAAGACAGCCCGGCAATAGCGGCGCATGCAGCTGTAACAGCTTGGCGGCGCCCCGGACTTGTTTGATAGCTTGAGAGGGCATAAATACGGGCCTACATAGTGGTATGCAAGCCCATATTTTGAGGGGGTGAAACGGGGTTACTCGGCGGCGCTTTGCCCTGCAACCGGGCGCTCCAGGAACACGTAATTTTTCATGAAACGCTCCAGCGACCACAACTCTGTGGTGGATGTGTTCGGACTTTTAACCTGAACATCGATCCCGCGCAGATTATCCCAGTCGTAAACATCGAGTGAATCCAAAATCCACTTACGGCGCTTGTTCGGGAGCGTGATACGCGGGTTGTCTTGGAATACATCACCCATCTTCCAGTTAATCGGCTTCGCCATGTCGAGGTGGGACACATCAACTGTGCGCACCTCTGGGGCTGCCAAAGATTCCTCCAGGACGCGAATAAGACGCTCTGTAGCGGCTGGGTCTTCTGTGACTGGTAACGACTCGACAACAGATTTAGGGTCGTCAGTGGCCGGGAGGGAGCGATGGAAAGGAACCGCTTCGCTCAGACCGCTTGATAGGTATGTGGATGCGGGCGCCAAATCGGGTGTAACGGCGGCGCCATGCGTATGGCCACGCTCATCCCCCACCACCTCGGTGGTTTCCAGCAGCGGCGCCAGCGACGGACACGCCAGCAGATCCGTAAACGTCTTGTACAGGCCTTGCGCGGGCTCAATCGGCACGCACACATACCCCAGCTCAGCCAGGCAGTCATTCAGCTCGCCCAGCAGTTTAGGGATAGAGCCGGCGCCGACGATCAGCACCCGTTGAGCTTCAATAACGGATGCCTTCGCCTGCGCCAGCTCGCGCATCACCAGATCACTACCACGCACCGCCAATACTTCGCTCATGCCCTACGCCTTATGTTCGGTCGGCCCGAATGGCCGTAGGGACAACTCTAAAGCACTAAAGCGCTTTGACTCATTGGCGGCTTTGCACCGTTTTTAGTGAATGGCTAGGGGCATCATGGCGAACGCCAGCTTTCGCGCTTCTCCGACCTCCGCCCGCATGCCTTCTAAATCTACAAGGCTTTGATAAGCCCGCTCATGCGTCTCCGGCGTGGAGTACGCCACCAGAAAGCTATTGATCAGGCTTTTAAGAAGGCCTGCTGTATCGTGATTTTTGATGATCGACATCACGACAAGCTGTTCAAGTACTACAGCAGGCGTCTGGTTGAAAAAAACCACTCCTAGACGCCCAGCAATATCGGCAAGGCATAAACCAATCTGCTTGCGAACCTCGGCGGGCGTCAGGCGAATGCGCTGGCCATCTTCGAACTTACCGGCGTATTCAAGACGGCGCCCGGCAATTGAACCGTATGGGATGTGATCCAGCTCGCGCAACTTGGCCTCAACGGCCTGAGCTATGTCGGTAGCTTTGTCAGTGCTCATCATGGTTAAGCGGCCTTCTTGTTGTCGCGGCGAATTGAGCTTGGGCGCGTAGAAACATCGCCGTTTTTTGTCAGCGTTGTTTGGTGCGCCTCGACCTTGGCCCGAATCGCTTCAAGCTCTTGCGGGGTGTGCGCCAGCTCTACAACCCCCTGGACGCCTACCGCAAATGAGATATCTCCGGCACCACGCCGCTTGCCATGCAGTCGAACGCGCTGAGCTGTTCCCATGCTCAACTCCACACGCAGCACGGGAGTAGCGACTTTCACGCAGCCCACGGGAAACCACACCACATCACCCACAACAACGTCGGCTGCGGCCTTTTCGGTGAGAGTTTTCATGTAAGCACGCGCAGCCTGGCCACGCCTTGTAAGGAACGATCCAGTGCCATCACAGCGAGGGCATTCGACCAGCGCGCGCATCCCGGTACCCACGCAGTGACTGCATGGGCAGGATTCGAATCGTGGGGCCTGTAATAGGGTCTTTTTCATATCGGTTTTTCTCTGGCGGTTTTAGTAATTTGGGTGACTATCTTGAATTTAAACGGCGTTATTCGTAACGCGGCGGCCCTACCCTTTCGCGGTGGCGGCCTCATCTTGCTCGCGCTGCCATTTGGCTCCGGCCACGAATGCGGCACGCAGCGCATAGCCTGGCCAACATTTCAGGCCTTCAAACACCTCTGCATGCGCCGCCATGGACGTGACGAACTCATAGCCGGCCATTACGGCGGGCAATTCGGGACTATCGGCGGCGATGTCCTGCATGCGCATAACGGGATCGGTAGTTGGGTCGATCAATGCGGGGGTTCCTTGGTAGTGTCAGTCGAAAACATCCATATTCGTGTGTACGCGCTCCCAGTGCAGAATCGTGTAGCGCCCAAATTTCAGCTTGGTGTTGATCGTGCGCTGGCAGTCAGCACTGGTGCGTTCCTCAACCCATAGGTTGATCAGAGGCCGGCCAAGGCCACCACGGAATAGGCGCTGTAACAGGGTGCGCTTGATTGGCTTACTCATGATTTGTTGGTCTCTTTTTCCAGGCAGCGCTTGCACACGTCCTCATAGGTTCCGGCAGCTGTGCGGCGGCGCTTCCAGCCGGCCAGCTTGGCCAGCTCCAAGGCTGAACGGCCAAGACCATCAGCGTTACCGTGCTGAGTACCTTCGCCCTCAACAAAGTCGGAACAAATATCGCAAAAGGTATCGCATTGATAAGACAGGGCCATCGCTATTCGCCCCCGCTGTCACGATAGGCGCCGTAATGCCGCACGCTAGCTGTGCCTTCATGGCCTTTATTGGATCTTGCCAGGATCGCCTCACAGGACGAACAGGCTACGATTTCGGTTTGAAGCTCTTCGTCTGCTACCGAGGCAAACAAATTGTCGTCAATTCCTACCAGGACCAGTCCAGCGCGCTTGACGGAAAGTAGCGCAGCCTCCAGCTTTTTGATCGCTTCCAACTGATTCTTTTTCATGGGCTCACTATGTAATTGTGGGAGGCCAACTGCTCCAGCGCGTACTGGACCGTGTAAGGGGCTGGCCGGAAGGTGTCCGGGTTTTGGCTCAGGTAGTAGCGCATAACTCGCTCACTCAACCCCAAGGCCTTAGCCGCCTCGGCCTGAGTCATGCCACAGGCCGCCACAAGGCTGCGCATGTAGACTGCATCAGGGTTGTGCAGGGAAACGTCTGGCTTGGCGCCATGCAGACTTTTGAAATCCATAATCGAACCTCTGGTTAATAGAAAACCCCCAATCAAGGGGGTTGAACGCCTTGCCACCAGCTACGCGGCTTCGGAATCGTCTGTTACAACGGTGCAATGCTCAAGGCAGACACAACCGCTCTTGCCTTCAAGCCAGATCACGGCAGTGTGCCCGCTGAGCACCTGAGCGGCGCTATTCGACTTGCCACGGAAGGTTTCACCCTCGCCTACAATCTCTTCAAACGATACGGTGGTGCCTTCCGGGTTGGCGGCATTCCACACGTCGCACTGTTTTTGCAACTGAGCCGCTGTTGGGCGCTTGGGTGCTGACATTATTAAATCTCCTTTGATCATTGAATAACTTGGCCAGTGCTTGAGGCGATTGCCACCCGCCCGACCCTCAACTACTGCGGAATAGATGAGACTCAGCCAGGTACTACTGGCAAAGCCCGCACATGGCGGGCTGATGATTAATGGCGGTGGTGCTCTATACAGGCTGTTTCACTATCAAAGACCTTTTCAGCGCCAGCAAGGTTTAGAGTCATGTCGAGCTGCTCGGCCAGCCGAACAAAACCGTTCTTGTTTCCCCTGATCAGCATATGCCCTGCGCACTGGTGGTCGTTCTTCTTGTGGCAGACGAAAGACTCTGTAGCGAGGATTTCACCCATCCGGGGCTCACCAAGCCAGCCTTTTGTGCTGTCCTTGCGAAACGGGCAATCACGGCATGGCCGGCTCATGTTGGGTAATTTCGTCACTTAGCCTCCTGTTTCAGTGTCCACGGCCTTAGCCTTGTACTGACTAAGCCCGCATAGGGCGGGCTTTTGGTCATTTGTAGACAGAGAGCGGATTGAAGGCCGACAGCTTCAAATGGAACTCATTGAAGGGCAGCGCCGGGATCAAAGCGCGATCGACAAAGCCGCCATTCTTGAACTCTTCATAGATCAGCGCGTAGGTGCCGCCTTTCTTGGCGAAACGGCAGTGATAACCGTAGGCGTAAAGCTCTGTTTTCTTGTCCTTGCGAAGTTTGGTTGCTGCCTTCACTTCTGCCTCTGTTGGCTTAACGTCGATTGTTACGGTCATGCTGCGCTCCATCATGTTCTGGTACTGGCTAAGCCCCAGTAAGGGGCTTGTAGTGCCTGCGCTTGTTAGGCGAGCCGGGCGGTTATCTTGCATTTCAGCCCCCAAGGCCCTTGGGCGTGGCGCCAAATTTCACGCGCTTGCTTCATCACATCATTACGATCAATTGCAATTAAATCCTCTGAGCATTCGCGGTCTGTAGCCGTGTAGCACTCGCCGACAACGGTGTAGGTGACGGTGTAGGTTCTGGCTATACGGCGAGCCTTTTTAATTGGGGCCTTGATCGTGGCCACGGCAACAACAGCTGGTTTTGTGCTTGTGGTCAGGTCTACGCCATCGCAGAACACCGGAATCGGATCAGCAACACTTGCTGCCTCGCACTCTTCTTCTGAGCCGTAGAACGCCTCAGCGTTGACGCCGTAGCCATTCAAGAAGACGTAGCACTTTCCGCTGTTGAGTCGACCGATGTTTGCGTTCATGCCGCCTGCTCCGCTATGTGATTGGTGCCGCTTTGTTCGGCATGGCGCCAATATAGGCACATTGTGCCTATGCGTCAAGACTCTTTAGCGTTTTAACGTAAAGAACCTAAAGCACTAATACGCCAAAGCAAAAAAAACCCCAACTAAGGGGCTTTCGTGGGCGCGTAACTGGATTAAAGCCACATGGCGAGCTGGCCCCCGGTGTCGGCGTAGCTGTCCAGGACAGCCCCGTGCGCGGTCAAATCATCGCGCAGTCTCTGCTCAGCGGCTTCGTCGTCCAGATCAATGAAATAGGCATCTTCCACAAGGTCATCGACCTCAGAAGACGACAGCCCAGCCTTTACGGCCGCCCCGATCAGTCGCGAGCATAGGCGGTCATACTTGCTCGATATCGCCATTTGGGGGTGATCCCCTGCGTTGTTCGCCATGAAGAACGAATAGGCAAACCCTTCTGGCGTTACGCTGCGCGCATTCTTTGTAGCCAAGCTGCTGCCGCCGTACATACGGTGCATCTTTGAGCCTTCAACCGGGTAAACGGGGGCCACGGGCAGGTCAGCATTGAAGCGGCCCCAAATCAGCGTCTTCTTGGTGTACGTGTCCCCTACATGGAACGGATCAAACGACAAACGCCAAGGTGGTAGACCGCCCAGGCGCTCGATACGCCCCACCGGGTTCTCAATTGCCCAAATCACTGGTCGGTAATACTCGATCAGCCGCAGGGTCTGGTGCACCAGCTGGACCGATGCAACTGTGCGGCCGTCCACGTCCTTGGCTGCGAAGTGCCGGGCGCCCGAAACGGCAAAGTCAGTGCAGGGGCACGCGGCCAGAATTGCGTAGATATCGAGCCCGTCGAAGTCGCCAAACCAGTCGCTAAAAAAACCAGCGCTGAATTTGTTTACGTCGCCTGTTTCGGGATTCTCTTGAATGTCGAAGCGGTAGACCTGATAGCCGGCCTCTTCCCATGGGCGCGACCATGCTCCGGACTTATCAAACAGTGACAGCACGATCTTGTCGGCATTGCCGCCGGCCACACCTTGCGCAGCGCAGTGATCGCGCCAGCCATCTATGCGCTGGCGTGCTTCTGCTGGCGTCATCCACCCGTGGTTCTTGTGGTATACGCTCGCCTTTTCATTCAAGCGAACCACTTCGCCACCCTGTGGGGCATCGAACAAGTGGTGCACGCGCTCTCCCGGGAGGTTCATCTGGCGCTGCGCCTCGTTGAAGCACTCGACGATTTCCGACAGCTCACGATCATCCACGCCAACGGCCGTATGCTCGGGCGCATAACTCAATGCCGGCGACAAAATTGCGGGATTGCTCATTCACTGATTCCATCTGTTCCGAGGCCCGAATATCGCTGCACGTGTATTGAGAAACCCATTGTGGTGGCCATCTAGCCTTTCTCCGCTCTGAGCTTTGCACCGCTTTGAGTGATACCCGGATCACTCCGGGCGGATTGCTCAGGCGGTTACGATGATCGGAGCGCCAACGAGCTTGCTTCGATAGTTCTGATTTACAAATTTGCCTGCCTTGTGGGTGTCAACAGCCTTTTGGGCGTCCGCCGCCAGCCAGTGCGCCGACAGCACGCTCAGTTTCCCCGCCGCGTCATAGCCGACAACTACTGCCATGTACTGGTTGGAAGTACTGCGGCTGGCTGTGTCGCCGTTCGCGAGGGTTACGGTCAGCTTCTTTGCGGTGCGGGTGACTACTGGGGCGGACAGATCCGCTTCAAGAACCCACTTAGCGCGCAAGCCACGCTTATCTACTTCGCTCTGGAATGCCGGCAGCATTTCGGCGGGCATGCTCTTGCCCAGGGTTTCGATGCGGCAGATGCAATTAAGCAAGGCGATGTCATCCAAAGCAGCGAAATGCTGGGTGACGTAGGCGGCGCCAATTAGTTGATCGAGGTTCATTGTCTTGGTCATGGCTGGTGCTCCGTTGCTGTAGGGCGCCGCTTTGTTCGGCTTGGCGCCAATATAGGCACAACGTGCCTATAGGTCAACGACTTTTTAGCGCTTTAACTCTTTGGCTCTTTTACGTTATGTCGCTAAATATCAAAATGAAGCCCACAAAAAAGCCCGCTCGTGGCGGGCTCCTGGTCATTGGTTATCGGATTAGAACGCGCCAGCCGTAGCCTTGAGTGCGTAATCCCGGAAGGCGTTCGATGCGTCAACAAACAACCCGCTCAGTTGGTCCTCGCCATAGGCCGCATAGATTCGCTCCAGCTCCTTGAGCACATCATTAGGCCGGCCAAGGTCGGTAGTACCGCCGATAATGTTGTCCAGGTAAGACTTAGCCTCTTGTAGGGCGTCTTCTTCGCTGGGGGCTTCTTGGCGGGGCTCAGATACGGCGGCCGGTTGCGGGCTGAACATATCGGTTTGGTCGATGGCAAACACCCCCTCACCAAATTCCTGTTCCAGCTTTCGGTTTGCCGCGCTGACGATATCGGTAAAGCTGGCAGGCTCATCACCAAACAGGCCAGCTGTCTGCTTGCGCACGTTCTCGCTTTCAACGAACTGGGCCATGGCTTTGAACGCGGTACCCATGCGTTTAGCGCTTCGATTATTGGCGCTGATGAACAAGGCCATGGCCGCGACTGCCGGGTCGGTACCGCCGAACATATCGCCCTGACGCAGGAACTCGTCTAAGCCCATGCCAGCCTCTTTAGCCTGGCGCAGTACGTTGGTGGCTCCAATGATCGCGTTAACCGCCTCCTGATTGAGCGATAGCTCTACAGCGTCAGTTACCTGCTCACCAACCTGCTCGCCGCCAATACGATCCTGTTCCTTGGCGCGCATAAAGTCCGGTGCTGCGCTGTTAAGAGCCGAGACGATGTTGGCAATCTCAGGCTTTGCCTGGTCTGCCGTCATTTCAAGTAAACGGTCATCGGCGTAGGCGCCTGCAAATAGAGCGGCTTGCAGGCGACTGATAAGGCCCGACGTAGGCTTACCGTCAGTGGTCAAGTACTGCGCCGCCTCTGCATCCCCCAGCGATTGCAGGAATGCCGCCACAAAGTCACGGTTTGCAGCACTGTTGAGGTCGCCGTCTGCCAGCTTGGCCAGCATGGCACTGTCCAGGCGTTTAGCATCGCTGCGCGCCTTCTCAGTTGCAGTCATGGCCAGCTTGTCGTCTTGGTTCGACTCCACGGCGAACTCCACACGGTTCACGTCGGTTTTACGCACGCGGATCAGCACCGGCGCTTTCATGCGGTTGATCTTGGCCGGGTCGACGGAGAAGTACTCCGCGTTTTCCAGAAGCCACTCACGGTATTCATCGGCTTGGCCAATGCGGTAGGCCTCGCGGATCGCCATGGCGCGACCGTTACCCGACTCAACCACACGGTCAGCACCAACGATAGGAGCGCCACTGTCTGCGCGCTGAGTGCGACCGAGACTGTCCGGGTCAAGGTTGCGTGCGGTTTTCTGTACCCATGCCTGCGAAGTAGTTCGCGCTCGGTCACGCGGCTGGATTTCAGGCGGGTATTCCGGGTTTACCGTGCCATCTGTCTCGTGGCTGATAATAAGCTTACTCGCTTCGATAACCTTGAAGCCTGTCACGACCTTTGTGCCCTTGGCTGTTTTGACAGTGTTTTCGCGCCCTTCTGCTTCGATGATGCCGGCGTCTTCCTCAGCAGCTGGCTCGCCTACAGGCTCAGAACCAGCACCTGGAGCCTTCTCAGCGCGCCATTTTTCAATAAAAGTCAGCGCAGTACTGAGCGCGACGCCTACAGCAGACTCAATGCCGTTTTCGAGGGTGCTCGACCCCATGCTTTCCTGGCCGCTCACACCCGGCTTGAGAATGTAAGCACTCAGCATGCGTCCGCCAGCTGTTGGTCGCAGGCGAATTCCGTACCCATCGGCAGCAATGGCGGTAAACCCGTCCGGATCGATGTCGCTTACGAACTCTTCCGGCACCAAGCGGCGCGCGACCTCATTGAGGGTTTCGGTTTTTAGCTCCGGCACAACTTCGGGTTCCGCTGCGGCGCGCATGTCGGCAATGTTATCGGCGCCCGAAGCAATGACGCGCTCGGCAATGGCAACGCCCTCGGCCTTGCTGGCAGCGGTGGCAAGGTGGGTACTGGCCCAGCTCACGCCCCACTCACCGGTGGTTACATATTTGGTCTTGGCGACTGTCACCGGGCCGGCGGGGCCTTGAAGAATTGCCGGTGACTCATCTACATCCGGCGCTGCGGATGGATCGACAACGCCCGACAGGTCGACGACTTCACCCACGCGAGCCTCATAGTCGTCAGTGTTGAGCAGCTTCGTCATGTACTGCTTGCCGTCTTTGTCGAAATAGACGTTTTCAGAGCCCACGCTGAGCACGGTGGCCATGCCAAGCGCGGCAACGTCGGCGTAATCATCCAGGATGATGCTGGACACGCTCACAGGGACTGGCGCTGCAACAGGCGCCACCGGTGCGGCCTTCTTCTGCTCAAGCCGAGCAGTAAGGTCGAGGATCTGCGCTTCCAGGTTGGTCAGCTCGCCGGTTTTAGCTTTTACCAGGGCCTTTTGCTCATCGAGCGCAGCGGTGCGGGCTGCCTTCCCTTCATTCGCCTTGATGAACTTGGCGCTGTTCTTCTGGATCAGCGCCATGATGCGGCGGGCAACAATGCGCGGATTGATATCCTGACCACTCTCAGGCGCCACCACGGCGGTGATGTCCTTCTTGTTCTGTACCCACTTCCAACTGATCAGCTCGTCGGCTGGGGTGAGCTTATTGGGCGTGCTGTCCGGGTTGTGAAAGAACACCGAAATGCTCTGGCCATCACTCATACCAAACAACATGGCTACCTGAGTAGTGCCCTTACTCTTGAATGGCTTGCTGACCTCAACGCCCACCGGAAGCACTTCACCGCCCGAGTTCTGCATAACTTTGAGAAGCTGGCCAGCCTTGCGCTCAAACTGCTTGTACTCGATCACCATGGCGTCGAGCATTTCGCCGCTGTCGCCCAGGTACTGCGTGATATCGCCCATTGTGGCGCTGTCGAACATCAAGCCGTCGATATCGGCCCGGCGCAGCTCATACAGCAATGCGCCCACAGTCTGGCCTACTGGAAGGTTGTCAGCGCCCCAGCGCGCAAATACGTCAGTCATGCTCAACGCCTCATCTTTCGGGATATTGGGTAAGTCGGGAGATAGGGGCTGGCTTAGATCCCCATGCTTGAGCCAGTGCTTGAACTGATTGATGGTGCAGGCCGCGACACTGCCAAGGCCGGCCCATCCCTTTTCATAGGAGTTCAGGTAAGCGGTACGGGCCTGGTCCTGGTCGATGAAGCCAAGCATTACCTTGTGCTCGTCGAAGGCCCCGCCCTTGGCGTTCTGGTTGATCACGTACACGTTCCGGCTCTCGGGGGCCGGGCCTACGAACACGTCTACAGCGTCACCGTCGGCGCCCTTGGTGCCGTTTACATAGCCGTAGTGCGCCATACAGGTGATCGACCATGGTTTGCCGTCCTGCTTGCCACGGCGAGGCTGAAACATGGGCGTTTCGATGGTGATACGCAGGCCGTACATGCTAAAGCTGCCCTTGGCGTAATTACCGGCCCGGATCTGTGCGGGCGTGGGCTCTGCGCGTGAGCCCGCTCCGTATGCGCCAGCATGTGCCGCGCTTTGGAGTTTGATGAAAACATCGGACATAGAAGCCGCTCCCTTAAAGCAGCCACGATACCGGCCATTTCACCAGGCCCCAGCCGGCGGTTTGCGCCAAATCTCAGGCACAAAAAAGGGCGCCGCGGGGGCACCCTTTGGGATGTAACTACCGCCCTAGAACTCAGGAGCTGGCGCATCGTCGATAAGCTGCCCGATGACTTCGGACACAGTGCAGCGCCTCTTAACGGCGATCAGGCGCAGCTTCTGATCCTGCTCCGCAGTAATGTAGGAGTTAAGGCGCTCTTTTGCTCCCAGTTTGATTACTTTCGGCTTTTGGCTCGGACGGCCCGCCGCGAGGGTGTCGGATGACTTCGCATCTGGGGTCGCACGCGGAGGACGCGGCTTAATGGTTAAATCGTTCACGGGCTTACCTTTAGCGTTAAGACGTTTTCAGCATGATAGTGCATGTAGCACTTTAGCGTCTAATCACAATGCAAGGAACGCCAGCACTTCGTTTTTGAGCGCTCGCAGCTCATGCGCAGCAAGGCCGCCCGGGCGAGTATCCAAAGCAGTACGCCCGGACGTTTGAGAATTCGGGTGGTCTTGACGCTGAACCATGCGGGTTTTGAATACCGGAAAGCCATAGCCAGTGAGGGTTTCAGATATTTTCTTGCTGAGTTTCGTATTCCCGATAACGCGAGATACGACAAATGCCACTTTAACAGGAGGCTCGCCGGCTGCTATCTGGTCATCCTGGTGGTCTTTGATCATGTTCACCATATCGCTGGTTGCCCATACGTCGAGAGGTGACGGCTGTACTGGGATAAGGATCAGATCGGCAACCTTTATCGTTTTCAGCGCCAGATCCGCAGCCTTAGCGGTGCCGTCGATGATCACGATTTCTTCTTTCAGTTTTGGAATTTCACGCTCAAGTGCTGGGCGATCAATAACGTATACCTGCATAGGCTGATCGTCATGCGCCGCAGCCCAATCAAGCAAGCTGCCTTGCGGGTCAGAATCAACAAGTGCCACGTTGTAGCCGTCCAAGCTCAATGCCCGGCCCAGCCCGGTGCAGGTCGTGGTCTTGGTCGATCCGCCTTTCTGATTCATCACCGCGATAACTGTCATGTTCTGCGTCCATCCAATTGATTATTGGCCGGATTCTAGCGCTATTGCGTCATAACGCAATAGGCATTTTACGTCATGGCGCTTTAGCGCTAATTCTCAAACGCTTTGCATGGACGTAAAAAAGCCCCGTCTGGCGGGGCGCTTCGTTCAGCTTTTGCAGGCGCTAGATGGCTGAATTTGAAGCCAGCGATTGGACTGGCTCAGGACAATCAATCATCAAGTCTTTAGGCCATACGCCCTCACTGATCATCTGACATGCCCACTCATGTTCGGCAACGGCTTGAGCGTAATCACTGCCGTCCAGGGCAACCGCCACGATTAGATAGAGCACCAACATAAGCAAACCAGCTGCCCAAATGCCGAGACGTAACCGCTTAAGATCCTGCGCACTCATTGCTCTATTCCTTTTCGTGTTGGGTCTGAACCATCGACGAATTGAAATTATCATTTGATTGTTTATCTTGCAATTAATAAACATCATTTTTATGTATTTACGCGAGGTTTCGTATGTCAGAAGCGCCGGCAGGAATGAAGATAATGGTTTCTATTGGAGGGTTCGGCCCAGCAGGATCAGAGCCTGTAACGCTTATGGCGTTCAAATCAAACGCCCTGGGAACCATGACAGTTTTGAGCAGGATCACGTATAGGGAGTGTCCAGACGAGGGTTTTGCCTTCGTGACCAACCTGAGGTTGAAAACCTTTGACTGCCTGTTCAAAGAGGAACACTTGGCGGACGCGATCACGGGGTACAAGGAGGGGGAGGGGATGGGCACCATCCTGCTGGCGGACGATGTATCGAAGTACCGCCCAAGGATCGAAGTAGACGGCGTGGACACGCAGGGACAGAAGTACCGACTTCACAGCGATATCGGAAACGCAGAGGTTGCGGTGCTGGCGTTGGCGCACTTCATGTCACGCCAGCGCGGTATTGAGTCACTGACACAGATGAGCGACGACATCGCCCGTCTGTATCAAATCACCTCGATTTAGTCCTGAGCTGCGAAAGGCTCGCCGTAAGCGTCATAGCCTGCGTCCTCAAGCGCCGCCCTGCCTTTCGTGGTCAGCATGTAGAGCCCTTCTGCTGTCTCAACCATGCCTAGGGCCAGAAGCTGCGCCAGCGCTTCCTCGTCCTTGATGTCGCTCACGTCCGCCGCCGACACAATGGCGATATTCACCAGCTCCGACAAACCGCCATCCCCGAGGTCAGGGCTCACGCTGTCGAGCATAGCAATGGCGGTGATAAAGGATTTGGCCAAGCTGCGCTCAAGCTGAGCTTGGTCGTGATTGCCTTCGGCTTCGTTGATCGGGGCATTCGCCTCGACCACGCTCAAGGCCTGGTGCAGCTGTGCGATAGCGCCAGCGGTGGCGAGGCTATCCATCATGGTTGGATCGGCCAGGACAATCTCACGCGCCGCCACGTAGGCACCAGATACTGTGAGCACTGCCGAGGCTTCGAATCCAAGGCTGTCGGTCATTGCCTCCAACTGCTGCAGTAGGTCCGCAACGGTCGCTTGGCGTTCGGTAATCTGCGCATCCAGTTGCGCTACACGCTCGGCATACACCTCTGTCTGTTTTGGTGCTGGGGTGCTCATACCCTTAGGCAAGGCAATCGCTTTACGGGCCTGCTTCTTCTGGAAGCCCACCTGGCCAGCTTCCAGTAGGGTCGCGATTTCCCGAACAGCTTTTTCTGAATCGGTCTGATTCTTGAGCGGTGTCAGGGATTTGTTGATCAGCACTTGAAAGATGTCGCCCGTGGTATTCACGCGCAGCACAACCATTTGGCCGCTCGCCACCGTTAACGTCGCCTCGCGGTAAGTGATGCCAGATGTACGTCGTGCTGTTGGATTGAATTCAGTCGTAACCACGGGCTGGCCCGCTCTGATCATGATCTGACTGACTTTCTTGAGTGCCTTGGCAGCGGCCTGAGCATTGGAGAAATCGAGAGTGTTCGTTGCTGGCATGACTGCCCCCATGGATTGGATAACTGGGGGGCATTGTGAGGTGGCCAAAGGACTTACTGCCGACGTGCTTTGCGCCACCTGCGGACAAAAAATCTACGGATAACGGTCAGCGTGTAAAGTCTGTGCTTACACATATTTCTTGCGCAACGTAAAGTCAGGCCTTACATTGTGCAGGCAATGTTCGAAAGGAGAGTGGCCAATGACTACGCACAATCCTCCCCATCCGGGCGAGGCGCTACGCGAAGACGTGTTACCTGATATCAACATGACCGTCACGGCGCTGGCCAAACACATTGGGTATTCCAGGATGCAGTTGTCCACCGTGCTGCATTGTCGTGCGGCGATAAGCCCGGACCTTGCTTGGCGTCTGGAGCTGGCAGGACTGGGCAGCGCGCATGTGTGGCTTGCTCGTCAGTCCGCTTATGACCTATGGCAGGCTCAGCATAAAGCTGTACCAGCCATTACCCGATTGCGTGCGGCATAGGATTGGTTTTGTCGACCCAAGGTGGGTAAGTCATATCCTTTTTACGTTTTAAAGTTTTAAAAAGTTTTATATCTATGTTTTGGCCATTGTGGATAAGCGCTACACACCGCGTCCCGCCTGATCTAGAGCACGATAACAACCCTGTGGATAGGTGGGTGAAATACAAAATGGGGTGGGTGAATTACAAAGAATGGTGGGTGAATTACACGGTTTGGCGTGTGAATTACAAAAATCTAGGGTTTCGGTGTGTGAATTACAAAAAAACGATAAATATCCCCCTGTTTTCGAGGCGTAGAGCCCGCATGGCAAGGCTTCTAGGGTTTTCGATCATCAGAATTTGTAATTCACCCACCCTGCATTCAGTTCACCCTTTACGTGCAAGCAGCAGCGGGAGCGATCATGTCAGTCAGCAATAACCCTGAGGGGATTGCCAATCAACACAATCGGCGCCTTGACGCTATCAAGAGCCGAAAGAAGCCAGAGCGCCAGGGCGACCTTCTTGGCGGTACCGAGCCGAAACCGAAGGTGGCAAAAGCCCCCAAAGCGAAGCCAGCAGTAAAGGCCCCAAAGGCCAAGAGCAAGGATCCGCAGCAGCCTGATTTTTTCGTGCCAATGATTTATGACATTGGCACCCGTGATATTCGTAGCCTGATGGATGTAGCCCCATTTCGGTTGTCGAAAACCAAAAAGCGCGAGAACGACGTTATTCGTTACGAGCTGCCTGACGGCGAGGTTATCGTTTCGTCTGGCATCTACGGCATGGCTTCTGTGTTCGATTATGACCTGGTGCTGATGGCTACCTCCCACCTGACCGAAGGGATGAACCGTTATCGTAGAGGTGACGGGGAGAAGCCTTCACAGGTGTTTCGCCCGCACATTGGTGACGTGATCAAATTCACCAAAAAAACAGAAGGGGGCAATCAACGGGCTGCAGTGGTTGGTGCACTTGAGCGACTGAGCACCACGCATGTCAAGATTCAGCGCACCCGGATGATCAAGGACCGCATGGTTATCACCGATGAAGGGGAGAACCTGATCGGACCATACCGCACCCTAGCAAACGCCAAAAACGGGAATATCGAATACATCGAATTCAAGGTGGCGGATTGGCTCTATAAAGAAATTACCGCCAGCATGAAGCCAGACATACTTGCGGTGCACCCTGATTACTTTGAGAGCGAATCGGGCTACATCCGCTTTATCTACCGACTGGCGAGAAAGGCAGCCGGCAAGGACATGGCTACTTGGGGGTTCGACCTGATTTATCAGCGTAGCGGTAGCGACACCACGTTCAAAGAGTTTTCCAGGAGCCTGCGCAAGGTGATCAAGGAGAACGACGTTCCTGAATATGATCTATCCGAAGAGGCTGGCCAGCGCGGTCCACAGTTGCGAATGGTTTACCGTAAGTCTCTTGATTACCTGAAATAGCGGCTAACAAGGATCTTAAGCGGAGTTTGGTTTACTGGTAGGTGTCCCCGGCGCGGTGCTGGTGTGGTCGTGGAACTGCACGCTGATACCGTCGCTGGTCATATCGCCACCGGTTTGCGTTACTCCGCCCTCAATCGTTACAGCGGCTTTGACGCTCAATGCGGCGGCTATCTCCGCGATTGACTCGGGAGTTAGCACTAGGGACGTACCGCCCACGATCAGAGCGATTTTAGCGCCAGCATTGATCGTGAATGTCTCGTCAGCGTTGATTTCGAAGTGGTCATGGTTCCAGCGACGCATGCCCACCACGTTGCCCGTGTTCGGGTTGCGATAGCCGGTGATGAGCGGCCGGCGCGGATCGCCCGCGATGAACTCAATCCATACGGCGCGCCCCTCGACCAGACGAATCTCAGTGTTTTGCGAGTCATCACCAATCGGGTATTCGATTTCTGCGATAGGCAGCTCGCTGGCGCCATCAGTGAACGGTCGTATCTCAACGCGCACCTCACGACGATCACGGTTTACTTGGCGAATGAAGCCTGGGTGCTTATTACTGGGCATTGATGAGTTTCCCTAACCATAGGCGGCTGCGGCTTTCCTGCGCCCCCTCGTTGCTCTCGAAAGCATGAGCGGCGGTAATTATCACAAGATTCTCCCCGGCCACCCGTATCACGTCACCAGCCTGATACTGCTGGCATATGGTGCTGTCTACGGTCTTACTACGCACCAGAACACAACTGGCGTTCCTGAGCTGGCGCACGTCCGCACGGGGGATGAACTTCACCCGGCGAGCCTGCCCCATATGGCCTAGGACAATGGCGCCGGTGTCGTCGACTGAGTAATACGACGGGATGTCCTGGTGCTGTAGAAACTCGCTTTCTATCTTGGCGCTACTGTCCACTTGCCCGATATCCGCTACAGGCGCTTGCCGGGCCATGTCAGTCAGGCGCATGGCCGTAATGCTGCCATTCCTGAGCACAAGTGCGGCGCCTTCCTCTTGGAGTGCCTGGGCTATCGGGTAACTGGGGGCATGACCCTTGAAACAAGTAAAGCGCGGTACCGCGAAGTCGCTGGCTACCGGCATGTACGCCCCGCACGCTCGATAGATCGCGCCAAGTGTCGTATCGGTCAGGATGGTGGCGCTATTGAGCGGGCGGGCGACTGAGGCACAACGATGCAGCAACGCAGTGACCCTCATGGCCTGCTGCTGGTTCTTTCCCTGGACTTGGCCAAGTGGTTGCTCACGATCAGTTTTGACGATTTCGTAGCGCAGATTTTCGCGGCCAGACCATATTGATGCGCCCGTCTTGAGCTTTTCCTGTACGCCATCGATCAGCTTCACAACAAACTCAACCGAGCGGGGCACCGGCGTCAGGTCTGAGCGCCCTATCCATTTGATAACCACGTCGCCTGGGAGCAAGTCGCCCCCCTCACGCAGGTAGACGTTCACTGGGGATTGTCCGAAGTCGTTGTAGTCGAACTGGCCAGAATGTGGCTACTGGAAAGCTCTAGACCGCTGATGGCGGGGTAGCCAGGCGGATTCTTGTCGGAGCCATCATTAGGGGCGCCAGCAGCCGGGGCATCGAAGAATGGAATCGAACACTTCAGCGTCAGATCAGCTACGAGGATTTTAATGTTCTTCACCCCGTCCGGTTTGACCTCCATCCAGTCCACACGCACTGATTCCAGGGCCTGCGGCATGGACACCTTGTATTGGCCAAACTGATACTCGGCATCGAAATAGCGGTTAGATGGCTCTTTGATGAACGATGACAGTTGCGCAGCTAAGCTCTGCGCAGAACCGCCCTCGCTGGCGATGATCACCATTTGCAAGCGCCGGTCCTGCATAACGTGCTTGTAGCCGTACCACGAACCGCCTTCCTCAATTTGCTGCATGGTGCGGCCAATTTGATCACCGCCCCAATCCGCGCCGGTACCGATAAAGTTTTCATCCATGGCGAAGAGCAGCACCGGAAACAGCGTGGATTTACCGTCCTCACCGTTCTTGTTCTTCTGGTACGCCACGAGCATGGCCTCTGCATCGTCCACCATTCGCGAAGACGCTACCATCACGGCCTGGTTGAACGGCTTGGCCATGAAAGCCTGTACTGCTTTGGTGTCTGCGTAGTCCGCGTAAAGCCCGTCACGCCATCGCTTTAAATACTGGGCGAAACCAATCTTGATCTGGTCAAAACTGCCGTTTAAAGGTCTAGACATAATTTATATCGATCCTAATTAGAAAGAGAAGTTAAAGAATTCAATACTTTTCAATCTCAGCAGCTAACCAATCGGGCGCTACGGGCTTTGTTATATCGTTAGGGAAACCCGCGACTGTCGGCCAGTCACGCAGGTATTTGCGATAGTCTTGAAGTTCTGAATATTTGAAGTCTACTAGCGAGGTAGAGGCTCCAGCTTCTAATTCGTCACGATGACGCTCAATCAACCACTGGCTGGAATTAATTTCATTATCGCGCCAATCCCGTGCAATAGCTTCAAGCTGGACTGCTGTGTACGCTGGGGCCTTGTAATCTGCAATGTCCCCGTATTCACCAGCCAATGCCGAAGCATGGATAAGACGCCCATGCTCTTCAGTATCGTCTGCTGATGCAGTAAACGGAATTTCCCCCATGCCATCAAAGGTCACTTGAAGGGTTATGCACTTACCGTCCGCTGCATATGCAGGTTCGCGAACACTTAAAACCGTAAACATTATGCAACCCTCAAGCAAAGCGTGGTTGAATCCGGGGCGAGTCCGTCCCTGTTTTGTACCATACCCATTACCTGCCATGTCCCAGTCGCAGGGCCGCCACCGTTATATGCGCCAGTATTGGTAAATGCGCAGCTTGCACCAGTAACAAACTGGCCTGGCATAAGTGGGTCGTAACCAGTAGCTACTCCCCCACCAATCACCATGAGTGCGTAAGTACCGATGCCCCCAGCTTTTGCTGTCGATTGCGCCCAAACAGCCCTAGCGACGGCGATGTTGTCAGTCCAGATGCGACCTTGTGGGTCATTGTCAACTTGTGCTGTTAAGTACTCACCATTCCAGCCAATGAACACCTTGTTATTGTATTGGTCTTCACCGCCACCCTGTTGCACGGGGACGTAACCTAGTTTGGGTTCGTATGTTGAAGCCAAGTAGTCGCTTAGGTAGCCACCCCAGGCCGTGCCGAATACGTTGCCCACGGATGTAATAAAGGCCTCGCCAATACTAATGTTACCCGTCGAGATAAGGCGCCCCAATGCATAGATATCGCCGTCAGCCTTGACGTGGCCAGTAAAAAAAGGCGATTGCAGCGGAGCTTTTAAGCTGAGAGCTGTTGTAATTGTGGTCGCGAAGTTCGGGTCATTACCAAGCGCTGTTGCTAA
>NZ_RZAA01000018.1:0-63049 GCF_003994535.1 Pseudomonas sp. PAMC 29040
AGTAATTCATTTCCACGACCAAGCGAATGGCCTCGGCTTTTTCTTCGGCAGTTACGACCCGAAATCCCATGATGAATCCTTAAGTTGATACTCCTACATGATGGTCCATAAATATTGAGCCACAACAACACCGCACCGCTGCCATCGCGAGCAAGCTCGCTCCTACAGGTCCACCTGCCCACCCGCCCGGCCAGTGCACCATCATTTCTGTGGGAGCTGGCTTGCCAGCGATGCATACACCGGGATTTTCCTGATACACCCCACCGCTGCCATCGCGAGCAAGCTCGCTCCTACAGGTGCACCTGCCCACCTGCCCACCCGCCCGGCCAGCGAACCATCACTATTGTGGGCTCAGGGTTGCCAGCCTACTTTGGCCAGGGCGCTAAGCAGGCGCTCTGGCTTGAGGGAAAACACCTGGCTGGCGCAACCCTTGAGGTCACTGGCAGCCAGCATGGCATTGAGAATGGCCTCTTCTACCGCGTCTGCGGCAGCCACGAACAACGGTGAGATGTAATCGTTATTGACCATCTGCAACTCGGTGGTCGGCGCCCCCGGATGACCAAAATCAGCCGCCGGCAAACTGCTGTTGCCCACCGAAAAGGCAATGAAGATATCGCCACTGGAATCCTCAGTGCCCCCTCCAACACGTGCAAGACCAACACTCGCCCGCTGCGCAAGCCGGGTGCATTGATGCGGCAACAAAGGTGCATCGGTAGCAATGGTAATCACGATGGAACCCATGCCCGGCTCGCCGACATTGATCTCGCTCCTGAACGGCGACGGCACATCATTCAGTACCTTGCCGACCGGATACCCCGCCACCCGCAGCGCTTCTCGTACGCCGTAGTTGGCCTGCACCAGAGCGCCAACGGTCCAGCCGCCCTGCTCAGTGCTCAGCACCCGCGAAGCGGTGCCGATGCCACCCTTGAATTCATGGCAAATCATGCCCGTGCCACCACCCACATTGCCCTCCTGGACAGGGCCGGACCTTGCATCCTGCAGCGCCAGTTGCACATGCTCGGGGCGCACGTGCTGGCCCCAGATGTCATTCAAGGTGCCATCGTAGGTTTCCAGTACCACAGGCATGCACCAATAGGTGTGCTTCTTGCCCATTTCACGTTCTGCGGCCACCAGCGCATCGCGCACTACACCGACGCTGTGGGTGTTGGTATAGGCGATGGGCGTGGTCAGTAAACCAGCTTCGCGAATCCACTCCAGACCGGTTGCGTCACCGTTGCCGTTCAACACATGGACCCCGGCAAAACACGGCTGCAAATGCGCCGCACCGGCCCGCGGCTCAATGACCGTGACACCGGTATGGATGGAAGCTTCGGCGGTTTCTACATTCAGCGTGTGATGCCCGACCCGCACACCCGCAACATCGGTGATTGCGTTATAGAGGCCCGGGGTGCCCGAACCAATGGTTATGCCAAGCTCACGGATACGCATCGTTCTGCTCTCGTTGTGGTCAGTAAAGTGCGCCCAGTGTAGAAATCCGGGCAACACTTGACGATACCCCCCATTCACTACCCCAAAGAGGGTATGGATCAATCCTTTACTTGTCCGACTTGATGCTGGTCCAGGCCCGGGTGCGTACACGCTCGAGCTTCTGTGGCAGCGGCTGCACCACATACAGGTTGTTCAGGGCTTCGCTGGTCGGGGTCAGGTTGGGGTTGCCGGTAATGTCCTTGCTGATCAAGGGCAGCGAGTCTTTGTTGGCATTGGGATAACCGAGAAAATCGCTGATCGGGGCAATGACCTTGGGCTCCAGCAAGTTGTTGAGGAATTCATGGGCCTCGGCGACATTTTTCGCGCTTTTCGGAATGGCAAAGGTATCGAACCAGATGGGCGCGCCTTCCTTGGGCAGACGCCAGTCAACCACCACACCGTTGCCCGACTCTTTGGCCCGGTTGCCGAACTGGTAGAAGCTGCCGGAATAACCGATGGCCACGCAGATGTCACCGTTGGCAATGTCGGTCATGTATTTGGCCGAGTTGAAATAGGTGATGTAAGGACGAACCTTCAACATCAGTTCCTTGGCTTTTTCATAGTCGGCCGGGTTCTGGCTGTTCGGGTCCAGACCCAGATAGTGCAGGGCCAGCGGCAGGATCTCGGAAGGCGAGTCGAGCATGGCCACGCCGCAGGATTTCAGTTTTTCCATGTTCTCGGGTTTGAACACCAGGTCCCAGCTGTCCACCGGTGCATTGTCGCCCAGCGCGGCCTTGACCTTGGCCGGGTTGAAACCGATCAGCACCGTGCCGTACATGTAGGGCACCGCGTACTGGTTGCCGGGGTCGTTGGTCTGCAACAGCTTGAGCAAGGCCGGATCTTGATGCTGCCAGTTGGGCAGTTTGGATTTGTCCAGTTTCTGGAATACCCCGGCCTTGATCTGGGTATCAAGAAACTGGTTCGACGGCACCACCAGGTCATACCCGGAGTTGCCGGTCAGCAGCTTGGCCTCCAGGGATTCGTTGGTATCAAAGGTGTCCCAGATCACCTTGATCCCGGTTTGTTTGGCGAAGTCCTTGGGCACCGAAGGCAGGATGTAGTCTGCCCAGTTGTACACCCGCAATTCGCGCTGTTCGGCCTGTACGGCACTGGCCAGCAGGGTCAGTCCGCAGACGGTAAGGCCCAGTAAGCGTTTGATTGTGTGCATGCGTGTGTTCCCCGAAGTCGGCGTGAGATCGATATTTTTTATGTTCTGTACACGGCAGCGGCCTGCAAATGGCCAAGGGCAAGCTCGGCAAACTTTCTTGTTAGAGGGCGGGTGCTTTTGATTCTTGCCGACAACCCTGGCGCATCACAGTGGGAGGCAGGCCAAAAGGGGATAGTTATGGCCAATGTTTATGTCCGGATCCAGCCGTCGAGCCTGTAGAAACTGTTGCCCAGCCAACAGTGGATCAGCAAACACCTGCCCCAAAAACAGCAGCCGATGCGCCAACCCCCGCATTCAGGGGCTTTGTCTGTTGGTACGGAGTTTGCTCAAGGGTATTACCTGTCCACAGTCCGCTGCCCAACAGCCAAGGATCAACCATGTCTCAAGCGCTGCAAGTCGTCGTCGTTTCCGGGGGAGCATTCAGCCCTTCACGCACCCTGGTGCTGGCCGAGGCGATTCTCGACGAACTGAAAACCCGGCTTACTCTCGAAAGTCACTTGATTGAGCTGGGCGATATAGCCCGGCAATTGGGCGGCGCCCTGTCACGCCAGGAGCTTGGCCCCGAGGTCGAAGCACAGATCCGGGCCATCGAGAACGCCGACCTGCTGATTGTTGCGACACCGGTCTATCGCGGCTCCTACCCGGGGCTGCTCAAGCACCTGTTCGATCTGGTGGATATCAACGGCCTGATCGATACCCCGGTGTTGCTGGCCGCCACCGGCGGCAGTGAGCGCCATGCCCTGGTGCTCGAACACCAGTTGCGGCCGCTGTTCGGTTTCTTTCAGGCACTGACCCTGCCGATCGGGGTGTATGCCGTCGAATCCGATTTTGCCAATTACCAGATAACCAGTGAGCCCTTGAAGACTCGCATCCGCCTTGCTGCAGAACGTGCCGCGCCGTTGTTCGGCGTGTCTGCCAGGAACCTGCTGAAAATCGCTTAAGGACTCTGTCATGGATGTGTTCTGGTTTCTTCCCACCCACGGCGACGGCCATTACCTGGGTACCACCCAGGGCGCCCGCCCGGTCACCCTCAACTACCTGAAACAGGTGGCCCAGGCGGCCGACGATCTGGGCTACCACGGGGTGCTGATCCCCACCGGCCGCTCGTGCGAAGACTCGTGGGTGATCGCCTCGGCACTGGTGCCGCTGACCGAGCGTTTACGTTATCTGGTGGCCATCCGCCCGGGGATCATTTCGCCGACGGTCTCGGCACGCATGGCCGCAACCCTGGACCGACTGTCCGGCGGGCGTCTGCTGATCAATGTGGTGACTGGCGGCGACCCGGATGAAAACCGTGGCGACGGCAGCTTCCTCGATCACAGCGAGCGCTATGAAGTCACCGACGAATTCCTGAAAATCTGGCGCCGGGTCCTGCAAGGCGAAGCTGTGGATTTCGAAGGCAAGCACCTGCGCGTACAGAACGCCAAGGCGCTCTACCCGCCCGTGCAGAAACCCTATCCGCCGCTGTATTTCGGCGGCTCTTCCGAAGCCGCCCACGAACTGGCTGCCGAACAGGTCGACGTGTACCTGACCTGGGGCGAACCACCGGCGGCCGTGGCCGAAAAACTGGCCGATGTACGCCAGCGTGCTGCCCGCCAGGGCCGTACCCTGCGCTTCGGTATCCGCCTGCATGTCATCGTGCGCGAGACCGAACAGCAAGCCTGGGCAGCGGCTGACAAACTGATCGAACACATCAGCGACGAGACCATTGCCGCCGCCCAGAAGTCCTTCTCGCGCTTTGATTCTGAAGGCCAGCGGCGTATGGCCGCGCTGCATGACGGCCGTCGCGACAACCTGCAAATCGCCCCCAACCTGTGGGCCGGTGTCGGCCTGGTGCGCGGTGGCGCCGGTACTGCACTGGTGGGCAACCCGCAACAGGTGGCAGCGCGGATCAAGGAGTACGCCGACCTGGGGATCGAGAGCTTCATCTTCTCCGGCTATCCGCATCTGGAAGAGGCCTACCGCTTTGCCGAGCTGGTATTCCCCTTGTTGCCCGAGCCGTATGCCAGCCTGGCTGGACGCGGCATCACCAACCTGACCGGCCCCTTTGGCGAAATGATCGCCAACGACGTTCTGCCGGCCAAAGCCTGAGGCCTGCCCTGTCCCCTGTGTAGGAGCGAGCTTGCCTCGCGAGCTCTTCACAACAGCGCCGCAGATATCAAACCGCCCCAAACAGCTCGCGAGCAAGCTCGCTCCTACAGAAACACAGGGGCACAGCGGCACAGCGGCAGGATTTTTTGAATGGAGGCCATAACCCGTGACAGCCCATCTACAAGACGCAGCACTTACCCCGCTGCACACCGCCCGGGCGCTGGCCAGCGAGTTCGCCCACAGCGCGGTCGAACGCGACGAGCGTGGCGGTACGCCCATTGCGCAACGGGATGCCCTGCGCGCCAGCGGCCTGCTGGCCATGAGTATTCCCCGCCAGTTCGGCGGCCTCGGCGCCAGCTGGAGCGATACCTTTGAGGTGGTGCGCGAGTTCGCCCGGGTCGACAGTTCCATTGCCCACGTATTGGGCTTTCATCACTTGATGCTCGCCACTGTCCGGCTGTTCGCACGCCCCGAGCAATGGCAGCCCTGGTTCGAACTGACCGCCCGCCAGAACTGGTTTTGGGGCAACGCCCTCAACCCGCTGGACACCCGCACCACCGTGCGCAATTTCGGCAGCTGGCGCGAATTCTCCGGTAAAAAAAGTTTCTGCTCCGGCGCCAGCGACTCGCAGATGCTGATTGCCTCGGCGGTGGATGAGGCCGCCGGTGGCAAGCTGTTGATCGCCGCCATTCCCAGCGCACGTACCGGCATTACCTTGCATGGCGACTGGGACAACATGGGCCAGCGCCAGACCGACAGTGGCAGTGCCACCTTCGAGCGGGTACGGGTCGAAGAGTCGGACTTGCTGCTCGATCCGGGGCCTTTGAGCACCCCGTTCGCCTGCCTGCGGCCTCTGATTGCACAGTTGCATTTCGCCAACATTTTTCTCGGCATCGCTCAGGGCGCGTTCGAAGAGGCACGCCAGTACACCCTCGGTGAAACCCGCCCCTGGTTTAAATCCGGCGCCACGCAAAACCATCAGGACCCCTATGTACTGGGGCACTACGGCGATTTCTGGGTGGGCCTGGAAAGTGCCCGGCTGCTGGTCGAGCACGCCGCCGCGCAACTGGACAAGGCCTGGGCCAAGGGTCCCAGGCTCAGCGAACAGGAGCGCGGACAGGTGGCCGTCGCCATCGCCACCGCCAAAGTCGCCGCCCACCGCCACGGGCTGGAGCTGTGCAGCAAGGTTTTTGAAGTCACCGGCGCCCGCGCCACCCACGCCGCTGTAGGTCTGGACCGGCACTGGCGCAACCTGCGTACCCAAAGCCTGCACGATCCGCTGGATTACAAGCTTCAAGAATTGGGCGACTGGGCACTGAACCAGAACCTGCCTACTCCCACTTTCTATTCCTAGAGAAGCCTATGCAGCTTTTGACGCTACCGCCCTCACCCGCCCTGGCAACGTCGATCCGCGCCACCGCGCAAGTATTCGAAGACCCGAAATCCAGAGCGTTGCTGGCCCATTTGCAGCAGGTCGCCCCCAGCGAAGCCAGCGTACTGATCATTGGTGAAACCGGAACCGGCAAAGAACTGGTCGCCCGCCATCTTCACAACCTGAGCGCTCGCCGTAACCGGCCGTTCATTGCGGTCAACTGCGGCGCGTTTTCGGAGTCACTGGTGGAAGCGGAGCTGTTTGGGCACGAGAAAGGCGCCTTCACCGGCGCGCTCAGTGCCAAGGCCGGCTGGTTCGAAGAAGCTGACGGCGGCACCCTGTTCCTCGATGAAATCGGTGATTTGCCGATGGCCATCCAGGTCAAGCTGCTGCGGGTGCTGCAGGAGCGCGAGGTGGTGCGCCTGGGGTCGCGTAAAAGCATACCCATCGACGTGCGGGTGCTGGCGGCCACCAACGTGCAGCTGGAAAAGGCGATTAATGCCGGGCATTTTCGTGAGGACCTGTTTTATCGCCTGGACGTGGTAAGCCTTGAGCTGAGCCCGTTGCGCGAGCGGCCCGGCGACATCCTGCCGTTGATCCGGCACTTTATCGAGGCCTACAGCAAACGCCTGGGCTACGGCGAGGTACGGCTAAGTCCTGCAGCGCAAAGCAAGCTGCAGGGCTATGGCTGGCCGGGCAACATTCGCGAGCTGGAAAACGTGATCCATCACACGCTGTTGATCTGCCGCGACGGCCTGATCCAGAGCGGCGATTTGCGCCTGTCCAATATGCGCATCGAACGCCAGGAGGAGCCCGCCGGCACCGACAAATCTGCCGAAGCCCTGCTGGAGCGGGCCTTCCAGCAACTCTTTGAAGAACACCCCGCAGCCCTGCACGAGAAAGTCGAGGAGGTTCTGTTCCGCACCGCCTACCGCTTCTGTCACTACAATCAGGTCCACACCGCCAACCTGCTGGGCCTGAGCCGCAACATCACCCGCTCCCGACTGATCAACATCGGCGAACTGGCGGTCAACAAACGCCGGCCCAATGACACACCGCAAAGCGAAAGAATGCTAAACCTGTGCATCTGAACTGTCCAAATACCTGCCCCATGAGGATTCGATGACTTATATCGCTGCCGAAAACCGCTATCAATCCATCCCTTATCGCCGTACCGGTCGCAGCGGGCTGCTGCTGCCAGCACTGTCTTTGGGCCTGTGGCACAACTTTGGCGACAGCACGCCGATCGACACCCAGCGCGCGCTGTTGCGTACTGCCTTCGACCTGGGCATCAACCACTTTGACCTGGCCAACAACTACGGCCCGCCCTACGGCAGTGCCGAGATCAACTTTGGCCGTTTGCTGCGCGAAGACTTCAAGCACTACCGTGACGAGCTGATTATCTCCAGTAAAGCCGGCTGGGACATGTGGCCCGGCCCGTACGGCCAGGGCGGCGGTTCGCGCAAGTACGTACTGGCCAGCCTGGATCAGAGCCTGCAGCGCCTGGGGCTGGACTATGTCGACATCTTCTACTCGCACCGCTTCGATCCCGACACGCCACTGGAAGAAACCGCCAGCGCCCTGGCCACCGCAGTGCAACAGGGCAAGGCGCTGTACATCGGGATCTCCTCGTATTCCGGGGTAAAAACCCGCGAAATGGCGGCCTTGCTCAAAGAGTGGAAAGTGCCGTTGCTGATCCACCAGCCGGCGTACAACCTGCTTAATCGCTGGGTTGAAAAGGACCTGCTGGACACCACCGAGGAGCTGGGCACCGGCGTGATTGCCTTTACTCCGCTGGCTCAGGGGCTGCTGACCGACAAGTACCTCAACGGGGTTCCGGCCGATGCACGGGTCAATCGTCCGGGGGGTGGCTCGCTGCAAGCCTCGCATCTGTCCGACGCCAATATCGCCCATGTGCGTGCACTGAACGAGATCGCCAAACGCCGCGGCCAAAGCCTGGCCCAGATGGCGCTGGCCTGGACATTGCGCGATCCGCGGGTGACCTCGGCGCTGATAGGTGCCAGCCGGCCGGAGCAAATCATCGAGAACGTCGCGGCGTTGCAGAACCTGAGCTTCAGCGAGCTGGAACTGGCCGAGATCGACCGCTTCGCCCAGGAAGGCGGGATCAACCTCTGGCAGAAGCCCTCGCTGGCCGAATAACCAGGCGCCCACAGGTTCTGTAACCTTCAACATAAAACCCTGTAGGCGCTTGCTCGCGAGCTTTCTATCGAGCCTATATTGATGACCGCATGAACGCGGCCTTCTTGAGAAGCTCGCGAGCAAGCTCGCTCCTACAGGCGAGCTTGCCTGGCCAACCGCTCTGCCAGAGCCTTGGCCTGCAAGGCAACGTCGGTCACCGCAGTGCTTTCCCACCACATTCCGCGCAATGGAGGGCCCATGGCAAACAGCCGTGGCGCAGGCTGTGATGCCGCATCCAGCACGGCACCTGAAGCATCGGCAGCAATCCCCAACCCCAGATTTCCGGGCTGCACCAGCCCACGTCGCAACAGCTGTACCGGCAGCGGTTTATCCACCCGGCGCCAGTCGTACTCGATGCCGGTGGAGTTGATCAGCCCGTCACCTTCGACCCATACCGATTCAGCCTGCCCCCGGTAGCGCAGACGAATCCGTGGCCGACCGCCCACCGCGTCCACCCCTTGCAGGGAGGCTGCGGTAATCGTCAGGCGGCCTTCACTGAGCAGGCGTTGCAGTAACGCATTGCCCTGGGGTGGCGAACGGTGGTGATGACTTTCCCACCAGGGCCGCACATGGCGTACAAACTGACGCCGTTGCGCATCGCTGGCCTGGTTCCAGAGCCTGCCTATATGCACCCGTACCGTATCCAGCGGTGCTTGCCAGTCGATACCCCGGGCCTGTGCCAAACGACATTGGCGGCGCAGTTCACGGAACAATTGCAGGGGGCTGCGCAGCTGTGGTGCCAGGGTCAGAAAGTCTTCCCAAACCGGCGGCTGGCGTCGAACCTGGGGCAATAGCCCGTGGCGCGAGTAGACCTGGATCGGACCGCGATGCCCGGCCTGATGCAAGGTCTCCAGGGCATCGACCATGGTCAGCCCGGAGCCGATGATCAGTACCCGCGCATCCACCGGCAAACCACGCAAGGCTGCAACATCCCAGGGGTCCAGGGCAGCGGCATTGAGCCCGCTGGACTGGCGCTGGGCGGTACGCGCGGCCGGGAACATGCCGGTGGCCAGCACAGCTGCAGCGGCTTGCCATTGGCCACCGTCGCCAAGGGTCACTGTGACCCCCTGTTCATGGGTTTGCAGGTCCACCACGGCATCACGGACGTGGGTCAGGGTTGAACCTGCCGCGGCTCCGATTTGCTGTGCCTGCGCCAGTTTCTGCTGGGCATACAGCCCGAACAGCCCCCGTGGCGGGAACAGCTCGGCCACCGCTACATGCTGTTGATCGGACTCCGGCCAGCCACCAGCGGCGATGTGCGCTTCAAGCCAGCGGGTCAGGTCATCGGGATCGTCCGGCTCGACGCTCATGCGCGCCGCATTGCCGTTCAGGGTGTGCCCCGGTTGCGTCGCACTGTAGGCTTCGCCACGTCCCAGCTCGGGCCGGGGCTCCACCAGCACGATGCGCCGGGCACCTGGCAAGCGCAGCAGTTGCATGGCCAACAGGGTGCCGCTCAGGCCACCGCCAACAATCAAGACATCGGCCTCACGGATGGCAGGGGTTGCCTGTCCGGCTTGTGGCTCGCTCATGGTATTCACTCGCTTTGGGGTTTTTACAGTTCGACCGGCAGGATCTTCTGCAGATCCTGCGGTGTCCAGCGTTGCGACTCAGGCGCGCTCTTTTGGTCGGCCGCGGTTCAATTCACCGAGGTTGCGCCAGGCCGCCCCCGGATGCCCGTCCGCCAGGCGCGGGCCTTCGCCGAACAGCTTCTCGCGCAAAGTGCCCTTGGTGTATTCCTTTTTGTAGACGCCACGTTTTTGCAACTCCGGAACCAGCAACTCCACGGCGTCAATAAAGGTCTCGTGGGTCACCGCATAGGCCAGATTGAAGCCGTCGACCCCGGTCTCTTCGACCCATTCTTCAAGCAGGTCGGCTACGGTTTCAGGGCCGCCGACGAACAGCGGGCCAAAGCCGCCGATACCCACCCAGTCGGCCAGTGCATTGGGGGTCCAGAGGGTATCTGGATCAGCGCTGGAGAAGGTTTCCACCGCCGATTTGATCGCATTGGTGGGCACGTTTTCAAGCGCCTGATCGGGCTTGAACTGGCTGAAGTCGATACCGGTCCAGCCCGAGATCAAGGCCATCGCGCCTTCGTAGCTGACATAGCTTTTGTATTCTTCAAACTTGGCTTTGGCCAGGGCATCGGTTTCGCCGAGGATCACCGTTTGCAAGTTGAAGATCAGGATTTTTGCCGGATCGCGGCCCGCCTCGGCAGCACGCCGACGGATATCGCTGACAGTTTTTTTCAGCAAGACCTTGGACGGCGCGGCGACAAACACGCATTCGGCCTGCTCGGCAGCAAACTGGCGGCCACGACTGGAAGCTCCGGCCTGATACAGCAGAGGCGTGCGCTGGGGCGAGGGTTCGCACAGGTGAATACCCGGCACCTGGAAGTGTTTGCCGACATGGCGGATCTCATGAATCTTGCTCGGGTCGCTGAATACCCGCCGCTCGCGATCGCGCAAGATTGCCCCCTCCTCCCAGCTGCCTTCCCACAGCTTGTAGCAAACCTGCAGGTACTCCTCGGCATAGTCGTAGCGCGCATCGTGCTCGGTCAGTGCTTGCTGGCCGATGTTCCTGGCGCCGCTTTCCAGATAGGAGGTGACTATGTTCCAGCCGGCACGGCCCTTGGTCAGGTGGTCGAGGGTCGACAGGCGGCGGGCGAAGGGATACGGGTGCTCGAATGAGAGCGAAGCGGTAAGGCCGAACCCCAGGTGCTCGGTCACCAGCGCCATCGGTGGAATCAGCTGCAACGGATCATTGACCGGCACCTGGGCGCCCTGGCGGATGGCAGCATCACCGTTACCGCGGTAGACGTCATAGATACCCAGCACATCGGCGATAAACAGCCCGTCGAACTTGCCTCGCTCGAGGATTTTCGCCAGATCGGTCCAGTATTCGAGGTCCTTGTACTGCCATGAACGGTCACGGGGATGCGCCCACAGGCCGGGCGACTGGTGGCCGACACAGTTCATGTCAAAAGCGTTGAGACGGATTTCGCGGGACATCGAATTACTCCTGAAACTGCGGCGCTGCAACGCCGTTGCGACAATGGAAATCATTGCAGTCGCTATTGCACAGGGCGTGCCGTCAACACCTGTCTTGCAGTCGCTGATGAGGCACATGGCGGCGCAGCAGTCGCAAAACCTGGGCACTCAATAGAACTGATAAACCTGGGGCCAGGATCAACGACAGCTTCGCTGCCGATCGCAGCCTCGTGACTCGTCAGCAACTACGGGTTGCGGCTGTGCGATTTGGGTACAGGTTGTGGCAGCGATGTTGGCTGGCAGGCAGTTCGCTGTGCACATGGGACGTTTTTAAAGGCCCGGGCAAACGGCACAGACTATGCAATCCCCCAGGCAGGAATCTTTTTCTTCAGGAGTACTGCCATGACCGTCTCACCTCTGTCCCAGGGCACCGACTACGAAACCCTGGCCAATCGCTTCCGCCCGCTGTTTCGGCAAATCGCCACCGGCAACGTCGTGCGTGAACAGGGCCGTGACCTGCCCCGTGAATCCATCCTGTTACTCAAGCAGGCCGGTTTTGGCGCGGTGCGGGTGCCGGTCGAACACGGCGGGGCCGGTGCTTCGGTGCCCCAGCTGTTTGAGCTGCTGATCGAGCTGGCCGAAGCTGACTCCAATATCCCTCAAGCACTGCGTGCCCACTTTGCATTTGTCGAAGATCGCCTCAATGCACCGCCAGGTCCGGCCCGGGATGCCTGGTTCGCACGTTTCGTGGCAGGCGAGCTGGTGGGTAATGGCTGGACCGAAGTGGGCTCGGTCAAGCTAGGCGAAGTCATCACCAAAGTCAGCCCGCAGGCAGCCGGCTTTGTGCTTAACGGCGCCAAGTACTACAGCACCGGCAGTATCTTCGCCGACTGGATTGATGTGTATGCCCGGCGCTCGGACAACGGCGCTGATGTCATCGCGGTGGTAGATGCCCGCCACCCCGGCGTCACCCACAGCGACGACTGGGACGGTTTCGGCCAGCGCACCACCGGCAGCGGCACCTCGGTGTATGTGGACGTGCCGCTGCCTGCCGAGCACCTGATCCCCTTCGAAACCCGCTTCAAATACCAGACCGCCTTTTACCAGCTGGTACTCCTGGCCGTGCTCGCCGGCATCGGCCGTGCGATAGAACGCGATGTAACGCAAGAAATACGCGAGCGCAAACGGGTGTTCAGCCATGGCACTGCCGACACCACCCGCGGCGATGCGCAAATCCAGCAGGTTGTGGGACAGATATCCGCCCAGGTATACGCAGCCGAAGCCGCGACCCTGCGCTGCGCCGGGCCGCTGCAGCGGGCTTATGTCGCGCGGTTTGGCCACGATCAGGCACTCGAGCGCCAGGCCAATATCGACGCCGAGATTGAAACTGCAAAAGCCCAAGTGGTGGTCTCGGAGCTGATTCTGCGAGCGGCCACTGACCTGTTCAACGCCCTGGGCGCTTCGGGTGTCAGCGTCAGCAAGTCACTGGACCGTCACTGGCGCAACGCCCGCACCGCGGCCTCGCACAACCCCTGGATTTACAAGGCGCGGATTGTCGGCGACTGGACAATCAACGGTACCGAGCCGCTGTATGTGTGGCAGATCGGTAATAGCCTGAAGGCAGGATAAGCCCCCTCCTCCGACTGCAGGAGCCAGCTCGCTCCTGCAGGGCTGTTCCTCAGTCTGCGCCAGGTTTCATCTCGTACCTTGTGTCCGATGCCAACCAAGGCGCCATACCCCACAGGCGATCACGATCCTGTCCACTACCGCGCAGGGAAGCCTCTCGGCTGGCCGCGGCAAACATGTCAGCCGCTGCCCGTGAACCTCTGCTGGCGTTGTCCCGGGGCACTGAAAGCTGGCGTATGCTCACCCCACCTCAATTCATCACACAGGCTGACCCTATGGGCTCGTCTTTCTTTTCATCCTGGACCTTCTGGGCATTGCTCTCGGCGGTGTTCGCCGCCATGACCGCCATTTTTGGAAAAATCGGCATCACCGGGATCAATTCCGACTTCGCCACGTTTATCCGCACCATCGTGGTCCTGGTGAGCCTGGGCTTGATCGTCTATGCCACCGGCCAGTATCAGTCACTGGGCTCAATCTCGACCCGCAGCTATGTGTTTTTGGTGTTGTCCGGCCTGGCCACAGGCGCCTCCTGGCTTTGCTATTACCGCGCCCTGCAACTGGGCCAGGCGTCCCTGGTCGCGCCCGTGGACAAACTCAGTGTGGTGATTGTGGCGGTACTGGGCGTGACCCTGCTGGGCGAAAAGCTCGACCTGCGGCAATGGGCGGGTATCAGCCTGATCACCACCGGCGTGGTATTGCTGGCGTGGCGCCGGTAGCACCCCGAACCGGGCTTGACGGTCTAAACTGATACAAATTATGTAAGAGGCATCTGCGGAACTTGTAGTCCCTGGCCCAGACTGCGATAAGGTTCCGCGCAAATCAGGGCTTGCCCGGCATTCCTGCAGGATCGATCACTGCCTTTGGCGGCATCAGCAAGGTTTATGGCGCTCTACGGTCAATCAACAGCAATCAGGAATCAACACTATGTACAGGGTTATCGCATGAAGTGGCTCAAGAGCATCATTCTGGGCCTGGCCCTGCTCGCCGTGGGCGCAGTGGGCGCAGTGGCGCTGGGACTGTTCTACTTTCTACCGCAACACGACGTGGTGATGGTCACCGGGGTTGAAGTCAAGCGGGTCGATCACAATGGCGTCATCAACGCTGAGAACCCGGCTGACGGTCCGACCCGGGATGTGTATTTCATCAATACCGAAAACCCTGATACCAAGAATGTCATGGTCTATCGCAACGAGGACACCGGCTGGTCGTTCCCCTGGTATTTCAAGTTCGACTCTGCGGACATCCAGGCCAAGGCCCAGGGTTACTCCCGTGATGCCGAGCAGCTGGCGCTTATTCGCTATTACGGATGGAGGATCAAGATCCTCTCGGTGTTCCCGAATATCACGGCCATTGAGTCCACCACCAGCCGCACTGAACCCTTCCCCTGGTTCAATACGATATTTCTGGGCGGTTTGACCCTGGTGGTGATTTTTATCGCGGTCTCGCTACGACGTCGCTTCAAGCGCCGCAATCAGGTGCCGGCGCACTGATCCTGCCCGTTCGCCCGCTGCAACTGACAAGTTTCAGGCCTCCTGTGGCGGGGGGCCTGAAAACAGCCAACGGGCCAGCTGATAACAGGCCGTAAACCAACGCCATAGTTAGTTCGGTAACAGCCGCAGGATTATTGATCCGGCATAGCGATCCGCGACTCGCAACATAGAAACATTTTGTTTGACTTAAGTTGCCTCAGAACTACGCTGACTCCTCTACTATCCCGCGCTTCAATTTAACTGGCAGGCCAGTGACGGCTGCCGGTACTTCGAATCAATCAGGGCTGAGGCCACTCAGTCCGCTCTGCAAGCTGGCAAGGGACAGTCTGCTTCTGAACTAATAATAGGAATGCCTCGATGTTTCAGCTTGATTTTTATGGAACGCTGGTGGCTGCCTCTTTGGTGCTGTTGCTGGGACGCGGGCTTGTTTCCCGCGTCGGATTTTTGCGTACCTACAATATTCCTGAACCCGTTGCCGGGGGCCTGGTCGTTGCCTTGCTGCTCCTGACTTTGCGCCTGTTCGACGTTGAAGTGCGGTTTGATACTTCACTGCAGATGCCTTTGATGTTGGCGTTCTTCGCCACGATCGGCCTGAATGCGGACTTCGCCAGTCTTAAAAAAGGCGGACGCGTGGTAAGCGTGTTCCTGCTGGTGGTGACCGGACTTTTAGTGGTCCAGAACGCCATGGGCATCGGTCTGGCCACGGCTTTGGGGCTCGACCCCCTGATGGGCCTGCTGACCGGCTCCGTAACCTTGTCCGGCGGCCACGGTACAGGGGCGGCATGGGGCGCGACATTCACCGAGCAATACGGCCTGGCCTCCGCTTCGGAACTGGCAATGGCCTCTGCAACCTTTGGCCTGGTGCTGGGTGGCCTGATCGGCGGACCCGTCGCCCGTCTGCTGATCAAACGGGTCAAGACCCCCGGCCTTACCCACGAAGAAGTGCAACTGCCAAAAGGCTTCGAGCAACCCAACGAAGAGCGTTCGATCACGCCGTTTTCCTTTATCGAAACCCTGGCGCTGATCTCCGTCAGCCTGCTGGGCGGCAACCTCCTCAACGGCCTGCTGCAGGGCACGGCTTTCGAGCTGCCGACCTTCGTCTGCGTCCTGTTTGTGGGCGTGATCTTGCGCAACGGCCTTTCTGCACTGGGCCTGTATCAAGTGTTCGAGCGTGAAGTCTCGGTCCTGGGCAACGTCAGCCTGTCGCTGTTCCTGGCCATCGCCTTGATGTCGCTCAAACTTTGGGATCTGGCAGCCCTGGCATTGCCTATTTTCATCCTGCTGGTGGCACAGACCCTGGTCATGGCCCTGTACGCTATTTTCGTGACCTTCAGGGTCATGGGCAGCAACTACGATGCTGCAGTTCTGGCGGCAGGCCACTGTGGCTTCGGCCTGGGTGCCACACCGACGGCCATCGCCAACATGCAGGCGGTGACACAGCGCTACGGTCCTTCGCAGATAGCCTTTCTGGTGGTGCCAATGGTGGGGGCGTTCTTCATCGACATCATTAACGTCATCGTGATCAAGCTGTACCTGTTGCTGCCGTTCCTCGGCGCCGGCTCCTGATCCACCGCTGCCGGGCCTGCTCTGTCAGTGCCCGGACTGCCCGGCCATAAAGGCACCAGGGGCAGCGCAACAACAAATAAACCTTTTTGCGATCGACAGTTGTTGCGGTCGATCGCAACTTTCAGTCTTCAATACCCTGCCCTTTACATCAACTTGTCGCCCTCACTGAAAGTTGCGCGGGTGTTTTATTAAATACAATAATCCTTCGACAAAACCATCCCCATAAACAGGTGAAACTCTCAACTTCGAGAGATTGCACCGCCCTTTATAATTAATATCCCGCCGCCTTATATAAGCATCACACTTTAGATTGTTCCCGTCTCATCCCCTGCTACAGGGCAATCCTGTAACGCGGGTGTTTTCTTGCAGGTCATACCCTGACATCAGCCCATTCGAAACCGAGCGCGGACTGAGTGCCTGTAACAGTGCAGCGATCATTGGCGGGCGTCGCGTGACCGGCAGGACCTCGCGGTCATGGCGGCGAGCCCGTCCGGATCCGCCACCGCCCCCTTGCTGAGCGCGCTCCTTGAGACCTGCGGGCGACATCAGCAACCGACTGAATAATATGAGTATTAAATTGGAATTTTAAAAAAACGCTGCATCCGACGCGCAACACATGGACAGCAGGCCACCTGGAGCCAATGATGCAGGCAACTGTTCCCGTGAACAGGCCTCCAATAAAAACAACCAGGGGACCTTGATCGCCGATGAATATTCTCTACGACGAACGCGTTGACGGTTATCTGCCCGCCGTCGATAAAGATTCGCTGCTACAGGCTCTGCAGCAACGCTTGCCCGATCTGGATCTCCTGCACCAGGAAGAAGATCTCAAGCCCTACGAGTGCGACGGTCTGTCGGCCTACCGCACCACGCCGATGCTGGTGGCACTGCCGCGTACCGTCGAGCAGGTACAGGGCCTGCTCGAACTCTGCCATCAGCGCCGGGTGCCGGTGGTCGCACGGGGCGCCGGCACCGGGCTTTCCGGTGGTGCATTACCGCTGGAAATAGGCGTGTTGCTGGTGATGGCGCGCTTCAACCGCATTCTGCACATTGATCCCGCCGCCCGCAGTGCCCGGGTTCAGCCCGGGGTGCGCAACCTGGCAATCTCCCAGGCGGCCGCCGCTACAGGTTTGTATTACGCGCCGGACCCGTCTTCCCAGATCGCCTGCTCCATCGGCGGCAACGTCGCCGAAAACGCCGGTGGCGTGCATTGCCTGAAGTACGGACTGACCGTACACAACCTGCTCAGGGTCGAGATTCTCACCGTCGAAGGGGAACACCTGAGTCTGGGTTCTGACGCCCTCGACGCCCCCGGTTTCGACTTGCTGGCGCTATTCACCGGCTCCGAAGGCATGCTCGGGATCATCACTGAGGTCACGGTCAAACTGCTGCCCAGGCCGCAAGTTGCCAAGGTACTGCTGGCAGCTTTCGACTGCGTGGAAAAAGCCGGGCTTGCAGTGGCCCGGATCATTGCCGAGGGCATCATTCCCGCGGGCCTGGAGATGATGGACAACCTGGCGATCCGGGCCGCTGAAGATTTCATTCATGCCGGGTATCCGGTAGACGCCCAGGCCATTCTGCTGTGCGAGCTGGACGGCGTCGAAGCCGATGTACATGACGATTGCGAGCGGGTGCGCAGGGTTCTGCTACTGGCCGGTGCCACCGAGGTGCGTCTGGCCCGCGACGAAGCCGAGCGGGTGCGTTTCTGGGCCGGACGCAAAAATGCGTTTCCGGCAGTGGGCCGGTTATCCCCGGACTACTACTGCATGGACGGCACCATTCCCCGCCGCGCACTGCCCGCCGTGCTCAAGGAGATCGCCACCCTGGCCGGGGAGTACGGGCTGCGGGTCGCCAACGTGTTTCACGCCGGCGACGGCAATATGCACCCGCTGATCCTGTTCGATGCCAATCAGCCCGGCGAGCTGGACCGGGCCGAGGCCCTGGGGGGCAAAATCCTTGAACTGTGCGTCAAGGTCGGCGGCAGCATCACCGGCGAGCACGGGGTTGGCCGTGAAAAAATCAATCAGATGTGTGCCCAGTTCAACAGCGATGAGCTAACCCTGTTCCACGGGGTCAAGGCCGCATTCGACCCGCAGGGCCTGCTCAATCCCGGAAAAAATATCCCGACCCTGCAGCGCTGCGCCGAGTTCGGGGCCATGCATGTGCACATGGGCCAGTTGCCCTTCCCTGAACTGGAGCGTTTTTGATGGATGCCGAACACAGTGTCGATGACAGCCAGGCGTTGCTGGAGCAGGTCAACCGGGCGCTGGCCAATGCCACGCCATTGCTGATCCAGGGCTCCAACAGCAAGGCGTTTCTCGGGCGTGCGGTGGCCGGTGAAGTCCTCGATACCCGCAGCCATCGCGGCATTGTCAGTTACGACCCCACCGAGCTGGTGATCACCGTCCGCGCCGGCACCCCTCTGGCTGAGTTGTCCGCAACCCTGGCCGCAGCCGGGCAGATGCTGCCCTGTGAACCGCCGTCCTTCGGTCCGGGAGCCACAGTCGGCGGCATGGTCGCTACCGGCCTGTCGGGCCCGCGCCGTCCCTGGTCCGGCTCGGTGCGCGACTTCGTCCTCGGCACCCGGGTGATCACCGGTCTGGGCAAACACCTGCGCTTCGGCGGCGAGGTGATGAAGAACGTTGCCGGTTACGATCTGTCGCGCTTGCTGACGGGCAGTTACGGCTGCCTTGGGCTGATCACCGAAGTGTCGTTGAAAGTGCTGCCAAAACCCCGACGCTGCTTCAGTGTTTCGCTGGAGATGGATCGCGCCCGGGCACTGGAAAATCTTGCCCGATGGGGCCAGCAGCCCCTGCCTGTCAGCGCCGCCTGCCATGACGGGCAGCGCCTGCACCTGCGTCTGGAAGGTGGCGAAGGATCGGTGGCGGCTGCCCATGAACGCCTCGGCGGCGAAGCGCTGGACCCCGGTTTCTGGAACGACCTGAATGAACAGCAGTTGGCCTTTTTCGACGTTGGCCCGCCGCTGTGGCGCTTGTCAGTGCCCAATAACAGCGGCGCCCTTGATTTGCCCGGCGCACAACTGGTCGATTGGGCCGGCGCCCAGCTGTGGCTGAAGTCCGACGCCGATGCCGGGGTCATTCGCGCTATTGCCCAAAAGGCCGGCGGCCATGCCACCTGTTACAGCCACGGTCTGATCGACAGCCCCTTTCAACCATTGCCCGCCGCGTTGCTGCGCTATCACCGCCAGCTCAAGGCGCAACTGGACCCGCAAGGGATCTTCAACCCGGGCCGAATGTACGCGGAGTTTTGAACCATGCAGACCCTCCTCAGCGAGCAGGCCGCACTGCTGCCACGGGCAGCAGAGGCCGAAAGCATTCTGCGCAGCTGCGTGCATTGCGGCTTCTGCAACGCCACCTGCCCCACCTATCAATTGCTCGGTGATGAGCTGGATGGCCCGCGCGGGCGCATCTACCTGATCAAACAAGTGCTGGAAGGCCATGCGCCCACGGCCAGGACCCAGCTGCACCTGGATCGCTGTCTGTCGTGCCGCAACTGCGAAACCACCTGCCCGTCCGGAGTGGATTACCACAACCTGCTGGATATCGGCCGCGCGGTGGTCGACGCGGCCGTACCGCGCCCCCTGGGCCAGCGTCTGCTGCGTAAAAGTCTGCTGGGAATGGTGCCAAACCCCGGGCTGTTCAAAGCGGTGATCAATACCGGCGAAGTCTTTCGGGCCCTGTTACCCGAGGTGCTCCAGGCCAAGCTGCCGCGCAGCGTGCGCCCGGCCGGGTTGCGCCCCGCGACCCGGCACCGGCGTCAGGTGCTGATGCTCGAAGGCTGCGTGCAGCCGAGCCTGGCCCCCAATACCAACGCCGCTGCGGCCCGGGTACTGGACCGCCTGCACATCAGCGTTACGCCGATCAGCCAGGCCGGATGCTGCGGTGCCGTGGACTATCACTTGAATGCTCAAGAGGCGGGACTCAATCGTGCCCGACGCAATATCGACGCCTGGTGGCCGGGTATCGAAAACGGTGCCGAAGCCATTGTCCAAACGGCCAGCGGCTGTGGCGCCTTCATCAAGGATTACGGGCATTTGCTACGCCACGATCCGGCCTATGCCGCCAGGGCCGCACAGGTCAGCGCCCTGGCCAGGGATCTGGTGGAGGTGCTGCGTGACGAGCCCCTGGAGCAACTCGGGGTCAAGGCTACAACCTCCATCGCCGTCCATTGCCCCTGCACCTTGCAGCACGGACAAAAACTCGGCGGCGCGGTCGAACAGCTACTGACCGGCCTGGGTTTCAACCTTACGCCGGTCCCGGACAGCCATATGTGTTGCGGCTCGGCGGGTACCTATTCGCTGACTCAGCCCGAACTGTCGCGCCAGCTGCGTGACAGCCGGCTCAACGCCCTGGAGAGCGGCCAGCCGCAGCTCATCGTCAGCGCCAACATCGGCTGCCAGAGCCACCTCGACGGCGCCGGCCGTACCCCTGTCCGGCACTGGATCGAACTGCTGGATGACGCCCCGGGTTGAGCCGCTCGGGCCCGCCATCAAGCCAGGGCCATTGCCTGCATCCGGCGCTTCAAGGTGTCGGAGGGCAACTCGGCGAACTGCCGGCGATACTGTTCGGCAAATCGCCCCAGGTGGACAAAACCATAATCCAGGGCCAGCTCGGTGACGCTGCGCACGTTGCAGCTGGGATCGGCCAGGCACGCCTGGATCCGTAGCAGTTTCTGCTCACGGATAAAACGTTGCGGCGTGGTGCACATGTGCTTCTCGAACAGGGCGTACAACGAGCGCACGCTCAGTTGCGCCTGATCGGCCAGGCTCTGGACACTGATGTCTTGCTGCAGGTTGCAAGTGATGTAATTCACCAGTCGCTCGAAGGTGCTGCTGGAACAGGCCAGGTGTTCGCGCCGCACGTTATTGCGCATCAGGGTCAACATCTTGCTGGCAACTATATGGGCGTAATGCTCCTGAACCCGGGCCAGCGCAGCACCGTCCTCGGCTTCAGTGCAGATGGTGGCCAGCAAAGGGACAAAGGCTTGCAGTTGATCCAGTGCATAGCGCTGTTGCAGAAAACGGATGCCTTCGCCCGGGTAAAGCCAGCGCTGCTCCTGGCAGATCTGCTCCAGCAGCCTGCTCGGCACTTTCAGGATGAATTTTTCGCAGTCATGGGAATACGTCAGGTCTACCGGATCATCGGGGTTGATCAGCAACAGCTCCCCCGGCACCAGATGGTGTACCCCGTTAGGGCCACGCCACAGGCAGTCACCGCGCAGCAGAACCTGCAGATGGAAGATGTCCTCCAGCGCATCGGATACCACACGCACGCTGGAGCCATAGCTGATCCGGCACAGGTCCAGGCTGGCAAACTTGCGGTGATTCAAGTGCGCCTGGGCAGTGGCTTTGCGCGGCAGGTGAATACAATGGCTGCCGACATGCTGATTCACATAGCCGGATACCGCATGGGGGTCGGCGTTCTTGAACACCTCACTGCGTTCGCTTAGCAGGGGCATATTCATGGCGGTCACTCTTATATTATTTTTATCAATCAGGCGCAGTACAAATGTGACAGTTACAAGCAGGCCTCGGGATTCTCGACCAGGATCCGCCTTAATACCAATACAAATAAGGTTCGGCACGATACCTCAAAGGTATTCGAACAGCCTGCAGGGCTGTACAAGCACCCAGGCTAACCCTCGGTGGATGTTGCGCACACACTGACCGGCCGCCGTTTGAGCATCACCACATGCACCGTCAACCCCAGCAGCAAGCCCCAGAAAGGGGCTGACAAACCCAGAAAAGAAACCCCCGATGCGGTCACCAGAAAGGTGAACAGGCCGGCATCACGGTCCTTGGCATCTGACACGCTGCGTACCAGAGCATCATTGATCGCGCCATACAACGCCAGGCCGGCCAGGCCCGCGATCAACGCCTGGGGAAAGGCTGCAAATACCGACACCACTGTTGCCCCTGCCATGCCCAGTAACAGGTACAACAAACTGCCCGACAGCGCTGCGACGTAGCGCTTGCGGGGATTCTCATGGGCTTCGCGTCCGGTGCACAGGCTGGCCGTCACTGCGGCAAGGTTGAGCCCGTGACAGCCGAAAGGGGCCAGTAATGCACCGACCAGGGCACTGGCAGTGATCAACGGGCTTGCCGGCGTGGTATAGCCGGCGCCGCGCAGGACGGCTATACCGGGCATGAACTGCCCGGTCAGGGCCACCAGCAGCATGGGTAACGCCAGACTCAAAGTGGCAGACAGGCTGAACTCGGGCACTATCCATTGCGGCGTCGCCCACGCGAACACCAGGGCCTCGCCCCGAAACTCGCCACTGATCAGGGCAATGCCCGCCCCCACCACCAGCACAGCCGCCACTGCATAGCGGGGCCACAGCTTGCGAAAACCGATATAGGTCAGAAACATCGCGCCGATCAACAGCGGCGCCTCAGGTGCCGAGCGAAAGGTTTGAATACCGAAGCTGAACAGAATGCCGGCCTGCATCCCGGCAGCAATCGACCCCGGCAGATGGGCCAGCAATTTATCGAACACAGCGCTGTAACCTATTACCCACAGCAACAGGTTCGCCACCAGGTAGGCACCCACGGCCTGATTCAGGCCGATCTGGGGCAACGCCGTCACCAGCAGCGCCGAGCCTGGAATCGACCAGGCCACCACCACCGGAACTTTGTACTTGAGGGACAGGAAAGCGCCGAGCACTGCCGAGCCGATGGAAATCGCCCAGACCCACGACGACAACTCAACGGCTGACAGATGCGCCTGCTCAGCAGCATGGAAAATGATAACCAGCGGGCCCGCGTAGGAAATCAATGTTGCGATAAACCCGGCAATCACTGCCGACAATGACAGGTCGCGAAACAGAGTTGGCATAGCTACCTCATGGTCGCCGGGATTTGAGTGCCGGCGCACCCTCACCCGGCCCGGGATAAGCATTCGGCGTGGTCTCAGCTGTCCTGCAACACCCGTGGACGCTGGCTGCGCTGCTCGCCGGACGGACTGGCGGCCGGCTGCAACTGGAAGTCGAACTCAAGCTCTGCATGACGGCCATCCACTCCCCGGTTGCGGGCAGCTGCCTGGTCGTCGACAAACACCACCTGGCCGACCAGGCCGTCGCGGGTGGCGAAAGCAAAGTCATCCCACAGGTACTTGTCCCCTGACAGATTGATCTGGGTGGTCAGGTGCCGGTAGCCCGCAGCCGAGATGAAGTAGTGGATATGCGCCGGGCGCTGGCCGTGGCGTCCGAGCAAGTCCAGACACTCCTGGGTCGGGCCGGCCGGGTTGCAGCCGTAGCCGGACGGCACAATGGAGCGCGCGCGATAGCGGCCCTGGGCATCGGTGACGATGCGTCGGCGCAGGTTGTACTCCGACTGGCTGGAGTCGAAGTACGAATAGGTACCCCGGGTGTTGGCATGCCAGAGATCGACAATCGCCCCCGGGAGCGGATTACCGTCGGTATCGCGAACCACACCCTCGAGAAACAGTACCGTCGCCACCCCATCTTCGCTGCCATCGTCGAGCCTCGCCTCGCCCTGACTGATCGGCGCCCCGGCAACGTACAGCGGTCCTTCGATGGTGCGCGGGGTTCCGCCGACGTATCCGGCACTGGCGTCTTTGGCGTCTTGCAATAGATCGAGAAAATGCTCGACACCAAGACCGGCGACCAGCAGCCCGGCCTCGCTACGGGCACCCAGGCGATTGAGATAATCCACCGCCGCCCAGAACTCGTCATCCGTCACTTCCAGGTCTTCGACGATCCGCGCCACCTCGTTCACCAGGCGCAGCAGCAACTGTTTGGCCCGCGGGCTGCCCTGGTCGTTGCCCCCACCGCTGACCTCCTTGAAAAAGGCCTGGAGCTCGGGGGTCTGGGAAATTTTCACGGTCATTCTGACTACCTCTTTTATTGATTTATATTGCCCGGGCCGGCAACGCAGGGGCACACGTGCGCCGTCTGGCGCTGACAGCAAAGACCGCCATGGCCAGCGCAGCCACCACGCCGGGGATGGCAAAGGCGACAAAGTTCAGGTGCAGCGGCAGGCCCAGGCCCATTAACAGCCCGCCCAGCACCGGCCCGACAATCGCACCGTTACGGCCGATGCCCGAGGCCCAGCCCAGGCCAGTGGAGCGGATGGACAGGCCATAGAGCTGGGCGGCACCGGCGTACAACAGGATTTGCGTGCCGATGGTGGTAGCGCCCGCCACACCTATCAGCAGGTACAGCAGCGGCGTCGGGCTGTTGAAGCCCAGCAGACTGATGGCCGCAGCGGCGATCAGGAAGTAGACGACCATGACTTTCGTCAGGTTCAGCCGATCACCAAGCCAGCCGCCACTGATGGCACCCAGCATGCCCCCCAGGTTCAGTGCCACCAGAAACGACAGGCTCGAGCCCAGGCTGTAACCGGCGCTGGCCATCAACTTCGGTAGCCAGGAACTGAGCGCATAGACCATCAGCAGACAACAGAAAAATGCCACCCAGATCGCCACTGTCCGCACCGCCCGGCCTTCGCGAAAAAGCTCCAGCACCGACGCCGCTGCCTGCTTGCGGTCATCAACCAGCAGCCGGTCACCCGCTGCAATCACAAGGCCTGGCTGCAGGCGCTGCAACAGTGCCCGGGCTTGTTCATCACGCCCTTGGCGCACCAGAAAACCAATGGATTCGGGCATGTAATAAAGAATCAGCGGCAGCAACAGCAACGGTAACGTCGCCAGCAAAAACATCGACTGCCAGCCGAAGGCGGGCAACATATAAATTCCGGCGCCGGCACAAATCAGGCCGCCCAGGGAGTAGCCGCTGAACATCACGGCCACCAGGGTGCTGCGCATGCGTTTGGGTGCATATTCATTCATCAGCGCAACCACATTCGGCATCAAGCCACCGCAGCCAAGGCCGGCTATAAAGCGCCAGACTGCAAACTCGGTGGGCGTACTGGCAAAGCCATTGATGATGGTCGCGACACTGAACAGGACAAAGCAGATCGCGATGCCTTTCTTGCGCCCGATGCGATCCGCCAGACTGCCGAACACCAGTGCGCCGAACATCATGCCGAACAAGGCATAACTGCCCAGCGCCCCGGCCTGCAGTGGCGTCAGCCCCCACTCCTGCATGATCACCGGCAGTACCACGCCGTAGATGAACAGGTCATAACCATCAAAAATCAGCAGCAGAGCGCACCACAACATGACCATCCAGTGGAATCGGCCAAACCGGGCATTGTCGACAATTGCATGAACATCCAGAGTTCCCATGGCTTTTATTCTCTTGTTGTTATTGGGCGCCTGTGTTTCGGGTACCGCTGTGTATCGGGCTCAGCCCAGGTCGCCACCGCCTACGGGCAAGGTAACGCCGGTGATATAGGACGCGTCATCGGACGCCAGGAACAGGATGGCCCCCACCTGTTCGTCGATCGAACCGTAGCGTTTCATCAAGCTACTGTCCTTGGTCTGCTCGACGATCTGCGAGTACCACTGTTGCTCTTGCTCGGTGGCGGCAGCACTGTTGCGCGGAATCCGGCGCGGCGGTGCATCTGTGCCACCGGGGGCGGTGGCATTGACCCGCACACCGCGCCCGGCGGTTTCAAAGGCCAGGCAGGCGGTCAGTGCATTCACCCCGCCCTTGGCTGCGCCATAGGGCACACGGTTGACCCCGCGGGTGGCGATCGAGGACACATTGACGATCACACCGCTGCCTTGTTCCAGCATATGCGGCAGCGCGCTGTGACAGCACCAAAGGGTCGGAAACAGCGAGCGCCGCACCTCCGCCTCGATCTCCGCGTGCAGATAATATTCGAAGGGTTTGGCCCAGATAGTGCCGCCTACGTTATTGACCAGAATATCCAGCCTGCCGAAGTGCTCGACGGCCCGGGCCATCACCTGCTGGCAATCTTCATAGCGCTCCAGGTCTGCGGTCAGCGTCAGGGCTTGGGGTGCCAGTTCATGCACCAGCTCGCTGCGGTCAACCGCAACGACCCTGGCCCCTTCCAGCAGCAAGCGTTCCACCACCGCGCGGCCTATGCCTTGCGCCGCGCCGGTGACCAGCGCGACCTTATCCTTGAATCTCATGCTCATGATGATCTCCAGACCCGTTGTCGTAGCCGCGTGTTCAAGCAGCGCTGGCGGCGAATTTTTCGTAGTAGAAGTTGGCGGGGGAAATGCCCTGCTCGCGGATGTACTGGCTCACGGCTTCAACCATCGGCGGCGGTCCGCACAGATAAATATCCACATCACCGCCATTCAGATGCTCCGGGGCAATGTGCTGGGTGACATAGCCCTTTTGCGGCCATGCGCTCTGCGGGTTGGCCACGCAGGCACTGAAGGTGAAGTTGGGAATGCTCGCTGCCAGGGCTTGCAAGCGGTCGATTTCCACCAGATCGAAATCGTTGGTCACGCCATAGATCAGGTGCAGTGGATGCTCACTGCCCTTTTGCGCGATGGTCTCGAGCATGGCGGTAAACGGCGCCAGACCGGTACCGCCGGCCAGCAACAGCAAGGGTCGCTTGATCGGGCGCAGGTAAAAGCTGCCCAGGGGGCCGGCCAGGCTCATGTGGTCGCCGACCCTGGCCAGCTCGGTGAGAAAATGGCTCATCAGGCCGCCGGGGACATTGCGAATCAGGAAGCTGACACGCCCGTCTTTCTGCACCGAGCTGAAAGAGTAGGCACGGGTCTGATCACTGCCCGGCACCTGCAGGTTTACGTACTGCCCCGGCAAGAATGTCAGGTCAGCCAGCCCGGCCCCCTGAATCGACAACGACAGGGTGCTGTCTGACAGGCGCCGCACTTCCTCGATGGCGCCTTCATAGGAGGACTGGCGGGTTTTGCATACATCCGATGACGTCGGGATGTGCACCACGCAGTCACCCCTGGCGCGCATCTGGCAGGTCAGGACAAAACCTTCAGCGGCCTCGGCGGCGGTCAGGGCATCGTCGATGTATTCCTCACCCAGGTCATATTCACCGGATTCGGCGAAGCATTTGCAGGTACCGCAGGCACCGTCACGGCAGTCCAGGGGAATGTTTATCCCCTGGCGGTACGCTGCGTCAGCCACGGTTTCGCTGGCGCTCGCGTCGATAAAACGGGTCACGCCGTCTTCGAAATTCAGGGCAATCTTGTGGCTCATGGCATACCTCGCATGACTGCACTCCCCCCGCACGCTTGGCGGGCGCTGGAATGCAGCCCGGTTTACAGGTGGTAGATATCGATGACCTGGCGCACATAGTCGTTTTTCAGCACCACTTTCTTGGCCTTGATCAGCGGCTGTTCACCGCGGGTGTCGAGGGTGTAGAAGCTGGTGCCGAAATAACTGTCGACGGTCTTGTAGCGAAAGCTCAGGGTGTGCCAGTTGAAACGCACCACGCACTGGTCCGCGCTGCGCTCGACAATCTCGATATTGCTCAAGTTATGGGAGGTGCGGGTGTCCGGGATGCTGGCACTGGAACGCTCGGTCTTGATCCGGAAAATGCGGTCCTCCAGACCTTCCCTGCTGCCGTACCAGATCAGCGATATTTCGCTTTGCGGGTCCTCGGTCAGCGCGTCATCGTCATCCCAGGACGGCATCCAGAACGTCGCATCGGCGGCGTAGAGTTCCAGCCACTGGTCCCACTGTTTATCGTCCAGATGCCGGGCTTCGCGATACAGGAAATCGCGCACGGTGTCGTATGACAGGCTCATTGGACCTCCCGCGCAGGGATCTTGCCTGCCTGTTCAGCGGCCACGGCCTGCAACATGGTGTCTTGCCAGTACTTGTGCTGTTCCACAAACAACCCTTCGTCTTCGGTGCGCACGCCGCTGAGCAACGGCTGCAAATCAATTTCCAGCGCCGCCTCGTCCGGCCCTTCGACCCAGTGTTCGGCGCCACGGGACATATCGTTCCAGGCGGTGGCACTGCCTTGGTAACCGATCTGGCAGGAACGGAATTCCTCCAGATCATCGGGGGTGGCCATACCGCTGACGTTGAAGAAGTCTTCGTACTGACGAATGCGCAGGGCCCGGGCTTCTGCACTCTCGCCCACCGGGGCAATGCAGTAGATGGTGATCTCGGTCTGGTTGACCGAAATCGGCCGGGCAATGCGGATCTGCGAGCTGAACTGGTCCATCAGATAGACATTGGGGTACAGGCACAGATTGCGCGAGTTGCCGATCATCCAGTCGGCGCGGGCCTGTCCGAAATCACTGACCAACTGATCACGGCGCTCATACAACGGCCGGTCCTCGGGGTTCGCCCAGCGCGTCCAGAGCAGCATGTGGCCCTTGTCGAACGAGTAGAAGCCGCCACCACTTTTGGCCCAGCCACCGGCACTCATGGTGGGGTTGGCATCACCGCTCTGGCGTTCTTTGCGCTGGTTCTGGGTGGCGGCATAGTTCCAGTGCACCGAACTGACGTGGTAACCGTCGGCACCGTTTTCGGCGGTCAGTTTCCAGTTGCCTTCGTAGATGTAGCTGGAGGAGCCGCGCAGGACTTCCAGGCCATCGGGGGACTGATCGACGATCATGTCGATGATCTTTGCCGACTCCCCCAGGTGTTCGGCCAGGGGCACCACATCGGCATTCAGGCTGCCGAACAGAAAACCCCGGTATGACTCAAAGCGGGCGACTTTGGTCAGGTCGTGGGAGCCCTCGCAGTTGAAGCTGGCGGGATAGCCTGCGTTGCCCGGGTCCTTGACCTTGAGCAGCTTGCCGGAGTTGTTGAACGTCCAGCCGTGGAACGGGCAGGTATAGGACGACTTGTTGCCGCGCTTGTGCCGGCACAGCATCGCCCCGCGGTGGCTGCAGGCATTGAGGAAGGCATTGAGCACCCCGTCTTTGTTGCGCGCGATAAAGACCGGCTGACGACCCATCTGCAGGGTGATGTAGTCGTTGTTCTGCGGGATCTGGCTTTCATGGGCCAGGTACAGCCAGTTGCCTTCAAAAATGTGCTTCATTTCAAGGTCGAACAAGCGAGGGTCGGTGAACATCTCACGCTTGCAGCGGAAGCGGCCTTCATCACGGTTTTCTTCAAGCAAGGAATTGAGATACTCGACGCCTATGGACATGGCCTGAGCCTCCGTTGTTGTTATGGGGTATTGGCAGTGTCCACGACCTGCGCGCCGGGCAATATCCGTTACCTGCAGACCGCTATCCGCTTTGTGCAAAGTGGCACGCCGGCCATCGGCGTCTTGTCTCGCAGGGCCCGGCGCAGCGTTGCCAGGATGTTCCAAGACCTTGATTTATAAGGACTTAACACCAGAGCCCGCGCTTCGGAATGGCGCTGCGGGGCGGGCAAAATGTCACCTAGCGTTCGTTAATCGCACGACATCGCATGCAGCACCGCCCTCTCGGGCTGAATGTTTGGCACCCTAGGCACATGCTCTGTCGGACCGTGCCCCAGTGGTCGGCCATGCAGATTGATCTGTTCACTCAAACTAAAAACAGGAGCACGCCTTGATCAACAAAACCTTCGAATCCATCGCTGCCGCACTGGATGGAATTGCCGATGGCTCGATCATCATGGTGGGTGGCTTCGGCACTGCCGGCATGCCGTCGGAACTGGTGGACGGGGTCATTGCCTCGGGCGCTCGCGATCTGACCATCATCAGTAACAACGCCGGCAACGGTGAAATCGGCCTGGCCGCACTGCTCAAGGCCGGACGGGTCGCCAAGGTGATTTGCTCGTTCCCGCGCCAGTCCGACTCCTATGTGTTTGACGAGCTGTACCGGGCCGGGAAAGTGCAGCTGGAGGTGGTACCCCAGGGCAACCTGGCCGAACGCATCCGTGCGGCGGGCTCAGGAATCGGTGCGTTCTATTCCCCGACCGGGTACGGCACGTTGTTGGCCGAAGGCAAGGAAACCCGGGTCATCGAGGGCCGCAACTATGTGCTGGAAATGCCACTGCACGCCGATGTCGCGCTGATCAAGGCCGAACAGGGCGACCGCTGGGGCAACCTGACCTACCGCAAAGCCGCGCGTAACTTCGGACCGATCATGGCCATGGCGGCGACCACGGCCATCGCCCAGGTCAACCGGATCGTCGAGCTGGGTGAACTGGACCCCGAGCACATCATCACCCCGGGGATCTTTGTCCAGCGTGTGGTCCAGGTGCCATCCGCCCGCTCCCCGATCGCCAACGTCAACTGAGGCCCACCATGACCGTCATGAAAAAACTTTCGCGCAATGAAATGGCCCAGCGCGTGGCCGAGGATATTCTCGAGGGTGCTTATGTAAACCTGGGCATCGGCGTACCGACCCTGGTGGCGAACTACCTGGGTGACAAGGAAGTGTTCCTGCACAGCGAGAACGGCGTGCTGGGCATGGGCCCGAGCCCGGCCCCGGGGGAAGAAGATGATGACCTGATCAACGCCGGCAAGCAGCATGTGACATTGCTCGCCGGTGGCGCCTATTTCCATCACGCCGATTCGTTTTCGATGATGCGCGGCGGCCACATCGACATTGCCGTACTGGGTGCTTTTCAGGTCTCGGTCAAAGGCGATCTGGCCAACTGGCACACGGGCGCCGAGGGTTCGATCCCTGCGGTGGGCGGCGCGATGGACCTGGCCACCGGCGCGCGCCAGGTATTCGTAATGATGGATCACCTGACCAAGACCGGCGAAAGCAAACTGGTGCCGCAGTGTACCTATCCGCTGACGGGCATCGGCTGCGTCAGCCGGATCTATACCGATCTGGCGATTCTGGACGTCACCGCCCAAGGCCTGCTGGTACGTGAAATTCTGGCGGATATCAGCTTCGAAGCCTTGCAGGAACTCAGCGGCGTGCCGTTGCTTCAATAACACCCCAGTCCAGCTGCATGGGGTCGCCTGCGGCCTCACTGCCCCTCACCGCCAGCGGATCAGAGCACCGGTCTGCATGGCCGGTCTTTACCGCCCCTGCGCCAGCCATACCTTTGAGGTATTGCACGCCACCCAAATGATATTAGACGCCCACGGCAGCGGCATTTAGCCTCTGCCCCGGCAGGCTGTGCCTGCCCATAACTATAAAAATCCTGGAACTGCCGGAGCCGCCATGAGCACGCACTATTCCATTCCCGAATTGATCGACAGCAGACCCATCAGCGCCTTTCAATGGCGGGTTTTTGCCCTGTGTTTTTTCGTGGCGATTCTCGACGGTTTCGATACCCAGGCGATTGCCTTCACCGGCCCTTCAATCATTCAGGCGTTCGGGCTGGGGGCTGGTGCGCTGGCACCGATCCTGACCGCCGGGATTGTCGGCATGGTGCTCGGGGCAATGGCTCTGGGGTTAATGGCCGACAAGCTCGGGCGCCGGCCGATCATCATCACTGCAGTCGCACTGTTTGCCATTGCATCCCTGGCGACCGCCTTTGCCCGAACGACGGAACAGATCCTGGTCTTGCGCTTTATTGCAGGCATCGGCATGGGCGGCGCGACCCCCGTGGTGCTATCGCTGGCAGCCGAGTACGGCAGCGCCAGACAGCGTGGCACGATCATGACTACGGTATTGCTGGGTTTGCCTGCCGGGGCCATTCTGGGCGGTTTGCTGGCCGCCTGGATGCTGCCGTCCATTGGCTGGCAAGGCATCTTTGCAGTGGGTGGCATCGTGCCGCTGTTACTGCTGGCGGTATTGATCTTCGCCCTCCCCGAATCCTTGTATTTTTTAACCAGGCGCCAAAGCGTTGTCAGCCGCAACCAGATCGGAAAAATCCTCGCAGGCATCACAAAAACCCGGATTGACCCGGACAGTACCTACAGTGTTCCGGAACTGGAGGTTAAAACCGGGGTGAGCTCTTTGTTCCGCACAGGGCTGGCCCGCAACACTCTCGGGATATGGACGGTGTACCTGTTCAACTGGATTGCATGGTTCATGCTTCTGTCCTGGCTGCCTACCGTGCTCAAAGCCACCGGCCTGCCGGCAGAGCAGGCGCCCATGGGCACGGTGGCGGTCAATACGGTGTTTGTGGTTTGCGCGATCCCGCTCTCGATCATCCTGCCGAAAATCAATACCCGACTGTTGCTGCTGATCCTGTTCGGATTTGGCATTGCCCTGTGCCTGGGCCTGGCTAACAGTGGCAACCACTGGGCACTGGTATTCACCCTCGCCGGTTGCGCAGGCCTGGGTATTGGCGGTCAGCAAATCGTGTTGAACTACATGGTTGCCCAGGCGTATCCCACCGCATTGCGCGCAACTGCCACCGGCTGGGCCATTGCGCTGGGGCGTGTGGGAGCCATCATCGGCTCTGCGAGCGGCGGCTGGTTTCTCGAACACGGCGGCCCCGCAGGCTATTACAGCGCGCTGGTGGTACCGTTGGTGATTGCCACGGCCGCCCTGCTGATCATTCGCCCCCGGCCCGAAGCCGCCGGCTGCCAGCCGCTGGCGGCCCATTGAGACTTGCATCTGCCTGGACCTCATGACCGGTTTCGGCGGCCTGATGCGGTTCAGCGCCCACCGCGCAACCATTGCAGCAAGGAGCCAGCACTGGCGTACTGCCGAAAAATGGCCTGATAGCCGTCGAAACGACTGCTGATCTCGCTGACCTGATTACTGAAGTGATCGCTCTCGGCACTCAGTACATCCAGAAGCGTACGTTTACCCAAGTGGTACCACTGTTGGTAAAACGCCTGGCGTATCTGGTCGGTTTCAGCCGTCAAGTCCCGGTACAGCTCGGCGCGTTCGAACAGGGTTCGGGCATCGTGACTGGCGTTGCGGATGTAGTACTCAAGATCCAGGCGCTGCTGCTCGGCTTCCTGGCGACCGGCCTCGGCACGCTGCAATGCTGCGCGCTCGGCGGCCCGTGTCGAGCCGCCCCGGAACGCCGCCCAACTTACCGCCAGCGACGTTTGCAGTGGCTGGCTGCGGCCAATGCCATCTTCGGCAGTGGTCTTGCTGATCACCCAGTTCAGTTGTGGCAACGAGGATGAACGTACGACTTGCGCCTGCAATTGAGCCGCCCGGGCGCTGGATTGAGCCCGCTGGATATCGGGATGATCATCCAGGTGCTGCAACAACCCGTCCAGGCTGGCCAGGCGGATGTTCCATTGGCGGGTGCGAGGGATCATGATCGGTCGTTCACCGATCAGTTTGCGCAACTGTATCTCGGCGCCCGAGGCCTGGGTTTGCGCATTATCGCGTGCCGACTGCGCCTGGAGCAGACGCGCCCTGGCCTGAGTCAGTTCGCTGGAGCGACCTTTGTCGACCGCAACGATCCCGGCGAGCATCTGTACCAGATCACTCATGCGATTTTCGTACTGCTGGCCAAGATCGATGATGATGCGCTGTTTACCCAATTCAACCATCGTAGCCAGCACTTCGAATGCCGTGTTTTCCAGCTGCGCCTCAATGCTCGCATTAGCGGCCTGCGCCAGATGCTGGCGGCTGGCGATGGTCTTGCCGATACGGCCCCAGTCATACACTGGCGTGCTGAGATTGAAATTGATCCCCGCCGAGCCGGTGCTGATATTGTCTTTCCCCGGGCCGAGCCCGGCGGTTTTTGACTGCATGGCAATACCCAGCTGCGGCCAGCGCTGGCCTTTGGCTTCATCGATATCGTCCACTGCGGCCTGGTGTTCGGCTTGGGCACGACGGACCAGCGGGCTGAGCTCGACCGCCGACTGTACGGCGCGCCAGAACATATCCCGCAATTCATGTTCTGACGGCCCCGGCACTGCACCGGGCGTACGCACAGCAACACGTTCCGGCAACCCTGCCAGCGCAACGGCGGACACGCCTGCAAGCGTTTGGACCCTGACGGGCTGGCTGGCTACCGCTTGAGATATTGGCGGTTGCTCTTCGGCTTGCAGGGGCGCCGAATTCAAACAGGCCGCCAGGCAGAGGGTGAATAACCAGCTCACGCAAATGGGCCACTTACTCTCCAGGTGGCCCGGCGCAACATGCCCCGAACGGGCAAGATTTAACATCATGATTAGCGCTCCCGGAACGCTTCGCGAGCCTTCAAGACGGGCTTGAGCAAATAGTCGAGGATGGTTTTTTCACCCGTACGGATTTCCACCGACGCCAGCATCCCTGGAATGATCGGCAGGCTCCTGCCACCGGCTTCAAGTGTGCTGCTGTCGGTCAGTACCAGCACCCGGTAATAGGTGTCGTCGGCGCGTCCCGCAGCGACTTTTTGATCGTCCTTGAGTGTGTCCGGGCTGATGTACTGGACAACGCCCTTCAGGCCGCCATAAATGGCGTAATCGTAAGCCGTGACTTTTACCGTGGCCGGCAAACCTGGATGCAGGAACGCCACGTCGCCGGGACGAATCTTGCCCTCGACCAGCAACTGCTCCTCCAGCGGAACGATCTCGAGGATATTTTCGCCTGGCTGGATAACCCCGCCGATGGTATTGACCCGCACGTTTTTCACCGTGCCGCGTACCGGCGCAATCACAGTGGTGCGATCAACGATGTCCGCTCTGCCGATGAGGTTTTCATGGGTCTGGCCCAGTTCCATCTCCATTCTGCTGAGCTCCGAATTGGCATCGGCACGGAACTTGTTGGTGCGCTCGACGATTTGCGATTTGATGTCATTGGCCTGACGCTGCATGCGCAATAATTCAACCTCCGACATCAAGCCTTTGGCCGCCAGCGGTTCTGCCATGCGGATCTCACGCATAGTCAAGGTATGGCTGCGCTCCAGCGCTGACACGCTTTCATTCAGCGCTCGCTGGCGCGCATTGAACGCCTGGGTTTCCTGGGCCACGACGCTTGGGTCCTGCTTGACCGTGTCATCGAAATCCAAAGGTGTCTGATACGCTTCAGCGCGCAAACGGGTGATGCTGGCCCGCAAGCCGATGACTTTGGACAAGGCTTCGCGATAACTCGACCGGGCACGGGTCGGGTCAATTTTGAGCAGCACTTCACCCTTCTCGACCACCGCGCCTTCGCGAACATACATGTGTGCCAGGATCCCGCCTTCCAGGCTCTGGATCACCTGTTCACGACTCATGGAAATAACTCTCGCCTCTGTCTGGGTGATTTCTTCAACCCGCGCATAACTGGCCCAGACAAGCCCGCTGACCAGTACACCCAGGATCAGGTACAGCACCAGTTTGGAACCAGGCGTGGTCTGGGCCAGTAACGATTCCTGGACGTCATTCATGAACGCCGCATCGCCGGGCGCGAGCGCGGCCTCACCCTTGTTGCGGCGGAAAATTTTGCTGATCATTGCGACGTGTCCTTGCGAGCGGGCTCGCCAACCGCTGATACCTGCCCTGGATTACCGGCCGCTTCAGGGCCTGGCGCGGTGAATGGCCGTGGCGGGCCGACCTTGACTCTGGCGGCGCTGCCCGGGGCCTCGCCGCCGACTGCGGACAGTCCTTGGGCGTTGCCCGACAAGGTCGCGAGGACTTTGTCTTTGGGACCGTCGGCGACAATCTTGCAGTCGTCGACCACGATGATGCGTGTGACCAGGGCCAACAGTGATGGCCGGTGAGTAACGACCACCATGGACTGACCTTCGGTGGCCCGCTTGAGGTGCTCGAGGAACAGCACTTCAGTCTGGGAATCCATCGCGCTGGTGGGCTCATCCAGCAACAGCAATTGCGGACGGGAAATCAGGCTGCGTGCCAGCGAAACCAGCTGGCGCTGCCCGCCGGAAAGGCCTTCGCCCATCTCGCCGATCGGCAGGTTGATATCGCTGGGATGCCTGGATGCAACATGGTCCAGGCCGGTCAGGCGCAACACTCGAAGAAACTCTTCAGCGCTGGCCTGGGGACGGCCGATCATCACGTTGTCACGCAAGGTGCCATAGAACAATCGGGCGTCTTGCCCCACGTAGCCTACCGCTTGGCGCCAGTCGGCCGGGTCGATCTGGCTGACGTCCAGACCATCACTGAACATTTGCCCGCTGACCGGTTGATAAAGGCGCGCCATGATCCGCAACAGCGTCGATTTACCGCTGCCGATGCGGCCCAGAATTGCCACACGCTCACCGGCCCGGATCTTCAGGTTGATGCCTTGGAGTATCGGCGGGTTAGGTTGCATCGGCGGCGCCGGATAAGAGAAACCGACACCTTTGAGAGTCAACTGGCCAGTCAGGTGCGGCTTAGCCAGGTACTCGGTCCCGGGCGCGCGATCCACGGGCATGTCCATCAATCGATTAAGCGACTGCATGGCTGCCTTGGCCTGCTGAAAACGTATGGCCAGCCCTACTACCTGACCCAGCGGTGCAGTCGCGCGACCAGCCAGCATCACGGTAGCAATCAACGCCCCCATACTCAGGTCACCGGCATCAATCAGGTAAACCCCGGTGATGATCAGCACCACGGTTTGAAACTGCTGGAAAAACGCGACCATGCCAGTGGCCGAGTTGTTCATCTGGCGCGATTTAAGCGAGGTATTGGCCGCCAGTGCACTGAAGTGCTCCCAGCGCCGCTGCATGTAGGCTTCACCGCCCACGGCTTTCAGGGTTTCCAGACCTTCTACCGACTCGATCAGCACGCCTTGCTTGAGCGACGACTCCCGAAGGTTTTCTTTCATGGTGCGTGCGAGCGGCCATTGAATGGCAATGCTGATGATCAGAATCAATGGAATCAGCATCACCGGAATCCAGCCCAATGGGCCGCCGATGGCGAAAATCACCGCTACGAACAGCAACACGAATGGCAAATCAGAAATAGTTGCCAGGGTTGCCGAGGTTGCAAAATCACGCACCGACTCAAATTCACGCAACTGGTTGGCAAACGAGCCGGATGACGCCGGTTTATGCTCCATCTGCACCGACAACGCTTGGCGAAACAACATGCTGCCCAGCACCAGATCCGCCTTTTTACCGGCGACATCCAGCAGGTAGGCCCGCACATAGCGTGCAATGGCCTCAAAGATCATCGCGATCGCCACACCGATGCCCAGCGACCACAAGGTGATAAAAGCCTGGTTGGGCACCACCCGGTCATAGACGTTCATGGTGAAAAAGATGCTGGCCAGCGCCAGCACGTTCACCAGTACCGCGCCGATGGCCGCACTGCGGTAGTAGCGGCGATAGCGCCACAGGGTGTTGAACAGCCAGTGGCCGGCAGGCCGAAGCGTTTGATCACCGGCGCGGGTATCGATCCTGGCGGTTGGCTTGACCAGAACGGCATGACCGGCATACATCGCGTCCATATCTGCCTGGCCGAGTTCGACAGGCTCATTGCCCAGCTCCGGCAAGACCAGATGGTAGCGGTAACGGGATTTTTTTTCGCTATCGGTATCAATCCGTCGATCCAGCAAAATGCAGGCACCCTGCTCCTTGCGCAGCAGGATCATTGGCATCAACTGCTTTGGCAGGGCATACAGGCGCCGGTCCACCAGACCAGCCGTGAAACCGGCATTGGCCAGCGCTGCCAAGGCCAGCGAGGGCGAGAGCAAGCTGCCCTTGGGCAAGCCGGCGGTGAGAGCCTGGGGCGACTTGCCCAAACCATAGTGGTCACAAATCCATGACACGCTCTGCAAGAGCGAATCCTCGATAGTGGTCGAAGGCTCAGGCACCGCCCGAGCCTCCATGCTTGAATTGACAGGCATGTCTGTGGCCATCACATGCTTCCTGAAGAGGGTTCGCCATACGGCGAAATTGGTATTGGACGATCACCCGCAGCGGTAGGGCGATCGCATGCGGGGACCTTGGGTCCATTGGGAATAGAGTTCGATATGCTTTGAAGACATGCTGACTGCGGTTAAACAAGCGCTGAACCCTGCCGCTGAACAGCCTGGACGGTTGGCAGTCGAGCCTGGAGAAACGCAAGGCAAAAAAACCGCGATACCGGCAACCGGCATCGCGGAATTCCCGCTTATACAACTGAGTCGGTGTTCAAAGACCGGCCGACCTGCAGCATGTTTTCAGGCGAGAACCATCACAGCGGCGGTTGCAGCAACTCCTCAACAGGTAGTAACAGCTCCGGTGTAAAAGCCATGCAAGTGAAGCCCGCGACGCTGCCAGACGGCGCATGCCCGGCTTCGGACAGAAACGCGTCCATCAGCCTCAGGGTCTGCACGGGATCCAGCTCAGCCACAGGCGCAACGGTTTCGCCAAACACATCGAGGTGGCTATCGGCCAATACATTGTCGAGTGACAGCGCGTGGCTGTATTCGTCCGCTACGGGCTCTTGCAACGGGTCAACGATAGTGAGGTCGAACGGCTCACTGCTGACACCGCCGACCACCGCCGTGAGCGTATGCTCCCCATATGGCAGCCAGGCTGTGAAACCCCAGTACCCTGTATCGTTGGCCTGCAGGGTATGGATCAGTTGGCCATTGGAGTAGATCTGAACGATTGCGTGCGGGCCTGCTGTACCGGCCAGCACGGGCGATCGATCGTCAATCGTATCGCCACTGTAGCGTTGCCCGACATCACTGCCGAAATCGTCATATACATATTCGATGGCAGGCCGGATCGGCTCACCCACTTCGGCCGGCACCTGAACATCAATTGTGTAGCTGTCGCTGAACTGGCCCTCGGAGGCTACTTTCAGCACCTGCTGGCCGTTTTCCAGAGCGGAAGTGGTGATGCTCCAGTTGCCGTTGCTGTCGGCCTGGGTGCGACCCACTTCACGACCGTTGGCATACAGCTGAACAATTGCACCCGGCCGCGCATTGCCCGAGACCGTGGGGGTGTTGTCGTCGGTGATGGCACCTTCGCCCACCAGGCCTGACGTACCCTGATTGTCGTAGACGCTCTGAATGCTCAGTGGAGGGGTTGTGAAAGCCTCGACATTGATGGTGAAACCGTCGCTGAACTGGCCTTCGGAAGCTACTTTCAGCACCTGCTGGCCGTTTTCCAGAGCGGAAGTGGTGATGCTCCAGTTGCCGTTGCTGTCGGCCTGGGTGCGACCGACTTCGCGACCGTTGGCATACAGCTGAACAATTGCACCCGGCCGCGCATTACCCGAGACCGTGGGGGTGTTGTCGTCGGTGATGGCACCTTCGCCCACCAGGCCTGACGTACCCTGATTGTCGTAGACGCTCTGAATGCTCAGTGGAGGGGTTGTGATAGCCTCGACATTGATGGTGAAACCGTCGCTGAACTGGCCTTCGGAGGCTACTTTCAGCACTTGCTGGCCGTTTTCCAGAGCGGAAGTGGTGATGCTCCAGTTACCGTTGCTGTCGGCCTGGGTGCGACCGACTTCGCGACCGTTGGCATACAGCTGAACAATTGCACCCGGCCGCGCATTACCCGAGACCGTCGGAGTGTTGTCATCGGTGATGGCGCCCTCGCCCACCAAGCCTGACGAACCCTGATTGTCGTAGACGCTCTGGATGCTCAGTGGAGGGGTTGTGAAAGCCTCGACATTGATGGTGAAACCGTCGCTGAACTGGCCTTCGGAAGCTACTTTCAGCACCTGCTGGCCGTTTTCCAGAGCGGAAGTGGTGATGCTCCAGTTGCCGTTGCTGTCGGCCTGGGTGCGACCGACTTCGCGACCGTTGGCATACAGCTGAACAATTGCACCCGGCCGCGCATTACCCGAGACCGTGGGCGTGTTGTCGTCGGTGATGGCGCCCTCGCCCACCAGGCCTGACGTACCCTGATTGTCGTAGACGTTCTCGATGGTCGGTTTGACCGTGGTCGCTGTCTCAATATTAAGTGTGAAAATTTCGCTGTATTGCCCCTGCGACTTGACGCTAAGGATATTCAGCCCTTCTGGCAACGTCGGGGTGATGCTCCAGTGGCCTTCGGCATTGGCCTGGACAACGCCAACGGACCGACCGCTGGAAAAAATCTCGACATAGGCGTTAGGGGCTGCAGTGCCGGACAGGGTGGGCGATTTGTCGCTGATGGTCGCGCCATGCTCCACCTGACCCGACTCACCTTGATTGTCGACAACACTGGTAATGACTGGACGACCAGTGGAGGCACCGCTTGCCTCAACAGTGATAATTAGCGGCTCGCTCATTTTGCCGTGAGCCATAACGGTGAGAGCATGTAAGCCGGTGCCAAGTTCGCGATCAGGGGTGAAACTCCAGTTCCCACTCCCGTCCGCCTTTGCACTACCGATCAGTTTCCCACCGTCATATATATATACAGGGCTGTTGGCAGGCGCCCTGCCGCTCAACTGGGGAGTTGGGTCGACTGTGATTCCACGATCAAAAATATCGCCAGTGTAGTCAATGCACTGATCAACTATTTGCGTAATAAAAGCAGGCGTATTCGGAGTTGCCATCTATCTAGACCCTTATCATCTTAAAAAACATTGCGTATTAATTATTACGGCCAATATTAGTTAATAAGGCAGCGTTAAAATTAACGCCGAAAAGTCTAAAGCACTGCCCAACATTAAAAACACTCAAGCAGGGTTGATTTATGTAACCTCAAGTTGCTAGCGGGTCGAAAACCACAGACATCAACTTATAACAATCAGAGCACTCTTAAAAACTCGTCAATCACCCACAGCTCTACTATAGTGCCTGCATACAGTACCAAACCTCTCAAAACCCCCTGTATTATCAATACGATCCGTGGACGACTAATTAGACATACAACAGATAATCAATGCAGGCAGTAAACCCTGCCGAATTTGGCACCCATATTTTAAACGCAATAACCAACAGACTGTTCGAAGGCACAAATACAGATTTAACAAACCATAAAGTTCATTACAGAGAAAAGCAGAATACTGTCATGCGCATAATAAAGCCGGACACCTGCCGAACAACTGTTAGGGCCCTGTCAACGTATTAAAGCCCGGACATATAACGAACGATACAACCCTGATGCCTAGAGAGTTTACAAAGATTAATACTTTGGACCATCAAGGCGCGCTTGTATGAGGCTAGTTTGCCGGCATGGGTTCAATACCCGCGATACGGACACACTCAATAAAGATTTCTGATAATGCCCGCGCGAAGGCTTGATCAGAGTCAGGGCCAACGGCTTTTTTTGCTGGCTGAATTGCTCCGCAACAATCTGCCTTTCCCTGTGCGCCATCCTCCCGGACCAAATACAGGACACACCGGACAGTGCTGGATTTCAGTGGTTTTCGCCGCAACGAAAAAAGGACCCGAAGGTCCTTGTTTCAATCACTTGCAGATCGGTAAAAATCTGCAGTGCAATGTTTGGAGCGGGAAACGAGACTCGAACTCGCGACCCCGACCTTGGCAAGGTCGTGCTCTACCAACTGAGCTATTCCCGCGTCTTGGTGCCGGCATTCTATATGAATCAAAAAATGCGTCAAGCCCTTGATTCAAAAAGTTTTATTTATTTGGTCGAGGTGGTCTTCAAATGCGGCCAGGCAGCCCGCAAATACTGCACCATCGACCACAGGGTAAGCCCCGCAGCGACCAGCAGCAGTGCATAACCCACCACTACCCAGAAGCTGAAATCGGACGGATTGGCCAGCAGGATGATCAACGCCAGCATTTGTGCCGCGGTCTTCCACTTGCCCATGTTGGACACGGCAACTTGTGCCCGCGCGCCCAGCTCTGCCATCCATTCACGGAGCGCAGAGATTACGATTTCACGGCCAATGATCACTGCCGCAGGCAGGGTCAGCCACACGTTGTGATGTTCCTGCACCAGCAAAACCAGGGCTACAGCGACCATCAGCTTGTCGGCAACCGGGTCCAGGAAAGCGCCAAACGGGGTGCTTTGCTCCAGCCGCCGGGCCAGGTATCCGTCGAGCCAGTCCGTCGCCGCCGCAAATGCGAAGACTGAACTGGAGGCCACATAGCTCCAGCTATAGGGGAGATAGAACAACAGAATAAAGAAAGGAATCAGCAGAACGCGTAGTACGGTGATCAAATTAGGGATATTCATCGGCACAACTGGCTACGAGGTGAGGGGGGCAGTCTACTCGGTGTTGCGGTCTGAGAGACAAATTCTAGGAGCATTCCCGGTGCATGTCTAACAGAGTTCCCACACAAGTCGGATAATGTGACAGACCCCAACCATACCAGAATCGGCTGCCCTGCTGAGCAGCCAGTTTAAGCGACAAGGGCAGGTTTGAGGTCTTGTGAAGAGAACCCGGGGGCCAAGGGGTTATTTATTCGCTGTGCAGATTCGCATAAATCAGCTCTGCGAGTTTTTTGCTGATCCCCGGCGCCTTGGCGATTTCTTCGATGCTGGCACGGGTCAGCTCCTGCAGCCCGCCAAAATGCTTCAGCAAGTCGCGACGGCGGGTCGGCCCTACCCCGGCGATGCCTTCCAGGGTTGAGGTGCGCCGGGTTTTGCCACGCCGGGCACGATGCCCGGTAATGGCAAAGCGGTGAGCTTCGTCGCGGATCTGCTGGATCAGATGCAAGGCCGGCGAATCACCTTTGAGCGTGAACTCATGGGCCGCGTCGTTCAGGTAGAGGGTTTCGAAGCCTGCCTTGCGGGTGGTGCCCTTGGCCACACCGAGCAACACCAGGTCCGGGATTGCCAGTTCATTGAGCACATCGCGGGCCATCGACAACTGCCCCTTGCCGCCATCCACCAGCAGAATGTCCGGCAGCTTGCCCTCGCCCTCTTTTAGCCGGCTAAAACGGCGCATCAGTGCCTGATGCATGGCGCCATAGTCATCGCCAGGGGTGACGCCCTCGATGTTGAAACGCCGGTAGTCGGACTTGATCGGACCTTCAGGGCCAAATACCACGCAGGACGCAACCGTTGCTTCGCCACTGGAGTGACTGATGTCATAACACTCCAGCCGTTGCGGGATCTCATCGAGTTTGAGCACTTGAGCCAGGGCTTCAAAGCGCGCCGCCACATGCAGACGGTTGGCCAGGCGGGCGCCCAGAGCCTGCTCGGCATTGGTCACCGCCAATTGCTGCCAGCGGGCACGGGTGCCGCGCACACGGTAACTGATGGCCAGTTCCCGTCCACGCAGGGCCTCGATGGCATCGATGATTGCGTCGAAACTTTCATGCTCGACGTTAACGATCAATTCGCTCGGCAGATCGCGCTCAGGGCTGCTGATGTAGTACTGCCCGAGGAAGGCGGCCATGACTTCGGCAACGTCCTCCTCGATCCCGACCTGGGGGAAGAAGTTCTTGCTGCCCAGCACTCGCCCGCCGCGCACATTGATTAAATGCACACAGGCACCGCCCGGGTTGACGAACGCGGCGATGACATCCACATCGCCGGTGCCGCCCTCCATGCTTTGCTGATCCTGAACCCGGCGCAGCAACGATATCTGGTCACGCACTTCGGCAGCGCGTTCAAAGTCCAGGGTGCTGGCGGCCTGCTCCATCTCGCTGTTCAACTCGTCGGTCAGCGCACTGCTGCGGCCTTCAAGGAACATCACTGAGTGGCGCACATCTTCGGCATACACCTGGGGGTCAACCAGCCCGACGCAAGGCCCCTTGCAGCGCTTGATCTGATACTGCAAGCAAGGACGGGTGCGGTTTTTGAAGTAGCTGTCTTCGCACTGGCGCACCATAAAGGTTTTTTGCAGGATGCTCAGGCTTTCACGAATGGCCCCGGCGCTGGGGTAAGGTCCGAAATACTTGCCCTTCAGTTTTTTGGCGCCGCGATGAATGCTCAGGCGCGGGTACTGGCCGTCCGACAGAAACACGTAAGGATAGGACTTGTCGTCGCGCAACAGGATGTTATACGGCGGCCGCCACTCTTTGATCAGGGTCTGCTCAAGTAGCAGCGCCTCGGTTTCGTTAGCCGTAATGGTGGTTTCAATTTGCGCGATACGCCCCACCAGCGCCGCTGTTTTGGGCGCCAGGCCGGTTTTGCGGAAATAGCTGGCCAAGCGCTTTTTGAGGTTCTTGGCTTTGCCCACGTAAAGCAGTCGCGCATCGCCATCGAACATGCGATACACGCCGGGCCGACCGCTGCAGGTCGAAAGAAACGCACTGGCATCGAACTTGTCAGTCATCGTCAACCAGCGTCTACCATGCCGTGCCGGACAGCCAGCAAGGCCAGTTCCACATCACTTTTGACTGACAGCTTCTCGAATATCCGATAGCGATAGGTGTTGACCGTTTTCGGGGACAGGCAAAGTTTGTCGGAAATCACCTGGACCTTCTGGCAGCCGACAATCATCAGGGCAATCTGGATTTCTCGCTCGGACAAGGCATCGAACGGCGAGTCGCTGGCAGGCTGGAACGACTTGAGCGCCAGCTGCTGAGCCACTTGCGGACTGATATAGCGCTGGCCGGCGAACACCAGGCGAATGGCCTGGACCATTTCTGCGAGACCGGCACCCTTGGTCATGTACCCGGCAGCCCCAGCCTGTAAGAGCCGCGTCGGGAACGGATCCTCTTCGCACACAGTCACTGCAACCACTTTGATGTCAGGGTGGCTGCGCATCATTTTGCGGGTAGCTTCGAGGCCGCCAATACCGGGCATTTTGACATCCATCAAGACCACATCCGGTTTTAGCTCACGCGCCTTGATCAGCGACTCCTCACCGGACTCGGCTTGACCGACCACTTGCAGGCCCTCGATATCGGCCAGCATTCTGGTGATGCCTGTACGCACAAGATCATGGTCATCGACCACTAGAACCCGAATCAAGTCGACACCTCGCAAATTGGTCTTGGTTGATTGCCGACACCTTAGCAAAAAACTCTTAACCCAACCTACCTATCATGAGCCAATGATCCATGGCAAAACTGCAAAGCAAGCGCAAAGCCGTGACCTTGCAGGACACAAACGTGACCGGTTGTGGTTGCCACCCCTTCCCTGCCCCCTGCGCGCGCCCATAGTTTTGCCAGCTCGGGCCCATAGTATTTTTTGATTGAACAGGTCCGGGGGAGTCGAGTAAGCTCCCAGCACTTATCGGAGACAGCACATGTTGCATCACGCCCCCACAGACATTTGTAAGACCACAGGCGAATCTCGCGTGGCCGAATCTGTGTGCGCGAACGCTGCACGATTTTATTTTGGGTATTGGTTTAGCCACTGGCGCGCCTGATACCCACACGGCGCCCACTACTTAGGGGTCGCCTACCAGAGAATTCTCACCCCCGGTCGGCTTCCCGACCGGGGGTTTTGTTTTTTCAGGCCCCGAAAATCATTAATTAAAGGAATCTTCCCCATGAACTACGCCACTTATTACCGCTTCGACCTTTGCACTGCATGGCGATTTATCAGCCGCCGCTCGGGACAGTCAGCCGCCTCCGAACGGACCCACATTGGTGGCACGCATGCACTCACAGCCAGTCTGGCCAATTGTCGAACACCCCAGTAGGGCCGAGCGCGCGGAACAATCCGCCGCCTGCCCAGGACGTACACCATGAACGCATCCATTTCTGCTCTGCCGGTACACCAGTCTCCTGCATCCGTATTGACCCGACGCCTGCCCGGCGCGGCGCAGCTCAAACAGCAGCTGCCCCTAAGCGACACCCTTGGCCGTCAGGTCAGCCAGCAACGCCAGGCCATTCGCGCCATCTTGAACGGTGAAGACTCCCGCTTACTGATAGTGGTCGGCCCCTGCTCCATCCATGACCCGGTCTCTGCTCTGGAATACGCCAGCAACCTTGCCGCTCTGGCCCACGATCTGCGCGACGACATGTTGCTGGTGATGCGTGCCTACATCGAAAAACCTCGCACCACTGTGGGCTGGAAAGGCCTGGCCTACGACCCGCACCTGGATGGCAGTGATGACATGGCCCACGGCCTTACCCTGTCCCGCGAACTGATGCTCGAGATGCTGGGCATGGGCCTGCCAATTGCTACGGAACTACTGCAACCCATGGCTGCCGGTTACTTCGACGACCTGCTGGGCTGGGTGGCCATTGGCGCACGCACCACCGAGTCGCAAATTCACCGCGAAATGGCCAGCGGCCTCGCGATGCCCGTAGGATTCAAAAACGGCACCGACGGCGGCGTGGCGATTGCCAGCGATGCCATGCGCTCTGCCGCCCATGGCCATCGTCACTTCGGGGTCGACAGCCAGGGCCATCCGGCAATCGTCCAGACCCCGGGCAACCCCGACACCCATCTGGTGCTGCGCGGCGGCCATAGCGGCCCGAACTACGACCGCACCAGCGTGGCCCGCGCCCGGGCCGGGCTTGAGAAAAATGCCATACCCGCCCGATTGATGGTGGACTGCAGCCACGCCAACAGCAGCAAAAATCCACTGCGCCAGCCCGAGGTGTTCAATGACGTACTTGCCCAGCGCCTGGAAGGCGACCGCTCGCTGATCGGCATGATGCTCGAAAGCCATCTGTTCGAAGGCTGCCAGCCGTTGAGCGCAACCCTGCGTTACGGCGTGTCCGTGACCGACGGTTGCCTGGGCTGGGATGCGACCGAACAACTGCTGCGCCATGCAGCCGGACAACTGCAGGCGCAGCGCCTCTGCGCCAAGGCTAGCGCCTGAGAGAGCCGGGGCGGCAGCAAAAATGCCGCCCCGGGAACTTTTGCCAGGAAAAACCCCACTGAATCCGGTAGGCTCAGCACTTTCTTGAAAGGAGTACTCTCTCATGGCTAAAGCCACTGCCCGTCACATCCTCGTTGCCAGCGAAGACAAGTGCAACGAACTGAAAGCACAAATCGAAGGCGGCGCTGATTTCGCCGAAGTCGCAAAAGCTAACTCCACTTGCCCGTCCAGCCGTCAAGGCGGCGATCTGGGCTCGTTCGGCCCGGGCCAGATGGTCAAGGAATTCGACACTGTCGTATTCAGCGCGCCAATCAACGTGGTGCAAGGCCCGGTTAAAACCCAGTTCGGCTACCACCTGCTGGAAGTCACCAGCCGCCAGGACTGATCCCGGCCCTGCGTGAAAACGGCCCGCCTTTTGGGGCAATGCAGTTCACATAAGTAAACCCTGCGGTTGTAATCGCAGTGGTTTGAATGAACAGCATTGCCGCCTTTGGCGGGCCGTTTCGTATCCGCGATTGCAAGCCTCGTGCTACGTTTCCTCATTCACGAACCCGTCGTGTCTCACCTGAGGAATTGATCATGAGCCTTAAGGGTAAAACTGCCTTGGTTACCGGCTCCACCAGCGGCATCGGCCTGGGCATCGCACAGAGTCTGGCCAGAGCTGGAGCCGACCTGATACTCAACGGTTTTGGCGACGCCAGCAAAGTCGTTGCCGAGATGGAACAGTTCGGCGGCAAGGTTGGCCATCATCCGGCAGATGTCAGTGATCCCGCACAAATCGCCGACATGCTCAGCTACGCCGAACGTGAATTCGGCGGCATCGACATCCTGGTCAATAACGCCGGCATTCAGCATGTCTGCAGCGTTGAAGAATTCCCGGTGGAGCGCTGGGACTCGATCATCGCCATCAACCTGTCTGCGGTCTTCCACAGCACCCGCCTTGCCTTGCCGGGCATGCGCAAACGTGGCTGGGGTCGCATCGTCAATATTGCCTCGGTGCATGGGCTGGTGGGCTCGGTCGGCAAAGCTGCTTATGTGGCCGCCAAACATGGGGTCATCGGCCTGACCAAAGTCGTGGGCCTTGAAACTGCCACCAGCAACATCACCTGCAACGCAATTTGCCCTGGCTGGGTATTGACCCCGCTGGTCCAGAAGCAGATTGACCAGCGTATCAGCCAGGGTATCGACCCCTACCAGGCGCAGCACGATCTGCTGGCCGAGAAACAACCCTCACTGGAGTTCGTCACCCCGCCGCAACTGGGTGAACTGGTGCTGTTCCTGTGCAGCGAAGCCGGCAGTCAGGTGCGCGGTGCGGCATGGAATGTCGACGGTGGCTGGCTGGCGCAGTAAGCCTGCGTATTGCTGCACACCCGACATGCAAAAATGCACACCAACCCTGCACTTATCAGGGTTGTACAGTGCAAATTTGCACTGTTAGCATCGACTATCGTTCGCCCGCGAACACACCTAATAACAAGACAAAGCAGGGAGTTAGTGATGACTGCTCAGGTTTCATCCTCACCGACACAGGATGTCGAGCCGACTCAAAGCACGGTCCTGGCCCAGGTGCGCAACCAGATTGGCCACCTGACCCTGAACCGCCCCGCCGGCCTCAACGCAATCGACCTGGAAATGGTGCGCAGCCTGCAACATCAGCTCGATGCCTGGGCCCAGGACTCAAGGATCAAGGCAGTCGTGCTGCGCGGAGCAGGCGAAAAAGCCTTCTGTGCCGGCGGCGACATTCGCTCGCTGTATGACAGTTACAAGAGCGGTGGCACCCTGCACAAAACCTTTTTCGAAGAAGAGTACGCCCTCGACCTGACCCTGCATCACTACCCCAAACCGGTGCTCGCGCTGATGGACGGCTACGTTCTGGGTGGCGGCATGGGACTGGCCCAGGGCGCCGACCTGCGGCTGGTGACAGAGCGCAGTCGACTGGCAATGCCCGAAGTTTCGATCGGTTATTTTCCGGACGTGGGCGGCAGTTATTTCCTGACCCGAACCCCGGGCCAGCTGGGCACCTACCTGGGGGTCAGCGGCGTGCACATCCGCGCCGCTGACGCGCTGTATTGCGGCCTTGCCGACTGCTACACCGAAAGTGCCCGACTGCCTGAACTGGATCAAAGCCTCGACACCCTGCAATGGCAGCAAAACCCCCTTGAAGACCTTAAGGCGCTACTGGCCACTTTCGCCGTGCCCAACTTGCCTGATGCTCCGCTGGCCAAATTCCGCCCCTTGATTGATCAGGTTTTCGCCCTCGACAGCGTGCCCGCCATCGTCGCCGCACTGCGCGCGACAACAGCTGCCGAAAGCCGCGAGTGGGCGCTTGAAACCGCCGACCTGCTGCAGACACGCTCGCCTTTAGGCATGGCTGTGACCCTGCAAATGCTGCGCCACGGCCGCGAACTCAAGCTGGAACAATGCTTCGCCCTTGAACTGCATCTTGACCGTCAGTGGTTTGATCGCGGCGACCTGATCGAAGGCGTGCGAGCGCTGATTATCGACAAAGACAAAACCCCGCACTGGAACCCGGCCACCCTCGACGAGCTCGATCCGGCCCATGTCGCCAGCTTCTTCACCCACTTCAAACAGCACGGAGTCTGAGCCATGCAAGACCTCGAACTGACTGAAGAGCAGGTCATGATCCGCGACATGGCTCGCGACTTTGCCCGCCGCGAAATCGCCCCCCATGCCCAGGCCTGGGAAAAGGCCGGCTGGATCGACGACGCACTGGTGTCGAAAATGGGCGAGTTGGGCCTGCTGGGCATGGTGGTACCCGAAGAATGGGGCGGTACCTATGTCGATTACGTGGCCTACGCCCTGGCCGTGGAAGAGATTTCCGCCGGCGATGGCGCCACCGGCGCACTGATGAGTATCCATAACTCGGTCGGCTGCGGCCCCATCCTCAAATATGGCAGCCAGGCACAGAAAGAAACCTGGCTGGCGGACCTGGCAAGCGGCCAGGCCATTGGCTGTTTTTGCCTGACCGAACCCCAGGCCGGATCGGAAGCGCACAACCTGCGCACCCGCGCCGAGTTGCGTGACGGTCAGTGGGTGATCAACGGCGCCAAGCAGTTCGTCAGCAATGGCAAGCGCGCCAAGCTGGCGATTGTGTTTGCTGTGACTGATCCGCAGTTGGGCAAAAAAGGCCTTTCGGCATTTCTGGTGCCCACCGACACCCCGGGTTTTATCGTTGACCGCACCGAACACAAAATGGGCATTCGCGCCTCGGACACCTGCGCTGTCACCCTGAGCAACTGTACGGTCCCTGAAGCCAGCTTGCTGGGTGAGCGCGGCAAAGGCCTGGCGATTGCCCTGTCCAACCTTGAAGGCGGCCGCATAGGGATTGCCGCTCAAGCCCTGGGGATCGCCCGTGCCGCTTTTGAAGCGGCGCTGGGGTATGCCCGTGACCGGGTGCAGTTCGACAAAGCGATCATCGAGCACCAGAGTGTGGCCAACATGCTGGCGGACATGCAAACCCGGCTCAATGCAGCACGGTTGCTGATCCTGCATGCAGCCCGACTGCGCAGCGCGGGCAAACCGTGCTTGTCGGAAGCCTCGCAAGCCAAGTTGTTTGCCTCGGAAATAGCTGAGTTTGTGTGTTCCAAAGCCATACAGATCCATGGCGGCTATGGCTACCTTGAAGATTATCCGGTGGAGCGTTACTACCGCGACGCGCGAATCACCCAGATCTATGAAGGATCGAGTGAAATCCAACGCATGGTGATTGCCCGGGAGCTGAAGAACTATCTGATCTGACAACAAACCTGTAGGAGCGAGCTTGCCTCGCGAGCCTCTAACGCTCGCGAGGCAAGCTCGCTCCTACAGAGGATTGGTGCTTGCCACGGCGTGCCAGTTAGCCGGACTCACTCCGCGCATGGTGATTACCCGGGAGCTGAAGAACTATCTGATCTGACAACAAACCTGCAGGAGCGAGCTTGCTCGCGAGCCTCTAAAGCTCGCGAGGCAAGCTCGCTCCTACAGAGGTTTGGTGCTTGCCGCGGCGTGCCAGTTAGCCGGACTCACTCCGCGCATGGTGATTGCCCGGGGGCTGAAGAAACGTCTGATTTGACAACAAACCTGTAGGAGCGAGCTTGCCTCGCGAGCCTCTAAAGCTCGCGAGCAAGCTCGCTCCTACAGAGGATTGGTGCTTACCGCGGCGTGCCAATCAGCCGGATTCACTCAGCGCATGGTGATTGCCCGGGGGCTGAAGAAACGTCTGATTTGACTACAAATCTGTAGGAGCGAGCTTGCCTCGCGAGCCTCTAAAGCTCGCGAGCAAGCTCGCTCCTACAGAGGTTTGGTGCTTACCGCGGCGTGCCAGTCAGCCGGATTCACTCAGCGCATGGTGATTGCCCGGGACCTGAAGAAATGTCTGATCTGGCAACAAACCTGTAGGAGCGAGCTTGCTCGCTCTTACAGGGGGGGTTACTGATTTTTGAACTGTGCTGCGCGCTTGCCTACGAATGCGGCCATGCCTTCTTTCTGGTCTTGGGTCGCGAACAGGGAGTGGAATACCCGGCGCTCAAAGCGCACGCCTTCCGTCAAGCTGACTTCAAACGCGCGATTGACGCTTTCCTTGGTCAGCATCAGCACCGGCAACGATTTGCTGGCAATGGTCGCGGCGACTTTCAAGGCTTCTTCCAGCAACTCATCAACCGGTACCACACGGGAGACCAACCCTGAACGCTCGGCTTCTTCAGCGCCCATGAAGCGACCGCTGAGGCACATGTCCATCGCCTTGGCCTTACCCACTGCGCGGGTCAGGCGCTGGGTTCCACCCATACCCGGCAGCACCCCGAGATTGATTTCCGGCTGGCCGAATTTGGCGTTATCGCCAGCCAGGATAAAGTCGCACATCATCGCCAGTTCGCAGCCGCCGCCCAAGGCAAAACCAGCCACCGCGGCAATGATCGGCTTGCGCCGGGTAGCCACTCGGTCACTGTCGCAAAACAGGTCTTCCAGATAGATTTGCGGGTAAGTCAGGTCGGCCATTTCCTTGATATCTGCGCCCGCAGCAAAGGATTTTTTCGAACCGGTGATAACGATGCAGCCAATGCTGTTGTCGGCTTCCAGCTGGTCCAGCGCATGGTTCACTTCACTGATCAGTTGCGCATTCAGGGCGTTCAGCGCCTGCGGCCGGTTCAGGGTGATCAGGCCAACATGGTCGTGGATGTCCAGCAGAATGGTTTCGTAGCTCATCGATCAAGTCCTCAATTCAAAGATTGCGCGCAATAACCATGCGCTGGATATCGCTGGTGCCTTCGTAGATCTGGCATACCCGCACATCGCGATAGATCCGCTCCAGCGGGAAGTCGTTCAGGTAGCCATAACCGCCCAGGGTTTGCAACGCCCGGGAACAGACGCGCTCGGCCATTTCCGAGGCGAACAGCTTGGCCTGGGAGGCCTCGACCAGCGCCGATTGCCCGCTGTCCCGCAGGGCAGCGGCGTAGCGCACCATTTGCCGGGCGACGGCGATTTCGGTGGACATGTCGGCCAGGCGAAACGCTACCGCCTGATGCTCAATCAGCGGCTGACCGAACGTCACGCGCTCGCGGGCATAATCACGGGCGGCCTCAAAGGCTGCGCGAGCCATGCCCACCGCCTGTGAGGCAATGCCGATGCGACCGCCTTCCAGGTTGCCCAGGGCAATCTTGTAGCCCTGCCCTTCTTCGCCCAAGCGGTTGGCGAGCGGAATTTTCAGGTCAGTAAACAGGATCTGGCAGGTGTCCGAGGCATGCTGCCCCAGCTTGTCTTCAACCCGCGCCACGCTGTAGCCCGGCGCATCTGTGGGCACGATAAAGGCCGTAATCCCGCGCTTGCCCGCCGCAGGATCGGTGACGGCAAACACTATCACCACGCCGGCATTTTGCCCCGAGGTGATGAACTGCTTGCAGCCATTGAGCACGTAGTAGTCGCCTTCGCGGCGAGCCCGGGTTTTCAGGTCGCTGGCATCTGAGCCGGCTTGTGGCTCGGTCAGGGCAAAGGCGCCCAGCATTGCACCACTGGCCAGCGGGATGAGGAACTCGCGTTTCTGCTGCTCGGTGCCGTACTTGAGGATAGGCACACACCCCACCGAGTTGTGCACGCTCATGATGGTCGAACAGGAACCATCGCCAGCGGCAATTTCTTCAAGGGCCATGGCGTAAGCCTGGTAGCCGGTGTCACAGCCGCCCCACTCTTCGGGCACCAGCATGCCGAAAAAACCCAGCCCGGCCATCTCGTTGATGGCTTCGCGCGGGAAGCGATGCTGCTTGTCCCACTCGGCTGCAAAGGGCTTCAAACGCTCCTGGGCAAACTGCTGCGCCGCGTCGCGAATCTGTAATTGTTCTGATGTGGCAAGCATACGAGTTCCTTAATCCAGACATTCCACGGCAATTGCCGTGGCTTCACCGCCGCCGATGCAGATCGCTGCTACGCCGCGCTTGAGCTTGTGCTGGCGCAAGGCCGAAATCAGAGTCACCAGAATCCGCGCGCCCGAGGCGCCAATCGGATGGCCCAGGGCACAGGCGCCACCGTAGACATTGACCTTGCTGTGGGGGATAGCCAGCTCGTCCATGGTGACCAGACTGACCACTGCAAAGGCTTCGTTGATTTCGAACAGGTCGACTGTATCCAGGGTCCAGCCGGTCTTGCTCATCAGCCGCTTGATCGCCCCCACGGGCGCCGTCGGAAATAGCCCGGGCTCATCGGCAAAGGCCGCATGGCCGTGGATGACCGCCAATGGTTTGAGGCCGCGTTTTTGCGCTTGCGAGCTGCGCATCAACACCAGGGCCGCCGCGCCGTCGGAAATCGAACTGGAGTTGGCTGCCGTCACCGTTCCGCCTTCGCGAAAAGCCGGTTTGAGGCTCGGGATTTTTGCCAGATTGGCTTTGGGCGGCTGCTCGTCATCACTGATCAGGTGCTGCGCTTTGCCGACAGTCACCTGCACCGGCACGATCTCGGCGCTGAAGCTGCCGTCCTTGATCGCTTGCTGGGCACGGGTCAGCGAAGCCACGGCAAAGGCGTCCTGGGCTTCACGGGTGAAGCCGTGGGCCTGGGCACAATCTTCGGCAAAAGTGCCCATCAGACGTCCTCGCTCGTAAGCGTCTTCCAGGCCGTCGAGGAACATGTGGTCCAGTACCCGGCCATGCCCCATGCGGTAACCGCTGCGGGCACGGTCGAGCAAATAGGGGGCGTTGGACATGCTTTCCATGCCCCCGGCCACCACCACATCGACACTGCCGGCCAGCAGCCGGTCGTGGGCCAAAATGGCGGCCTCCATACCCGAGCCGCACATCTTGTTGAGGGTGGTGCAGCGCGTCCCCTTGTCCAGCCCTGCCCCCAGGGCGGCTTGTCGGGCAGGGGCCTGACCGAGACCGGCCGACAGTACGCAACCGAACAGCACTTCTTCCACGCCATCGGGTGCTACGCCGGCGCGCTCGACCGCGGCACGTATGGCAGCAGCGCCCAGTTGCGGTGCAGTCAGGCCTTTGAAGTCGCCCTGAAAACCACCCATGGGCGTACGCGCCACACTCACAATCACTACCGGATCATTGGCAATTGTCATTTCATACCTCTTATTTGGCGGCCATGCGCAAGGCACCGTCGAGACGGATCACCTCGCCATTGAGCATGCTGTTTTCAATGATGTGCCGCACCAGCGCAGCGTACTCGGCAGGTTTGCCCAGGCGCGCAGGGAACGGCACGCCGGCGGCCAGCGATTCACGCACCTGCGGGGTCATGCCGGCCATCATCGGCGTTTCAAAAATGCCCGGGGCGATGGTCATCACCCGAATCCCGAAACGCGCCAATTCACGCGCCGCAGGCAGGGTCAGACTGGCGATTGCACCTTTGGAAGCGGCATAGGCCGCCTGGCCGATCTGACCGTCAAAGGCGGCAGCCGAGGCAGTATTGATGATCACCCCGCGCTCACCCTCTGCATCGGCAGTGGCTTGCGCAATCGCCTCGGCGGCCAGGCGCAGCATGTTGAAGCTGCCGATCAAGTTGACGTTGATCACCTGGCTGAAGCTTTCAAGGGCATGGGGACCATTTTTGCCGAGGATTTTTTCGCCGCGCACGATCCCCGCGCAATTGACCAGCCCGTTGACGGCGCCGAAGGCCGCTAGCGTGGCCTCAACGGCCGCCTGCGCCGCGCCTTCCTGGCTGATATCCGCTACCGCGCTGCGGGCCTGGCTGCCAAGCCTGGTGGCTTGTGCGGCCACGGCGTCGGCGTTCATGTCCACCAGCATGACCCTGGCGCCGGCCTGGACCAGCATCTCGGCCGTTGCAGCCCCCAGTCCCGAGGCACCGCCGGTGACGATAAAAACCTTGTTCTCGATTTGCATGATATGTCCTGAAATTTTGCCTGACGGTCAAGCCGTGACTTTGGCGCTTGCGGCCAGTTCGGCCTTGGCGATTTCCTGATTGCGCAAAATAAAACGCTGCAATTTGCCGCTCGGGGTTTTGGGTAATTCGCTGACGAACTCGATTTCGCGGGGATAGGCATGGGCCGACAGACGCTGACGCACATGCAAACGCAGGGCTTCAGCCAGTTGCGCATCGCCCAGGTACTGCGGGCCGAGTACGACAAAGGCTTTGACCAGCTCGGTACGCTCGGGGTCCGGCTTGCCCACCACGGCGGCTTCGATCACTGCGGGATGCTCGATCAGGGCACTTTCAACATCGAAAGGTCCGACCCGATAACCGGAAGTGGTGATCACATCATCGCTGCGTCCGACAAAGCTGATGCTGCCGTCCGGGTTCAACTCCACGGTGTCGCCGCTCAAGTAGTAATTGCCGACAAAAGCCTTGGTGTTGAAGCCCTGATAGCCGGCGAACCAGCACATCGGCGACTGGCTGCGGTCCACGGCCAAAATCCCCGGCTGGCCCACCGGCAGCTCCTGATGATTGTCATCGAGCACCACAATCCGGTGGCCCGGCGAGGCGAAGCCGGCAGCACCCAGATGCACGGGATGATCCAGGCCGTGGTGATTACACAGCACCATGCCGAGTTCGGTCTGGCCGTAGTGATCGTGGATGGTGACGTTGAGCTCATCGGCGAACCAGCGAATGACTTCCGGGTTCAGCGGTTCACCGGCGCTGCTCACGGCACGCAACTGGCCTTTGACCTTGCTTGAGAACGCACTCCCGGCGGCAATCAGCATGCGGTAAGCCGTAGGCGAACCGGTGAGGTTGGTGATGCCGTACTTGGTGATCACCCGACAGGTGCTTTCAACCGTGAACGGACCATCGTAGAAGGTGATGGGATGGCCCATCGACAGCGGCCCGGCAATTCCGAAATAAATGCCGTAGGCCCAGCCCGGATCGGCCAGGTTCCAGAATGAATCCTCGGGGCGTAAATCCACCGCATCGCGGGTATAGCTCTGGAACGCGACAATTGCCTTGAGCGGAACCAGAAGCGGCTTGGCCGGCCCGGTAGTGCCCGAGGTGAACATCAGCAAAAACGGATCTTCGCCGGTCAGCATCACCGGTTCACAGACCGGCGGGTAGTTGTCCAGCTCGGCCCAGAAACTGAAATCACCGCGAACCAGGCCCTGCCCCTTGGCACCGGCCACCGTGACAATCGGCGGGCAAGCATTGACCTCATCGAGTTTGTAACGGTTAGCCGCATCGGTGACCACCAGCGCCGCCCCCGAACTGTTGATACGGTGCTCGATGGCCTTGGGACCGAACGCGGTAAACAGGGGCTGGTAGATGGCGCCGATACGCCAGGCGGCGAAGGCCACCACCAGCAGCTCGACATTGCGTGGCAGCAAGCCTGCCACTTTGTCGCCGCGCCGGACCCCTTGAGCCAGCAGGAAATTGGCAAAGCGTGCTGCCTGTTCCTGTAACCGGCTGAAGGTGTAGGTCGCGCTGGTGGCATCGCGCCCTTCCCAGAACAACGCAATACGGCCCGGCAGGGCATGGCGGTCGCAGCATTCGACGCAGGCATTGAGTGCTGCCAGATGACCGTCCAGTGCTCCAGTCACCGTTCGCTGGTAATCAAAGTCAGCCATCGTGGTCAGATAGTCGCGCATCAGCAGAATCCCTCGGTCTTTATTTTTAGGATGGGAACCGTGAAAAATCCTGCTGATGATCGCCTCGGGAGGGCTCTGCAACAATAGTCAAACCGCTCAAGCTGAGTGACTGGTTTGGCCAATGCGCAACTAGCTTCGCAGGTACTCCAGCACGGCCGCCTGATCGCCGGCAAAGACAATGCGCGAACCTTTTTTCTCCCGCTGAAAGCTATACATCGGGTCGTAATATTCGCGCAGCAAAGCCTCGATCCAGACCCGGTGCAGATCAACCGCCCCGCAACTCGCCTGTTCTTTGAGCGCCGCTTGCATCACCGCCTGCAAACGCTGATGACGTTCGCCGCCCAGACGTCGCTGAATATTGGACAGGCTTTCCAGCAAGCGTTGTGAAAACAGGGTGAAGCCGTGCTCACCGTTTTTGGCGGTGAATTCGGCACACAGCTGCACCACGTAGTCACGCAAAATGCGCTCGACGCGGCTGTCCAGACTGTCTTCGAGCCAGACCATCGGCGCGTCTTGCATGCGCTGATAGAGGGCTAACGGCAAGGCACAGCTACCGACCGTGCGGCTTTCATCTTCCAGCACCAAACGTTCGTGGCCCCGGGCGCGCTTTTTCAGCACATCAATGGCCAGACGGTTTTCAAAGTCGATGTTCGAAGGCTGTCCGGTAGCGCGTTTGCCGAAGCTTGAACCCCGGTGATTGGCGTGCCCTTCGAGGTCCAGCGCATTGTCGAGCTGCACCAGCACGTCGGTTTTACCGGTGCCGGTCATGCCGCCAAGTACGGTGAGGTCACACTGTTGCACAGCGTCGTCGACGGTCTGGATCAAGAAGGTACGCAATGCCTTATAGCCGCCGGTAACCCGCGGGTAGTCGATCCCGGCGTCCTGCTTGAGCCATTGCAGGACGATTTGCGAACGCATGCCGCCCCGAAAGCAATACAGGCAGCCATCCGGGTTGGCGCGGGCAAACTCGGCCCAGGCCTCAAGACGCTCGGCCCTGGTCTGGCCCGACACCAACTGGTGCCCGAGCACCACGGCGGCCTGCTGGCCCTGTTGCTTGTAGCAGGTGCCAACACGCTCCCGCTCGTGGTCGGTCATCAGCGGCAGGTTGACCACGCCGGGGAAGGCGCCCTTGTTGAATTCGATCGGCGCCCGGGTGTCCATCATCGGCCGGTCATTAAGGAACAGCTCGCGGAAGTCGGTTACGTCATGAGCCATCATGACACCTCAACCGCGTACGTCTGTCGCTCTACCAGCTGGCCGATCGATTCCAGTTCCAGCCCGTGCTCGCGAGCCATCTCAATGAACGCCTGATTACCCTGCGCAGTGACGGCCACCAACAGTCCGCCACTGGTTTGCGGATCACAGAGCACCAGCTTGTGCAGCTCTTGCAACGGCGCAAGCTTGCTCGCGTAACTGTCAAAATTGCGCAAGGTGCCGCCGGGCACGCAACCCTGTTCAAGGTAGTACTCGACCGAGGCCAGTTTCGGCACTTTGGCGTACTTGATCTGTGCAGTCAGATGACTGCCGTCGGCCATTTCCACCAAATGCCCGAGCAGGCCAAAACCGGTGACATCGGTCATTGCCGTGACCCCTTCGAGCCTGGCGAACTGGCTGCCGATTTTGTTCAGGCTGCACATCCAGTCCCGTGCCACGCCGACGTCCTCAGTGCGCAATTTGCCCTTTTTCTCGGCAGTGGTAAGGATGCCGATGCCCAGGGGTTTGGTCAGGTACAAATGGCAACCTGCGGTGGCTGTGTCGTTGCGTTTCATATGGCGCTTGTTGACCACACCGGTCACCGCCAGACCGAAAATTGGCTCCGGGGTGTCAATCGAGTGGCCGCCCGCCAGAGGAATGCCCGCTTCGTCACAGACCGCACGGCCGCCGCGAATCACTTCACGGGCCACTTCCGGCGGCAACAAATGAACCGGCCAGCCCAAAATCGCAATCGCCATCAACGGATCACCGCCCATCGCGTAGATGTCACTGATGGCATTGGTGGCCGCAATCCGCCCGAAATCATAGGGATCATCAACAATTGGCATGAAGAAATCGGTGGTTGAAACCACACCGCGCTCCTCATCCAGGGCATAAACAGCTGCATCGTCGCGGGACGCATTGCCTACCCAGAGTTTGGGGTCGAGGTTCTGCGCCCCGCTGCCGGCAAGGATCACTTCCAGTACCTGAGGCGAAATCTTGCAGCCACAGCCCGCACCGTGGCTGTACTGGGTCAGGCGAATCGGCTCGCTCATGGGTACCTCTAGTCGTTGTCAAAGCGCCAGATACTAGCAGAGCGGGTACAGGCAGGAGCCGCTATATCAGGCAGCACAGGGTGCAATCATCGCCAGACAGGCCCGCTCCCGGGCAATTCGCCCCGCCCCGGACGATGACCGGCATGCAGAAAACAGACTGCCGAGTCACATATGTAGTGCCTGAAAATAATCACTACATATGTATTGACGACTCACTTTTCCCCCAGCATTATGCAGACGTCTTCCCCACCGGAAGCGCTGGAAAGGGTTGTTGTAAGCATGTTCGACGAGCTGTCGAGCTGTTCCGGGATAGGTACTGCCCACAAGGCAGAATTGATGAAGCTGACCTGGCTTGATCGTCCACGTTCAGGGCGTGAGTTGCTAGCGAAACGTCCTCAAGACGCTTGTGGCTGATGTGTCATGTCACCCTTGCATCCTGGTTCACGCTGCTCTCCCTCGCTGTACGCTGTTTGTGTAGTGCTTGAGATATCCACTACACAGGACTGACTCAAGGCCGGATCTGCTTTAGATAGACACTACGTAGCGCTGCAGGTGCAGTTGCGCGAATCAATTAGACAGATCAACGAGTGGTCAAGGAGTTAGCTATGAACCTGAATAATCAACCGACTGTTAATGAGCTGGCTCGACTCTTCGCCGCCCAGAAAGACACGTTGAACGACCACATCCTGTGGATCAGCGAAGCTGGTGATGTTCGCATCGACCCGGTCGCTGCCTGCAAGGAAGAAACCGCATTCGAGAAGGACCGCCCACAAATGCGCGCCCATCTCAAGATGTACCGCCGTGGCCAGGGCTACGTGGGCAAGAAGGCCGCTGCCGATACCGACTACATGGCGCGCGTACTGCAAACCCTGACCCTGACCTGGGAAAAGGCTCAAACCGAGCCGGTACTGGTCAAAGTTAACAGCTACAGCTGATAACCTTCGGTAATGCAAAACCCGGGTGGAACAGTTCTACACCCGAGCCCAAGGGCTGAGTTCCGTACGGAACTCAGCCCTTCTTGTTTCAAAACATCTGCACAAGCCGGCGATGCACTACCACGCAACTATGACAAATAGATGTACGACTTAAAACCAGCAACAAACTATCACCCCCCTCATACTTCCTGCTCTACAAAGACCTGAAGTCATATCACTCCAGTGCCGCCTACTTGATAGTTAAACCCGCAACTCGGCCCCAACTTTCTCTCAGCCATTAATAACCGGCAGCTTGCCATTCGAATACTGTCTATATGCTGTCTGGATAAGACAGTTGTCACCAGAAAAATACACTTACATTTTACCCCATACCCGCCCATCTCCAGCACACGCCTATAACCCGTGCCCTGCAGCCATGAGCGACGGGGGAAATCGGCAAATACACACTCTGCCGCCAACAACTTTCCAATTTACAGTTTTATCTTTTCCTGTTTATTATCTCGGCGCCTTATTAATAGCGGAGACCTTTGTGGGTACTTGTTCGAGCGACAGTGACCGACCAGTTAAAACAATCGGTAAAATCTCAGCGAGATAACGCGCAGCCTTTCTTCTGCCGTTTCTCGCCAAGATCGAGATACGGCTTCTTATAGCGCTGGGCAACCAGACTACGCACTTTTAGCCAACTCCAACTGTTTCCGGCATTACAACTCCGACCGGGTTGCAATGCCGCGGATACTGCGCGCAATTTTCAGCGCCCAGGTCATGCCGATCCCTGCCGCACAGGTTATCGGCCGACAGTACCAGCAAGGCCTTTTTCATCGACTCAGGATCAGCCTGCGGCGTGTTCGCCCCTGCTTGTCCCCCACTGACCAGTGCTTAGTACGTTCAGCGCATCAGTGAACCATGGAGGTGTCTCATGGACCCCGACCCCGATAGATCAACGCCACCCATAGCCATTTTTATTTCCAGTCCAATTGTCTGGCTCCATGCCAGAGGCGCGCCTTGATTTCACCCGGGCCCCTCTGCATGGGCAGCCAGCCAGGAGAAAGTCATGCCTTTGAGCTTTTCCTCTGCCTGCCTGAGTAATTTGCAGCGCTCAGCACGCCCACTGATCCGCTCCCATGCACGTCACACCGTCCAGTCCCACACCGCGGGAGAAAAATAATGAACCGCGAAGATCTGCTGTTTTCTGTCCGCACCCTCGCTCGCTCACTTGATGCCAAGGTATTTGCCCAGATCGTCAGCACCACCCCTGCCATCGACGTGATCGATGCACTGGATCATTGCGATACGGTCCAGACCGCCAGCTTGCTCCTGCTTTTGAGCGCCGAACAACGCGCAACGCTTTTTGCTTACTTCCCGGCGGCCCGCCAGGACTTGCTCCTGCAAGCAATGCCGGCAGATGAAGTGGTTGCTCTGTTCGAGCAGCTCCCTTCGGATGACCGGGCCGACATATTCAACCGCTTGAGCAAAGATGCCCGGCAGAAACTGCTGCCGGAACTGACCAAGAGCGAACGTGATGACATCCTTAAGCTGGCAGCCTATCCGGAGGGCACCGTTGGCTCCGCCATGTCCTCCGACTACGCCGCACTGGCTGTTGAAATGAACGTCGAACAAGCCATCGCATCCCTGCGCGCGATGGCTCCGGACAAAGAGACCCTTGATGTGCTTTTCGTGCTCGACACTGAGCGGCGTCTACTGGGTACAGTTGCCCTGCGCGATCTGGTACTGGCCACCCCGGCCACCCGGATCAGTGATTTGATGAAGCACGAACCGGTACTTGCCCAGGCCCAGCAGCCGCTGGAAGCCGCTGTCGAACTCATTCGCCGCTATGACCTGCTGGCACTGCCGGTGATCAATGCAGACAAACGCATGATCGGCATAGTCACCGTCGACGACGCCATGGATATCGAAAAAGAACAGGATGCTACCCAGCTGGCGCGGTTCGGGGGTACAGCTTCACTGGGCGGGCCTGATCTGGATGTGCGCAACTCGCCTTTCAAGAAAATGTTCGGCGTGCGGGTCTTCTGGCTGGCGATCTTGACCTTCTTCGGCATCATCACCAGCAACTTCGTGGCAGCCCAAGAGGAAATCCTGTCCCAGGCAATCATCCTGGCCGCCTTTATCGCCCCCATTGTCGACATGGGCGGCAATACCGGAAGCCAGTCTGCGACCCTGGTGATCCGCTCCATGGCGCTGGGTGAACTGAAACTGCGCTGGCGTGACGTGTGGTTCATTCTCAAGCGCGAACTGCCAGTGGCGGCTGCACTGGGTATTGCCATCGCGGTTCTGGAAATCGTTCTGGCGCACTTCAGCAAGGGTGTAGGTTTCGACATCCTCATGGTGGTGGGTCTGAGCATGCTGGTGTGCACCACACTGGGCGGAATAATCGGTGCACTGCTGCCCTTCCTGGCCCGCCGGATCGGTACCGACCCGGCCACCCTGAGTTCACCGCTGATCACCTCAGTGATGGACCTGGTGGGTGTATTCATTTACTTCGGATTTGCCTATGCCTTCCTCGGTGACCTGCTGACTCAAACAACCGCCTGAGTTGCGCAACACCCCCGCAGCATTGCGCTTTAGCCCTTTCGGCCCTCCTGCTCAGGAGGGCCTTTTACATGGGGCAGTTCAGACCGCAGATTGCAGCTCGGGAACGGCTTCGAACAGGTCCGCAACCAGGCCGTAATCGGCCACCTGGAAGATCGGCGCTTCTTCGTCCTTGTTGATCGCAACGATCACTTTGGAGTCTTTCATACCGGCCAGATGCTGGATCGCGCCGGAGATACCGACCGCGATGTACAGCTGTGGCGCAACGATTTTGCCGGTCTGGCCGACCTGCATGTCGTTCGCTACAAAACCGGCATCAACCGCCGCACGGGAGGCGCCGACACCTGCACCCAGCTTGTCGGCCAGTGCATACAGGTATTTGAAGTTATCGCCGTTCTGCATGCCGCGACCGCCGGAAACGACGATTTTGGCAGCTGTCAGCTCCGGACGATCCGACTTGGCAAGCTCTTCACCAACGAACGAGGAAATGCCTGCATCGTGCACTGCTGCCACCGCTTCAACGGCTGCCGAACCACCCTGGGCAGCAACCGGGTCGAAACCGGTGGCACGCACGGTGATCACCTTGACTGGCGCAGTGGACTGCACGGTGGCAATGGCGTTACCGGCATAGATCGGACGGGTGAAGGTGTCAGCGCTTACAACCGAGATGATCTCGGAGATCTGGTCAACGTCCAGCTGCGCAGCAACACGCGGCAGGATGTTTTTACCGTTGGAAGTAGCGCCAGCCAGGACGTGACTGTAGCCCGCAGCCCCCGCTCCTTGTACAAGAGCGGCTACCAGCGGAGCAAGGTTTTCCGGCAACTGATGGGCGTAAGCCGCGTTGTCAGCCACCAGCACTTTAGCCACACCGGCAATTTGCGCAGCAGCTTCAGCCACAGCACCAATGCCCTGGCCTGCAACCAGAACGTTGATCTCGCCACCGATTTTTGCGGCAGCGGCTACGGTGTTCAGCGTGGCCGGAGCCAGCGCCTTGCCATCCTTTCCTTCTAAAAAGTCGGCGATTACCAGGATAGTCATCTTTAGATTACCTTCGCTTCGTTTTTCAGTTTCTCGACCAGTTCAGCCACCGACTTGACCTTGATGCCGGCGCTGCGTGCCGCCGGCGCTTCAACTTTCAGGGTCTTGTTGGTCGAAGCGGTCGAAACG
>NZ_RZAA01000019.1:0-31979 GCF_003994535.1 Pseudomonas sp. PAMC 29040
GTCCAGGTCGGCATCATGATCAGCAGCACCAGCACGGTCTGCATCTCTTTGCGCGCATTGGCAATGGCATAGGCCATCGGATAGCCGATCAGCAGGCACAACGCGGTGCTGAAGAAAGCCATCTTCAGCGAGCCCAGGTAAGCGGCGATATACAGTTCGTCGTCACCCAGCATCGCGTAGTTGCCCAGGTTCAGCAGCAGCTGAATCTTTTGGTCAACGTAGCTGTAGATCTCGGTGTACGGCGGAATCGCCACGTCGGCTTCGGCGAAGCTGATCTTCAGGACGATGAAGAACGGCAGCATGAAAAACAGGAACAGCCACAGGAATGGAATCCCGATGACCATATGCCGGCCACCGGGGGTTATTCGTTGCAGACGGCGCTTGAATTTTCGAAGGTTCATGAGCGCAGTACCACGCCGCTGTCGTCTTCCCACCAGACGTAAACTTCGTCGTCCCAGGTCGGACGGGCGCCGCGGCGCTCGGCGTTGGCGACAAACGACTGGACGATCTTGCCGCCGGGCAGTTCAACGTAGAACACCGAGTGGCCACCCAGGTAGGCAATGTCATGCACCTTGCCCCGCGACCAGTTGTATTCACAGGTCGGCTTTTCGGTGGTGACCAGCATTTTTTCCGGACGGATCGCGTAGGTCGTGTGTTTGTCCTCTACCGAGGTGCTCACACCGTGACCTACGTAGATGTCGTTCTCCAGCTCCGGGCAGTTGATGCGCGCATAGCCTTCGGCGTCATCCACCACTTCACCGTCGAACAGGTTGACGTTGCCGATGAATTCGCAGACCAGACGGCTGACCGGCGTTTCATAGATGTCGATCGGGCTGCCGATCTGGGCGATCCAGCCCTGGTGCATGATCGCAATGCGCTGGGCCATGGTCATGGCCTCTTCCTGGTCGTGGGTCACCATGACGCAGGTCACGCCGACGCGCTCGATGATCTCCACCAGCTCGAGCTGCATTTGCGAACGCAGTTTTTTGTCCAGTGCGCCCATCGGCTCATCGAGCAGCAGCAGCTTCGGACGCTTGGCCAGCGAACGGGCCAGGGCCACACGCTGACGCTGACCGCCGGACAGTTGATGGGGCTTGCGCTTGGCGTACTGGGTCATGTGCACCAGTTTGAGCATTTCGCCTACCCGGGCATCGATCTCCGAAGAGGACATCTTGTCCTGCTTGAGGCCAAAGGCGATGTTCTGGGCCACGGTCATGTGCGGGAACAGGGCGTAGGACTGGAACATCATGTTGATCGGCCGCTCATAGGGCGGCATGTCAGTGATGTCTACGCCATCCAGGAAAATACGGCCTTCTGTTGGGCGCTCGAAACCGGCGAGCATGCGCAGCAAGGTGGATTTGCCCGATCCCGATCCGCCGAGCATGGCGAAGATCTCGCCTTTGTTGATTTCCAGGGACACATCGTCCACGGCAATCGTCTCGTCGAATTTCTTCGTGACCCGGTCGATTTTGACCAACACCTGTTTAGGGGTGTGGTCGCCCTCGAGGGCTTTCTTATAGGCGCCGGAGGCAACAGCCATTTACGAAACTCCCAACAAATTTAGCAGCCCGATCAATAGGGTCGGGCCTTGGATAGGTGGTCTTGCGAGTTATTTACCCGTCTTGACCTTGGTCCACGTGCGCGTCATCAGACGTTGCGTTTTCGGGGGTAGTTCGGTTGAAACGTAAGTTTTGTCCAGCACCGCCTGGGTCGGGTAAACCGCTTCGTCGGTACGGATGGACTCGTCCATCACTTTGTCTGCGGCAAGATTAGGGTTGGCATAGCCAACATAATCGCTGACCTGGGCAATCACTTCAGGCTTGAGCAGGTAATTGATGAATGCGTGGGCTTCCTTGACGTTGCCGGAGTCCTTGGGGATCGCCAGCATGTCAAACCACAGGGCGCCGCCTTCCTTGGGAACGATATAGGCGATGTTGACGCCTTTTTTGGCCTCTTCGGCACGTGCCTTGGCCTGGAATACATCACCGGAGAAGCCGATCGCAACACAGATGTTGCCGTTGGCCAGGTCGGAAATGTATTTGGAAGAATGGAAGTAGGTGACGTAAGGACGCACTGACATCAGGGTAGCTTCAGCTTTTTTGTAGTCTTTGGGGTTGGTGCTGTTTGGATCCAGGCCCAGATAGTTGAGCACGGTGGGCAGCATTTCATCGGCCGAGTCCAGGAAAGCCACGCCGCACGATTGCAGCTTCTTCATGTTCTCGGGTTTGAACACCAGGTCCCAGGAGTCGATGGAATCTACGCCCAGTACTTCCTTGACCTTATCGACGTTGTAGCCAATACCGTTGGTGCCCCACAGGTACGGCACCGCGTACTGGTTACCCGGGTCATTGGCCTGCAGACGCTTGAGCAGGACCGGGTCCAGGTTGGAGTAGTCAGGCAGTTGCGACATGTCCAGCTTCTGGAATGCGCCCGCTTTGATCTGCTTGCCCAGGAAGTGGTTCGACGGAACGACCACGTCGTAACCGGTGCGGCCTGCCAGCAGTTTGCCTTCCAGGGTTTCGTTGGAGTCGAAGACGTCATACACCGGTTTGATGCCGGTAGTCTTTTCGAAATCGGCCAGTGTGTTCGGGGCTATGTAGTCCGACCAGTTGTAAATGTGCACGGTGGGTGCCGCTTGAACGCTGACGGCAAGCGTCAAACCAGCTCCGACCAGCAGGGTCTTGCGAAACAAGGATGTAGACACGTGGTGGTCCTCTAAATAGTCGGGCCTCGGTGGCCCGCGTCACACGGCAGCAGAGCTGGCAAAGACAAAACCGGCGCGCAACTTACCCTCGATAAACCGACACGGCAAAGTTTTCTGCGATTTATTGCCCTAAAGCCATGATTTTCCGTGATTTTGCCCTCCTGCAGGAGCGAGCTTGCCGGCGATCCCGGGGATCTGAACAGCTCGCGAGCAAGTGCGCTCCTGCAAAGGGACCTTATTTACCGGATTTGATCTTGGTCCAGCTGCGAGTCAGCAGGCGCAAGGTTGCAGGCGGCAAATCGCTGATGGCATACAGTTTGGCTTTCACTTCATCCGATGGATAAATGCTCGGGTCACCGGAGATGTCTTTATTCACCAGCGGCGTTGCAGCCTTGTTACCGTTCGGGAAACGCACGCTGTTGGTGATTTCAGCCATGATTTCTGGCTGCATCAGGAAGTTCATCCAGGCGTAAGCGGCATCAACGTTCTCGGCATCCTTGGGAATGGCGACCATGTCGTAGAAGCTGCCGGCGCCTTCTTTCGGAATCGCATATTTCAGTTTGACCTTGCCACCGGCTTCCTTGGCACGGGAGATGGACTGTTCCAGGTCGCCCGAGTAACCCACGGCTACGCAGATATTGCCGTTGGCCAGGTCAGAGATGTACTTGGACGAGTGGAAGTAGCCCACCGAAGGACGAATCTTCAGGAACAGTGCTTCGGCTTCAGCCAGTTGCTTCTTGTCCTGGGAGTCGGTCGGGTAGCCCAGGTAGTGCAGGGCGGCCGGGATCATTTCGGTCGGCGAGTCGAGGAAGCTGATGCCACAGCTTTTCAGCTTGGCAGCGTTTTCCGGCTTGAACAGCACGTCCCAGGAATCGATGGTATCGACGCCCAGTGCGGCTTTGACCTTCTCCGGGTTGTAGCCGATACCGATAGTGCCCCACATGTACGGGAAGGCGTGTTTGTTGTCTTTGTCGCTGGCATCGCCAACGGCCTTGAGCAACGCAGGATCGAGGTTTTTCCAGTCTGGCAGCTTGGAGCGGTCCAGTTCCTGGTAAACCCCGGCCTTGATCTGCTTGGCCAGGAAATTGTTGGATGGCACGACGATGTCGTAGCCGGACTTGCCCGCCAGCAGTTTGGCCTCGAGGGTCTCGTTGCTGTCGAACACGTCGTAAACCACTTTGATACCGGTCTGGTCTTCAAACTTTTTGACGGTATCGGGCGCGATATAGTCGGACCAGTTGTAGATGTGCAGAACCTTGTCCGCGGCTTGAACTGCCCCAGCCATCACCCCCATCAAGGACAGGGCGAGAAGGGTCTTGCCAGCTTTTTTAAAACCTGATGCCTTCATCTGTAATGCTCCAATTGTTCTTTTAAACCACCGATTCAGCGACCTGATCTCAGGATGACTAAAGCCGGCGGGTAGTCTGGCAAGATCCGGGGCAGGCTTTCAAGGGAAGAGCCTTGATTCTTAAGGCTCCGAGCGCAATTGCCGGCAATAAAACCGCCGATGTCATTCACCCGGAGCCTGGCGGTCAACCTTGCAGTACTTCCAGAGTCAGATCCAGGCACTTACGGGCCTTGGTTACCAGCTCGTCGATCTCGTCCTTGCTGATCACCAGCGGCGGCGAGATGATCATGGTGTCGCCCACGGCGCGCATGATCAGCCCGTTCTCAAAGCAGAACTGCCGGCAAATCATGCCAGCGCCACGGCCTTCATAACGTTTGCGGGTGGCTTTGTCCTGAACCAGTTCAATGGCTCCCAGCAGACCCACACCGCGCACTTCGCCCACCAACGGGTGATCGTTCAGTTCACGCAGACGCTTTTGCAAATACGGTGCCGTTTCGGCGTGAACCTTCTCGATAATTTTTTCTTCGCGCAGGATGCGGATGTTTTCCAGCGCAACTGCGGCGGCTACCGGGTGACCGGAGTAGGTGAAACCGTGGTTGAAATCGCCACCTTCGTTAAGCACGGCGACCACTTCGTCGCGCACAATCAGGCCACCCATTGGGATGTAACCCGAGGTCAGGCCCTTGGCGATGGTCATCATGTCGGGTTTGAGGTCGTAGAAATCGCTACCGAACCACTCACCGGTGCGACCAAAGCCGCAAATGACTTCGTCAGCCACGAACAGGATGTCGTACTTGGCCAGGATTTCCTTGATGCGCGGCCAGTAGGTGTCTGGCGGAATGATCACGCCGCCTGCGCCCTGAATCGGCTCGGCAATAAAGGCCCCGACCTTGTCGACGCCAATTTCGAGGATCTTTTCTTCCAGCTGGTTGGCAGCCCAGATACCGAACTCTTCCGGGGACATGTCGCCGCCTTCCGCGAACCAGTACGGTTGCGCGATGTGCGTGATGCCCGGGATCGGCAAGTCGCCCTGTTCATGCATGTAGGTCATGCCGCCCAGGCTGGCGCCGGCCACGGTTGAGCCGTGGTAGCCGTTCTTGCGGCTGATGATGACCTTCTTCTCGGGCTGGCCCTTGATCGCCCAGTAGTGGCGAACCATGCGCAGCATGGTGTCGTTGCCTTCAGAGCCGGAACCGGTGAAGAACACGTGGTTCATGCCTTCAGGGGCAATCTGGGCGATGACCTTGGACAACTCGAGTACTGGCGGGTGAGCGGTCATGAAAAACAGGTTGTAGTACGGAAGCTCGCGCATTTGTTTACTGGCCGCATCGGCCAGTTCGTCACGTCCGTAGCCAATGGCAACACACCACAGGCCGGCCATGCCGTCGAGAATTTTGTGCCCTTCGCTGTCCCACAGGTACACGCCCTTGGCGTGGGTGACAATGCGTGGACCGACTTCTTTCAATTGCTTGAAATCACTGAACGGCGCCAGGTGATGGTCGTTGCTCAGTTGTTGCCAGTGGAGGGTTTGCGGGTTCTTGTTAGTCATAAAGCACTCTCCTTTATTCCGTTAGGTGCCGCGCCTTCCTGGCGCAGCACTCTGGTGACAGACGGGGTGGATCAGACGGCGAACAGCAGGAATTCCCGCTCCCACGAACTGATGACACGCTTGAAGTTTTCATGCTCGGCACGTTTGACTGCGATGTAACCCGCAATGAATTTGGTGCCCAGGTATTTCTCTACAGTCTTGCTGCTTTCCATGCGTGCCAGGGCTTCTTCCAGGGTCAGCGGCAGGCGCAGGTTGCGGCGCTCATAACCGCGGCCCACCACTGGCGCGCTCGGATTGATCCCTTCCACCATACCGATGTAGCCGCACAGCAAGCTGGCGGCAATGGCCAGGTACGGGTTGGCGTCGGCCCCCGGCAGGCGGTTCTCGACCCGGCGGTTTTGCGGGCCGGCATCCGGTACGCGCAGACCTACGGTGCGGTTCTCTTCGCCCCATTCCACGTTTACCGGCGCCGAGGTATCAGGCAGGAAGCGGCGGAAGGAGTTCACGTTCGGTGCAAACAGTGGCAGCAGTTCGGGAATGAACTTCTGCAAGCCGCCGATGTGATTCAGGAACAGCTGGCTCATGGTTCCATCTTCATTGGAGAAGATGTTTTTGCCGGTTTCGATGTCGATGATGCTCTGGTGCAAGTGCATGGCGCTGCCCGGTTCGCCGGTCATGGGTTTGGCCATGAAGGTAGCGGCTACGTCGTGCTTGAGCGCGGCTTCGCGCATGGTGCGTTTGAACACCAGAATCTGGTCGGCCAGCGACAGTGCGTCGCCGTGACGGAAATTGATTTCCATCTGCGCGGTGCCGTCTTCGTGGATCAGGGTGTCCAGATCCAGTTCTTGCAGCTCGCACCAGTCGTATACATCTTCGAACAGGGGATCGAATTCGTTGGCCGCTTCAATGGAGAACGACTGACGCCCGGTTTCCGGGCGTCCTGAACGCCCGATCGGCGGCTGCAACGGGTAGTCCGGGTCGTCGCTGCGCTTGGTCAGGTAAAACTCCATTTCTGGCGCCACGATCGGCTGCCAGCCGTGGTCGGCATAGAGTTTGAGGACCTTTTTCAGCACGTTGCGCGGCGACAGCTCAATCGGGTTGCCTTGTTTGTCGTAGGTGTCGTGAATCACCTGGGCCGTAGGCTCGATCGCCCAGGGCACCATAAAGACAGCGTTCTGATCCGGACGGCAGATCATGTCGATATCGGCAGGGTCCAGCAGCTCGTAGTAGATGTCGTCTTCGACATAGTCGCCCGTTACGGTTTGCAGCAAAACGCTCTCGGGCAGGCGCATGCCTTTTTCGGCAATGAACTTGTTGGTCGGCGAAATCTTCCCGCGTGTAATCCCGGTAAGGTCGGCGATCATGCATTCGACTTCTGTGATCTTGTGGTCTTTCAACCAATCGGTGAGCTGGTCGAGGTTGTTACTCATAAATGCCTCTGGGCTGAGTGTCCTGGCTTGGATAAGTCAGGCGTTTACTGACGCATCCGCGTCGTGTTGAGTGGCGCGCCTTCTGCAGGCATCGCGAGATAAATCGGGTTAGAGCTTACCTGCCATTCGGGGTGCCATTGCACGGCTAAAGCAAAAGCCTTGCCGCCTTCGATCGAAACCGCCTCCACCAGGCCGTCCGGAGCCAGGCCTGCCAGTACGCCGCCCGGTTGAATGTTGCATGGCGTGACTCGGTGCGCTGGGGTCTTCTCGATGCTCGATGAAGCCTTCGACTTCGTGCAATTTCTGGTGAAGTGAGCCACCCGGGGCTACATTCAATTCCTGAAACCCGCCACAGATCCCCGGCACAGGAACACCTGTGGCGAGAGCGGCACGGATCAGGGGGAGGGTGGTGCGATCACGGTCAGGATCATGCAGCGTGTCAGGCGCGCTGGTGGGGCCGTGATATAAATGAGGTTCGATATTGGACGGTGACCCGGTAAACAGCAGTCCGTCCAGACTGTCCAGAATATTGGTCGGATCAATCGGTTCCGCCAAGGACGGAAGGATCAGAGGCAAGCCTTTGGCGGCCACCGCGACTGCTCGCACGTACTTATCGCCAGTGATGTGATAAGGATGCAAACCGATCTGCTTGGTGCAGGCGGTGACGCCGATTAACGGCAGGCGTGACATGTAACACCCCGGTATTATTGCTGTTATGGGTTTGAATCGAGCTTAGCCTTGTTCATTTTTTTACACAACACCCCCGTAAAAAATACAATACGCCCCGCTCAAGCCTGCGGGCGGCAAGGTTTTTAAAAGGGCAAAGACGCCCTGAAAAGCGTCAAAAATGGCCTTTAAGCCCTTTTTCAGGGCAAAAAATAGGCTGCTTGACTTCGGTATGCCGTTCGGGTTGACTGAATCCCGTAGCGCTCAATGATTGATATTTTTAACAACAAAGGTGTTGCATCATGTCGGTACCCCCGCGTGCCGTTCAGCTTAACGAAGCGAACGCGTTCCTTAAGGAACATCCTGAGGTTCTGTACGTTGACCTTCTAATTGCGGATATGAATGGTGTGGTGCGCGGTAAGCGCATTGAACGCACCAGTCTCCACAAGGTTTACGAGAAAGGCATCAACCTGCCAGCCTCTCTGTTTGCGCTGGATATCAATGGCTCAACGGTGGAAAGCACCGGTCTGGGTCTGGATATCGGTGACGCAGACAGAATCTGTTATCCAATTCCTGACACCCTGTGCAATGAACCATGGCAAAAGCGCCCCACTGCGCAACTGCTGATGACCATGCACGAACTCGAAGGTGAGCCGTTCTTCGCCGACCCTCGCGAAGTATTGCGTCAAGTTGTTACGAAATTTGACGACATGGGTCTCACCATCTGCGCCGCTTTCGAGCTCGAGTTCTACCTGATTGACCAAGAGAACGTTAACGGGCGTCCACAACCGCCGCGCTCGCCGATCTCCGGCAAACGTCCGCATTCGACCCAGGTTTACCTGATCGACGATCTCGACGAATACGTCGACTGCCTCCAGGACATTCTGGAAGGTGCCAAAGAGCAAGGCATCCCGGCTGACGCCATCGTTAAAGAAAGTGCCCCGGCGCAGTTCGAAGTGAACCTGCACCACGTTGCCGACCCGATCAAGGCCTGCGACTACGCAGTACTGCTAAAACGTCTGATCAAAAACATCGCCTACGACCATGAGATGGACACCACGTTCATGGCCAAGCCTTATCCGGGCCAGGCGGGTAACGGGTTGCACGTACATATTTCGATTCTGGACAAAGAGGGCAAAAATATTTTTGCCAGCGAGGATCCCGAGCAGAACGCCGCATTGCGTCACGCGATCGGCGGTGTGCTCGAGACCCTACCGGCGCAGATGGCGTTCCTTTGCCCTAACGTCAACTCCTACCGTCGTTTCGGCGCACAGTTCTACGTGCCGAACTCGCCGTGCTGGGGCCTGGACAACCGTACGGTGGCCCTGCGGGTACCGACCGGTTCTTCTGACTCCGTGCGTCTGGAACACCGGGTGGCTGGCGCCGATGCCAACCCGTACCTGTTGATGGCCTCGGTTCTGGCGGGCGTGCACCACGGCCTGACCAACAAGATCGAGCCACCACCACCGGTAGAAGGCAACTCCTACGAGCAGAACGAGCAAAGCCTGCCGAACAACTTGCGTGATGCCCTGCGCGAGCTGGATGACAGCGAAGTGATGGCCAAATATATCGACCCTAAATACATCGATATTTTTGTGGCCTGTAAAGAGAGCGAACTGGAAGAGTTTGAACATTCCATCTCCGACCTCGAGTACAACTGGTACTTGCATACCGTGTAAGCGGTTGCAGTCCTGAAAACGCCATCGGCCAACAGCCGGTGGCGTTTTTTTATGTGCGCACCAGCACCGGCGATCCAGGCGAAGGTCTGTGGCGAACATCCAGTCCGGCTCGTACAATGCCTGCTGCCCCGCAGGAGACACCCATGACGCGCCCCGCCTCGCCCCGCGCTACACCTCGCAAGCCCCGCGCCCGCAGTCAGGTCCGAATTGATTCGATACTCGACGCCGCCCGCACATTGCTCGCCGCCGAGGGGGTGTCCAGCCTGTCGATTTACAGTGTGGCGCAGCGTGCGGCAATTGCGCCGTCATCGGTCTATCACTTTTTCCCCAGTGTGCCGGCGTTGCTCCAGGCCCTGACGAGTGATGTCCATGGCGCGTTCCGCGCCTGCCTGAAACAACCGGTTGCCCATGACGAGCTCAATGGCTGGCGTGATCTTTCGCGGATTATCGAGCAACGCATGCTGACCATTTACCACCAGGATGCGGCCGCCCGGCAGCTGATTCTGGCCCAGCACGGGCTTACCGAAGTGACGCGGGCCGACAGTCAGCACGACCTTGAACTGGGCCAGTTGATGCACGGGTTGTTTATGCGCCACTTCGAGCTTCCGGTACTGCCGCAAGAGGTGGACGTTTTTGCCCTGGCCATGGAGTTGGGTGACCGCGTGTATGCGCGCTCCATCCAGATAAACGGCAGCATCACCCCGCGCATGGCCGAAGAAGGCGCGCGGGTGGTCGATGCCTATCTGGGGTTGTACCTGCCGCCGTACCTGCCCAAACGCCCAAGCCCGGCCTTACCCCTGTAGGAGCGAGCTTGCCTCGCGAGCTTTTCACGACCCGGGATTCAGCGTTAAAAGCTCGCGAGGCAAGCTCGCTCCTACAACAGGCTCGCTTCTGCAGGTCAGAAGGGCGCATCACCGAGGATCGTCGCGCGGTGCATCACGCGGCGATTCGGGCGGTAATCATCCACGGCGTAATGCTGGGTCACGCGATTGTCCCAGAACGCTACGTCGTTCTCCTGCCAGCGCCAGCGGATGGTGTACTCCGGGCGGGTGCTGTGGGCGAACAGCAACTTGAGGATCGCTTCGCTTTCAGCCTCTGAAAGTTCATTGATTCTGGTGGTGAAGCCTTCGTTGACGAACAACGATTTGCGCCCGCTGACCGGGTGCGTGCGGATCACCGGGTGCGACAGCGGCGGGTTGTTTTTGCGGGTCTGTTCCCAGCGCTGCAAATCTTCGGGTGTCGAACCAAAACGCTCCAGCGGGAACGACTTGGTGAAGTCGTGGGTAGCGGTCAAACCATCCAGCAGCACTTGCAGTGGCCTGGACAGACCCTCGAACGCTGCGATCCCGCTGGCCCACAAGGTATCGCCGCCAAAAGCCGGCAACTGCTTGGCACTCAGCACCGCGCCCAGCGCCGGGGTCGGCAAGAAGGTCACGTCGGTGTGCCACACCGCGTTGTCACGGACATCGGTAACGGCCGTGTCCAGCACCAGCACTTCAGGTTGTTCCGGTATGTTGGGATAAATCGGATGAATATGCAGATCGCCAAAATTGGCCGCAAAGCGTGCTTGCTGTTGCGGGGTGATCGACTGTTGTTTAAAGAAAATCACCTGATATTCGAGCAGCGCCTGCTCGATGGCATCGCGCTGCAGCGGGCTCAGAGGCCGGGTCAGATCGACGCCGTCAATCTGGGCGCCAAGGGCAGAGCTAATCGGGGTAATGGTCAGGCTCATGGTCTATCTCTTTATCAGCGCGCCGATTGATCAGCGTCGAGTGCAATTCGAAGTATCTAGTGAGCCTGGCCGTGCCACGGCACCAGCTTGCGTTGCAGGGCGCGCAGGCCCATTTCCATGGCAAAGGCGATGATGGCAATCACCAGAATCCCCAGGACCACCACGTCGGTGACCAGGAATTGCGCAGCGGACTGCACCATAAAACCCAGGCCGCTGGTGGCGGCGATCAACTCGGCTGCCACCAGGGTCGACCAGCCCACGCCCAGCCCGATACGCACACCGGTCAGAATGTCCGGCAGGGCGCTGGGCAAAATCACATGGCGAATCAACTGCCAGCGAGTGGCACCCAGCGACTGGGCGGCGCGGACTTTGGCCGGGTCGACGGTACGCACGCCGGTGGCAGTGGCAATTGCAATCGGGGCAAAGATCGCCAGATAAATCAGCAGTACTTTCGACAGTTCGCCAATCCCGCACCAGATCACAATCAGCGGCAAATAGGCCAGCGGCGGAATCGGCCGATAGAACTCGATCAGCGGGTCGAAAATCCCCCGCGCGATGCGGTTGTGGCCGATAGCGATGCCCACCGGCACCGCGGTCAGAATCGCAAAGCCCAGGCCCAGGCCGATACGGGTCAGACTGGCGCCCAGGTGCTGCCACAAGGTGGAGTCCATATAACCTGTGGTCGCCAGCAACCAGCCTTTTTCCAGCACGGCCGAAGGTGGCGGCAAAAACAGCGGCTCGATGAGTCCGGCGGCAGTCACGGCCCACCAGACGGCAAGCAGCGTGAGGATGGTCAGGACGCTGATCCAGCGCGTACTCAGGCTGCGTTTTACCGGGCGCGGTGCGTGGGGCGCTGCAACTGCAGCTTCGGCGACGGCTTCATAACTGCTCATGCGTGCTCCTGGTGCCGGGCGGCACCGCGTTGGGAAAACACACGTTCCAGCACGTGTTCACGGGTTTCGATAAAGCGCGGATCGGATTTGATCGAACGGGCCGATTCGCCGGCGTTGTAACGCTGACCGAAGTCCAGGCTCAGCCGCTCAACAATGCGGCCCGGATTGGGCGCGAGCAAAATCAGGTCGGTAGCCAGAAAAACCGCTTCTTCAATGTCGTGGGTAATCAGAAATACGGGTTTGTCCGTGCGCTTGCACACTTGCAGCAGCAACTCTTGCATCTGTTCGCGGGTGAAGGCGTCCAGTGCGCCGAAAGGTTCGTCCATCAGCAACACGCGCGGGTCGGCCGCCAGGGCCCGAGCCAGGCCGACACGTTGTTTCTGGCCGCCCGAAAGCTCCCAGACGCGGCGCTGTTCAAAGCCCGACAAATCCACCAGCGCCAGCATTTCACGGGCGCGGCTTTCACGCTTGTTGCGGGGGACTCCGGCCAGTTCAAGGCCGAAGGCCACATTGGCCAGCACGTCCTGCCAGGGCAGCAGTACATCGTCCTGAAACACCACTCCGCGCTCGGCGCTCGGCCCTTTGACCTGAGCCCCGTCGAGGGTGATGCGTCCGCCGCTGGGTTCAACAAAACCGGCGATCAGATTCAGCAAGGAGGTTTTGCCGCTGCCCGACGGGCCAAGGGCGACCAGCAGTTGCTGAGGGCCGAGGCTGACGGAAATATCCGACAGCACCGGCTCAGCTGCGCCCGGGTACTGTGCGCTGATACGCTCCAGTGATAACAAGGCCATGACGGTCGACTCCTCAGCGGGCGAAAATTATTGAGTAATGAAACTGGCGTTAACCGACGGCGCGTAGTCCGACAGAACCGCGTCGACCTTGCCTTGCTCTTTGAGGAAGGTCGCGGTGTCGGTCAGCGCTTTGGTGGTAGGTGCGCCCAGCAGAACCACCTGATCGGCGGCCAGCGGGTAGACGTTGCCTTGCAGCAGTAGCGCAATATCAGCCGCTTTGGCGCCCGAGAGCTTCACCACCTTGTCGACGTTGCTTTGATTGGCCAGCCAGGCTTTTGGGTCCTTGTGATAGTCGGCGTAAGCATCCAGGGTGACTTTGGCGAACGCTTTAACGATTTCCGGGTGCTTGGCGGCGAAGTCCTTGCGCACGATCCAGGCGTCAAAGGTCGGTGCGCCGAATTTGGCCAGCTCGCCAGAGGTGATCAGCACCTTGCCGTTTTCCTTGGCTGCGCCCAATGCCGGGTCCCACACATAGGTGGCATCAATATCGCCACGCTTCCAGGCCGCCACAATGGCCGGCGGCGCCAGGTTCAGAATCTGTACTTTCGAAGGATCAATATTCCAGTGCTTTAGCGCTGCCAGCAGGCTGTAGTGGCCGGTAGAGACAAAGGGCACGGCGATTTTCTTGCCGATCAGGTCCTGCGGGCCATTGATCCCGGAACCGTCACGGGCCACCAGGGCTTCGGCGCCGCCGATCTGGGTTGCGATCAAAAAGGTTTCCACCGGCACCTTGCGGGTGATGGCTGCGGTCAGCGGGCTTGAACCCAGGTAGCCGATCTGCACATCGCCCGAGGCAATGGCGGCAATGATGTCGGAGCCGTTATCGAATTTGCGCCAGTTGATTTTGGCACCGGTAGCTTTCTCGTAAGCACCGTCGGCCTGGGCGACTTTCGCCGGGTCTACGGTGGTTTGGTAGGCCACGGTCACGTCGTTGGCTGCGGCCTGGACAAAGAAGCTGGCACCCGCCAGGGACAAAGCTGCCAAAAGGCGTAATGGAGAGTGCAGTTTCATCAAGTAGCTCCTCGGCAGGTGGCCGGATATCGGCAGAGCGCGAGGTTAAATGATCTAAGAATGCGTAAATAAATAACTTTTAAGCATTAGCTTATGTTGTTCCGCAACATGCACAAACGCGCGCGAGCTTTATCTGCTCCGGTGTTTCGCCTGGCAACTGATCGGGTAGGAGTTAAGCGCTAAATGTTATTAAAAAATTCATAAATTTTTGTTTAGGAATTAGACAAAAGGCCGATAGGATTCCTCCGATTTTGCGCGGGTAATATTTAGACATATATCCATTCGATCTGAAAAAATTCTAAACAATTCTTTTTAGTTTTATGGAGTAGCCATTATCCTGCGCATAAATGGCAGACGACTAGACAAAGGTCGTAGACATGATTGGTTACGATTGACTTGTCAGTCATTGTCCGGCGCTAATCGCGCATCTGTAGCACCGAGACGTCAGATCTTGGGTTAAAGAACTACAAAAATTAGAAACGCATAGGAGCAACACCATGAACAAGTCCACCTTGGCCATCGCTGTGGCCGTAGGTTTGTTGGCGCAACAGGCAAGCGCTGCCGGTTTTATTGAAGACAGCAAGGCCACGCTGAAACTGCGTAACTTCTATATCAACAACGATAACCGTGATTCGGGTGCGCCGAAGAACTCCAACTACACCGCTGAATGGGGCCAAGGCTTCCAGCTGGACTACACCTCGGGTTTCACCCAGGGCACAGTTGGTTTTGGTGTGGATGCAATTGGCCTGCTGGGCGTCAAGCTGGACTCCAGCACTGCCAAGCACGGTAACCCGACTGGCCTGAACGCCGGTGGCTCGGTATTCCCAAGCGACGGCGACCACGCTGTGGACGATTTCTCCAGCCTGGGCCTGACGGCTAAAGCCAAGATTTCCCAGACTGAATTGCGCATCGGTACCTTGCAGCCAAAACTGCCGGTCATCGTGACCAACGACGGTCGCCTGCTGCCGCAAACCTTCCAGGGTGGCCAGATCACCTCCAGCGAGTTCAAGGACCTGACCTTCACCGGCGGCCAGATCGAACACGCCAAGGGTCGTAACTCCACCAACAACGAAGGCCTGTCGATTGCTGGCGCCAACGGTGGCTCCAACTACGACACCGGCAAATTTGTTAACAAGTTCTATTACGGCGGTGCCGACTACAAGGTCAACAAAGACCTGTTGCTGCAGTACTACTACGGCAATCTGGAAGATTTCTACAAGCAACACTTCCTGGGTCTGACCCACAACTGGTCCATCGGTCCGGGCGTGTTGAAAACTGACTTGCGCTACTTCAACAGCTCCGATGACGGTAAAAACGGCCATGATCCGCTGTACTACACCTCCGGTGACTACGCCCATAGCTCGACGGGCAACGGCAAAGGCAAGGTTGATAACAACCTGTACAGCGGTCTGTTCCTGTACACCGTTGAAGGTCACACCTTCGGTGGCGGTTACCAGGTCAGCAACGGCAGCAGTGACTTCCCTTGGCTGAACCAGGGCGACGGTTCGTCGGCTTACCTGACTACCGACATGCAAATCCAGAAGTTCGCCCGTGCTGGCGAACGTACCTGGCAGGCTCGCTACTCGTATGACTTCGCCAAGCTTGGCGTTCCCGGCCTGACGGCGGGCGCGGTTTACCTGCGTGGCGACAACATCGACACCTACAGCGGCAACAAGCAGACCAGCAATGGCGCTTCCGAGTGGGAACGCGATATCACTGTGGCCTACGTGGTACAGGAAGGCGCGTTGAAAAACCTCGGCTTCATGTGGAAAAACGCCATGTGGCGCAACGACATTGCCAACCAGCGCGACCAGGACGAAAACCGTCTGATCGTCAGCTACTCGATTCCGTTGCTGTAAGCCGGTTGTAGTAACAGGCAAGAAAAATCCTGCCCGGCGCAATGCCGGGCAGGGTGTTTACCGAAGACCGAATCGATCAATTCGCAACACATTTGAATGTCGCAGCTCCCTGCCGCTCCCCTTGCCTAAACCTGAATCCAGAGTGGCCCCATGCCTTGGCCGCGTCCAATGAAACAGTTTTTAATATTCCTTTATGCTCTAACCAAATCGATATTTATTCTTTTTAATTAGTTCATGGTGCAGGCAGAGTAAGTCCATCACGCCCTGCCATTCCCTATAAAAAGGAGCTGCACCATGAGCCTCAGACTCGGCGACATCGCCCCCGATTTCGAACAGGATTCCAGCGCCGGCAAGATTCGTTTTCATGAATGGCTGGGCGATAACTGGGGCGTGCTGTTTTCACACCCGGCGGACTTCACCCCGGTCTGCACCACCGAGCTGGGCTTCACCGCCAAGCTCAAGGACGAATTTGCCAAACGCGGGGTCAAAGCCATCGCGCTGTCCGTCGACCCGGTGGACTCGCATCACCGCTGGATCGAAGACATCAACCAAACCCAGAACACCCAGGTCAACTTTCCGATCCTGGCCGATGCCGATCGCAAAGTGTCCGATCTCTACGATCTGATTCACCCCAATGCCAGCGATACCCTGACGGTGCGCTCGCTGTTCGTGATTGATCCGAACAAAAAGATTCGCCTGACCATCACCTATCCGGCCAGCACCGGACGCAATTTCAATGAAATTTTGCGCGTGATCGATTCGTTGCAACTGACCGACAACTTCAAAGTTGCCACCCCGGCCAACTGGCAGGACGGCGACGAAGTGGTGATCGTGCCGTCGCTAAAAGATGAAGACGAAATCAAGAAGCGCTTCCCCAAGGGCTACCGCGCTGTGAAGCCCTACCTGCGCCTCACGCCGCAGCCAAACAAATAATCCTCTCCTGTAGAAGCCAGCTTGCTCGCGATCTTTTTGATCTGCACGGCTCGCTCCTGCAGAGTTTCCATCTTCAAGTGCAACAGGGTTTGGGGCCGTTTCGACGGCCCTTTTTTTTGCGCTTTGAATCGTCAAATCTCATATTCATTTAAGGAATAAACAAATGAATAAATATGATTTATAGATATATAAATCACCTGTTAAGGTCTTCTCACTCAAGCGAAAACGCTGACAGCGAATTGCACACATTCACTCAAGGAAATGCCCGATGCTGGTCGTGACACTCGGAGGTAGCCCAAGCCAACGATCCCGCTCCGGGGTGCTGCTGGACCGCGCCAAACACTGGCTCAACCAGCAAGGCGTAGAAGTCGTGAGTTACCAGGTACGTGACTTTGCGGCCGAAGACTTGCTCCACGCACGTTTTGACAGTCCGCAAATCATCAATCTGTTGCAACACATCGAAAATGCCGATGGCCTGGTGATTGCGACGCCGGTGTACAAGGCCTCGTTCAGCGGTGCACTGAAAACCATCCTTGATCTGCTGCCTGAGCGCGCCCTGAGCCATAAAGTGGTATTGCCCATCGCTACGGGTGGCAGCATCGCCCACATGCTGGCCGTGGACTACGCCCTCAAGCCGGTGCTCTCTGCGCTCAAGGCTCAGGAAATGCTGCACGGCATTTTTGCCGATGACAGCCAGATTGCTTACGGCGAAGGCGGCGCACAAGCGCAACTGGTGCCGATCCTGGAACAACGCTTGAGCGAGGCTCTGGAGCAGTTTTACAGCGCCCTGGCCCGCCGTCCGAAACCGCTGGACCCGAACATTCTCAACGAGCGCCTGCGCACGGCTCGCTGGAGTATCTGAACCAATCGATGCCACGGCATCTGTGTGGGAGCTGGCTTGTCAGCGATTGAGGCGCCCCGGATTGCCTGAGGCGATGCAGTGATGCCAGCGCCGGCAAGCCAGCTCCCACAGATACAGCCCACAGTTTCAAGCAATTCCGCCTTACCGATCCGCTAACGGCCCGGCAGGTGCAACCCGAATCTCGAACCTTAATAGGAGAGCGCCATGCGCCCTGTCATTTTGCGTCGTGGAGTGGTCGCACTGTTAGCTGCGGCCGTGTCCTTTGGCGTCGTTTTACACGCTCAGGCCGATGCCCTGCGTATCGGTTATCAAAAGTACGGCACCCTTGTGCTGCTCAAGGCCAAGGGCACGCTGGAGAAGCGTCTGGCCGAGCAGGGTGTCGAGGTGCAATGGACTGAATTCCCCGGTGGCCCGCAATTGCTTGAAGGCCTGAACGTCGGCTCCATCGACTTCGGCGTGACGGGTGAAACCCCGCCGGTGTTCGCCCAGGCCGCCGGTGCCGATCTGCTGTATGTCGCCTACGAGCCGCCCGCTCCGACCAGCGAAGCGATTCTGGTGCCCAAGGATTCGCCGATCAAATCGGTCAAAGACCTCAAAGGCAAAAAGGTCGTACTCAACAAAGGCTCCAACGTTCACTACCTGTTGGTGCGTGCCCTGGAAGACGCCGGCCTGAAGTACAGCGATATCCAGACCATATTCCTGCCGCCCGCCGATGCCCGTGCTGCGTTTGAGCGGGGCAGTGTCGATGCCTGGGTCATCTGGGACCCGTACCAGGCCGCTGCCGAACAACAGCTGCAGGCACGCACCCTGCGTGATGCCAGCGCGCTTGCCGACAATCATCAGTTCTACCTGGCGACCAAGCCTTACGCCGAACAGCATCCCAAGGTCATCGAGACCCTGATCGAAGAAGTGCGCAATGTCGGTGAGTGGGCCAAAGCCAACCCGGAAGAAGTCACGCAGCAAGTGGCGCCGCTCCTGGGCCTGGCGCTTGATATCACCCGCACGGCGGTCAAGCGCCAGGGCTACGGCGCGCAGTTCTTGACCCCTGAAGTGGTCAACGCCCAGCAAAAAATCGCTGACAGTTTTTACCAGCTCAAGCTGATTCCCAAGCCGCTGGTTGTGAAAGATGTGATCTGGACACCACCGGCCGCTGTGGCCAAAGCCAACTAACGCTTGCCGTACCCATTCAGGAGACAACTCCATGAGCCTCAATATTTTCTGGTTCCTGCCTACCCACGGTGACGGCCATTACCTTGGCACCTCCGAAGGCGCCCGTGCCGTTGATTACGGTTACCTGCAACAAGTGGCACAAGCGGCAGACCGCCTGGGTTTTGGCGGAGTTCTGATCCCTACCGGCCGCTCGTGCGAAGACTCGTGGCTAGTGGCGGCAGCATTGATCCCTGTCACTCAGCGCCTGAAATTTCTGGTGGCGCTGCGTCCGGGTATCGTCTCGCCGACCGTGGCAGCCCGTCAGGCCGCGACCCTGGACCGACTGTCCGGCGGACGCGCGCTGTTCAATCTGGTGACCGGCGGTGACCCGGAAGAACTGGCCGGTGACGGCCTGTTTCTGAGCCACGAAGAGCGCTATCAGGCCTCGGTAGAGTTCACCCGCATCTGGCGCCGCGTGCTCGAAGGCGAAACCGTGGACTACGACGGTCAGCACATCACGGTCAAAGGCGCCAAGTTGCTGTACCCGCCGATTCAGCAACCGCGTCCGCCGCTGTACTTCGGCGGCTCTTCGGAAGCTGCGCAGGATCTGGCCGCAGAGCAGGTTGAAATGGTTCTGACCTGGGGCGAGCCACCGGCTGCGGTCGCCGAAAAAATTGCCCAGGTACGGGCCAAGGCTGCCAAACACGGACGTACCGTACGTTTCGGCATTCGCCTGCACGTCATCGTGCGCGAAACCAACGACGAGGCCTGGAAAGCGGCAGACAAACTTATTTCTCATCTGGATGACGACACTATTGCCCGGGCCCAGGCTTCACTGGCGCGTTTCGATTCCGTCGGCCAGCAGCGCATGGCTGCCCTGCACGGCGGCAGCCGCGACAATCTGGAAGTCAGCCCCAACCTGTGGGCGGGGGTCGGTCTGGTGCGCGGTGGTGCGGGTACGGCTCTGGTGGGTGACGGCCCGACAGTGGCAGCACGGGTCAAGGAATACGCCGATCTGGGCATCGACACCTTTATTTTTTCCGGCTACCCGCATCTGGAAGAGTCGTACCGGGTGGCTGAACTGCTGTTTCCGCACCTCGATATCGAGCGCCCGGAACTGCCGAAAAGTTCGGGATACGTGAGTCCGTTTGGCGAAATGGTGGCCAACGATATTCTTCCTAAAGCTGCTGCGCAGAGTTGAGGCGGCCATGAGCAAGGGCAAGGCTTCAAGCCTCAATAGCATCGGCCACAAACTGGCGCCCTGGGCCTTGCCGGTATTGCTGCTGGCGGTATGGCAGCTGTCGGTATCGGCGGGCTGGTTGTCGACCCGCATTCTGCCTGCCCCTAGCGCCGTATTCGCGGCCGGGGTCGAGTTGGTGCGCAGTGGCGAGATCTGGAAACACCTCGCCATCAGCGGCTGGCGGGCCGGGGTCGGTTTTGTCATCGGTGGCAGCATCGGCCTGGTGCTGGGCTTCATCACCGGCTTGTCGAAATGGGGCGAGCGCCTGCTGGACAGTTCGGTGCAAATGATCCGCAACGTACCGCACCTGGCGCTCATCCCTCTGGTCATCCTGTGGTTCGGGATCGACGAGTCGGCGAAGATTTTCCTGGTGGCGCTGGGGACTTTATTCCCCATCTACCTCAACACCTATCACGGCATCCGCAACGTAGACCCTGCTTTGGTGGAAATGGCGCGCAGTTACGGGCTGTCCGGTTTCAGCCTGTTTCGCCAGGTGATCCTGCCCGGTGCCTTGCCTTCGATCCTGGTGGGGGTGCGTTTTGCCCTGGGCTTTATGTGGTTGACCCTGATCGTGGCCGAAACCATTTCCGCCAGCTCCGGCATTGGCTACCTGGCGATGAACGCCCGGGAGTTTTTGCAAACCGACGTGGTCGTGCTGGCGATTGTTCTGTACGCGGTGCTCGGCAAATTGGCCGATACCGCGGCCCGGGGCCTGGAGCGTGTGTGGTTGCGCTGGCACCCGGCCTATCAAGTGGTTAAAGGCGGTGCAGCATGACGGCTCAACAACCTCCGCGTTTGCGTCAGGGCATTCCGCTGGCCATCAAAGGCCTGCAAAAGTCTTTTGCTGAGCGTCAGGTCCTGCGTGACATCAATCTGCATATTCCTGCCGGTCAATTCGTGGCGATAGTAGGGCGTAGCGGTTGTGGCAAAAGCACCCTGATGCGCCTGCTGGCCGGGCTCGATCAACCGACGGCTGGCCAACTGCTGGCAGGCACGGCAGCGCTGGAAGAAGTCCGCGAAGACACGCGGCTGATGTTTCAGGAAGCGCGTTTGCTGCCCTGGAAAAAAGTCATCGACAACGTCGGGCTAGGGCTCAAGGGCGACTGGCGTGCCAAGGCGCTAAAAGCGCTGGAAGAGGTGGGTCTGGCCGAGCGCGCCAATGAATGGCCGGCGGCTTTATCGGGCGGGCAAAAACAGCGTGTGGCCCTGGCTCGTGCGCTGATTCACCAGCCGGGCCTGTTGTTACTGGATGAACCCTTGGGTGCGCTGGATGCCTTGACCCGCATCGAGATGCAGCAACTGATCGAACGCCTGTGGCGCCAGCACGGATTCACCGTATTGCTGGTGACCCACGACGTCAGCGAAGCCGTTGCGATTGCCGATCGGGTCATCCTGATCGAAGACGGCGAAGTGGGGCTGGACCTCACAGTCGAACTGCCGCGCCCCCGGGTGCGCGGATCGCACCGGCTGGCGGCACTGGAAACTGAAGTACTCAACCGGGTACTTGCCTTGCCTGGCTCGCCCCCTGAGCCGGAACCCGTTGCACCGCTGCCTACGCAACTGCGCTGGGCGCAATAACCGCACTTTTCTATCCCAAGACAGGAATCGACACCATGACCATCAAAGCCATCAACGTTCGCAACCAGTTCAAAGGCCATATCAAGGAAATCGTGCTGGGCGACGTGCTTTCGGAAATCGACGTACAGACGGCATCGGGCATCGTTACCTCGGTCATCACCACCCGTTCGGTCAAAGAGCTGGAGCTGGTAGTGGGCAGCGAAGTAATCGCCTTTGTAAAATCCACCGAAGTATCCATCGCCAAGTTGTAAAGCATGAAAGACCGATCCCCGAGCGGTGTAAGCCCCTCGGAGTTTTTTTATGCTTTATCTGTAGGAGCGAGCTTGCTCGCGAGCCTTTGAAGCTCGCGAGCAAGCTCGCTCCTACAGACCAGACATATTCAGAACTACCATCGTGTTTCAGAGCTTTGAGCCCCCATTAGTCTTTGTCTTTTGATACTTATTCAGAGGGTAAAGGAATGTCAGGCTCTATCCATGGATGTCGGCTTCGCACAGGCAGAGTATCTGAGACGGGTCGGATTTATCTGCTCACGGCCGTGGTGAAAGACCGTGAACCGACTTTCAGCAACTTTCATAGCGCTCGACTTTTGATCAATGAACTTCGCAGAACTCAAAGCGAGGGATTGGTTAAATCACTCGCCTGGGTCGTCATGCCCGATCACTTTCACTGGTTGATCGAACTACAAGACGCCAGCCTAGCGACAGTCATGAGACGGACAAAATCGTGCAGTGCTCGAGTGATTAACGCGGCCTGTAAACGCAATAATCATTTTTGGCAAAAGGGCTATCACGACCGGGCGATTCGTTATGACGAAGATCTGGCAAGCGTCGCCCGCTATGTCGTCGCCAACCCCCTGCGGGCAGGTTTGGTGCAGCGCCTGGGCGATTACCCGCACTGGGATGCCATATGGCTCTAACCCCTGTAGGAGCGAGCTTGCCTCGCGAGCTTTCAAGGCGGGGAGTCAGGCTTTGCGCCACACACTCACCAGCCACGGCTGCTGGTCGCGGGGCAGGCCGGGGGGGCGGTAGTAGTGTTCCAGTTCGACAAAACCCGCCCCGGTAAGCATCGCCTGCCAGTTTTCCAGATCGTGGTATGCCCCGTAACGCTGGCCATTCCAGCCTTCTCGATTGTCCCCGCGGGGGTTGGAACTCAGCAGTACGCCGCCAGGCTTCAGGGTGGCGTGCAGCTTGCCCAGTACTTGCGCAAGCTCTTGGGTCGGTACGTGGAACAACGAGGCGTTGGCGAAGATGCCGTCAAAGTGTTCGGCAGGCAGGTCCAGCTTGAGAAAATCCTGATGCCATACTTCACAGCCACTGTCCTGGCGGGCCATCTGGGTGAAGCGTTCAGTGCCGTCGAGCCCGACCGCTACATGCCCCAGGCGGGTGAAGGTTTGCAGATCGCGCCCCGGACCGCAGCCAAAATCCAGAAGGGTAAATGGCGCTCTGCCCTGGATATGCCGCAGTAATGCGTCGATGTTCTGGCTCACATCATGGTCGCGAGTCCCTTCGCGAAAGCCTTCGGCACTCTGCTGATAATGCTCCAGCGTGGTGGCAGCAATCTGTTCGAGGGTTTTTGCATCGAGGGTCATGGCAGGCTCGGTCGGCGGCAGTCTGGCCGCCGACTATACCTCAGCGTTTGTTCAGTACGCGGGCCAGGCGATCACCGCCAAGCTGAATCAACGCCACCAGCACCACCAGCAACACAATCACGGTCAGCATGACCTGGGTGTCAAAGCGCTGATAACCGTAGCGGTAGGCAATGTCACCCAGGCCACCGGCACCTATGGCTCCGGCCATGGCCGATGAGTTGATCATGGTCACCAGGGTGATGGTGAAACCGCCGACAATGCCCGGCAAGGCTTCAGGCAACAGCACGTGCCAAATGATGTGATGGCGTTTGCAACCCATGGCTTGCGCGGCCTCGATCAGGCCGTGATCCACTTCGCGCAGGCTGACTTCGGCGATCCGTGCGAAGAACGGCGTAGCGGCGATGGTCAGGGGTACGACGGCAGCCCAGACGCCGTAGGTAGTGCCGACAATCAGGCGGGTGAAGGGGATCAGCGCCACCATCAAAATCAGAAAGGGAATGGAACGGAACAGGTTCACGAACGCGCCCAGTGCCTGGTTCAGCCTGGGGGCCTGATAAATACCGCCCTTGCCGCTGGTGACCAGAATCACCGCCAGCGGAATGCCCAGGATTAATGCGATCAGTGACGACACACCGACCATTAAAAAGGTGTCGATCACACCCTGCCATAGACGTTCAAATCCCATAACCCACGACCTCGACCTGTTGTGCCCATTGTCCGGCGCGCTTGCGTAATTCGTCCGCCCCCAGAGAGTTGCTGGTCACGCTGAGCAACAGTTGGCCCAGGGCGTGCCCCTGAATCTGCTCAACCCCGCCATGCAGCAGCCGCACCTGACCGCCCAGGGCGCTGAACAACGCACCCAGGTCCGGTTCCTGCTCCTGGCTGCCGGTAAAACGCAGACGCAGAATCACACTCGAATGTGACGATGCCGGCTGCGCACTGATGCGGTTTTTCAGGGTTTCGGGCAGGTTGTCCTGCAGCGGTGAGAGCAAGGTTTTGCTGACCTCATGCTGCGGGTCGCCGAACACTTGCCACACCGGGCCCTGCTCGACGATCCGGCCTTGTTCCAGTACCACCACGCGGTGACAGATATCGCGAATCACCGCCATCTCGTGGGTGATGAGGATGATGGTCAGGCCCAGGCGCTGATTGATCTCGCGCAGCAGACCGAGTATCGACTGGGTGGTCTCCGGATCAAGGGCCGAGGTGGCTTCGTCACAGAGCAGGATGGCCGGGTCGTGGACCAGCGCGCGGGCAATGCCAACCCGTTGTTTCTGCCCTCCCGACAGTTGCGCCGGGTAGGCCTTGTGCTTGCCTTGCAGGCCCACCAGCTCCAGCAACTCGCGGACTTTCTGTTCCCGCTGCAGTCTGGGTACGCCAGCTACCTTGAGCGGCAGTTCGACGTTCTGCCACACGGTCTTGGCTGACATCAGGTTGAAGTGCTGGAAGATCATGCCGGTTTGTCGGCGCAGCGCCACCAGCCGGTTTTCATCGAAGTCACCGATGTCGATTTGATCGATCAGCACGCGACCGTTGCTGGGTTGTTCCAGGCGATTGATGGTGCGAATCAGCGAGGATTTGCCGGCGCCGCTGCGACCGATAATGCCGAAAATCTCCCCGTGCTGAATCGCCAGGTCGATATCCTTGAGGGCATCCACCGGCCCCTGTTGGCCGTCATAGGTTTTGCCTACACCGATAAAACGCACATGGGCCTGGCTCAGTTCAGGGTGCAACCGGGTGTGGGTCGCGCTTGGCTGCGGCTGATCGAGCCGCTCGCGAGCAATTGCCACGTTCATGTTCAGTTATCCCAGCCAGGTTGATACAGGGTGCCGTAGGCCTTATCCAGCGAGGCTTTGACCACAGGCGAATGCTGGTAGATATCGACAAATCTGGCCAGCCGCGGGTCGTCCTTGTTCTTGGGCTGGATCACGAATTGAATGACGTATTCCGGGTGGTCGATGCCGTCAAACAACAGCGCCGAGTTGGCATCGAAGTTTTTCGACAGGCGTATGTAGTGCGGGTACCCCTGCACCAGATCGGCATCGTCATAGGCGCGTACCAGCTGTACGGCTTCGACCTGCAGGATCTTGATGTTTTTCGGATTGGCGACGATATCTTCTTCGGTCGCCTTGTAGCCTACGCCGGGCTTGAGGGTGATGAGGCCGGCCTTGGCCAGCAGTTGCAGGCCGCGTCCACTGTTGATCGGGTCATTGGCGATGGCCACCGTAGCGCCCTGGGGAAGTTGGTCCAGGCTTTTGTATTTTTTCGAGTACAGGCCCACGTTGTTGATGATGCCTTTGGCATAGGGCACCAGGTTAAACCCGCCGGCAGCGTTGGCATTCTCCAGGAACGGGATGTGCTGGAAGTAGTTCACGTCGATGTCGCCGCTGTTGAGGCTGACGTTGGGAGCGATCCAGTCGCTGAACTCGATCAGCTCGACATCCAGGCCTTGCTTCCTGGCTTCGTTCACCGTCGTTTCAAGGGCGGGAGCAAAGGCCGCCGTGGTGCCGACCTTGAGCGGGGCGTCGCTGGCGAACACGATGCCGCTGAACAGTCCGAGCGCCAGAACCAGTGGGGTTAAGTGTTTTTTGTGCATGGGGCAAATTCCATTCAAAAATTCAGAATTCAAATCCTCCAGGAGCGAGCATCAGACGACTCGTGAGCTCGCTCCTGCAGGGTTATTCGGGTTGGCGGTAAGCGGCGCCCGTATGCCGTTCAGGCAAGTGCGCGTCGCCCTCGGTAAAGAGTTTTTGCCGCAGGCTGCCGGTGTCATATGCGGTCTTGTAGGAGCCCCGGCGTTGCAGCTCGGGGACTACCAGATCGATAAAGTCGACATAGCTTTCCGGCGTCACGATGCGGGTCAGGTTGAAGCCGTCCAGACCGGTCTCTTCGATCCACGATTCGAGCTCGTCGGCCACCTGTTGCGGTGAGCCCACCAATGTCATGTAGCGCCCGCCCAGTGCGTGTTGTTCAAGCAGTTTGCGCCGGGTCCAGTCGTTGTTTTGCAGCACTTTTGTAGCGGACTGGATGGCGTTGTTCTTCACGTACTGGATCGGCTCGTCCAGTTCGTAGTCGGCAAAGTCGATGCCTGTGGAGCTGGAAAAATGCGCCACCCCGGCTTCGGCACTGGCATAGCCCAGGTACTCGTCGCGCTTGGCCCGGGCCAGGGCTTCGGTGGGCGCGACTATCACGTTGAGGCCCATAAACAGTTTGATGTCATCCGGGTTGCGTCCTGCCGCCACGGCGCTGGCGCGAACCTTGTCGACCTGGGTTTTGGTCGCCGCCTTGGTCTGGCCACTGATAAACACGCACTCGGCATGGCGCCCGGCAAACACCAGACCGCGATCCGAACTGCCGGCCTGAAACAGTACCGGCGTGCGCTGGGGTGAGGGTTCGCACAGGTGATAGCCCTCGACCTGGTAGAACTCGCCGGCATGTCTGACCTTGTGCACCTTGTCGGGACGGGCATAGATGCGCTGTGCCGGGTCGTTGACCACGGCGCCGTTTTCCCAGCTGCCTTCCCAGAGTTTGTACAACACCTCCAGGTATTCATCGGCCTGGTCGTAACGCCGGTCATGTTCGACCTGTTCGCTCAGGCCCATGGCTTTGGCCGCGCTGTCCAGATACCCGGTGACGATGTTCCAGCCCACACGGCCGCGGGTCAGATGGTCCAGTGTCGACATGCGACGGGCGAATAAATACGGGGGCTCGTAGGTCAGGTTTGCGGTCAGGCCAAAGCCAAGGTTTCTGGTTACGGCCGCCATGGCCGATACCAGCAGCAGCGGGTCGTTGACCGGCAGCTGGATCGACTCCTTGAGCGGCACATCAACCGACTGTTGATAGACGTCGTAGACGCCGACGATATCGGCGATAAACAGCCCGTCAAACAGCCCGCGCTCCAGCAGCTGCGCCAGCTCAGTCCAGTATTCGAGGGTGTTGAACTGGGTGGAGTTGTCCCGTGGATGCGTCCACAGACCGTGGTTGATGTGGCCAATGCAGTTCATGTTGAAGGCATTGATCAGGATTTTCTTTTTGCTCATCAGATGGTCCCCCGCAATGGCGGGTTCGTATCGTTGAGGTAGTAATTGCCCACCGCGTGATATTTCCAGCGCACCGGATCGTGCAGGGTGTGGACCCGGGCGTTGCGCCAGTGGCGATCGAGTCCGTGTTCGGCGAGGGTGGCCTGGCTGCCCGCCAGTTCAAACAGGGTGCTGCCTGCGGCCAGCGAAATCTCGGTGCTGATGGCGCGCGCTTCTGCCACCGCAATCGAGGCAGCTGCCACGGTGCCGGCCTGGGTATTGGCCTGGGCGATATCCAGCAGTTCACCGGCGCGCTCCAGCAAGGCTTCGGCGGCATGCAGACGCACACTCAGGCGGCCAAAGCTTTTCAGGGTGAGCGGGTCTTCGCTGGCGATATCGCTGGTGGCGTCGATCCAGGGCCGGGTCTTGGTGCGCACAAAATGCAGCGCGTCTTCAAAGGCGGCGCGGGCGATGCCGGTGTCGATGGCGGCATGGAGGATTTGCGCCAGCGGGCCAACCGGGGTCGGGCGCTCAAAGGCGCTTTGAAACGGGATCACGTCATCAGCGGCGACGAACACATTGTCGAACAGCACCGAGCCGCTGCCGGTGGTGCGCTGGCCGAAGCCGCTCCAGTCGTCAATCACGGTCAGGCCGTCGCTGTCGCGGGGCACGAACGCCAGGTGCTGTACGCCGTTATCATCCACCACCGAGGTCGGAATACGCTGCGCATACAGGGCGCCGGTGGCGTAAAACTTGCGACCGGTGATGCGGTAGCCGTCTTCGGCCCTGGCCAGGTGGGTGGTACGGTCGTGGGCGGTTTTAGTGCCGATTTCGGCCAGGGCATTACCAAAGCGCTGCCCGGCCAGGACCTCGGCATATAGCCGCGCCTGTTGTGCCGGCGTGCCATTGACCCGCAGTACTTCAAGTGCATAGAAATGGTTTTGCGGAATTTGCCCCAGCGAGGCGTCAGCAGCAGCAATCAATGCCACCACCTGAGCCAGCGTGACATTGGACACGCCGGCGCCACCCCAGGCCTGCGGCACGGTAATGCCCCACAGGCCGGTGTGGGAAAACAGTTCGAGTTCATCAAGCGGCAGGCGTCGATCGCGGTCGCGTACAGCACTTTCGCGTTTGAAATGTGCGGCCAGTTCACGGGCTACGCTCAGGGCCTCGGCATCACTGCGGATGACCGGGACCTGTTTGGATATCAGGGACATGGGTATCTCCGTAGTCAAATCCAGGAATGCCGGGCAGGCAGGGTGCCATTGAGGCGGTAGGTGCCGATGGCGTGGTATTTCCAGCGGACCGGGTCGTGCAGGGTATGAACCCGTGCGTTGCGCCAGTGTCGGTCAAGGTTGAAACGGGCGAGGGTGGCGCTGCTGCCCGCCAGTTCGAAAAGTTTTTCGCTGGCCAGCAACGACAGCTCGGTGCTCAGCACCTTGGCCTCGGCCACGGCAATCGAGGCCCGGGCGGCGGCCTGCGCGTCAATCGGTGCGGCGCTGACTTCATCCAGTACCCGGCCGGCTTTGCGCAACAAGGCTTCGGCGGCATGCAACTCGATCTTCAATTTGCCGATGTCGGCGATGACATAGGGATCATCGCTGTTGCGCTCGACCCTGGCGTCGATCCACGGCCGGGAACGTTCGCGTACAAAACTGATGGTGTCGGTGATGGCTTCGCGGGCGATGCCCAGATCGATGGCGGCCTGGATCAGTTGCGACACCGAGCCCTGAATGTTCGGCACTTCGCCCAAACGCCAGCTGTCGATGACCAGTTCGTCATCAATGCGCACGCTGTTGAGCAACACGGTACCGCTGGCAGTGGTGCGCTGGCCAAAGCCGGACCAGTCATCGACAACGCGCAGGCCGGGAGTCCCGCGGCGAACAAAGGCCATGACCGGTTTGCCGTCGTCGTTGAGCGCCTTGACTGCAATCCAGTGCGCGAACAGTGCACCGGTGGAGTAAAACTTCTGACCACTGATGACGAAATCATCCTTGTCAGCGGTTATGCGTGCCTTCAAGTCCAGGGTGTTTTTACTGCCGCGTTCAGGCCCCGCATTACCGATGCGCCAGCCCTGCAGCACGCTGCTGAACAGTTGCTCTTTTTGCGATTGACTCGCGGTGCTGGAAATCAGATTGAGAATGCCCACCTGGTTCTGCGGAATCTGCCCCAGCGCCGGGTCGGCGGCCGAAATAATGGCAAACACTTCAGCCAGGGTGACGAAGGAAACCTGTGGCCCGCCGAACTCCCGGGGAATGGAGATACTGCCAAGTCCACTGCGGGTGAACTGCTCAATAAGTGACCAGGGCAATTTGCGTTGCTGATCGCGCCTGGCCGCGTGCTCACGGGCGGTGGCAGCCAGATCGCGTGCGGCTTCAAGGGCTTCGTTGTCGGTGCGCAGGATGTGCGCTGCGAGCAACAAGGGGGCGACATCCAGGTCGCTTTGCAGGTGTGCATTAGCCAGATTCGACATCACTGCTGCTCCTTGGCTGCACGCAATGCCCTGGCGATTTCCACAAGGGTAATTGTGTTACGGACCATACCTACCTCGCATCTCATTGGAGCACCGCTTGAGCGGTGCAGATAAAAGCTGGAAAGTCCGGTGGTCCGGTGCATATACCCTAATTGAGTATAAAAATTAAAAGAACTAACTTTTAGGAATATGGATAGACGATTCGTCCTGGCTGGCTGTTGCGCCAGAGGGGCTGCGGCTTTGCTGCGGGTACCTGGCTATTTGTCGTGGCGTTATCTACAGCTCGGACTCATTGTTGGCACCAAATCGGCGATCTTATTCTGCTATTTCCTTCTAGCGAGCTAAGGAATAGCCATAGTGATCGACCTTTCTCACAATACTTCTCCCTCCCCGGAGATCAAATCCGCCGCCAGCCTGCTCAGCAGTGGCGACGTATATTCCGGGGCCTACAACTTTATGAGCAGCATCAGTGCCGGGGTCGATCCGCGCACCGGTGCGTTCTCGGCCTCGATCAGCCTGCCCACCGGCGCCGCCAACGATTTGCGCGGCCCTATCAGCCAGTTGCGCCTGAGCCATAGCCCGCTGATGGCCGAAGATCAGGGCTTCGGTCTGGGCTGGATGCTCGGCACCACTTCCTGGGATGGAGCCAGCCAGCAACTGCAACTCAATTCCGGCGAGCGCTTTCGCGGTGAGATTGTCGGTCAGAGCATGCGCTTCCCGGATGTGCGCTTGCCGGTAGTTGCAGTGACCGTTCAGCGTCAGGAAATGTGGGTCCGGCATAACGATGGCAGCTGTGAACGCCTGATTCCTTTGCCGGGGCATGTCAGTCTGTGGGTAGTCAGCACTCTGGTGGGCGCCGACGGTAGCGCCTTGACCTTTGACTGGCGTTCGGTCGGCAACGCGGCGTACCTGCAAAAAGTCAGTGATGACCAAGGCCGCACGGTGCTGGCTCTGGCCTACGAGGGCGTGACAACCCATCTGACCTTACAGCCGGATACCCCCGCACAGGTGGTGATGTCTTTTCACCGGGTCTCCGGGCAGTTGCGCCGGGTAACGGTGGACGGCCTGCCCGACAGTGGCTGGCAGTTTGAATACACCCGCAGTGATTCAGGCCTGTTGCTGCTGAGCAAATGCACCCAGCCCACCGGCAGCAGCGAAGAGGTGACCTATAGCGAGGCAAAGGGTCTGGCGTTGCCGCCGGGGGCGCCGTTTGCGCGGATGCCGGTGGTCAGTCAGACCCGCAAAGACCCGGGGGACGGCCAACCGGTGCAGCTGGTGCGTTATGACTACGGCCTGTACGGCAGCAACAACTATTTTGGTTGGCCGGCAGTGCGCCAGTGGCGTAATCGCGAAGACAACCTCTACCACCTGACCGGTGCCGGCGATTTTCTTTATGGCTCCACCGAAACCCTGATGGATGCCCGGGGCACGGCCCTGCAAACCATCAGCCGCACCTTTAACCGCTTCCACCTGCTGACCCGCGAACGCACCTTGCAGGGCCAGACCCTGCAGGAAACCGAGACCACCTATTACGACGAGCCCTGGCTGCCCATTGCCCGGCAACTGCCTTACTTCCAGTTCCCGCACAGGGTCATTACCCGCAAGGCGCAGCTGGACGGCCAACGGGTGCTGCGAGAACTAGTTACCGAGGAAGAAACCCGCTACGACGACCTCGGCAACCCGGTGTGGCACCGCAATGCATTGGGGGCCGTTGAAGAGTCCGAGTACTACCCGGTAACCGGTGAGAGCGACGACTGCCCGGCCGACCCTCTGGGCCGCATCGCCCGTCTGAAAAGTCGTACGGTCAGTCCGCCACCCGGCACCGAAGGCCCGGTCAAGCAGACCCGCTACCGTTATCAGGCGCTGCCGGTACGTCAGGATGCTCCGGCGTTTGCCTTGCCTACCTTTGTTCAAAGCAGCGAGGAACAGCTACTGCTGGTCGAAGGTGAAAAATTTAGTGAGCTGGGCCGCTCGACGCAAAATTTCATTAACGATCCGGCCTCGCCCCATCACGCTCGCATGCTCAGCGAAACCCAGACGGTAGAGGGTAAAAGCACCACCCGGGCCTACAGCTACACCCTGACCCAAGCCCCAAACGCCCGCTCTCTTGAGCGCGCAGTCCTGCAGGAAAATGTCACGATTACAGGTCACGATGGCCAGTCAACTGTTGCGCAATCGTCGCAGGATTTGTACTCCGGCCTGATGGTCACCGAGCAGACCGACGAGCAGCTGCGCATGGCCTTTGCCCACGATGCCCTGGGCCGTGTGACTCAGGAAGTCGCGGCCCCGGATTCGGCTTTCGAGGCTGAGGTCAACTGGGCCTATTCCTTGTCAGCGAACCAGCGCTACCAGACCCGAATCGGCGCTTCCGGGCGTAAGGAAACTGTCTGGCTCGATGGCATGGCCCGGGAAATCCGCCGTGAAAAACAGACCGACAGCGGTGAGACCTATACCGCCTGGACCGCCGAATATGAC
>NZ_RZAA01000002.1:0-530391 GCF_003994535.1 Pseudomonas sp. PAMC 29040
CCTAAAGGGCCGTCGAAGACTACGACGTTGATAGGTTGGGTGTGTAAGCGCTGTGAGGCGTTGAGCTAACCAATACTAATTGCCCGTGAGGCTTGACCATATAACACCCAAGCAATTTGCGTTCTTGATGACAAGAACAGACAAGTTGCGGTGTGTGAAGACGATACAAACCGAAAGTTTGCACAACACACAAATCTATTACATACCCATTCGCTGGAACGTTGACCGCAAGGTAAACGCGCTGGCTACCGAATTTCTTGACGACCATAGAGCATTGGAACCACCTGATCCCATCCCGAACTCAGAAGTGAAACGATGCATCGCCGATGGTAGTGTGGGGTTTCCCCATGTGAGAGTAGGTCATCGTCAAGATTAAATTCCAAAATCCCTGTCTGCTCACGCAGACGGGGATTTTGTTTTTATAGAAGTCCCAAGTTTTCGCAGGCACGTTTTGATAACGGATCTGCTACAGAATTTCTTGACGACCATAGAGCATTGGAACCACCTGATCCCATCCCGAACTCAGAAGTGAAACGATGCATCGCCGATGGTAGTGTGGGGTTTCCCCATGTGAGAGTAGGTCATCGTCAAGATTGAATTCCGAAACCCCTGTCTGCTCAACGCAGACAGGGGTTTTGTTTTTGCGCCGGGAAAATTTCTGGCGCCGCCTCCTGTCTTCGGACCCCCCCTGCGTCCTCCCTCAAAATCCAGGTAACGACAAGCCAGGTCGTACTCCCGTCGGGTTTTAAAAATACAGCTAAGTTTTCCGCAGTCGGTGCCGACAGCCTTATGAGCAATGCGTGCATTCAGTACAGTTATCCCCGCTGGCTGTCTCAAGTGCTACACGGAATTTTGTACCCGCACGCATCCCACCTTTCGGCATAAGAAGTCCATGCAATGAATCTCAAGTTCAGCCATAAAATTCTTCTGGCCGCTTCAGGCGTCGTGGTTCTGGCGTTTGCGTTGTTCACTTTGTACAACGACTATCTGCAGCGAAATACGATCAACCAAAATATCGAGTCGTCGGTGGAGCAGGCTGGCAACCTGACAGCCAGTAGCGTCCAGAATTGGTTGAGCGGTCGTATCCTGGTGCTGGAGAGCCTTGCACAAAGCGTTGCTCACCAGGGCAGCCAGGCTGATTTGCCAGGGTTGGTCGACCAGCCTGCGTTCACCTCGAACTTCCAGTTCACGTACGTTGGTCAAGCTAATGGCGTGTTCACACAGCGACCTGACGCCAAAATGCCAGAGGGCTATGACCCCCGTGAGCGCCCTTGGTACAAACAGGCTGTAAGCGCCGGCAAGACCATGCTCACACCGCCTTATATGGCAGCTGTTGGCGGTTTGATCGTGACCATTGCCATGCCCGTCAAGAAAGACGGTCAACTGCTGGGCGTAGTGGGAGGCGACCTGAGCCTGGACAGTCTGGTTAAAATTATTAACTCGGTGGATTCCGGCGGTTTGGGCTACGCATTTCTGGTGAGCGGTGATGGCCAGGTCATCGTCAGCCCGGACAAAGACCAGGTCATGAAAAACCTGAAGGATATATACCCGTCCAGCAACCTGAAGATCGAGAAGGGCGTTCAAGAGGTGCAACTCAATGGCCAGGAGCGAATCATCTCCTTTACCCCGGTCACAGGCTTGCCCTCTGCAGACTGGTACATCGGCCAGTCGTTGGACAAACAAAAAGCTTACGCCCCTCTGTCTAAGTTCCGCACCTCTGCGTTGATCGCAATGTTTATTGCGGTGGCAGTGATTGCTCTGCTTCTGAGCCTGTTGATCCGGGTCCTGATGCGGCCGCTGACCACCATGGGACGTGCCATGCAGGATATCGCCCAGGGTGAAGGCGATCTGACACGGCGTCTGGTGATTGAAAACAAGGATGAATTTGGCGAGTTGGCCAGTTCATTCAACCAGTTCGTGGAGCGTATTCACGCGTCGATCTCCGAAGTGTCCTCCGCGACCCGTCAGGTCCATGATTTGTCCCAGCGCGTAATGGCATCGTCAAACGCGTCAATCATTGGCTCCGATGAACAAAGCGCGCGCACCAACAGCGTTGCCGCAGCCATCAACGAACTGGGCGCAGCCACCCAGGAAATCGCGCGCAACGCCGCAGATGCTTCGCAGCATGCCAGCGGCGCCAGTGAACAGGCAGATGATGGGCGCAAAGTCGTTGAGCAGACGATTCAGGCCATGACTGAACTTTCCCGGAAGATCAGCCTGTCGTGTGCCCAGATCGAAACCCTGAATGCCAGCACCGACAACATTGGGCACATTCTGGATGTGATCAAAGGGATCTCCCAGCAAACCAACTTGCTGGCCCTTAACGCAGCCATTGAGGCCGCGCGTGCGGGCGAAGCGGGCCGCGGGTTTGCCGTGGTGGCGGATGAAGTACGCAACCTTGCTCACCGCACTCAGGAGTCGGCAGAGGAGATTCATAAAATGATCACCTCGCTGCAAGTGGGTTCCCGCGAAGCGGTCAGCACCATGAATGCCAGCCAGGTATCCAGCGAGGACAGTGTTGAGGTGGCCAACCAGGCCGGCGCGCGTTTGATCAGCGTGACCCAGCGTATCGAAGAAATTGACGGCATGAACCAGTCAGTTGCCGCGGCAACTGAAGAACAGACCGCCGTGGTCGAATCCCTTAATGTGGACATCAACCAGATCAATTTGCTGAACCAGCAGGGTGTGGTCAACCTCAACGAAACCCTTAAAGACTGCGATGCGCTTTCGCAGCAGGCCAGCCGCCTCAAACAGCTGGTCGACAGCTTTAAAATCTGAGGTGCAGGCGCGCGGGGAGCCCTGGTTTCTGCGCGCTGATCAAAGACATATCCACAGCCCTGGCGTTTTGAACGTCAGGGCTGTTTTGTTTTTTGCTTGTCGAGATAGTGGGTAATGGCTTTTACCCCGCGGTGTAGATGAAGCTCCAGCTCTTTGATACACGCCTCGATATCCCGGGCGCGGGCATGACGCAGCAAGGCGCGGTGATCGTCCTGAGACAGCTTGCCCAAATTCATCTGCTCAAGGTTAAAGCGCAGAAAGCGCTCTTCTTCAATCAGCCCTTCATCAATCAGCGCCAGCAGTTTTTTGTTCGGTGCCTTGCAGTAAAGCGCCTGATGAAATTGCCGATTGAGAGTGCCCATCCTGCTCCAGTCGGTTTCCACTTCGAGAGCCTCGATATAACCGGCAGCCACTTCAAAATCTTCCTCACTCAACAACGGCAGTGACAGGCGCAGGGCTTGTGTCTCGAGCAGCAAGCGGAGTTCATAGGTTTCCAGCGCGTCGTCCTCGATCAAAGGCGCGACCACTGCCCCTTTGTGCTGCACGGTTTGCAGTAAACCCTGGGCTTCAAGCTGACGCAGCGCTTCGCGAACCGGCATGCGACTGACACCAAACAAAGTCGCCAGGGCCTGTTGCCGAATAGCGGTGCCACAGGGCAACCGGCCATCAAGAATGGCGTTGCGCAAGGACGCTTCAATCACCGACCGGGCCAAATGGGCAGGTATGGGGCCGGCTACTTCGATACTGCTTAAAGGGTTATTTTTGACAGCCACGTTGGCACTACCTACGGCAGTTCAGTACGTTAATTTGGATCCAATTAAAAGCTAGGTACTGACCTGATCCTTGTCAAACCTTGTAACAGTTAGTTTAGCGCGACTGCGCGCGAGTGATTTCATCTTGCCACCTTCTTTTCTTGTATCCGGCCCCACCACACAGCTGCCCCTTGCCCTACAATCGCCGGAGATCAAGCTGCCCGAGTGCAGCGTCAATGCGCAGCTGCAGGTGAAGGATGGGCGTACTCAGTAGTAATGGTGTGGACGAAAAAATGCTTCGCGTCCTTGAATCGCCTCACAACCTACTGGCCGGATTGCTTCGTCAGCCATGGGTATGGGCCATTTTGTTACTGGCCTGCGCGATGCGTTTCTATGGGGCTACCGCCTCTGCCATTTGGTGTGATGAAGGCTCAAGTCTGATGCTGAGCGACTACTCGCTCGCGGGCATCTGGTTCCACGCCGCACACGATGTTCATCCACCGTTGTACTTCATGCTGTTGCACGGCTGGATGGCGCTGTTCGGCGACAGTCTGGTTTCGATTCGCGCCCTCAGTGTTTTGCCCGGGGTAGCCACAGTACTGCTGGGGATGTGGCTGGTCCGGCTGATTGCGACCCGCAGGGCTGCGTTGCTGGCCGGCCTGCTTCTGGCGTTGTTGCCGACCGCCGTGCGCTATAGCCAGGAAGTGCGGATGTACTCACTGATGGGGTTATGGCTGATCGCGGCAACGATTGCCCTGGTTTACTGGGTTAAAGCGCCCGACAACAAGCGCTATCTGGTTATCTACAGCGTGCTGATGGCTGCCGGGTTTTACACCCATTACTTCACCGCCTTCTGTGTGATTGCCCACTGGTTGTACCTGCTGCTGAGTGGTCGCAGTACCGGCGGACTGATCAAACGCCCTGCCTGGTGGGTCGCCAACGCCTGCATCATGTTGTTGTTCATGCCCTGGCTTCCGGGGCTGGTAGACCTGCTGCAACACATGGGTGAACTCAAGACCGGGGGCGATGTGGGCTGGGAGCCCGGGGTTGATGCCCGCTCGCTACCGGCCATGACCTGGCAGTTGTTGATTCAGGACGAAGGCGACAGCCTTGCCTGGCCATTGTTCTGGCTGGCACCGCTTGTCCTGCTTGTCGGGGCGGTATGGATGGCGGTGAGGGATGCAACACCCCATAGATTCACCAGGCTGATCGTGATCTACACCCTGCTGCCGATCCTGGCCATTTACGCCATCTCTTTTGCCTCACCGCTGTTCATCGAGCGCTACGTGATGTTTGCTGCCCTGGGCCTGCCGCTGATTGTTGCGATAGCGGTGGATCGCCTGCTCAAACACCGGCGCGCGCTGGCCATCGTATTGCTGACGCTGTTTTCCGGTACCGAGATGGTGGGTTTGCGCAGCAACTTCACCAGCGATGCCGATCATTTCGATCGTCTGGTTGAGCATGTGAATCAGCAGTTTTTACCGGGTGACCGAATCGTGGTCAGTGACCTGTTCTGGTACTTCAGCTACGTCTATTACAACAAGACCGGGTCTGTGCCCATGCTCTACACACCGCCGCTGGAGCATGGCTCATCGGGGCGTCCGAACAATTACGGTTTTGGTACGCTGGTGAACGCCAATGGCGCGAAAATCTACGTTGATCGCCTGGTGGACTTGCCTGCGGGTACAGGGCGTATCTGGTTAATCAGCAGCAAGGTGCAACCGGACGACTTTGCACCGATTCCACCGGGTTGGCACAAAGCTCAGGACTTAACCGTCGATGACACGCAGGCTCGACTATATTTGACCTGCGCGGGCGCCGAATGCGTCCCGCCTTACCGGAGTCTTTCTGATGCAAGCACCCACCCATAGTCTTCCCTCATTGTTCAAGCAGCTGGGTCTGCCCAACGAGCCAGCAGACATTGAGAAATTTGTCTCTTCGCACTCGCCACTCAAGCCGGATCTGAAGTTGCACGAGGCGTTTTTCTGGACGCCGGCTCAGGCGGCTTTCCTGCGCGATGAAATAAATGAAGACGCCGACTGGGCAGAGGTTGTTGATCAATTGAATCTGATGCTGCGCACAAAACCGGTCACCGGTAAGCAGAATTAACTGGTAACACTTGACTGAGATCATTTGCCCGCGCAATATTAATAGTTAGCAAACTAACTTTATGTGATACCCCTTGCCTGACACTCTTGATCAACTCCAGATGAGCATCAGCACCGGTATGGTGGTTGCGACTCGCCACTGGCGTCGCGTCTGCCAGAACACGCTGGTCAATTACGGAATTTCCGAAGCCTGCGCCATGCCGTTGCTGATTATCGGCCGTCTGGGAGAAGGCGCACGCCAGGTCACCGTGGCCCAGGCCGCCGGTATGGAAAGCCCGTCGCTGGTGCGCTTGCTCGATCAGATGTGCAAGGCCGGTTACGTGCTGCGTCATGAAGACGCCAGCGATCGCCGGGCCAAAACCCTCAGCCTGACTGACACCGGGCGCTCCCTGGTGCAGTCGATTGAAGCGCAGCTTGTACAACTCAGGCGTACAGCGCTGGCGGGGGTCTCAGTGGCAGATCAGGAAGCCGCATTACGCGTCATCAAGGCCTTCGAAGCTGCCGGCCAATTGCCTGATGGAGCCGCTTCTTGAACGGTTTTTTCAGCAGCATGCCGCCCGCCCGCGACTGGTTCTATGGCGTGCGCACCTTTGCCGCCTCGATGATCGCGCTGTACATCGCCCTGTGGATGGAAATGCCCCGACCCTATTGGGCAATGGCCACGGTCTACATCGTCTCCAGCCCCTTCGTCGGCCCCACCAGTTCCAAAGCCGTGTACCGCGCCCTGGGCACGCTACTGGGTGCTTCGGCGGCGGTATTTTTTGTACCCATGTTTGTACAAACCCCGTTTTTGCTGGTGCTGGTGGTCGCGCTCTGGACCGGCATCCTGTTGTTCCTGTCGCTGCACCTGCGCACGGCCAACAGTTACATCTTCATGCTCGCGGGCTACACCATGCCCATGATCGCCTTGCCGATCGTGGACAACCCGCTCAACGTATTCGACATCGCTGTCTCGCGCACCGAAGAAATCCTCCTCGGGATTGTCTGTGCGGCCGTGGTGGGCAGCATGTTCTGGCCCCGGCGGCTGGCCCCGGTGTTTGTTGATTCCGCCGCCAAGTGGTTTGGCGACGCCGCCAGCTACAGCAAGCATTTTCTGGCCCGCGACGTAGAGCCGAGTAAAGCCAGCGGCCTGCGCTCATCTATGGTGGCAACCTTCAACAGCCTGGAGTTGATGATCGGTCAATTGCCCCACGAAGGTGCGTTGCCGCAGACCGTGCGCAACACCAAAGAACTGCGCGGGCGCATGATCAACCTGCTGCCGGTGGTCGACGCGCTGGATGACGCGCTGTATGCCCTGGAGCGGCGTACCCCCGAGCTGGTGGACAAAATAGCGCCCTTGCTGGCGAAAAGCCGGGACTGGCTCGAAAGCACTCGCGAAGGCGCCCCTGTCGAGGCCTGGAAGGCTCTGCGCCATGAACTGGAACTCTTGCAGCCCAGTGCCGAAGCGCTGGATGAGCGACGCCAGCTGGTGTTCTCCAATGCGCTCTACCGGCTGGGCGAGTGGATTGATTTGTGGCAAGACTGCCGCAGCCTGCAACAGGCGATTGCAACGGGCAGTCAGGATATCTGGCGCGCGGTTTACCGGCATTGGCGCCTGGGCCGGCTGACACCGTTTCTGGATCGGGGCCTGATGCTTTACTCCGCATTTTCCACGGTGACGGCAATTGTTGTCGCCTCGGTGTTGTGGATCTTGCTCGGCTGGACGGACGGCGCCAGCGCGGTGATTCTGGCGGCCGTGGCCTGCAGTTTTTTTGCCGCGATGGACGACCCGGCGCCGCAGATCTACCGGTTCTTTTTCTGGACCTCGCTGTCGGTACTGTTCGCCAGCCTGTACCTGTTTGTGATCCTGCCCAACCTGCACGATTTCCCGATGCTGGTCCTGGCGTTCGCCGTGCCCTTTATCTGTGTCGGTACGCTGACGGTACAACCGCGCTTTTACCTGGGGACCTTGCTGACCATCGTCAACACGGCCTCATTCATCAGCATTCAGGGGGCCTACGACGCAGACTTCATGGTGTTCATCAACGCCAACCTGGCCGGCCCCATCGGCCTGCTCTTTGCTTTCGTCTGGACCCTTATCGCCCGCCCCTTTGGCGCCGAACTGGCGGCTAAACGCCTGACGCGTTTCAGCTGGCGCGATATCGTCACGCTGACCCGGCCCGCAACCCTGGCCGAGCACCGGCACATGGGCGCGCAAATGCTTGATCGGCTGATGCAGCACCTGCCGCGTCTGGCGATGACCGGCCAGGACACAGGCAGCGCCCTGCGTGACTTGCGAGTGGCGCTCAACCTCCTGGATTTGCTGGCCTACTCACCCCGGGTCACCGGCGAGCGGCAACGCCTGCTGGGCCAGGTAGTCAGCGAGGTGGGGGAGTACTTCAGCGCTTGCCTCAAGGCCGGCGAACGCCTGCCAATGCCCAATGGTCTGCAAATGACCCTGGACCGCACCCGCCGTGCGCTTAACGCCCGCGAAATGCAGGACGAGGGCGAGGCCCGGGTGCACTTGCTCCACGCCTTGAGCGGTTTGCGCCTGGCCCTATTACCGGGTGTGGAGTTCATCGTTGATGAGCACGACCTGCCACAGTCCCATGCCCATGGCATTGACGGAGCGCCGCTATGATCGGTGACGTAGATATCAGCGGGGTGTTTCTGCCCACGCTCCTGGTGCTGATGGGCATCACTTACATATTGTTTTTGCTGGTTCACGCGCTCCTGACGCGTATGCACTTTTACCGCCTGGTCTGGCACCGGGCTTTATTCAACGTCGGTCTCTACGCTTTGCTACTCGGCGTTGTGGATTCGTTTAGTCGATATCTAATGACATGAAAAAACCTCTATTGACCTTGGGCCGTGTCGTTCTCACCTTGTTGGTGGTGGCGTTCGCCTGCGTCGTGGTCTGGCGCATGACCATGTATTACATGTTTGCCCCCTGGACGCGCGATGGCCACATTCGCGCCGACGTGGTGCAGATTGCCCCCGATGTGTCGGGCCTGATCAAGCAGGTGGATGTGCGTGACAACCAGCCCGTCACCCGTGATCAGGTGCTGTTCATCATCGATCAGGAGCGTTTCCGTCTGGCCTTGCGCCAGGCCCAGGCAGTGGTTGCCGATCGCAAGGAGACGCTGGCCCAGGCCCAGCGCGAAAGCAAACGCAACCGCGGGCTGGGCAATCTGGTAGCCCGCGAGCTGCTTGAAGAAAGCCAGTCCCGGGAACTGCGTGCGCAGTCAGCCCTGACTGAAGCCGAAGTCGCCGTGGACAGCGCGCAGCTCAATCTGGATCGCACCGTCGTGCGCAGCCCGGTTGATGGCTACGTCAACGACCGCGCTCCCCGGGTCAATGAGTTCGTCACGGCCGGCAAGCCCGTGCTGTCGATTGTCGACAGCAGCTCGTTCCATATCGACGGCTATTTTGAAGAAACCAAACTGGACGGCATCCATGTCGGTCAGAGCGTCGAGATCCGCGTGATCGGCGACAATGCTCGCTTGCGTGGCCATGTCGAAAGCATCGTGGCCGGTATTGAAGACCGCGACCGCACCAGCGGCCAGAACCTGCTGCCCAACGTCAACCCGGCATTCAGCTGGGTGCGGCTGGCGCAGCGGATTCCGGTACGCATCGTGTTTGATGATGTGCCAGCCGATTTCCGCATGATCGCCGGGCGTACCGCGACCGTTTCGATCGTCGCGGACAAGGTCAAAGACAAACCGGCGCAGGAGGCTGCGCAATGAAAGCGGTCCACCTGGCAGCCCTGGGGCTGGGCTTGCTGCTGTCCGGCTGCCAGATGCTGGGGCCGGATTACCACCTGCCCAAGGACTCGGCCATGCAGCGTCCTGATTTACAGGGCGAGCTGGCGGGTGAGGGCGCGAATGTGGTGTCGGCGCCTGTACCGGCCGACTGGTGGAAACTGTATCAGGACCCGAGACTTGACGAGCTGGTGCGCCAGGCCATGGCTTCCAATACGGATCTGCGCGTGGCGGCGGCCAACCTGTCGCGGGCGCGGGCTCAAGTTGAACAGGCGCAGTCTGCGGGTGGCTGGAGCGGTTCGGCGAAGGCGGGCGCCCAGCGTCTTCAGGAGTCCGGTGAAGCCTTCCTGCTGACGGACAAGGTCCCGGTAGCCAACGTCGGTGACCTTGGCCTCAGCACCTCGTATCAGTTCGACCTGTGGGGCACGTTGCAACGCGGTATCGAAGCGGCGCAGGCCAATGCCGATGCAACCCAGGCGGCAGCCGATACCGCACGTATCACAGTGGTGGCCGACGTGGTGCGCGCCTATACGCAAGTTTGCGCGGCCAATGAAGAGCGACATATCGCCGAAGAGTCGCTGCAGTTGCAATCGCAGAGTACCCAGCTGACGCAGCGTCTGCGCGATGCGGGCCGGGGCGACGAAACCCAGGTAACGCGTTCCGAAACTCAATTCAGATCATTACGCGCCGAACTCCCGCGCTACCAGGCGCTGCGTCAGGCAGGGTTGTTTCGCCTGTCGATGCTCATTGCCAAACCCCTCGACCAACTGCCCGCCGGCGTTGCCGATTGCGCAGAACTGCCACACATCGCCCAACTGCTGCCCGTGGGCGACGGCGCAGCGCTGCTCAAGCGTCGGCCAGACGTACGTCAGGCCGAACGTCATCTGGCTAGCGCCACGGCCGAGATCGGTGTAGCCACCGGTTCGCTGTATCCGGACATCAGTATCGGCGCGACCGTGGGTACCGTGGGCCTGCTGGAAAACCTCGGCACGGCACCGACCAACCGCTGGGGCTTTGGCCCGTTGCTGAGCTGGACCATCCCGACCAACGGTTCGCGGGCCCGTATTCGTGAAGCCGAGGCGGTGACCCAGGGCGCGCTGGCCAGGTTTGACGGCGTGGTGCTTAACGCCATTCGTGAGACCCAGACCAGTCTCGTGCAATACACTGCCTTGCTCCAGCGTCGGGATGCCCTGGCCCTGGCAGGCGATTCGGCTAAAACGGCTGCCGAGCAAACGCACCAGTTCTTCCTCGCCGGGCGTGAATCGTTTCTTGCAGACCTGCAAGCCACCCGCACTTACACCGACGTGAAAGCGCAACTGGCCACCGCCAACACCCAGGTTGCCATGAGCCAGATCGACTTGTTTCTGGCCCTCGGTGGCGGCTGGGAAAATGCACAGGCGAAAGCCCCGGAGCACGCTAAACCCTGACAGGGTTGCTATGCTTTGGAGGGTCGGTATCGGAACGATGGTTCAGGGCATACGCGGGTCTCAAGTCCTCCCCATCGCGCAAGCAGTGCTTGATGGGGATACTAATAATGAAAAATCCATATGCTCCCGGTTTCTGGTGCGCAGTCGCAGCCCTGGTGCTGCTCTCTGCGACTTACTTCTACGGCATCATGCTGGCGCACCAGATCGACAAGGCGATGGTCTTCCTCGACAGTGCCAGTGCCCTGATCGCCGTGCTGGCCATCGTCGTTGTGGCCTGGGCGTCGGTGCAAACCAGGCAAATCCAGCAGCGGCAAATAGACAAGGGCCAGACGCGGGTCATGATCTGGGACACCAAAGTCGCGCTGCGCCGGGTTGAAACCGTATTCGACCGCTATTTCTGGGGCAGCTACTGGCAGCCGGGCCGCACCTTCCAGGAATTCATGGGTGAACTCACCGGCACCCCGCTGGAAAAAAGCCTCGAGGCCCTGAAATCCCAATGTCTGAAACTCGACAGGGCCCTGGCGCCTGAGGATCGTGAATGGCTCGACCACGCCCATGCGCTTTCAGATGTAGCCTCAGCCATGGCCCGGGAACGCTATCAACTGGATTACTCAGGCATATCACTCAACGCTGTCGGCGAAACCTCGGTCGACCACGAGCTGGAAGTGCTGGTGTATACCTGGAGCGCCAGCCTCAAGAGCTTCGATCATCAACTCGACGAAATGGAGCTGCGCTACGCGTGATCTGCGCCATATCGGACGGTGCCGAAAAACAGCGTCCAGCCCGTTGCCAGTGTTAACCTGCTTGCACTTTTCGGCCTATGACGGGCTTGCTGAAGACCGCATATCTTTCAACACAACGGACATTGAACGGGTCAATTGATGAATAAACCATTAGGCGTACTGGTAGGGATTGTTGTTATTGCAGGTGCCCTGAACACCGCAGGCGCGTGGTACACCGGCACCAAGCTTGAGGATGTACTCAAGACCTCGATCCAGGAAGCCAACAAGGAACTGGCGTCCCAGCTGCAAGGCACCACCACCCACGGCACTATCGAACTGGTTTCCCTTGACCGCCACCTGTACAGCAGCACTGCGCACTACCGTGTGAATCTGCAGGACGACGCCGCAGGCCCGGACGCCCAGCCGGTAGAACTGCTGTTTGTGGACAATATCGAACATGGTCCGTTGCCATGGTCGCGGATCAAGACGTTCAAGTGGATGCCAGTGATGGCGACCAGCAACTATTCGCTGGAAAAAACTCCGTACACCGAAAAATGGTTCGCCGCCGCCAAGGACCAGTCTCCGCTCAAAGGCCAGGTTACCCTGGGCTACAACCGCTCGGTTGACGGGAGCATGGAGCTGCTGCCGTTTGAAGCCCAAGTTGACGAGAACTCCAGCATCAGCTTCTCCGGGTTGACCATGGATGGCCAGACAGATGCCGAGGGCATAAACCTCAAGGCCAAAGGCTACATGGACCATCTGGTGCTTCAGGCCGCCACGCCCGGGCAACCGCCAGTTCGCGTCGAGCTCAATGGTCTGACCCTGGCCAGCGACCTGACCAAAAGCAGCTATGGCTTCTACCTGGGGCAGAACGTGCTGGAGCTGAGTGAGGGCCAGTTGACCTTTGGCGAGCGCCAGTCGGTGGCCAAGATCAAAAACTTCGAATATGCCGGCTCGGCTTCTGCCAACGGCAGCCTGATGTCAGGGCGTCTGTCGTACAACGTGGGCGACATCACCCTGGACGACAAGCCGGTGGGCAGCGCGCAAATGGTCATGACGGCCAGCAGCCTGGACATTCCGGCCATGCAATCGCTGTTGCAGATCTACCAAACCAAATTCGAGCCTCAAGCCGACGGCACAATGCCTATGGCGCAGTTGACCCCGGCAGAGCAAGCGCAGATGCAAGCCGAGGTCGAAAAACTGCTGGCGGCCAAACCACAGCTGGCGCTGGAAAAACTCACCCTTAAAACCACCAATGGCGAAAGTCAGTTCAACCTTGCGGTGAGCCTGGCTCAGCCGACTTCGTTCGAGCAGCCGCCTATCGAAGTCACCAAGCAAACGCTGACCTCCCTGGACGCCAAGCTGCAATTGTCCAAACCCATGATTGCCGACCTGTCCGCCGTTCAGGCACAACTGGCCGGCCAGACCGACCCGCAAACCATCGCGAAAATGGCCAGCGCCAACAGCGAAATGGCGGGTGTCATGGCCGTGCAAACGGGCCTGGCAAAAGTGGATGGCAACAACATCCTGGCATCCCTCAACTATGCCGCTGGGGAAGTGGATTTCAATGGTCAAAAAATGAGCCTTGAAGACTTCATCAACGTGATGATGACCCGCTTTGGCAGTGGCCCCGACCACCTGTAAACCCCGCTGATCTGCAGGAGCAGGCTTGCCCGCGATCTTTTCCATTGGCTGAAAGATCGCGAGCAAGCTCGCTCCTACGCAATGGCCATCGACCTGGCAAACACAAAGCACAGCTTGTTGCCTTCGGGGTCACGGCAATAGGCGCCGTAATAATCGTCGCCATATTGTGGCCGGTTGCCCGGAGCACCCTCATCCGTGCCGCCGAGGCGCAAGGCCGTATCCCAGGCCGCTTGCACCTGCTCGATCGAGTGCGCGGCAAAACTCACCTGCACACCATTGCCCCAGGTCGCGGGCAAACCATTGATCGGCGACTGAATGTAAAACTGCGGCCAGTAAAGTCCGGGGCGCTGCCAGCCCGCACCCGCAGGCCCGCGGTCTTCATCATCATGAACAATGCGCACCAGGCCCAGAGTGGCCAGCACCCCGTCGTAAAAGACTGCCAGCGCCGGTACATCCCGCGCGCCGATCTGGATATGGCTATACATAAGCAATCTCCCGAAGTGAAAAACTCAGCAATCCACAAGTCCGTGCAGCTTCGCGTATTGCAAGAGCATGATGGTCTTGCCGTCCTTGATTTCTCCCGTGTCGATCATTGCCAGTGCGTCGTCCAGAGGCAACTCCAGAACTTCGATCTCCTCGCCCTCGGCTTCAAGGCCTCCACCCTCGCTGACCTTGTCCTGGTCAGAGTATTCCCCGACAAAAAAATGCAGGCGCTCGGTAACCGAACCGGGGCTCATGAACGCTTCAAACACCTTGCGTACATTTTCAATGCGATAACCGGTTTCCTCCTGGGTTTCCTTACGGATACAGGTGTGTGGATCATCCTGATCCAGCAGTCCGGCGCAGGTTTCGATCAGCATGCCGTCATGTTCGTTGACGAAGGCGGGGAAGCGGAACTGGCGGGTCAGCACCACGGTTTTTTTCAGCGGGCTGTACAGCAGGATCGTCGCACCGTTACCGCGGTCATAGGTCTCCCGGGACATCTTTCGCCAGATCCCGTCCCGTCCCTGGAAGTCGAAGGTGGTCTTGCGCAGCACGTACCAGTTGTCCGACAGCACTTCAACTTGCTGGATTCGCACACGATCCTTGGTGGCCAGGGCTTGCTTCATGGTTTCGCTCCTTGTTTTGTGCGATTGAGGCTGCTGGCGTGCAGCTTCAGCAGGACCGGGGAACGATAGGACTGAACCGTCCTGCCGGCAATGTCCGGGGCAGCCACAGCATGAGAGGAGACGGCAGGCAGAAACGACAAAGCCCGCACAGGGCGGGCTTTGTCGGGTTGCATGTGTCCGGAGGATCCATCCGAGTCATACCCCCAACTGGTGATCAGTCGAAGCGAGTGGCTGGCCGCAGGGATTAAAGCTTGAGCTTATCCCCTACGAAAATAGAGACAAGCCCATTCTGCCTATCAAAAATATAAGCAGAATCAGGAAAAATATCCTGATAAAGCCGCTTCCGTAACGGAGTGCCAAGAAAACACCGGTGAGAGAACCTGCCATATTGCACAGAGCAACTACACCGCCGATAGTCCATAAGACGTTGCCAGACGGAACAAAAAACATAAGCGCTGCGCTAAACGTACCCAGATTAACCAGTTTTGCAGAGGCCGATGCGTTTAAAAAATCGAAGCCAAAAAATTTTACAAATATAAAAAGCAGAAGACTACCGCTGCCAGGGCCAAAGACACCATCATAGAAACCAATGAGGCCACCAAACAAAACCCCTGAGATAATCTCCTTTGATCCGCAATGTTTATTAGAAGCCACCAAGCCTAATTTTTTTTCCGTGAAAGTATAAATGGCCATGGCTATCAGGATGAAAAAAACAACAAACTCCATTAGTTTTTTTGGCACGATAGATACTGAGAAGGCACCAAGAAAGGCAAATAGAAATGCGGAAAGCATGGTGGGAAGCATTAACTTCCACATGATTTTTATTCGCTTTACATAGCTGAATATGGAAGATAAATTGCCCGCCAAAACAGCCAGTTTGTTAGTTCCGAAAACAGTAGCTAGACTTTGCTGAGGGAGGGCATGCAAAAGTGCCGGCAGTTGTACAAGCCCGCCACCACCGACTGCAGCATCTATCAAGCCGCCGCAAAAGGCAAAAAAACCTAGCGCGATCAAAGTTTGTTCAAGATCCATATAATGGATCCTTGTGCAACTTAAATTTCCAACAATAAACCATGACATTTCTCTTGGTTTGAGCTCTGCATTTTTCGAGATATACCGATTAGCCTATGGCTCGTTTGAAGAAAGATAATCGGTATATCCCTCTGGCTATAGAAACTGGCTCTATGAGGTCAGGGCTTGGTGCATAGCCGCAAAAGCGTTTCCTACTCTTTCATTGTAATTGAGCATAGTTCCTTTCAGTCGACCCAACTTGAAAGTTATATCGGCCGTTCGAGCATATGCTTGTGCTGCAGCTAAAGCATGCAAGCCATGCTTGTTTTCCACTTCACCAGAATGTCCCATGACCTATCCTTTAGCGTTACGCAAACTCTGAGTGTTCGTTTTCAGAGAAGGATTGAGGGTGAGTAACTTGTCCTCTATGTATTGGGCAATGAAGTTGTACTCTGGACCATTCCAAATCTCTGAAGCGATAGAAACCATCATCGCCTCCATGATTGAGTATTTATGCTCGGCTGAACTCAAAGCTGCCTTATGTTTTGCTACGCCGGTGTTGTACAGAAACTCTGAAAATTCGTTTCATTCGCGTATTTTATATTTGTCTTCAACCCAGGCCGTGGCACCAAACGCTGCGGTCATGTAACCGTACATACCGTCATCTACAAATTAAACGAGTTGAATGCTTGCAACAAGTGACTTATAGTTATTCCATCATTCACTTTAAGTGAGCAATGACATGGAGTTGTCTCAGTTAGCGATGTTCAAAGCAGTGGCCGATCAAGGAAGCATTATCCGCGCCTCTGAACTGTTGCACTGTGTTCCGTCAAACATCACAAACAGAATCAAGCATTTAGAAAGAGAACTCGGGGTCTCGTTATTTATAAGGAAAGGCCGGGGGCTTGTAATCAGCCCTTCCGGGCGGTTGTTTCTTGGCTACGTTAACAAGATCCTGTCTTTGAGTGAGGAATCAAAAAGAGCCCTCGATCCCGCCGCAGCGCCGTCGGGAAACTTGAAAATTGGCGCTATAGAGTCATCCGCCACAGGCAGGTTGCCCAAGCTTTTATCAAAGTTCCATCAGCTCTATCCTTCTGTACAAATGCAGTTTAGTACGGGGGATTGGTCGCAATTATCAAACGATGTGGTCAGCCATGAACTGGATGGAGCAATCATCGCTGTCAGGCCTGAGCACCCGGATCTTGAAATCATTGAGATTTACAAGGAGGAGTTGGCCTTGATCGCCTCTCCGGCTGCGGGGCGGATAAATGAGCCGCAGGACTTGAGTGGCACTGATATATTCATGTGGCCTGAAGGATGCCCTTACAGGAAGGCGTTGGTAAGTTGGCTGGAGAGGCATGAAGTATCAATCCCCATAACAAGCATAGCCAGTTATGGCACAATCCTGGGGTGCGTAAGTTCCGGCGCAGGCGTGTCGTTAGTTCCGAAAGGTTTGTTTGAGCAGTTCGGGCGGTTCGGAAGTATAAGTGAATATATGTTTGAAGATTTATTGCCTGTGCAAAATTATTTCATATCGAACAAAAACGTTGAATTTCATCGTGCAAAAGATAAGTTTTCCGAGTTGCTGAAAGAAGAATTTAAACACCTGTGATAAGTAGCCTTGTTCATAGCCGTATCCGGGCAAGGTGCGGCTGATCAAGCTATATCTGATTTCCAGTTATTTTGCCTCCACTCACTGATTCAGGAGGCGGCATAAGACTGGTATGGGGGCTATTTCGAGTGGCATGGGCGGCGGGGTGTTTGCCGGTCGGCGCGCTTTTGCTGGTTGTGGTGGTTTTTTCTGGCTCCCACCTATCATCAATTGGGGCTGTTAACCAATGATCTGGCTATCCACGCGTTCAGCCAAGCGCTGAGACCGACGGAGGTGATCAGCACGCAGGCGTGGCTTCATGCAGTGTTCGACACCCAATGGGCTGATGGAGCCATTACTCACCTATCCGGAGCAGGCCTATGACCGACATAGCCGCTGGGGATACATGGCAAGTAGATATCAGTTCAACTGAAGCAGGCCAACGACACGATGCGCTCGGCAAATCGAGCGCTGACATTGTGACGATGTTGCCGCTCTATTCGTTCTCGGTTTTTCGCACGCGCACATTCGAGAGTTGAATCAGAAAGGTGGCTTTCGATCATTCGTGCCCAGGCTTGAGCGTCGTCGGATTTGGTTTCGAAGGTTTTGCGTTGGGCTGGATAGCCCTTGCGACGGATCTGCGCTTACCACTGATACTCGCCGCGATTCCTGATGGTTGCCATTTCGACCATTCCCGCCACGTTCAAGTGTGGAAATTTTTTGGCAAAAACGACTTTCAGGACCAGGACAGGTTTCTGTCAGTAGCGCTATCCCCTGTAATACAAGGGAAAGAAGATGGTGCACCAGGCGGGATTCGAACCCACGACCACTGCCTTCGGAGGGCAGTACTCTATCCAGCTGAGCTACTGGTGCAATGCGGGCGCCATAATACTCATCTGTGTGGCGTCCGTCCATGCTGCTGATTCGTCAGGTGTTTCCGGACGCGTTTTGGGCTATTAATGGATGCCGGGGGAAAAATGGGTAATAGACAGCCGCTTGTTCTTTTTTTCGAACAGCCTATTGTCCTTTACCCCCATTGATCCTAGGATTCGTTTGAGATTTCAAACGCTCTTGTCTGAGTGCTGAACCGCACGGCTAAAATTTAGTGCGTTATTTAGATACTTTGGCAGTGAATGACTTCCTGACGGCAGCCTTCCATGGCGCCTTTCTACTATCAATAATTCGCTCCGCGCCTGCGCGGTGCTGTTAAGGAAAGCCAACATGCAGCTCAAAGACGCACAGTTGTTCCGCCAACAAGCCTACATCGATGGTGCTTGGGTGGATGCGGACGGTGGTCAGACGATCAAGGTCAACAACCCGGCTACCGGTGAAATCATCGGTACCGTGCCAAAAATGGGCGCAGCCGAAACCCGTCGCGCGATTGAAGCTGCCGACAAGGCCTTGCCGGCCTGGCGCGCACTGACCGCCAAAGAGCGTGCAACCAAATTGCGTCGCTGGTTTGAACTGTTGATTGAAAATCAGGATGACCTCGGTCGCCTGATGACTCTGGAGCAAGGCAAGCCACTGGCCGAAGCCAAGGGCGAAATTGTCTACGCTGCCTCGTTCATCGAGTGGTTCGCTGAAGAAGCCAAGCGCATTTATGGCGACGTGATCCCGGGTCACCAGCCGGACAAGCGCCTGATCGTGATCAAGCAGCCTATCGGTGTGACGGCTGCAATCACGCCCTGGAACTTCCCGGCCGCGATGATCACCCGTAAAGCAGGCCCGGCTTTGGCCGCTGGCTGCACCATGGTCATCAAGCCTGCTTCGCAAACCCCGTTCTCGGCCCTGGCCCTGGTTGAGCTGGCGCATCGTGCCGGTATCCCCAAAGGCGTGCTGAGCGTAGTTACCGGCAGCGCTGGCGACATCGGCGGCGAGCTGACCAGCAACCCGATCGTGCGCAAGTTGTCCTTCACCGGTTCGACCGAAATCGGTCGTCAGCTGATGGCTGAATGCGCCAAGGACATCAAAAAAGTTTCGCTGGAACTGGGCGGCAACGCGCCGTTTATCGTGTTCGACGACGCGGATCTGGATAAGGCCGTCGAAGGCGCGATCATTTCCAAGTACCGCAACAACGGCCAGACCTGCGTCTGTGCCAACCGTCTGTACATTCAGGACTCGGTGTACGACGCGTTCGCCGAAAAACTGAAAGTGGCGGTGGCCAAGCTGAAGATCGGTAACGGTCTGGACGAAGGCACCACCACAGGCCCCCTGATCGACGACAAGGCCGTAGCCAAGGTCAAAGAGCACATTGCCGATGCCCTGAGCAAAGGCGCCACTCTGTTGAGCGGTGGTAACAGCCTGGAAGGCAGCTTCTTCGAGCCGACCATTCTGATCAACGTGCCGAAAAACGCAGCCGTGGCCAAGGAAGAAACCTTCGGTCCGCTGGCGCCACTGTTCCGCTTCAAAGACGAAGCCGAAGTGATCGCGATGGCCAACGACACCGAATTCGGTCTGGCGTCGTACTTCTATGCCCGTGACCTGAGCCGTGTGTTCCGTGTGGCTGAAGCCCTGGAATACGGCATGGTTGGCGTCAACACGGGGCTGATTTCCAACGAAGTCGCACCGTTCGGCGGCATCAAGGCCTCGGGCCTGGGCCGTGAAGGTTCCAAGTACGGCATCGAAGACTATCTGGAAATCAAATATCTCTGCCTGGGCATCTAACCCGGCGGGTGGTTCAGCAGGAGGGGCACGAGAGCGCTGCCCCCTCTGTGTTTCAAATCGTTAATTTCTGTGGCCGGGAGCCCCATGCCAGTCGATCATCGCATGCTGGCATTGCTGTCTCCCTGGCGCGTCAGCCTTGAACCACGCCGTTTGATTCGCGGCGAATGAGGACACTATGAGCAACAAGACCAACGCATCCCTGATGAAACGCCGTGAAGCCGCTGTCCCGCGCGGTGTTGGCCAGATTCACCCGATCTTCGCCGAGTCGGCAAAGAACGCCACGGTTACTGACGTAGAAGGCCGTGAGTTCATCGACTTCGCCGGCGGTATCGCAGTACTCAACACCGGTCACCTGCACCCGAAAATCATTGCCGCCGTGCAAGAGCAACTGACCAAGCTGACCCACACCTGCTTCCAGGTACTGGCTTACGAGCCGTACGTTGAGCTGTGCGAAAAAATCAACGCCAAGGTGCCGGGCAATTTCGACAAGAAAACCCTGCTGGTCACCACCGGTTCCGAAGCGGTCGAGAACGCCGTGAAAATTGCCCGTGCTGCCACTGGCCGTGCCGGTGTGATCGCCTTTACCGGTGCTTACCACGGCCGCACCATGATGACCCTGGGCCTGACCGGTAAAGTCGTGCCTTACTCGGCCGGCATGGGCCTGATGCCAGGCGGTATCTTCCGTGCCCTTTACCCGTGTGAACTGCACGGCATCAGCGTTGACGATTCCATCGCCAGCATCGAACGCATCTTCAAAAATGACGCTGAGCCTAAAGATATCGCTGCAATCATCATCGAGCCGGTACAGGGCGAAGGTGGTTTCTACGTGGCTCCGAAAGCGTTTATGGCCCGCCTGCGCGAACTGTGCGACAAGCACGGCATCCTGCTGATCGCGGACGAAGTGCAAACCGGCGCTGGCCGCACCGGCACTTTCTTCGCCATGGAACAAATGGGCGTTACTGCCGACCTGACCACATTCGCCAAATCCATCGCTGGCGGCTTCCCGCTGGCCGGTGTATGCGGCAAGACCGAGTACATGGACGCCATCGCTCCAGGCGGCCTGGGCGGCACCTACGCCGGTAGCCCGATTGCTTGCGCGGCTGCGCTGGCAGTGCTCGAAGTGTTTGAAGAAGAGCACCTGCTGGACCGTTGCAAGGCAGTTGGCGAGCGTCTGGTCACCGGCCTGAAGGCCATTCAGGCGAAGCACCCGGTCATCGGTGATGTCCGTGCGCTGGGCGCAATGATCGCCGTCGAGTTGTTCGAAGGCGGTGATTCGCATAAGCCAAACGCAGCCGCCGTGGCTCAAATCGTTGCCAAGGCACGTGACAAGGGTCTGATCCTGCTGTCGTGCGGCCCTTACGGCAACGTGCTGCGGGTGCTGGTGCCGCTGACCTCGCCGGACGAGCAGCTGGACAAAGGCCTGGCCATCATCGAAGAGTGCTTCGCTGAACTGGCTTGAGTCCTGACTCGCAAGTTGTGACTCGATAGACAAAAAAAACCGCTTCGGCGGTTTTTTTTGCTTTGAGCGATTCATTCGGGTGTATCCACCGGCTGCCTTTGACTAAGGTGCAGGCCTTACGCCGGGAGCTAAATGCATGACAGTTGTAGATTCAATGGCAGTACCGAGCGTACTGATTGCCGAGTCTGATCCGTGGACCCGGGATTTGCTCAAACACGTAGTACTGAGTGTGCGTTGTGATGTGCAGCTGGATGTGTGTGAAGAAGGTCGGCAGGCGTTCACCCTGTTGAGCCAGAAAACCTATGACCTGGTGATCGCCGACGCAGACTTGCCCGCAATGGGCGGTCTGGACTTGCTGCGCACGGTACGCCAGCGCCGGAGCAGTCCAGTGCGGGCGTTTATTTTGCTCAGCGATCGCAGCGACATTGCCAGTGTGCGTGAGGTCTTGCCATTGGCCCCCACGGCCTACCTGACGAAACCGCTGGATATCAGTGGGCTGACCCGGCGCTTGCAAGGTCTGTTGCTGAGTGCCGGGCAAGAAGTCTTGTGTGGGGTGCCGGGGTTGGCGCCCGGCATGACCCTGATACGCTTTTTGGCGCAGCACCGTGCAACATCCGATGGTGCGCCGCTAATGATTGATGCAGAGGCGGCAGTCAGACACAGTATCGGCCCCGTCGGACCGGATCTCGCGTTGCTTGAGCAACAAGTGCGGACCGATCCGCAAATCAGTGCCGTCTTGATTGCCGCGGCCAACAGTGCGGCCCGGCACCCTGTGAGCCCGGCGCAGACGCTGTCACAAGCGCTGCAGAGCCTGGGTCCGGGTCGAAGCATGAATCTGGTGCTGGGGCTGACCCTCAAGCAGCGTGGGCAACTGAGTGATCCTTGTCTTTCGGACTACGCCGAACAGCAGTGGGCCGTGTCGCGGCGTGCGGCCGGATATGCTTACGCGCTGGCGCGGATGCTCAATCTTGATCATCAACGCTGCTATTGCGCGGGGCTGCTGCACCGCCTGGGTGACCTGGCGGTGTTGCGCTGCTTGCAGGAGTGGCAGCTGGCCGGTGGTGCGCTCGACACCAGGGTCATTGACGAGTCACTGGCCGAATTCGGAGCAGCCTATGGCTCGGCCTTGCGCACACGCTGGCGCTTGCCGCTGGAACTGCGAGAGTTGATTGCGGCGATTTATCACTTGGGCGGAGGGGTCTATTCCCGTGAGGCGCTGGTAATGAACCTTGTGGGCCAGATGGTGAAACTGACGACTGAAGAGGAGATCAGTGAACTGGCCAACTGCAAAACGGCACGTTTGCTGAGAATCGGCACGCCAGAGTTGTTGCGGCTGATCCAGGCGCCAGAGGGCTGCGTCTGAGTCATCGAACCCCTTGTGGGAGCTGCAACCCAGCTCCCACACAGGGACATGCGGGAGCTGTGTAGCCTTTACACCGCTGCAGGGCGCAGCGAGTAGGTTTTCAGCTGATGGGCAAACTCGCGCAGCGACTGAATTCCGCTGGCTTCTGCCTCATGTACCCATTCCTTGATCGCCGCCAGCATGTCGTGACCATTGGTGCTGGTTTTGAGCCAGATCTGTTGCAGGGCCAGACGCTTCTCGTAGATCACTTTAAGCGAGTGGCTGTGCTCGAGCATGGTTTCGATACGCTGGTGATGGCGTTCTTCCAGCAGGCTGGTTTCGCGCGACAGCAGGCGCTTGGCGCGGCGGAACTGGTGGCGAACCGAATGATCAACCTTGGCCAGTTCTTGTTGCACCAGCGGCGCGATCACCAGCTTGCGGTACTGGGCCATGATCTGGAAACGGTTGTTGAGGATCGCCATCGCGGTGTCCATGTCCAGACTGCCCTTGCCTTCAACCCGGTGGGCGATCGGAGCAACACGCTGAACCTTGGCCAGACGCAAAAAGCTGAAGACTTTGATCCAGGCCCAGCCCAGGTCAAATTCCCACTTCTTGACCGACATCTTGGCCGAGTTGGGGTAGGTATGGTGGTTGTTGTGCAGTTCTTCGCCGCCAATGATGATGCCCCATGGCACCAGATTGGTCGCGGCATCGCGGCATTCAAAGTTGCGATAGCCCACTGCATGGCCCAGGCCGTTGACCACGCCCGCTGCCCATACCGGGATCCACATCATCTGGATGGCCCAGATTGTCAGGCCGATGGCACCGAACAGCAGCAGGTCGATGACCAGCATCAAACTGACACCCAGCATTTTGTAGCGCGAGTAAAGATTGCGCTCAATCCAGTCTTCAGGGCAGTTTTTGCCGTAAATACGCAACGTCTCGGGGTTCTGCGCCTCTTCGCGATATAGCTCTGCACCTTTTCGCAAAACGGTCGATAACCCTTTGATGACCGGGCTATGGGGGTCATCAGCGGTTTCGCACTTGGCATGGTGTTTACGGTGGATGGCTGTCCACTCGCGGGTATTTTGTGCCGTGGTCAGCCACAGCCAGAAACGGAAGAAGTGTTTCAGGCCACCGTTAAGCTCCAGGGAGCGGTGCGCTGAATAGCGGTGTAGATAAACCGTGACGCCGATAATGGTCACGTGGGTCATCAACAGGGTGACTGCAACCAGCTGCCAGGCTGACAAGTCGAGAAAACCGTTGTACCACATAGGCTGTTTGGCCCTCGGGAAGATAAAAAAAACTGCAACACGCATTATCCCCATGCAGCCAGATAAAACCAGTCGCCCTTTCAGATAAGAGTGCCTTGATGTTTCTTACTTTATAATCCCCCTTTTTTTGTAGGTACTTTGACTTTCTTATGTCGGTTTCTTATCGCGATGCCTTGCGCGCGGCCTTGTCATACGGGCTGTTATCGGTTTTATGGCTGCAAATAACTGATCATTTATTGAACAGTTATTTCGATGATTCAGCGCAGTTGGCCCACTGGCAGCTCATAAATGGTTACGTTTGGGCATTTATAAGCACCTTCCTGATTTTTATCGCCCTTGGCCGCCTGTCCGGTTTTCTGGGGCAGGGCGTCAGCTTGAAGCGTCAACGGCAGGATCAAGAGCGTCTGCGCCAAGCCGCAGTGGTGTTTGACTGTACCCGCGAAGGAGTGCTGGTAAGCGACCGCAATGGCGTGATTGTGCATGTGAATCGCGCACTGGTTGAAATCACCGGCTACCCGGCACAAGAAGTTCTGGGCCAGCGGCCCAGCATGTTCAAGTCGGGGCGCCATGGCCCCGAGTTCTATCAGGCGGTGTTCAAGTCATTGCAGGAAAACGGTGACTGGCAAGGCGAGATCTGGAACCGGCGCAAAAGTGGCGAGATCTACCCGCAGTGGCAAATCGTGCGTGCGCTCACCGATTCCAAGGGGCAAGTCACCCATTACGTCGCGGTCTTTACCGATATCTCGGCGATTAAAAAATCCCAGACCGAACTGGCGCGGCTGGCGCACCACGACCCACTGACAGAGCTGCCCAATCGACTGTTGTTCACCGATCGTACCGAACAGGCGCTGGCCTCGGCACAACGTCACGCATCGGGCTGTGCGTTGCTGATGATCGATCTCGATCATTTCAAAATCATCAATGACAGCCTAGGCCATAACGTCGGCGACCTGTTGCTCAAGGCTGTTGCCGAGCGTTTGCAGAGCGTGTTTGGCAAAGGTTTCACCGTGGCCAGACTGGGCGGTGACGAGTTTGCCGTGCTGGTCGAAAGTTGTCCCCAGGTGACTCAGGCTGCCGCACTGGCACAGCAGGTGCTGGAGCTGATGAAGGGCGCGTTCGAGATCGATAAACATCAGTTGTTTGTCAGTGCCAGTGTTGGCATCAGTGTGTTTCCCAATGATGCAGTGAACGCTGAACAACTGCTGCGCAACGCCGACTCGGCCCTGTTCAAGGCCAAAAAATCGGGCCGCGAAGGCTACGCCCTGTACACCGAAGAGTTGACCGTCCATGCGCAGTACCGGATCGAGGTGGCCAGCGATCTGCGCCGGGCCCTGGAGCAGCAAGAGCTGCGTGTGTACTACCAGCCGGTTCACGACCTGCAGAACAGTCGACTGATCGGCGTCGAAGCACTGGTGCGCTGGCAACATCCACTGCGCGGGCTGGTGGCGCCGGGGGAATTTATTCCCATTGCCGAACGTACCGGGCTGATTGCCGAAATCGACGCCTGGGTATTGGAACAGGCCTGTTGGCAGATGTGTCAGTGGCAATCTGCCGGGGTAGAGTTGTCGTTTGTCGCGGTCAATATTTCCAGCCGGTTGTTTGCCCGTCCCGAGCTGTACAACCTGGTCTCCACGGTGCTGGCCGATACCGGTCTGGACCCGGCGCTATTGGAGCTGGAAGTCACTGAAAGTGCCGTGATGGAGGACTCCCAGGGGGCCCTTGAGCAGATGCACCGTTTGCGCAAGCTGGGTTTGAGACTGGCCATCGATGATTTTGGAACGGGTTTTTCATCACTGCTGCGGCTCAAGCAATTGCCTGTGCAGAAACTCAAGATCGATCAGGGGTTTGTCGCGGGGCTGCCGGATGACAATGACGATGTGGCCATTGTCCGGGCGGTCATCGCGTTGTCGCAAAGCATGGGCCTGCAAGTACATGCCGAGGGTATCGAGCAAGCCGCGCAGGCGAAGTTCCTGCTCGACTTGAAATGTGATCTGGGCCAGGGCTACTGGTTTGGGCGCCCGATGCCTGCCAGTGAACTGGACTGGCAGCGAGCCCCCGCCATTGGGCCCTGAGCCGCGACTCAGTTTTTCTCGGGTGGCAGGGTCGGCAGTGCACGCAGGGCTGCTTCGTACCACTCGGTGTTGAAGGCGCGATCTTCTTCGAGGATCGCGTCAATCTCTACGGCCAGCACGTGGGCCATCATCTGCAGGATTTCTTCGCGTTCGTAGCCCACCAGCGTCAACTTGTTGAACGTGGCTTTGGCTGCAGGCGGGTTGTCGCTTTCGATCTGGTTTTCAATCGCCTGGATCAGTGTGGATTCGGCGAACTCTTCTTCGTCGTTATCGATATCAACTGGCTCGCTCATGGGCAGGCTCCTCAAGTAAAGGCGGGCAGTCTAACTGTATTCACGTGGCTGATGCTGCTAGCCAGTGTAGCGGCGAAGTTCTATAACAACGGCTGCCAACCCCGATACGGCCTGGAGGCTTTGTAATGATCAAGCTTTATGGATTCGCAGTCAGCAACTACTACAACATGGTCAAGCTGGCGTTGCTGGAGAAGGGCGTCCCATTCGAAGAAGTCCCGTTTTTTGCCGAACAGACCCCGCAGGCACTTGCGATCAGTCCGCGTGGCAAGGTCCCGGTGCTGGGCGTCGATCAGGGCTTCATCAACGAAACCAGTGTGATTCTTGAATACCTGGAACAGACCCAGCAGGGGGAAAAACTGCTGCCGTCCGATCCGTTTGAGCGTGCCCAGGTGTTGGCGCTGACCAAGGAAATCGAGTTGTATATCGAATTGCCGGCGCGCGCCTGTTATGGAGAAGCCTTCTTTGGCATGCAAGTGCCCGAGGCGATCAGGGACAAAGCCCGGGTCGAGTTGCTGGAGGGCATTGCTGCTCTGGGCCGACACGGCAAGTTCGCGCCTTATGTGGCAGGTGACACGCTGAGTCTGGCGGACATTTACTTTGTGTTCAGCGTCGATCTGGCCTGTGCTGTTGGCCATAAGGTGTTCGGCCTGGACCTGCTGGCAGAGCATCCGGCAGCCCGGGCACTGCTGGAGCGTCTGCAGCGCAACCCCCACGTGCAGCGGATTGTGGCCGACAAGGAAGCGGCCATGCCGCAATTTCTGGCCTGGATCAGCAGCAAGAAATAACCCTGCCGGGATTTGCAGGGCAATAAAAAACGGGCGCTCAAATGGCGCCCGTTTTTTTATAACCCGCAAAACCTTGTAGCCGCTGCCTGCAGCAGCGGTTATAGCGTTAGCGAGTGGCCAGCAGTGCCTTGCCACGAACAACCGCAGCCTTGACCTGTGCAGGTGCAGTGCCACCGATGTGGTCGCGGGCATTGACCGAGCCTTCCAGGGTCAGTACGGCAAAGACGTCGTCTTCGATCTGATCGCTGAACTGGCGCAGTTCTTCGAGGCTCATTTCAGCCAGATCCTTGCCGGTCTCCACGCCGTACTTCACGGCGTGGCCGACGATTTCGTGGCAGTCGCGGAACGGCAGGCCACGGCGAACCAGATAGTCGGCCAGGTCAGTGGCGGTCGAGAAGCCGCGCAATGCCGCTTCACGCATGATCGCGTGCTTGGGCTTGATCGCAGGGATCATGTCTGCAAACGCACGCAACGAGTCGCGCAAGGTGTCAGCCGCGTCGAACAGCGGTTCCTTGTCTTCCTGGTTGTCCTTGTTGTAGGCCAGTGGCTGGCCTTTCATCAGGGTCAGCAGGCCCATCAGAGCGCCGAAGACACGGCCGCTTTTGCCACGAACCAGTTCCGGTACGTCCGGGTTTTTCTTTTGCGGCATGATCGAACTGCCGGTGCAGAAGCGGTCTGGCAGATCAATGAACTGGAACTGGGCGCTGGTCCATAGCACCAGTTCTTCGGAGAAGCGTGACAGGTGCATCATTGCAATGCTGGCCGCAGCGCAGAACTCGATGGCGAAATCGCGATCGGACACGTTGTCCAGCGAGTTACCGCCCACGGAATCAAAGCCGAGCAACTGAGCAGTGAATTCGCGGTCGATCGGGTAGGTGGTACCGGCCAGTGCCGCGCTGCCCAGCGGCATGCGGTTGGTGCGTTTGCGACAGTCGACCAGACGTTCGTAGTCGCGGCTGAGCATCTCGAACCATGCCAGCATGTGGTGACCGAATGTCACCGGCTGGGCGGTTTGCAGGTGAGTGAAGCCGGGCATGATGGTCTCGGCTTCGCGCTCGGCCTGCTCCAGCAGACCTTTTTGCAGACGTGTGATTTCAGACAGGATCAGGTCAATCTCGTCGCGCAGCCACAAGCGGATGTCGGTGGCGACCTGGTCGTTGCGGCTACGTCCGGTGTGCAGTTTCTTGCCGGTTACGCCGATGCGGTCGGTCAGACGCGCTTCGATGTTCATGTGCACGTCTTCCAGATCGATGCGCCAGTCAAAGGTGCCGGCTTCGATTTCGCTCTGGATGGTTTTCAGGCCTTCGATGATGCTGTCACGCTCGGCATCAGTCAGCACGCCGACCTTGGCCAGCATAGTGGCGTGGGCCACGGAGCCCATGATGTCGTGACGATAAAGGCGCTGGTCGAAAGTGACGGAGGCAGTGAAGCGCGCAACGAAGGCGTCGACGGGTTCACTGAAGCGGCCGCCCCAGGACTGATTGGTCTTGTCGGTGCTCATGGATTCGCTCGTAATCGGCTGAGGGGAGTTACACAGAAAGTTACTGCAGATCATAACAGGGTTGCCAATCGTGGCGTTGACCCAGGTCGGCAGGTTTCAGGGGAAGTAAGGTATAAACAAATACCGGAACGAAATGTATTGATTGAGTACTTTCGTCTTGGCAACCGTCTACAGTTGCTCGTATGGATGAGTCATTGCATGTCTTTGTAGAATGCCAGACGCATCCGGTATTAAATCGAGCAACAGATGCAGGTGATTTTTTGCTGCGAGGTTTGCGGCACTTTTTGGCCTTTTCGCTAGTCTTAGCGTGGATCGCCGTGACAGCCGTCACATCACCTGTCTACGCTATCCTTGTGCGAGACTCACGCAGGAATACAGCGCTATATGAATGTCCTGATCGTTGATGACGAACCTCTGGCCCGCGAGCACTTGAGCGATGTGCTCCGTACGCTCGGGGGTTACACGTTGCTGGAGCCTGGCGCCTCTCATGGCGAAGAGGCATTGAGCCTGATCGAAAACCTCAAGCCGGATGTCGTGTTACTTGATATCCGCCTGCCGGGGCTCGATGGGCTGCAGGTTGCAGCCAAATTATGTGAGCGCGAATTACCGCCCTCGGTTGTCTTTTCCGTGGCCCCTGACGAATTTTCCCTGCAGGCCCTGCAAGAGAGCGGTGTCAGCTACGTGCTCAAGCCGGCAACCGCCGAAGCCCTGGGTGCTGCATTGAAAGAGGCGCACCGGCCCAACCGCGTTCAACTGGCGGCCCTCACCCGTCCTGCCGCGCAAACCGGCAGTGGCCCACGCAGTCACATCAGTGCCAGAACCCGTAAAGGGATTGAGCTGATTCCTATCGACCAGGTGATTTACTTTATTGCTGACCATAAATACGTGACCTTGCGCCACGAAGGCGGCGAAGTCCTGCTCGACGAACCACTCAAAGCCCTTGAGGACGAGTTTGGTCAGCGCTTCGTACGGATCCACCGTAATGCGTTGGTCGCCCGTGACCGGATCGAGCGTCTGCAGCGAACGCCGCTGGGGCACTTCCAGTTGTTTCTCAGGGGCTTGAATGGCGATGCGCTGATTGTCAGCCGCCGGCATGTCGCGGGTGTTCGCAAAATGATGCAGCAACTCTAACCCGCGCCAACAGGCGCGGGGCCGGGTTTTGGGCCAGGGAGGCCGGGTACTTCTGATACAAGTCAAAGCTGTTTTGGCTGAGCTGTTATTATCAGCCGTATCTTTTCAGTACGGATTGATCCATGTCCTCTCGCGAAATCCGCATCGCTACCCGTAAAAGCGCCCTGGCTCTGTGGCAGGCCGAATACGTCAAAGCCCGTTTGGAGCAGGCTCACCCGGCTCTTGTGGTGACGCTGGTGCCCATGGTCAGCCGTGGCGACAAGCTGCTGGACTCGCCACTGTCGAAAATCGGCGGCAAGGGTCTGTTCGTCAAGGAGCTTGAAACGGCTTTGCTCGAAAACGAAGCCGACATCGCAGTGCACTCGATGAAAGACGTGCCCATGGACTTCCCTGAAGGTCTGGGCCTGTTTTGCATTTGTGAGCGCGAAGACCCGCGCGATGCCTTTGTCTCCAATACCTTTGCCAGCCTCGACGATTTGCCCCAGGGCAGTGTTGTCGGCACCTCGAGCCTGCGCCGCCAGGCCCAGCTTTTAACCCGTCGCCCGGACCTCGAAATCCGCTTCCTGCGCGGTAACGTCAATACCCGTCTGGCCAAGCTGGATGCGGGTGAATATGACGCCATCATCCTTGCTGCTGCGGGCCTGATTCGTTTGGGCTTTGAAGATCGCATCACTTCGCCAATCAGCATTGAGCACAGTCTGCCGGCAGGTGGGCAGGGCGCGGTCGGTATTGAGTGCCGCAGCAGCGACCCTGAAATTCACGCCTTGCTGGCGCCGCTGCACCATGCCGACACGGCTGTGCGGGTCACTGCCGAGCGCTCGCTGAACAAGCATTTGAACGGTGGCTGTCAGGTCCCGATTGCGTGCTATGCGGTGCTCGAAGGTGAGCAAGTCTGGCTCCGGGGCCTGGTGGGCGACCCTGGCGGAGGACTGCTCCTGAGCGCCGAGGCGCGTGGCCCGCAAAGTGCCGCTACGGAGCTTGGGGTACAGGTGGCTGAAGATCTGCTGGCTCAAGGAGCGGGTGCCATTCTGCAGGCGGTCTACGGTGAGGCAGGGCACGAGTGACAGGCTGGCGCTTGTTACTGACCCGGCCCGCTGACGAGTCGGCGGTTTTGGCGAGCGAGCTGGCCGCCGCCGGGGTTTTCAGCAGCAGCTTGCCCTTGCTGGCAATCCATCCGCTGGCGCTGACTGATGAGCAGTTGGAGCTGATTGCCAATATTGACCGCTATTGCGCGGTGATTGTGGTCAGCAAGCCGGCGGCCCGCCTTGGCGTTGCGCTGGTCAAGCAGTACTGGCGGCAAGCGCCCGCTCAAAAGTGGTTCAGCGTCGGTGCCGCCACGGCGCAGATTCTCACCGACCACGGCCTTGATGTTAGCTACCCTCAAAGCGGTGACGACAGCGAAGCCCTGTTGGCGCTGCCGGTGTTTATCCAGGCAGTCGGGTGTGCTGATCCCAGGGTTCTTATCCTGCGTGGCGAGGGCGGCAGAGAGCTGCTGGCTGACCGCCTTCGAGGTCTGGGTGCCCGGGTCGACTACCTTGAACTTTACCGTCGAGAGTTGCCGTCATACCCGGCGCAGGTACTGCCCGAGCGGGTCAAAGTGGAACGCCTGAACGGTCTGGTGGTCAGCAGTGGGCAGGGCTTTGAACATTTACACCGCTTGTCGGGCCTTGCCTGGCCCGGGTTGGCACGTTTACCGTTGTTTGTTCCAAGCCCTCGGGTTGCCGAGATAGCGCGCAGCGCAGGGGCGAAAAACGTTGTGGATTGTCGTGGCGCAAGTGCCACGGCTTTGCTGGCGGCGCTACGGGAGCATCCCGTACCCGCTTTCTAATGCAAAGGATGGATACGTGAGCGATAGCGATACAGTCGTGCCAAAAGAACACGTGCAGCCGGCGCCGGAAGCGTTGGCTCAAAAGCCTGTTACGACGCCGGAGCGTCGGGGCAATGGCCTGGCCGTGGTTGCACTGCTGCTGGGTGCCGCCGGTGTGGCTGTCGGCGGTTGGGGGGTGTGGCAGGTGCGTCACCTGCAAACCAACACCGAACAACAACTGGGCGAAGTCCAGGCCCTGGCGGCACAAACACTGTCGATCAAGCAAACCGAGCAAGTCCTGCTGACGCGCCTTAACCAGCTGCCATCCGCCAGCGAGCTGGATAACCAGCGCCAGTTGGTCGTGCAGTTGCAAGGCGATCAACAGCGCCTCAATCAGCGCCTGGAGACGGTACTGGGCGCCAGCCGCAAGGATTGGCGTCTGGCCGAGGCCGAGCACTTGCTGCGCCTGGCCAGCCTGCGCTTGTCGGCATTGCAGGACATCAGCAGCGCACAGGCACTGGTGCAGGGCGCCGATGACATTCTTCGCGAGCAGAATGACCCCGGCTCTTTCGCCGCACGTGAACAGCTGGCCAAAAGCTTGACCGCATTGCGCAGCGTTGAGCAGCCGGACCGTACCGGGCTGTTCCTGAAGCTGGGCGCCTTGCGCGATCAGGTGGCAGACCTCAATGCATTGGCTCCGCAATACAAGGATGCTGGCGACTCGCTGCTGGGCCTTACGGCCGATGGCGATGGTGCGAGCCGCTGGGCGCAATGGTGGGATGAAATCTCGCACTACATCCGCATTGATTTCAACGCCGATAAAAATGTGCGGCCGCTGCTGGCAGGTCAGAGCCTGACGCAGGTGCGCCTGGCCCTGAGTCTGGCGCTGGAACAGGCCCAGTGGGCCGCCCTGAACGGCCAGGAAGCGGTCTACGCCCAGGCTTTGGCGCAAGCGCAAGAAGTGCTCAAGGGCAACTTCAATCCGGACAATACGCAAAGCAAAAAAATCCTTGAACAGGTGATTGAGCTGAGCAAGCAACCGGTCACGGTGAAAACCCCGGATCTTGCTGGCACCTTGAGTGCGGTACAGGCCTATCTTGAGCGTCGCAACGTGAATGCTGATGAGCCGGGCAAGGCGGCTGCCAACCCGGCGCAGGAGACCAGCCCATGAGACGCTTTTATGTGATTGTGTTTTTGTTGATTGCAGCTGCGGCCTGCATCGGCCTGGCAATCGCCGAAGACTCGGGCTACGTATTAATCGCCTACAAAAGCTTCCGTTACGAATCCAGCCTATGGGCCACTTTGGCGCTGCTGGTGGTGCTCTGGTTGCTGGTCTGGGGCATCAAGCTGCTGGTCGAGCTGGTCACGGCGTCGACCGGTCTGGTCAATCCGTGGTCGCGGCGCAACCGCAGCCGGCGCACGCAGATTGCCATCGAGAATGGGCAAATTGACCTCGCTGAAGGGCGCTGGGCCAGTGCCCAGAAACACCTGACACGCGCCGCCGAAGCCGAGCGCCAGCCTTTGCTGTACTACCTGGGGGCGGCACGGGCAGCCAGCGAGCTGGGGCACTACGAAGAGAGCGACAACTTGCTTGAGCGTGCTCTGGAGCGTCAACCCCAGGCCGAACTGGCGATAGCGCTGAGTCATGCCCAGTTGCAGATGGATCGCGCTGACACCCAAGGTGCATTGACCACCTTGCAGGCCATGCATGAGCGCCATCCGCACAATGCTCAGGTATTGCGTCAGTTGCAGCGCCTGTATCAACAGCGTGGTGACTGGACGGCACTGATCCGGTTACTGCCCGAGTTACGCAAAGACAAAGTGCTGCCGGCCAGTGAGCTGGCGGAACTGGAGCGTCGTGCCTGGGGCAAGAATCTCAGCTTCGCGGCTCAGCGCGAAACCGAAGGCGAAGCAGGGCTGCAATCGCTTCAGCGCGCCTGGCAACAACTCACCTCAGCCCAGCGCCAGGAGCCCGCTCTGGTGCTGGCATACGCTGAGCAATTGCGCCGTCTGGGTGCGCAAGCCGAGGCCGAAGAAGTCCTGCGTGGAGCGCTCAAGCGCAACTACGACAGCCATCTGGTGCGCCTCTATGGCCTGCTGCGGGGCAGCGATCCAGTGAAGCAGTTGCAGACTGCAGAAGGCTGGCTCAAGACGCATCCCGGCGACGCCAGTTTACTGCTCACCCTGGGTCGTTTGTGTCTGCAAAACAGTCTGTGGGGCAAGGCGCGGGACTATCTTGAAAGCAGCCTGAAAATCGAGCGCAACCCTGAAGCCTGTGCCGAGCTGGCGCGACTGTTGGCGCAATTGGGCGACACGACACGCAGCAACCAGTTGTTTCAGGAAGGTTTGAATCTGCTGGATGAGCGTTTGCTGGCGCTGCCTTTGCCGGCTACGGCCACCAGCCTGTAAATGTCGCAGTCCGGCTTGCGCATGGGCGCAAGCCGGACGTTGCAGGTCAGATAGCGTGACACTGGCTGACATGTCTTACGAAGCCCATTCGTAAGGATTACCTGATCTATTGGCAATTGCGTACGTTCTTTCGGACAGTTCCTAGCGGGCGACCTTGAAAGGGCTGATGGCTTTCATCTACCGTAATCGACTGTCTATTTTGTTACGGAAAAGCCATGTCCCTGGCATGCTCACGGTTCATTTTTCTTTTAGTGTTTCTGGCCGCGGCTTTGACCATGGGCGCTTCATTGTTCCTGGAATACGGGGTGGGGCTCGAGCCCTGCCTGTTATGCCAGGCGCAACGCGGCTTTTTGCTGGGGATATGCCTGGTCAACCTGATGGGCTATGTGCATGGCCCGCGTCGTGCGGGCATGTGGGGCTATTCCATTGCGTCCATGCTGCTGGCCCTGGGTGGCGCTGCGAGCGCACTGAGGCAGGTGCTGATGCAACGTCTGGCGCCCGAACAGCTGATGTTTTGCCAACCCGATCTGGCCAGTATCTGGCGCGACCTGTCCCTGAATGAAATATTCTCGATGATCTATCGGGGAAACGATGTATGCGCACACATTAGCTGGACGGTGCTTGATCTGAGCATTCCCGAGCTAAGCCTGCTGGCCTTTGTCGGCTTGAGTATTGCTGGCGGCTTTCAGGTCGTCAGCTCGATTTACTATCGCAAACCCCGTGCGCCTGCGACCCGGAGTAGCAGTAAGTATTAAACGCTTGTATGAACATTCTCTCGTGGGTACCTTGAAGCAGTTGCCGTGCGGGCATAATCTGGCCCGCACGCATTATTGGAATTATGCCGCCCAATACCGGTGCGCTTTGCACATTTGGGTTCAGACAGGCCTGGCTACAGTCAGGCGGCGTGGGCCCACAAGGGAAGAGAGACCGTCATGCTAGAAAGATGTCAGAGTGCTCAGGAACGTTTTAATGGCGTCCACAAGCTAATTGATAACTGGTTGCATGAGCGCCGCGAACTTGTGAAGGCTTACGATGCCGTCGATGTAGAGCAAAGGTCTTCCAATCCCAAGCGTAAAACCCAAAAGGAGTTTTGCCAGGTATTGGTAGATTACGTTTCGGCAGGCCATTTCGAAATTTATGAGCAGCTGAACGACGAAGCCAAAGCGTTCGAAGACGATAAAGGCCTTGAAGTCGCCAGTACCATTTACCCAAGACTTGAAGCCATTACACAGGCCGCGCTGGATTTTAACGACCAATGCGATGGCAAGGACCACCGTCCGGACTGCGAAAAGCTGGCGGCGAAATTCCAGGTGCTTGGAGAGCTGCTACATGAGCGGTTTGAACTCGAAGACTGTCTGATTGAAGTGCTGCACAACGCGCACAAGCAAAAAGAAGAAGTTCAAGCCATCGAGGCTTAGGTGGGGCGGGGTTGAAAATGGTGCGCATGGCGCGCCATTTTTCGTTATGGGCCGCTCACTTTCTGATATCGAGCAACTCGACTTCAAATACCAGGGGCGTGTAGGGCGCGATCAAATCTCCCGCACCCTCTGTGCCGTAAGCCTGGCTGGAAGGTATTGCCAGCCGCCACTTGGCGCCGACCGGCATCTGCACCAGCGCACTGCGCCAGCCCGCGATAACGCTGTCCAGGCGAAACCACTGAGGCTGAGTGCTCTGGTCGAATATTGTGCCGTCCGGTAGCCGCCCCACATAGTTCACCAACACCGAATCCTGTACGCCGGGTCTGGCTCCTGTGCCGTGCTTGAGCTCGGTGAGGATGATGCCGTCAGCCAGCTCCCGTGCCTGTGGTTGCTGTTTTTCCTTCAACAAAAAGTCACGCTCGGCGCCGAGTGCCATTTCACTCTGCGGGCGGGCTGACGCGGTTTCGGCCTGGGCCTGATGCAGGGTGAGGATCTGCTCGATGCGCTCATCACTCAAGGCCAGCGGTTTGCCCTGGTAAGCCGTACGCAGACCTTCGATCAACGCCTGCAGTTGCAGTTCGGGGACTTCCTGACGCAGACGCTCACCCAGGCTTGCGCCCATGCTGTAAGCGAGGTCATGGGCAGCATCGGAGCCTGGCGTTGTGGCCGCATGGGTCAAAGGGGCAAGGCACAACAACGTCAAGAATAGGTAACGCGGCATGGGCACTCTCCGGCCTGAAGTGCGGGGGATTATGCCAGCGCTGACGCGCGCACTCCGGATTTTATTCGGGGTTTAAAAACGTTTGGCCACCCGACAGAATTACTCGGGGCGCAGCTTAAAGATTGATCTGGCACAAGTTTCTCAGTGCCATGCAACCCACAGCTATCGTTAGTGTCAACATGCCCTAGCGGCGCTTACTACAGAGGTCTAGTATGAGCCGCACTCACTTCAGCCAGGAGGTAAACCATGTCGGCCAACAAGAAGCCTGTTAATACGCCGTTGCACCTGCTCCAACAGCTCTCAGGCAGTCTGCTTGAGCATTTGGAAAACGCTTGTTCTCAAGCGTTGGCTGATGCTGAGAAACTGCTCGCCAAGCTTGAAAAACAGCGCGGCAAAGCTCAGGAAAAACTGCACAAGGCGCGTGAAAAACTGCAGGACGCTGCTAACGCAGGCAAGTCCAAGGCGCAGTCCAAAGCCAAGGCTGGGGTTAAAGAGCTCGAGCATCTGCTCGATACACTCAAGGATCGTCAGACCGAAACCCGTACCTACATTTTGCAGCTCAAACGCGATGCCCAGGAAAGCCTGAAACTGGCCCAGGGCATTGGCCGGGTCAAAGAGGCAGTAAGCAAAGCCCTGTCGACTCGCGATGCCAAGCCTGCAGCGTCGAGCAAAAAATCGGCAGCAAAAGCCTCCGCAAAATCCTCCGCGAAGGCTCCGGTCAAAGCAGCCGCCAAACCTGCCGCCAAAGCGCCTGCACAAAAGCCGGCAGTGAAGCCTGCGGCCAGGCCGGTAGCAGCCAAAGCCCCTGCCGCCAAGCCAGCAGCCGCCAAAACAGCTGCTGCAAAACCTGCGGCCAAGCCGGCAGCGGCCAAAGCGGTTGCGGCCAAAGCACCGGCTAAAGCCCCTGCCAAAGTCGCGGCCAAACCTGCGGTCAAAACCGCTGCCGCCAAGCCTGCGGCCAAACCAGCAGCCAAGCCTGCCGTAGCGGCCAAGCCCGCCGCAAAACCTGCTGCCGCCAAACCTGCCGTAGCCGCCAAAGCGCCGGCCAAGCCTGTGGTTAAACCGGCCGCCAAGGCACCAGCCAAACCGGCTGTTAAAAAGCCTGTGGCAGCCAAGCCGGCCGCCACTGCTGCCAAACCGGCTACAACCCCCGCTGCGGCACCAGTGGCCACTGCGCCGGCGCCAACTCCGGCACCTGCAGCAACCCCGGCTACAACCCCCTCCAGCGCTTCCTAAGCGCGGTTGATTGCGGCGCGCAGCCTGTGCAGCGCGTCGCAATCAGGATGGCTGGCACTGCTCGCCATCTTGTTCAACCAGTCGCAATTGTCCCCGGACCGGGTTGACGACCAGCCTTGTGTCGCCGCCTCCAGGCGTTGCAATAACGTACGCTCAGCCTCCAGCTCCAAAGCCTTGACTTGCATGCGTAGCGCGCTCAGCGAATCATCCTGTGCGGCCGCATCGCGCCACCGGATCCGCAGCTGGCGTAACGGTTGCACCACTTCGCGTTGCCATGGTCCGGCGCAGACTTTTAAATGTTCAAGGCGCGCTTCGCTGCAAGCCACCCCGCGCTCTTGCAACCAGGCCGCACAGAGCAACAGGCACACATCCAGGCCCTGCGCTTGCAGGCTCAGACACGCTTGCTCTACCCCGGGCCGGGCATAGAGGTTCAAACAGTAATTCCACAGGTCATTCTGCATAGTGCAATTCGCGCCAGTTGAGAGGGAAGCTGGTAGACTCCGCCGCCATTATGATCCGACTTCAGAACCTGACTTTACAGCGTGGCCCGCAACGTCTGCTAGAAGACGCCGAGCTGACCCTGCACGCCGGCCACAAAGCCGGTCTGGTCGGCGCCAACGGCGCCGGTAAATCCACTTTGTTCGCCTTGTTGCTGGGTGAGTTGACGCCTGATTCCGGGGATTGTCTGCTGCCGGCCGACTGGCGGATTGCCCACATGCGGCAAGAAATCGACACCCTCGACCGCATCGCGATCGATTACGTGCTCGATGGCGACTTGCGCCTGCGCCAGGTGCAGGCCGATCTGGCCAAGGCCGAAGCCGACGAGGATGGCGCCGCACAGGCGCGCCTGCATGCCGAGCTGGACAGCGCGGACGGCTACACCGCCGATGCCCGCGCCCGCAAAATGCTCGCCGGGCTGGGCTTCACCAACGAACAGATGGATCGGCCGGTAGCCGATTTCTCCGGTGGCTGGCGGATGCGCCTGAACCTGGCGCAGGCCTTGATGTGCCCGTCCGACTTGTTGCTGCTCGATGAGCCGACCAACCACTTGGACCTCGACGCCATCCTGTGGCTCGAAGACTTCCTCAAGAATTATCCGGGCACCTTGCTGCTGATCTCCCACGATCGGGACTTCCTCGATGCCGTGGTCGACAACATCGCCCACGTTGACCAGCGCAAAATCACCCTTTACCGCGGTGGTTACAGCGCCTTCGAACGCGCCCGTGCCGAGCGTCTGGCCCAGCAGCAACAGGCCTACGAGAAGCAGCAGGCGCAACGTGCGCACATGGAAAGCTACATTGCCCGCTTCAAGGCCCAGGCCACCAAGGCACGTCAGGCCCAGAGCCGGATCAAAGCCCTGGAACGCATGGAAGAGCTGAGCGCGGCCCATGTCGACTCGCCGTTCGATTTCGTGTTCCGCGAGGCGGTCAAACTGTCCAGCCCGCTGCTGGATTTGTCCGATGCCCGGTTGGGCTATGGCGACAAAACCATCCTGGAGAAGGTCAAGCTGCAGTTGGTCCCGGGCGCCCGTATCGGTTTGCTCGGCCCCAACGGCGCCGGTAAATCGACTTTGATCAAAAACCTCGCAGGCGAGCTGGAGCCGTTGTCGGGCCGTCTGGCCCGAGGCGAGAACCTGGTTGTCGGCTATTTTGCCCAGCATCAGCTCGACTCGCTGGACTCAAAAGCCAGCCCGTTGTTGCACATGCAGCGTCTGGCGCCGGCCGAGCGCGAGCAAACCCTGCGCGACTTCCTGGGCGGTTTTGACTTCCGTGGTGCGCGCATCGACGAGCCGGTACTGAATTTTTCGGGTGGCGAAAAAGCCCGTCTGGCCCTCGCGCTGATCGCCTGGGGCCGGCCGAACCTGCTGCTGCTCGACGAACCCACCAACCACCTTGACCTCGAAATGCGTCTGGCGCTGACCATGGCTCTGCAAGAGTTCAGCGGTGCGGTACTGGTGGTGTCCCACGATCGGCATTTGCTCAAAAGCACCACGGATGAGTTCCTGCTGGTGGCAGACGGCAAGGTGCAGGAATTCGACGGCGACCTCGAAGACTACGCCCGCTGGCTGGCTGATTATCGCTTGCGCAACGCGCCGGCCAGCAACACGCCGGTCAATCCTGACAAGACCGATAAAAAGGCTCAGCGTCAGGCTGCTGCAGCGCTGCGTCAGCAGTTGGCACCGCACAAGCGCGAAGCTGACAAGCTTGAAAGCGAACTGGGCAAGGTCAATGAAAAGCTGGCCAAAATTGAAGCCAGTCTGGGCGACAGCGGCGTCTACGAAGCCGCGCGCAAAGACGAATTGCGCGAGTTGCTGGCCGATCAGGCCAAGCTCAAACAGCTGGAAGGTCAGCTCGAAGAGCGCTGGATGGAAGCCCTGGAGCTGCTGGAAACCCTGCAGGCCGAGCTGGAAGCACTGTCCTGATGGAAGCCCTGCATTTGCCAGTCCCCGCCGAGCTGATAGCACCGCTGTGGCTTGCCCTGCAGATCTTGCTGATCCTGCTGGCGGGGTACTTCTCGCAGCGCATCGTGGCCCGGTTCCTGACCCGACTGAGCGAGCGTTATCCGTTCCCGCCGCAGCTGCTGATGCCGCTGCGGGGCGGCTTGCGCTGGTTCATCATGGGCAGTGCCTTGATCTTCGTTCTCGAGCGCCTCGGCGTTTCGGCCACGGTGCTGTGGACGGCCCTCTCGGGTTTTGTCGCGGTTGCGGCGATTGCCTTCTTCGCCATGTGGAGCGTGCTGTCCAACCTGCTGTGTGCGGTGTTGATCTTCACCGTGGGCCCGTTTCGGATTGGCGACGTGGTGGAACTGCTCGACACCCTGGACAAGCCAGGGGTCAAAGGCCGGGTCGTGGCCATCAACCTGCTCTACACCACCCTGATCGAGCCTGCAGAATCCGGCAGTGGCAGCAGCATGGTGCAAGTGCCCAACAGCCTGTTCTTCCAGCGCTCTGTACGGCGCTGGCGCGAAGGCGATCTTTGACCCTGCCCGATGTGGGAGCTGGCTTGCCAGCGATAGCACCCTGCAGCAGCCCGGTCAGACCGTGTCGTGAGCATCGCCGGCAAGCCTGCTCCCACAGGAAGCGGCCAACTACAAAAATCAGTGGTCAATTTTCAGCCAGCGCATTAGCTTAAGGACTTGTTACAGCATTTGTCCGAGGTGTGGGATGTCGTTGGAAACGTGGTTGGCCTTTTTCGCTGCTTGCTGGGTCATCAGCCTGTCGCCCGGTGCGGGTGCTATTGCTTCGATGTCGTGTGGCCTGCAATACGGTTTCTGGCGTGGTTACTGGAACGCCCTGGGCCTGCAACTGGGTCTGGCATTGCAGATTGCGATTATTGCCGCCGGTGTTGGCGCAGTGCTCGCCGCCTCGTCCACCGCTTTCTATGCGATCAAATGGTTTGGCGTGGCTTACCTGGTTTACCTCGCGGTCAAACAATGGCGTGCATTGCCGGCGGACCTCAGCGATAACGCTGCCGTGCGCCCCATTGGCAAGCCGCTGGCGCTGATCTTCAGAGGATTTCTGGTGAATGTCAGCAACCCCAAGGCGCTGGTATTCATGCTTGCGGTCCTGCCGCAGTTCGTCGACCCGAGTGCACCTCTGGTGAGCCAGTACCTGACCCTGGGTGTGACCATGATTTGTGTCGACCTTATTGTCATGGCCGGCTACACCGGTCTGGCTTCGAAAGTCCTGCGCTTGCTGCGCACGCCCACACAACAGCGGCGCATGAACCGCACTTTTGCCGGTTTGTTCGTCGGTGCGGCAGGCTTTCTGGCGACGCTGCACCGCGCCACCAGCTAAAGATCTTGAGTCACGGTCATTGGAAGTGAACAATGTGTTACTTCTCATTTCCATCCGGATTTATTAATGACCGCCCGCTCGCGTTTTTTAGCCTGGCTGATAGTGCCAGTGTTCGCGTTGTGCAGCCTTGCTGTGTCTGCCAACTCCCCGGAAGGCGCCTCACAAGCGCTGCATCTGATCGACTACATCGGTGCGGACTACCCGCCTACAGTTGAAGATGGCAAGGTCATCGATGACACCGAGTACCGCGAACAGCTGGAGTTTTTGACGGTTCTCAAGGGTCTGGTCGCAGACTTGCCGCAACGCCCTGAGCGTGCGGAACTGGTGCAGGGCGTCAGTGCCTTGCAGTCAGCCATTGAGCAGCGTACCGATGGTGCGAGCGTGGCCCGCGAGGCGCGCCAGTTGGGCGCCAGACTGGCACTGGCCTACGAGGTCAGCCAGGCCCCTGTCATCACCCCGGATCCGACCCGCGGTGCACCATTGTTTGCCCAGCATTGTTCGGTGTGCCATGGCCCGACCGGGGCTGGCGATGGCCCGGCAGGCGTCGGCATGACGCCACCACCGGCCAACCTGCGCGATGCACAACGCCTTGATCGTCTCAGCCTCTATGGGATTTTCAACACCCTGGGCCTGGGCATTGAAGGCACTGATATGCCGTCGTTTGCCGATCAGCTGGATGAGCGTCAGCGTTGGGACCTGGCGACCTATATCGCGGGGTTGAGTGTCAATCCGGCGGCTGCCAAAGCGGACAAGACGTACAACCTGGCAGACCTTGCCCGTCTCACACCTAACGAGGTGCTGGTTGCTGAGGGGCCTGAAGCGACCGCCACTTTCCGTGCTCAGCGCGCCGTGCCACCACAGGTCAAGCGCGGCCCGGCGCAGTTGCTCGATTACACCGCGCAAACCCTCGACAAAAGCCTGGCGGCCTATCGTGCCGGTGATCGCGAACAAGCCTACGACTTGTCGGTAGCGGCTTACCTGGAAGGTTTTGAGCTGGTCGAAAGTTCGCTGGATAACGTCGACAGCAACGTGCGTAAAAGTACCGAAAAAGCCTTGATGGCTTATCGGCAATCGTTGCAGGACGGCTTGCCCACCGAACAGGTGGAGCAGCGTCTGGACGCGGCCAAAGCCTTGCTTAAGCAGTCCGCCGGGCTATTGGGCAGCGATGGTCTGAGCTGGTCCCTGAGCTTTATCTCGGGCTTGCTGATTCTGCTGCGCGAAGGCCTGGAAGCGATTCTGGTGCTGGCGGCGATCCTCGCCTTCCTGCGTAACACCGGCCAGCAATCGGCGGTGCGCAGCGTCAATGCGGGCTGGGCCCTGGCTCTGGTTGCAGGCCTTGCGACCTGGGCGTTGGCGGCCTATGTGATTGATGTCAGTGGCGCCCAGCGCGAACTGCTGGAAGGCTGCACGGCCTTGTTTGCCAGCGTCATGGTGCTGTGGCTGGGGGTGTGGATGCACGACCGCCGCCATGCGGCAGCGTGGCAGGACTACATCAAGAGCAGCCTGGTCGGTGGTGGTGGGCGTTTCGGTTTTGCGATCCTGGCGTTCTTCTCGGTTTACCGGGAGTTGTTCGAAGTGATCCTGTTCTACGAGACCCTGTGGCTCCAAGCAGGTCCGGCAGGCCACAACGCGGTATTGGCGGGCGGTGCCACGGCGCTGGTGCTGTTGATGGGGTTGGCGTGGATTATCCTGCGCGGCTCGGCCAAATTGCCGCTGGCCCTGTTCTTCGGCATCAATGCCGCATTGCTGTGCGCACTGTCGGTGGTGTTCGCCGGTCACGGCGTCAAAGCACTGCAAGAAGCCGGGATCTTTGGCACGCGGCCAGTGGCATTCTTCGAGTTTGACTGGCTGGGCATTCATGCCGACGCTTACTCGCTGGGCGCGCAGGCGCTGGCAATCGTGGCGATTATTGTGCTCTACGGCCGCAGCAAGCCGGGTGGCAAGCGCCCCGTGCACACCGCGTAATTGCCCCCATATCTTGTAGACGCGAGCTTTCAACAGCTCGCGCCTGCAAGTCATTTGATAAAGGAGTTTCCCCATGCGTGTCTGGATTGACGCAGATGCTTGCCCCAAGGCCGCGAAGGATCAAGTAATCAAATTCGCGCTCAAACGTCAGTTTGAGGTGGTGTTGGTGGCGGGGCAAAGCCAGGTCAAGCCGACGTACGCGCTGGTCAAACTGATTGTGGTGCCCAGCGGCCCGGATGCGGCGGATGATTATCTGGTGGAGCACGCGGTGCCCGGTGAGTTGGTGATTTGCAGCGATGTGCCCTTGGCCGACCGGCTGGTGAAGAAGGGCGTGGCCGCGCTGGACCCGCGGGGCAAGGAGTTTGACCCGCAAAACATGGGCGAGCGGCTGGCGGTGCGTAATCTGTTTACTGATCTGCGCGAGCAAGGCCAGATGGGCGGCGGGCAGGGCGCCTATGGCGAACGCGAAAAACAGGCGTTCGCCAATTCACTGGACCGGATCCTGACCCGGCTGGCGCGGGGCTGATCAGGCCTCGTGGGTCAGTTCCAGTACCCGGTCGACCATTTTGTTGATGCCTGAAGCTGCTTCGCTGATCGATTGGGCGAGCATATAGGCCGGGGTGCTGACCAGTTTGCGGGCTTTGTCCTCAACAATGTCAGTCACTTCGCACTCTTTGTGGGTTGCACCCATTTTGCCCACGGCTGCTGCTGTTTCAGGGTCCTTGCCGATGGTGCAGGTCACGCCAGGGCCGTAGATCTTGGCGGCTATGGCCGGAGAGATACACATCAACCCCACTGGCTTGCAGGCCTGGGCAAAGGCTTCGGCCAGGGCCAGCACGTCAGGTTGCACGGTGCATTCGGCGCCCCTGGCGGCAAAGTCAGAAAGATTTTTTGCCGCGCCAAACCCGCCCGGGACGATCAGCGCATCAAAGTCATCGACATTGGCTTCACGAATATCCTTGATTTCACCGCGCGCGATCCGCGCCGACTCCACCAGCACGTTGCGCGACTCGGGCATCTCGTTGCCGGTCAGGTGGTTGATCACATGATGCTGGGCGATGTCGGGTGCGAAACACTGCACTTTGGCGCCGCGCTGGTCCAGGCGCAGCAGGGTGATGACGCTTTCGTGGATCTCGGCACCGTCGTAGACGCCGCAGCCAGAGAGAATCACGGCAACTTTTTTGTGGGTCATGTTGGGTCTCCTTGTTCGTGGCGTTAATGTCGCCTGATTTGGCGTTTGACGCCATAGGGGGTTGTCCCGGGAACGCCTACGCTTGGTTGATCTTGGGGTGAGGTGTGCAATGAAGCTGATTCTGTATGCAGTGCCGTTCTTCTTTGTGCTGATCGCGGTGGAGTTGCTGGTCGACCGCTGGCGTGCAATGCCTACCTATCGCCTTGCAGACACGATCAACAGCCTGAGCACCGGGGTGCTGTCGACCACCACCGGGTTGTTGACCAAGGGTGTAGGACTGGTTACTTACGGCGTCGCCCTGAAATATCTGGCAATTACCGAACTGCCTGAAGACAGCCTGTGGGTCTGGCTGTTTGCCTTTGTATTCTACGACTTCTGTTACTACTGGCATCACCGTCTGGGGCATGAGCGCAACGTGCTGTGGGCCGCGCACTCGGTGCATCACCAGAGTGAGGACTACAACCTGTCCACGGCCCTGCGCCAAACCAGCACCGGCTTTATATTTGGCTGGATTTTCTACCTGCCAATGGCCGTTTTGGGGGTGCCGTTGTTGGTGTTCGTTACGGTGGCGACCCTCAATCTGCTCTATCAATTCTGGGTCCACACGCGGCATATCCCCAAGTTGGGCTGGTTCGAGTGGTTCTTTGTATCGCCGTCCAATCACCGGGCTCACCATGCGCAAAATGCTCTCTACATGGATCGCAATTACGGCGGGGTGTTCATTTTTTGGGATCGCCTGTTTGGCACCTTTCAGGAAGAGGACGACGCCGAGCCAGTGATTTTCGGGGTCACGACACCGCTCAAGAGCTGGAATCCGCTGTGGGCCAACTGGCAGTTCTATGGTCAGTTGCTGGCGGATGCGCGGCGCACCCAACGCTGGCGGGACAAGTTGCGTATCTGGTTTATGCCCACCGGTTGGCGGCCTGCGGATGTCGCCGCGAGGTACCCGCTGCACAAGTCGGACCTGAGCCAGTTCGAGAAATTCGAAGTGGCATTGCCGCCTCGCCAGCAGCTGTATATCGCGCTGCAATTTGTGGTCTATGTGGCGCTCGGCAGTTATCTGCTGAATTTGGGCGAGACTTTGCCGCCGCCGGCGTTGATTTTGGGGTGGGGATATATGGGGCTGGGTTTGTTTGTGCTGGGGGCCGGGCTGGAGAACCGGCCCTGGGCACTGAAGCTTGAATGGCTGCGCCTGGCGCTGAACCTGCCACTGCTGTGGCTCGCCCCGTGGGCGGGACTATGGCCGGCCAGCGCACTGGGCTGGGCCGGCCTGTTCAGCTACAGCCTGTTAAGCGTGGCCGGTCTCTATATGTGCAGAAACCGGGTTACTCAGCTGGCGGGTTGTTAGCTTCTTCAGCGGCCCGGATTTTTTCTTCGAGAGCAGCCTTTTTGGTCAGACGGGCATTTTTGAAGCGCCGACGCGCCCACAAGCCCAGGCCCAGTACCAGCAAGGCGCCCAGCACCCATAGCTCATACTTCTTGACGCTGCCCAGCAGGCCCTCAAGCACGGCACCGAAGTGGTAGGCGGCGGTTGCCAGGGCAATGGCCCAAATGGCTGCACCAATACCGTTGAGCAGCAAGTAGCGGCCCGGCGGGTAGCCCGACAGACCAATGGCTACAGGCATGACGGTACGCAGGCCGTAGACGAAGCGGAAACTCAAGACCCAGATATCCGGGTGCTTGCGAATGTGCTCCAGTGCCTTGTCGCCCATGAGTTGCCAGCGCGGTTTTCGCGCCAGTAATTTGCGGCCGTGCTTGCGCCCCAGGAAGTACCACAGCTGGTCGCCGGCATAACTGCCGAGGAATGCCACGATCATCACCAGCTTGAGGTCCATGTATCCGCGGAACGCCAGGAAGCCTGCGAGAACCAGAATGGTCTCACCTTCAAAGAACGTCCCAAGGAACAGGGCGAAGTAGCCAAACTCTTGAAGAAATTGTTGGAGCATTGTCTGGATGCTGGCGAAATGAACGCGCAGCCTACGCCTTAAGGGACATTCAGGAAAGTATCGAAATGTGTCTTGGCGTTAACAATTCCTACAAATGGTGTGTATTTGACTTACATCATTGGTGTTGTCATCTAGTGTTCATGGCGGGTGGATATAACCATCGCGCGTAGCTGTTTTGAGTGCTCAACCTGTGGCGGCTGGCAGGCCCACGATCCTGCAACGCCGGGCAGTCACGGTCGCCGGCAGGCCGGCTCACTGAAGATCGCGGCCATAGCTCAGAACAATTTCGACAAATCACCCTCTAACTCGGCTCCAGCCCGCATAAAGCGACTTCGAGCGGTTTAAACCCACTGGCGTTGGTGGCATTCTGGCAGCTCGATTGCACGCGCCGCTTAACTGTTACGAGAGTCAAACCCGCTCTTACAGGAACACTCAATGAATACCGAAGGACAGACAGAACTCGTTGCTACAGAGGCCGAGCCGGTTGTTGAACCGGTCGCTCAGACCCCGCCCGTGCCGCAAGGTCACGTCGCTGTCGTGCCTGAGGCGCCTGCGGCGCACCCGACGATTGCCATTCCGGGTCTGGATGACAGCAGTCTGTATATCCACCGCGAGCTGTCGCAGTTGCAGTTCAACATTCGCGTGCTGGAACAGGCGCTGGATGAGTCCTATCCGTTGTTGGAGCGATTGAAGTTCCTGCTGATCTTCTCCAGCAACCTGGATGAGTTTTTCGAGATTCGTGTCGCGGGCTTGAAGAAGCAAATTACCTTCGCCCGTGAGCAGGCGGGCGCTGACGGCCTGCAGCCGCATCAGGCGCTGGCGCGGATCAGTGAGCTGGTACATGGCCATGTCGACCGCCAGTACGCGATCCTCAACGATATCCTGTTGCCCGAGCTTGAAAAGCATCAGGTGCGCTTCATTCGCCGCCGCCACTGGAACACCAAGATCAAAGCCTGGGTGCGCAAGTTTTTCCGCGACGAAATTGCGCCCATCATCACCCCGATCGGCCTTGATCCGACGCATCCTTTCCCGTTGCTGGTCAACAAGAGCCTGAACTTTATCGTCGAGCTGGAAGGCATCGACGCCTTCGGCCGTGATTCGGGTCTGGCAATTATCCCGGCCCCGCGCCTGTTGCCGCGGGTGATCAAGTTGCCTGAAGACGTCGGCGGTACAGGGGACAACTACGTGTTCCTGTCCTCGATGATTCATGCCCACGCCGATGACCTGTTCCAGGGCATGAAGGTCAAGGGCTGCTACCAGTTCCGCCTGACCCGCAACGCTGACCTGTCGGTGGACACTGAAGATGTAGAAGACCTGGCCCGCGCCCTGCGCGGCGAGTTGTTCTCGCGTCGCTATGGCGATGCGGTGCGTCTGGAAGTGGCCGACACTTGCCCCAAACATCTGTCCGATTACCTGCTCAAGCAGTTCAACCTGCATGAGACCGAGCTGTATACGGTCAATGGCCCGGTAAACCTCACGCGCCTGTTCAGCATCACCGGTCTGGACAGCCATCCCGAGCTGCAATACACGCCATTCACTCCGGCGATTCCGAAGCTGTTGCAGAACAGCGAGAACATTTTCAGCGTCGTCAGCAAGCAGGATATTTTGCTGCTGCACCCGTTTGAGTCGTTCACCCCTGTGGTTGATTTGTTGCGTCAGGCCGCCAAAGACCCGCATGTACTGGCTGTGCGCCAGACCCTGTATCGCAGCGGTGCCAACTCTGAAATCGTTGATGCGCTGGTGGATGCTGCGCGTAACGGCAAAGAAGTGACTGCCGTTGTGGAACTGCGTGCGCGATTTGACGAAGAGTCCAACCTGCAGCTGGCCAGCCGCCTGCAAGCTGCCGGTGCCGTGGTGATCTATGGCGTGGTCGGTTTCAAGACCCACGCCAAAATGATGCTGATTCTGCGCCGTGAGGCGGGGGAGATCGTGCGTTATGCGCACCTGGGTACTGGTAACTACCACGCGGGCAACGCCAAGCTCTACACCGACTACAGCTTGCTGACATCGGATGACGCGCTCTGCGAAGACGTCGGCAAGCTGTTCAGCCAGTTGATCGGCATGGGCAAGACCTTGCGCATGAAAAAGCTCTTGCATGCACCCTTCACCCTGAAGAAGGGCATGCTCGACATGATTGCCCGTGAGACCCAGTTCGCGTCGGAGGGCAAACCTGCGCATATCATCGCCAAGTTCAACTCCCTGACCGACCCGAAAATCATCCGGGCGCTGTACAAGGCCAGCCAGGCCGGGGTGCGGATCGATTTGGTAGTGCGCGGGATGTGTTGCCTGCGGCCGGGTATTCCGGGGGTCTCGCATAACATTCATGTGCGCTCGATCATTGGTCGCTTCCTGGAGCACACGCGGGTGTTCTACTTCCTCAATGGCGGCGAAGAGCAGATGTTCCTGTCGAGCGCTGACTGGATGGAGCGCAACCTGGATAAGCGGGTCGAAACCTGCTTCCCGGTGGAGGGCAAAAAGCTGATTCTGCGGGTCAAGAAGGAGCTGGAATGCTATCTGACGGACAACACCCACAGCTGGAGCCTGCAATCGGACGGCCGTTACATTCGTAACACGCCCACCGGGAATCAAAACCCGCGCAGTGCCCAGGCAACCCTGCTGGAGCGTCTGAGCCTGCCGGTGTTGACAGTGAGCACCGGCCCGTCGGTGTAAGCCCCGGCCCTGCAGCAGCCTGCCAGCCAGCCTGGCGATGAATACGCCGCGGTTATTCTTTAGCACCGCGTTGATACCATCGCCAGGCAAGCTGGTTTCTGCAGAAGTGTTTGTTTGATCAGGACACTGTCAGAACAATCCCGACCCGGGTCAGCCATTGGGCTTCTTGCTCGAAGTCGGCCTGGGTCAAGGGGTTTTGCTCCAGCCAGCCTTCGGGGAAGATCACCTCGAGATGGTCGCCCTCGGCACGCAGCTTCACCTGCGACGCTTCCTGATTGCCACGGATGTGGTAGAACAAAATCGCAAAGCGCAGCAACACGCACAGGCGAATCAGCTTGATGCCTTCGGCGCCGAACTCGGCGAATTTGTCCTTGGGAATATTACGGCGATGGCCGCGTACCAGCAGCGCGAGCATTTGCTGGTCTTCGCGGGAGAACCCGGCGAGGTCGGAGTGCTCGATCAGATAGGCGCCGTGTTTGTGGTAGTGGTAGTGGGCGATATCCAGCCCGACTTCATGCACCTTGGCCGCCCAACTCAACAGTTCACGCCAGATCCCGTCCTTGAGCTCCCATGACTTGGCCACTTGATCGAAGGCACGCAGCGCTTTGCGCTCGACCCTTGCGGCTTGTTCGCGATCTACGTGGTAGCGGTCCATCAGCGAGCTGAGGGTGCGCTCACGCACGTCTTCATGGTGATGACGGCCCAGCAGGTCATACAGCACGCCCTCACGTAGCGCGCCGTCGCAATGGTCCATGCGCTGCAGCTCGAGGGAGTCAAAGATGGCCTCAAGAATCGCCAGGCCCGCCGGGAAAATGGTACGACGGTCAGGCTTGATGCCTTCAAAGTCGATTTTGTCCGCTTCGCCCAGTTTGAACAGTTTGCGCTTGAGCCAGGCCAGCCCTTCGGCGTTGACTTCACCGTTGCCGTGTCCGCCAGCCTTGAGGGCCAGGCCGATGGCGCGAATGGTGCCGGAGGAGCCGATAGCCTCGTCCCAGGTCAGGCGGTGCAGCGCGTGCTCAATACTCATGATTTCGAGGCGGGCAGCGGTATAGGCCTGGGCGTAACGGGCCGGAGTGATTTTACCGTCGCGGAAATAGCGCTGGGTGTAACTCACGCAGCCCATTTGCAGGCTTTCGCGCAGCAGCGGTTCAAAGCGTTGGCCGATAATGAATTCGGTACTGCCGCCGCCGATGTCAGCGACCAGGCGTTTGCCCGGAGTATCGGCGAGGGTGTGCGATACGCCCAAATAGATGAGGCGCGCTTCTTCTCGGCCAGAAATGACCTCGACGGTGTGACCCAGGATCTCTTCTGCGCGCACGATGAATTCGTTGCGGTTGCGGGCTTCTCGCAGGGCGTTGGTGCCCACGATTCTCACGGCGCCCAACGGCATGCCGTTGATCAGTTGGGCAAAGCGCTTCAGGCAATCAAGCCCGCGCTGCATGGATTCTTCGTTGAGTTTGCGTTCTTCGTCGATGCCGGCAGCTAATTGAACCTTCTCACCAAGTCGCTCCAGGATACGGATTTCTCCGTTCTGGGCCTTGGCCACCACCATGTGAAAGCTGTTAGAACCCAGATCAATAGCGGCGATCAGGGATGGATTCTTGCTTTGGGATTGGGGCATGGTTGAAGGGTCTCGGTCGATAACTTCGCCATCGTGCCACGATCAAACGCTCGCGCCAACGCGTAGTATCAGATGCATTGATGTGGCGCACGTAAGCAATGACGTTAGCTGCTCCCGGCGGGTTCGTATTTTGCTGTGCGATTCTTCTTTTTTGTAGAAGCGTGCTGTTAATCCCTTTGCACGGCTCGCGAGCAGGCTCGTTCCTGCAGCGGGTTGGTGCCGATGAAATTCGCCAGCTCCGTGGGCTTTACCCCGATGCATAAACCCCCCGTTTGTCCCCGACTTCCCGGGCGAAGCGCATTTCATGGGTCGCCGCAATCGGGCCCGTCCCGTCGATGGCGCCGGGGCAAAGGTACGGGCGATACCTTTGCTCAAGCAGCTCTATAGTAAGAGTCAATCAAGGGTCAGCTTCCTGAACGCGGTGATGACAGCTATGATGTGCTACGTTTTTGCTTACAACCACGGAGACTTCCATGAGCAGCGATCTTATTAAACACGTCACCGACGCTAGCTTTGAGGCCGATGTTCTCAAGGCTGAAGGCGCTGTACTGGTCGACTACTGGGCTGAATGGTGTGGCCCTTGCAAAATGATCGCGCCAGTTCTGGACGAGATCGCCGAGACTTACAAAGGCAAGTTAACTATTGCCAAACTGAACATCGATGAGAACCAGGAAACCCCGGCCAAGCACGGCGTACGTGGTATTCCAACGCTGATGTTGTTCAAGAACGGCAACGTCGAAGCCACCAAGGTTGGTGCATTGTCGAAGTCGCAGCTGGCAGCATTCCTCGACGCCAACATTTAAGCGTCGATAAAAGCCCCGCAAAATGCGGGGCTTTTTCATGGCTCAGGGACTAGACGCTATGAAACTCAAGTGGTACATTCGGCCCCGCACTGGTTTCTCCACTGCCCCCTGCAAGCCGTCGCCGACGCACTCCTTATCGAATTAGTACGCGATCCTGTCGCCTTCTCTGCGGCGCGGCCTCATTAAGCCAAAAGCTTAATTTCCCCCTCCATAAATGATTACGTCATTCCTATATGAACCTGACTGAACTCAAGCAAAAGCCGATTACCGAACTGCTCGAATTGGCCGAACAGATGGGCATAGAAAATATGGCCCGTTCGCGCAAGCAGGACGTGATTTTCTCCCTGCTCAAAAAGCACGCGAAAAGCGGCGAGGAAATCTCCGGTGATGGCGTGCTGGAGATTCTCCAGGACGGCTTCGGCTTCCTCCGTTCCGCTGACGCTTCTTACCTGGCCGGCCCAGACGATATTTATGTCTCGCCAAGCCAGATTCGACGCTTCAACTTGCGCACCGGCGACACCATCGTCGGTAAAATCCGTCCGCCAAAAGAAGGCGAGCGGTACTTCGCCCTGCTGAAAGTCGACACGATCAACTACGATCGTCCAGAGAACGCGAAAAACAAGATTCTCTTCGAGAACTTGACCCCGCTGTTCCCGACCGTACGCATGAAGATGGAAATCGGTAACGGTTCCACCGAAGATCTGACCGGTCGTGTGATCGACCTGTGCGCCCCGATCGGTAAAGGTCAGCGTGGTCTGATCGTTGCTCCGCCAAAAGCGGGCAAGACCATCATGCTGCAGAACATCGCGTCCAACATCTCGCGTAACAACCCAGAAGTGCACTTGATCGTTCTGTTGATCGACGAGCGTCCGGAAGAAGTTACCGAAATGCAGCGTACCGTTCGCGGCGAAGTGGTTGCTTCCACGTTCGACGAGCCACCAACCCGCCACGTGCAGGTTGCTGAAATGGTGATCGAGAAGGCCAAGCGCCTGGTCGAACACAAAAAAGACGTGGTGATCCTGCTCGACTCCATTACCCGTCTGGCTCGTGCCTACAACACCGTTATCCCTAGCTCCGGCAAGGTACTGACCGGTGGTGTCGATGCTCACGCCCTTGAGAAGCCAAAGCGTTTCTTCGGTGCTGCGCGAAACATCGAAGAAGGCGGCTCGCTGACCATCATCGCTACCGCGCTGGTTGAAACCGGCTCGAAGATGGATGAAGTGATCTACGAAGAGTTCAAAGGCACCGGCAACATGGAACTGCCTCTGGACCGCAAGATCGCTGAAAAGCGCGTCTTCCCGGCGATCAACATCAACCGTTCCGGCACTCGCCGCGAAGAGTTGCTGACTGCCGATGACGAGTTGCAACGCATGTGGATCCTGCGCAAGCTGTTGCACCCGATGGACGAAGTTGCAGCCATCGAGTTCCTGATCGACAAGTTGAAGCAGACCAAGACCAACGATGAGTTCTTCTTGTCGATGAAGCGTAAGTAATACGTTTTCGGGTCTTAAAAAATGGCGTCCCTAGGGGCGCCATTTTTTTGCATTTAAAAGGAAGCTTTTGGGCTGGTACCGGTCAATAAAAACAATATTTCTGGATTTGGACATTGATGAGCTCTCTTGTATATCGCCGGGACATCGATGGCTTGCGCGCCATTGCCGTCATTGCTGTCGTCTTGTTTCACTTCGGGGTGCCGGGGCTGACCGGCGGGTTCGTCGGGGTCGACGTATTCTTCGTGATCTCGGGGTATCTGATCACCTCGATCATCTGGCGCCAGCGCGAGGCCGGTCGCTTCAGTTTCGTCGAGTTCTGGACCCGGCGTGCGCGGCGTATCCTGCCCGCACTGTTCGCCATGATTGCAGTCGTGCTCGCGGTGGGCTGGTTCTTGATGGCACCCAAGGACTACGAGCAACTGGGCCAGTCAGTTCGATACCAGGTGATGTTCGCCTCCAACCTGTTGTTCATGCGCCAGGATGGCTATTTCGATGTGGCCAGCGATTTAAAACCGCTGCTTCATACTTGGTCGCTGGCGGTTGAAGAACAGTTTTATATTGTTTTCCCGCTGCTACTGACCCTGTTGGCCAGTCGCTTCAGGCATTGGCGTCTGGCCTTGTTTGGTGTGTTGCTGATCTCGTTCGGATTAAGCGTGTGGGCTGTTGCGCAACACCCTGAAAAGGCCTTTTTCCTGTTACCGATGCGGGCCTGGGAGCTGTTGGCTGGCGCGATGCTGGCGGTCGCACCGGTCAGTAAGACGCGCCTTACAGCCGCCGCCGCGCAATGCATAAGCTTGCTCGGGCTCGGACTGATCCTTATCGCGGTTTTCGCTTACGACAAAAACACCCCGTTCCCTGGAGCAGCAGCACTGTTGCCGGTGCTGGGTGTGGTTGCCCTGATTTGGGCCAATGAGCATCACAGCACCTGGGTAGGGCGTATTTTGAGTTCCCGCCTGCTGGTAGGGCTCGGCCTGATCTCGTATTCCTGGTACCTGTGGCATTGGCCGGTGTTTGTTTTCGCCAGCTATGCCGACGTGGATGAGCCAGGTCCCGTCCTCACCGGTGCGTTGATCGCACTGACACTGGTACTTGGATATTTGTCCTGGCGCTACATCGAAACCCCGTTTCGTGAGCGTCGATTGTTGGCAGGGCGGCGTCAGATTCTGCTCGCTGCGGGTCTGGGTATCCTGGTTCTGGGGCTGGCCGGGCAAACGCTGCGCTGGACTGACGGTTTGCCGTCCCGCTTGTCCGAGCATGCGTTGCAGTACGCCAATGCCAGCCACTGGCGTCCTGAGTTGATGGCCTGTATCACCGACGACAAGAGCCCCGCCGATACGCCTTTTTGCCGCTACGGCAATAGCGCTTCCGGGTTCGAGCCCGCGCAGTTGCTGGTTTGGGGGGACAGTCATGCCACGGCATTGATTCCGGCGCTGGACGCCAACGCCCGGCAGCACGGGGTTAACGTGATGCTGGCCAGTTCGGCGGGCTGTTTGCCCCTTGAGGGGCTGGAACATGGCGAGCGCTGTGCCAATTACAACCGTCGTGTGGAGCAGGCCCTGAAGACGGAACCGTTCACGGATGTATTGTTGGTGGCCCGTTGGGGCCTGTACCTGTATGGCGACGCCAAGGGCGATCACGGCCATGCATTGAAGGGTGCCGATGGCCGTTATGACCCTGCAGCTGCCGAGCAGAGGCTTGCTGACGGCGTGCGGGCCAGGGTGGAGCAGTTGCGCAAGGCCGGCTATCGGGTCTGGCTCATGAAAGATGTACCGCTGCAGCCGTTCAATCCGCCGTACCGACTAAGCCGCCTGGCCATGCTGCATAAACCGACAGCCGACGTTGGATTTCCATTGGCCGACCACCTCAAGCAAAAAGCATTCATTAACCGCTTGTTCGCGCAAATTGCAGCAGCTGACGCCGGTGTCATGGTGCTGGATCCGACCCCGGCGCTTTGCGACGCCTCGGGTCTGTGTCGTGCGCAGCGCGATGGTCATTCGTTGTACACCGACGACAATCATCTGTCAGAGGCGGGTGCCCGGTTAATGCTGCCAGTGTTGGCGCCGGTGTTCGAAGAGGCGGCAGCTCAAGAGTTGACCGGCGTGAGTGAGGTGAATACGGCCCGCTGAGCAGCGATAAGCTGCCAGCTCACGCCATAGCAGGTAGGATGTACGCCTATTTTGAGGGTGCCAACGTCAATGAAATTCAAGGATCTTCGGGATTTCGTGCAGCAGTTAGAGCAGCGCGGAGAGTTGAAACGCATCCAGATTCCCGTGTCTCCTGTGCTGGAGATGACAGAAATCTGCGACCGCACGCTGCGGGCCAAGGGCCCGGCGCTGCTATTCGAAAACCCGACAGGACATACGATCCCGGTACTCGGCAACCTGTTTGGCACGCCTGAGCGCGTGGCCATGGGCATGGGGGCCGAGTCGGTCAGCGAGTTGCGTGAAATTGGCAAGCTGCTGGCCTTCCTCAAAGAGCCTGAGCCGCCTAAAGGTCTGAAAGACGCGTGGTCCAAGCTCCCTATCTTTCGCAAGATCATTGCCATGGCCCCGAAAGTCGTCAAGGACGCGGTGTGTCAGGAAGTGGTCATTGAAGGTGACGATGTCGACCTTGCCATGCTGCCGGTTCAGCATTGCTGGCCGGGCGACGTGGCGCCGCTGATTACCTGGGGCCTGACCGTGACCAAGGGTCCGAACAAGGACCGTCAAAATCTGGGTATTTATCGCCAGCAGGTGATTGGCCGCAACAAAGTCATCATGCGCTGGCTGAGCCATCGTGGCGGCGCGCTGGACTATCGTGACTGGTGCGAGAAACACCCGGGTCAGCCGTTCCCGGTAGCGGTGGCCCTGGGTGCAGACCCGGCGACCATCCTCGGTGCCGTAACGCCGGTGCCTGACAGCCTGTCCGAGTACGCCTTTGCAGGCTTGCTGCGGGGCAATCGCACCGAGCTGGTGAAGTGCCGTGGCAATGATCTGCAAGTGCCTGCCACTGCCGAAATCATCCTTGAAGGCGTGATCCACCCTGGCGAGATGGCCCCCGAAGGTCCTTACGGCGACCACACCGGCTACTACAACGAAGTCGACAGCTTCCCGGTGTTCACCGTTGAACGCATCACCCATCGGATCAAACCGATCTACCACAGCACCTACACTGGCCGGCCACCGGATGAGCCAGCGATTTTAGGTGTGGCGCTCAATGAAGTGTTCGTGCCGATTCTGCAAAAGCAGTTCCCGGAAATCACCGATTTCTATCTGCCGCCAGAGGGTTGTTCGTACCGCATGGCCATTGTGACCATGAAGAAACAATATCCGGGCCACGCCAAGCGCGTCATGCTGGGTGTGTGGTCGTTCTTGCGCCAGTTCATGTACACCAAGTTCGTCATCGTGACAGACGACGATATCAATGCCCGGGACTGGAATGACGTGATCTGGGCCATTACCACGCGCATGGATCCCAAGCGTGACACGGTAATGATCGACAACACTCCAATCGATTACCTCGATTTCGCTTCGCCGGTTTCCGGTCTGGGTTCGAAAATGGGGCTGGATGCAACCAACAAATGGCCGGGTGAGACCACCCGTGAATGGGGTCGGGTCATCGTCAAGGATGAGGCGGTCACACGCCGGATCGATGACATCTGGAATCAATTAGGAATAGATTGATGCGTGTAACCTTGCAGCCTTCAGGCGCGGTGCTGGAAACTTTGCCTGGAGAGCGGATTCTGAATGCGGCGCAACGCCTGGGCTATGAATGCCCGCAAAGTTGCCGCAATGGTAATTGTCATGTCTGTGCGGCCTTGCTGGTTGAAGGCCAGGTGGAGCAGGCGGGAGAAGTCCGCGATCACGGCGAATTTTATACCTGCCTGGCAGCGCCGCTTGAAGACTGCGTGGTGTTGTGGGACGGGGTGCTTGCGTTGGGAGAGTTACCGGTGCGTAGCCTGGCGTGTCAGTTGATTGAATGTGTCGATATGGGCGGCGATGTCTGGCGCGTACGTTTGCGTGCGCCGGCGGGCAAACCGCCGCGTTATCACGCAGGACAGTACGTGATGCTGGAGCGGGAAAATGGCGAGAAATCGGCTTTTTCCCTGGCCAGTGCCCCGCACTCCGGGCGTGATCTTGAGCTGCACGTACTGGTGCGCGAAGACAGCGCCCGCAGCCTGATCGAGCAGTTGCAGCGCAACAGGATGGTCCGCCTTGAGCTGCCGTTTGGCGACACGCACCTGTCCGAGTTGCCGGACGGCCCGCTGGTCCTGATCGCAGCCGGTACCGGCATGGCGCAAATGCACAGCCTGATCGAGCATTGCCGTGAGAAGGGCTTCCAGCACCCGGTGCACTTGTATTGGGGGGTGCGTCGCCCTGAAGACTTCTACACCCTGGAGGAATGGGACGCCTGGCAGAAGATTCCCAACCTGTTCCTGCACAAGGTCGTCAGTGACCTGTGTGGCTGGGAGGGCCGCTGTGGTCTGTTGCATGAAGCCGTGTGTGAAGACATCAGCGATCTGAAGGCGGTGCATGTCTATGCCAGCGGTTCCCCGGCGATGATCTATGGAACCCTCGATGCACTGGTCAATGCCGGGATGGACCCGCACCAGATGCGCGCGGATGTATTTGCCTACTGCCCGCGCCCTTGAAATCTGTGCAGGAGCGAGCTTCCAACAGCTCGCTCCTGCAGGTTTTTAAGCCTTAGATCCGCAGTCCGGCGGTGATCATGGCGGCATTGAAACCGAGCAACACCAGCTCGGCCGCCACGGGCCCGTAATAGGCCCCGACCGAGGGGATAATCACCGGCGCAACTCCGAAGCGATTGAGCGGGATCTTGTCCTGATACTCGCCGTGATAGCCTTCCAGCAAGCCACCGGTCAGCTTCAAATAGACCGGGTAGTTTTCACTGTCAAAGCGTTTGCCGGCATAGGCGTAATAAGAGCGCTGGCTAAATGAATTGCGAAAAGTTGCTCCGCCCGCAAGCCAGCCTGAAGCGTCGTTATATTCCAGGCCGATCAGATCCTGATTGTTATTGTGCTCGGGGTCTGGCGAAAAGTGTCTGGTATAGACACTGGTCTGCACGTACCAGAAGTCTTTGTCTTTTTGCTGCGTGTCATCCTGGGCCAGCGCAAAGCTGGCATGAGCCAACATAAACAGGCAACAGATTCCTGACTTTCTCATAGGGTGGCCTCTGTCATTATATTGGGGCGCAACACTATAGAGATCTGTGGTGCCAGTTACCTGAACCTGCGCCTTACACAAGTGTAATAAGCCAGGCCGGTTTTTCTAGGTTGCCACAGGTCCGGACCTGCAAGTCATTTGCTTTTTAGTGCTATACCATTCAGGTCGTTACTTTCGTTTACATCATGTAATGCGAGCAGGATCCAAAAGCCTTAGTTATGACTGTTATTGAATCTGTGTGTTTAAACCCGGATTACCCTCCGCGACTCGATCTTGGGGCGCCGTTGACCCCAGAACAACTTCAGCAATCCTTGCAAGCCACCATGGCCTGTCATCAAGGCGGCCCCGTCTGGTTATTCGCCTATGGCTCACTGATCTGGCGCCCCGAGTGTTCGGCGGTCGAACGCAAGCGCGGGCGGGTGCATGGCTATCATCGCGGGCTGTATCTGTGGTCCCACGAACATCGTGGCACGCCGCAATGGCCGGGGCTGGTGTTTGGTCTGGACCGGGGCGGTTCGTGCAGCGGTTTTGCCTATCGGCTGCCTGAAGACAACCTCGATGCCTCGCTCTATGCCCTGTGGCTGCGTGAAATGCCGGTGCCGTCTTATCGGCCGCACTGGCTCACTTGCCGGCTGGAGGATGGCAGTCAGGTGCAGGCATTGGGGTTTGTGCTGGAGCGACATCTACCCAGCTATGCGGGCAACCTGTCGGACGGTGTACTCAGCCAGGTACTGGCCAACGCCAACGGGCGTTACGGCACTACTCGCGATTATGTCGAGCAGACCGTAAGCGCCCTGCGTAGCCACGCCATGCCAGATCTGAATCTGGAGGCGCGGCTCAAGCGTTGCATGTCGTTGTCTTAAGCGTCGGTTGCCCGCTCGGCACTGGCGACATTCTTGTGGCGCAGGGTCGGGATCATGAACGCAATCGCCAACAGGCATGCGCTGATCAGCAGTACAAAGCCGCCATCCCAGCCGAAGTGGTCAACCAGATAGCCCATGGCCGCACTGGCTGCCACCGAACCGCCCAGGTAGCCGAACAGCCCGGTAAAGCCTGCGGCAGTACCGGCTGCTTTCTTCGGCGCCAGTTCCAGGGCCTGCAAGCCGATCAGCATCACCGGGCCGTAAATCAGGAAGCCGATGGAGAACAGCGCGATCATGTCAATGCTCGGGTTACCCGGCGGGTTGAGCCAGTAAACCAGCGTGGCGACGGTCACCAGCGACATGAACACAATGCCGGTCAGGCCGCGATTGCCGCGGAAGATCTTGTCTGACATCCAGCCGCACAGCAGCGTGCCCGGAATACCTGCCCACTCATAGAAGAAGTACGCCCACGAAGTGGTGTCCACGGTGAAGTGCTTGGCTTCCTTGAGGTAAGTCGGAGCCCAGTCCAGGACGCCGTAGCGCAGCAAATAAACGAACACGTTAGCCAGGGCGATGTACCACAGCATTTTGTTACGCAGCACGTATTTGACGAAAATTTCTTTGGCGCTGAATTCGTCTTCGTGGCTGGAGTCGTAACCGGCCGGGTAATCATTCTTGTATTGCTCGATCGGTGGCAAGCCCACGGACTGTGGGGTGTCGCGCATGGTGATAAACGCAAACAGCGCGACCAGCAGGGCAACGGTAGCCGGTACATAGAATGCCGCGTGCCAGTCGTTGAACCAGGCCATACCCAGCAAAAACAGCGGCCCGATCAAGCCTCCGCCAACGTTGTGCGCCACATTCCAGACTGACACTACACCGCCGCGTTCTTTCTGCGACCACCAGTGAACCATGGTCCTACCGCTTGGCGGCCAGCCCATGCCCTGGGCCCAGCCGTTGATAAACAGCAAAATGAACATCATGGTGACGCTGGAGGTGGCCCAGGGTGCGAAACCGAAAATGAACATCACGCCTGCTGAAATCAGCAGGCCGAAGGGCAGGAAGAAGCGCGGGTTGGAGCGGTCGGACACCAGCCCCATGAGGAACTTGGACAAACCATAAGCGATGGCAATCGCGGACATGGCCAGACCCAGTTGACCCCGGGTGTAACCCTCGTCAATCAGGTACGGCATGGCCAGCGAGAAGTTTTTGCGCAGCAGGTAATAACCCGCGTAGCCAAAGAAAATACCCGCGAAAATCTGCCAGCGCAGACGTCGATAAGTACTGTCGATTTTTTCTTCAGGCAGGGGCGCCTGGTGTGCGGCAGGTCGAAAGAAAGCAAACATTCAAGAGCTCCAAATTTCTTGTTATATCAGCGAGCGCGAACGTTACATTTTCGTTACTGAAAATGACAGGCCTTACTTTCTGCTGTTATAGGAAAAATCCCATAGAGCACTTTCATTTGTGAACCTGTTGCCCGGGGGTGAAACCTTCCACAGCCCGCTTGGCAGACGCAACGGGTCAAACTGTCCACAGGCCTGGAGAAACGGGCTGTGGATAAAAAATTAAAGGGCAGGTCTGTCCGTTTATTCGGATCTGTCTCACGCCAGGATCGGAGCCCTACGGCTTTGCGCTAACTGGCCGATAACCAGAAATAGATGTGCAAGCAGCCCCGGCTGCTTCTTCAACCCGTACCAAGGAGCGAATTGTGAAAGCGTGGATTGTATTGATGCTGGCCCTGTCCTGGCCGATGGTGGCGCTTGCAGAAGAAGCCGAAGAGGGCGCGGCCAAGGTCAGCTATGTCACCCTGAACCCGCCGTTCGTGGGTAACTACGGGCTCGATGGCAGTTCCAGGCTCAAGGTGTACAAGGCGGACATTTCGTTGCGCGTGTCCGGAGCCGAGGCGGCCAAGGCGGTGAAAGCCAATGATCCGTTGATTCGTAATCAGTTGGTGGGTTTGTTTACCCAGCAGACCAGCGAAAGCCTGGGCAGTGTTGAAGCCAAGGAGAAGCTGCGCCAGGAGGCCTTGAAACAGATTCAGCAGGTGATGCTCGAAGAGACCGGCAAGCCGATGATCGAGGATTTGCTGTTTAACAATTTAATCGTTCAGTAAGTGCCCGGGCCTGGCGTCTGCAGGCATGTGTTCAGTCCCATGACTAAGACGCCAGGCTCTTGCGAAACCGCGCAAGGGCAATGGCGAAAAATACCAGGCCAATAGTGGTCAGTGCCAACAGGTCCGGCCACACCACTTCTACCCCCGCATCGCGAAACAATATCGCCGCACTCAGGCTCACAAAGTGCGTTGAGGGCGAGCACTGCATCACCCATTGCAACCACTCGGGCATGCTGTCCAGCGGGGTGCTCCCGCCCGATAGCAGGAGCATCGGAATGATCACCGGGATCGCCAGCAAACCGAACTGCGGCGTTGAGCGGGCCAGGGTCGCGAGGAAGATTCCCAGTGCGGTACTGGCAAACAGGTAAAGTGCCGTTACCAGTAAAAACAGGGTCAACGACCCCGCCAGCGGCACGCCGAGGGCCCATTTCACCACGACTTCCAGCGATATCCAGGTACACAGCACCACCACCAGCATGTTGCTCCAGATTTTTGCGAGCATGATTTCCAGTGCCGTCAGTGGCAGGACCAGCAGGTGGTCGAGGGTGCCGTGTTCACGCTCGCGCAGCAGCGCAGTGCCGGTCAGGACGATGGCCAGGATGGTGATGTTGTTGACGATCTGGATCACCGCCAGAAACCAGCCGCCCTCCAGGTTGGGGTTGAACAACGCGCGGCTGCTGAGCAGCGCCGGCGTATTGGCCGCGGCATCGGCCTGCCCGGTGTAGTTGAGCAGTTCGCGCTGGAAGATCCGGCCGATATACCCCGCCCCCATAAATGCCTGGCTCATGGCCGTGGCATCAACGTTGACCTGTACGCCCGGTTCGCGTCCGGCCAGCAAGTCGGCCTGGAAGTTGGCCGGCAGGTTGATCACAAAGGTGTAGCGGCCGCTGTCCATCGACTGGTCCAGCTGATCGTAAGGCAAGTCCTGCGGTGCCTGGAATTCGGGCGGTAGCAGCGACTCCGCCAGTTTGCGCGATAACTGGCTGTGGTCTTCATCGACGATGGCCACGCTGGCGTTATGCACGCCGATGATCGAGCCGGCCGCTGGCATATAGATAGCTACGGTGAAGGCATAGAGCAAAAACAGGAGCAAGACACTGTCGTGACGCAGGCTGGTGAGTTCTTTAAGACCCAGGCGCAGGATGTGCGAGAGCTTGTGCATCAAACCTCCTGCTTCTTGAGCATGATCAGGCTCAGTCCGGTGAACACGACAAAGAACCCCAGCAGTGCCAGGCATTGCGGCCACAGCTGGCGAAGGTCCAGGGCTTTGGTGAAGGTGCCTACGGCTATGTCGAGAAAGTGTCCGGCCGGGAACAGCATGCCCATCAGCGCCGCAGATCCGTCGAGGGAGGAGCGCGGCACGATCAGCCCGGAGAACTGAATGGTCGGCAGGCTGGTGATGATCATGGTGCCCAGGATTGCCGCGATCTGGGTGCGGGTGAATGCGGAGATCAGCAGGCCCATGCTGGTGGTGGCCAGTACATACAAGAGTCCGCCCAATGCCAGTGTGAGTCCGCTGCCTTTAAACGGCACGCCGAACAGCCAGCGGTTCATCGCCACCAGCAATGCCAGGTTGACCAGGCTCACCGCCAGGTAGGGAGCCTGTTTGCCCAGCAGAAATTCCAGCCGGGTCAGCGGCGTGGCGTAAAAGTTGGTGATCGAGCCCAGTTCTTTTTCCCGCACGATGCCCAGTGCCGTGAGCATCGCCGGGATAAACGCGAGAATCAGCGCCATCACCCCGGGGCCGATGGCATTCACGCTGATCACGTCCTGGTTATAGCGGAACCGGGTTTCCAGCCTGGCCATTACCTGCTTGTTTTGCGCCAGGCTGCTTTGTGCGGCCAGTTGCTCAAGGTTGGCCGAGTGTACGGCTTCGACATAGTTGCGGCTGGTTTCGGCCCGAAACGGCATGCCGCCGTCGAGCCAGGCGGCCACGGTGGGCTGGCGTCCGGCGTAAAGATCACGACCGAAGCCCGGCGGGATTTCCAGGGCGATCTTGATTTCGGAACGCTGCAGGCGTTCGTGCAATTGGTCTGCGCTCTGGATGGGCGCGTGCTCCTCGAAATAACGCGAACTGCGAAAGGCTTCAAGGTAGGCGCGGCTCTGGGGGCTTTGATCCTGGTCGTACACGGCGAAGGCGAGGTTTTCCACATCCAGGGAAATACCGTAGCCAAAAATGACCATCATGAACACCGCGCCCAGCAGGGCGAACGCCATGCGCACCTTGTCCCGCAGTAATTCTTTGGATTCGCGGCTGGCGACGGCAATCAGCCGGGCCATGCTGAAGCCGGTTTTGCCCGGTGGCGGTGGTGCATTCACGGCAGCTGCCGGTGGCGGCTCGGCTTGGGTTGCCACGTTGGCGGCCGGATCGTTTTGCGCTTCTTCCAGGCAGGTGACAAATGCCGCCTCCAGGGTGTCGCCGTGGAACTGTTTTTGCAGCGCATCCGGGGTGTCGCAGGCCAGTACCTTGCCTGCGTGCATCAGCGAAATCCGGTCACAGCGTTGCGCCTCGTTCATAAAGTGGGTGGACAGAAAGATCGTCACCCCCTGCTCGCGGGACAGTTCGATCAACAGGCGCCAGAAGTCATCCCGCGCGGCGGGGTCGACGCCGGAGGTGGGCTCATCGAGGATCAGCACTTCGGGGCGATGCAACACCGCCACTGCCAGGGACAAGCGCTGGCGCAGACCTAATGGCAGTTCGCCGGATTGTTGCTCGGCAACCTCTGCGAGGTCGAAGCGCTGGATCAGCTCCTCGATCCGGGTCTGGCTTTGCGCCTTGGGCAAGTCGAAGAGCTGGGCATGCAATACCAGGTTCTGGCGTACGCTCAATTCGCCGTACAGCGAGAAGCTCTGCGACATGAAACCTACGCGCTTGCGGGTGGCCAGGTCTTTGGCGTTAACCGGATTACCCAGCAGCCTGGCGCTGCCTTGCGTGGCGGGCATCAGGCCGGTCAGCACTTTCATGGTGGTGGTCTTGCCGCAGCCGTTAGAGCCCAAAAAGCCGAAAATCTCGCCCCGGCCAATGGCAAAGCTGACGTTGTTGACCGCGGTGAAGTCGCCGAATTTGAGGGTCAGGTTGTGGGCCTCAATGGCGATGTCGCTGTTGTCGCTGGTGCGTGGCGGGATCACCAGCGGTTCATTGTTATGAGCGCTGTCGCCCTGGTAGTGGGTAAAGGCTTCATCCAGCTTGCCGGTAGTGGTGACGGCTGCCAGTTCCCGGCTCAATCCGGCCGCAATCAACTTGCCGCGATCCAGCATCAGGCAGTGTTCGAATTGCTCGGCCTCTTCCATGTAGGCCGTAGCGACCAGCAATGTGAGTTGTGGGCGTTGACTGCGTACGTCATCCACCAGCTCCCAGAAACGTCGCCGTGACAGCGGGTCGACACCGGTGGTGGGTTCGTCGAGGATCAACAGGTCCGGTTCGTGGATCAGCGCGCAACATAGCCCGAGCTTTTGCTTCATCCCGCCGGACAGCTTGCCTGCGGGGCGTTCGGCAAAGCGCTCAAGGTCGGTAGCTTTGAGCAACTGCGCCATACGCTGTTCGCAGTCATCTCTGGACAAGCCAAACAGAGTGCCAAAAAAACGGATGTTCTCGCTGATCGACAATTCCGGATAAAGATTGCCGCCCAGGCCCTGGGGCATAAAGGCAATCAGCGGATACAGGGTGTTGCGATGGCGACGGTCGTCAATGGGGCCGCCAAGCACTTGCAGTGAGCCTTGCTGTAGTTTTTTGACCCCGGCAATCAGCCCCAGCAAGCTCGACTTGCCCGCGCCATCCGGGCCAATCAGCCCGCAGCGCGTGCCTTTTGGCAGGCTGAAGGCAATGTCTAGCAGAGCTTGTTGTTTGCCGTACCTGTGGCTGATGCCACTGGCGTTGAGCGCCAGGTCGCTCATTGCAGGTTAGCCGGCCAGTTCACGTCGCTGGTCCGAACATAACCGGCTCCCGGCATACCCGGTTTTGCTTGAGGTACGGCGGCCGGGTCGGTCAGGCGCAGCTTGACCCGGAACACCAGTTTTTGCCGCTCGTCACGGGTTTCGACTTCTTTGGGGGTGAACTGCGATTTGGCGGCGACAAAGGAGATTTTTGCCGGCAGTGGCTGATCGGGCAGGGCGTCGAGCACGATGCGGGCTTGAGCGCCAACCGCCAGCTTGCCGACCACCGAGGCGGGCAAGTACAGATTCATGTACTGGTCGCTCGGGTCGATCAGCATGAATACCCGCCCACCGGAGCCCAGCACTTCGCCGGGCTCGGCCAGGCGCAACTGGATCACCCCGTTGATTGGCGCTCGCAGGCTGCTGTCTTCTATTTCACTGGTGAGTTGCGCGACGTGCGCTTCGCTGGACACGATGGCGGCTTTGGCGGCGGCAACTTGAGCCTGTGCGGCAACCACCGCGGAGTTGCTGGTATTGAATTTTGCCTGTTGCTGATCTAGCAGCTGGGCGCTGGCAAAACCGCGTTCGGACAGTTGGCGAAAGCGTTTGAGCTCCTGACTGGCCAGCAGTTTTTCGCTTTGGCGCAATTGCACGTTGGCTTCATTGGCCGCCAGGGCCTCACGTGCGCGCTGTACTTCGGCCTGGGCCTGGGCGCGGGTGGCTTCAAGGGTGCGGGTGTCCATGCGGGCCAGTAACTGGCCCTTGGTCACGTGATCACCTTCATCGACCAGAACCTCGGCCAGGCGGCCCGGAATCTTCGCGGCGATCTGCACTTCCGTGGACTCGAGTCGACCGTTGCCCATGCTGATCCCTTCAGGGAGGCGGTCGTGCAGGGATTTCCAGTAACCGAACCCGCCTGCGGCAATCAGCAATATTGCCAAAGGAATAACGAAGTAATGGGAAAGACGGTGATTCTTAGACATGCCGACATCCTGTGTCACAGAGCGCTCTAGTTTGACTGTTTCAAGGCCGCGCAGGCTTGATGCCAGTCAAAGGAAGTTGAGAGCCTAGACGCTAATACAGGATGTTGCCGGAGCCGGGGCGGATTCAACCCGGGAGCCGGGTGTTACTAAAGCAGGCCCAGCACCACTGCCCATTGCTCGGCAGTTACGGGCATGACTGAGAGGCGGCTGCCTTTTTGTACCAGTGGCATTTCGGCCAGCGCGCTTTGTTGTTTCAGGTAGTCGAGCTTGATGACCCTGGGGAAGGTTTGCACGTGTGCCACTTGCAATGCACTCCACGGGTTTTTTTCGGCGCTGGCCTTGGGGTCGAAATAGTGGCTTTCGGGGTCCAGGGCCGTGGGGTCCGGATACGCGGACTGGACGATTCGGCCAACCCCGGCAATCCCAGGCTCGGGGCAGCTGGAATGGTAGAAGAAAAACTCGTCGCCGGTGCTCATGCTCCGTATAAAGTTGCGCGCCTGATAGTTACGCACGCCATCCCAGCGCGCTTCGCCAATCTTCTGCAAATCCTTGATAGAGAACTCGTCGGGCTCGGATTTCATCAACCAATAGGCCATTTTCACTGCTCCTCAAATGCTGCCTGGTCATTTTGTCTGGCAAGATATTTGTAAACCGACAGTCGGTTGACGCCAGCGTTTGCGTGTCAGTTCGTGTTGCCTCAGAATGCCGGGATTTTAAGCTTGACGCTGCTGCACGGCCTATAACAAAAACCGTTGCTGTCATCGTGTTGATTTGCCTGAAGGGGGGCAATCGATGAAACGCAAACCGGATTTACTGTGGATTTTGGTTATTTTGTTCGGTTTGGGCGTGGTTACAACGGGTTATGCGCAAAGCCTCTGGTCAACTTCGACCGACACCTCGATGGAACTGGCGCAGCAACAGGTACAACCTTTCAAGCGCTAGACACTTCCAGTCAATTTGACAGAGACGCCCTGGCAGTCAGTGGGCTACGTACCACTGCTTGTCCGAGACCGTACCCTGTAGCGGCACATCCCAACTGGCCTGGGCCAGACTCTCTACTTTCTGACATTCGTGGGCCAGCCCCAACAGTGTCGGCTTGCGCCATCTTTGGCGACGGGCCAGATAGGCCAGGCTGCGGTCATAAAAACCGCCGCCCATGCCCAGTCGTCCCCCGGCTTGATCAAACCCCACCAGCGGCAACAGCACCAGGTCCAGTGCCCAGACCTTGCGCTGGCGTGCGCGGTTGATTCGGGGTTCGAGAATTCGAAAGCGATTGGGGATCAGTTTTTCACCGGGTGCAACGCGCTGAAACACCATCTTGGTTCGTGGCCATGCGCTGAGCACGGGCAGGTAAGTAATCTTGCCCCGACGCTGTGCTTCACGCAGCAGCAGGCGCGGATCGATTTCACCGTCAGTGGGCAGGTACAGCGAGATATGTCTGGCGCGGCGAAACAGCGGGTGTTGCGCCAGTTGCCGGTACAGGCCGCGGGCAGCCTGGCGTTGCTCGCAGGGCGAAAGTTCGCGGCGGGCTTTGCGCAGCAGTCGTCGAAGTTGCGGGCGTGTCGCAGGTTCGGTCATGGTGCTGTTCAAGATCGAGTTCACCGGACGGTTGGCTCGTGAAAGGCAATGCCAGCTCATGGCCGGCATTGCGCTGGAAATCAGGCTCCCCGACGTACCGCTGTCGGCTTGGCCCTTGAACCCGAAAGTTCAAGGTGGAAGTTGCAGTAGACCTTAAGGCTTTCCGTCGAGCGGACATGCACACCGGTCCAACGTGCAAGCTCCAGGGTAGTGCGAATCGGCTCAGGGACATCGCTAACTGGCGAATACTCCAGGGAGTGGCGCGAGTATACCCCAAAGAAACCTTTTGAATCAGCTCTGACGTTCGTTCGGATCAGTGGCGAGCACCAGATCGACGCGCTCCAGCAGGTCGCGCACCTGTTCGCGAGTTGAGCCGTTGGGCTGAACTTCGGCGATTTCCTGTCTGTGCAACAGATCGTGGGTGATATTCAGGGCGGCCATTACGGCGATACGGTCGGCGCCAATAACTTTGCCGCTGCTGCGGATTTCCCGCATTTTGCCATCCAGATAGCGGGCGGCACTCACCAGATTGGTGCGTTCTTCCTGGGGGCACATGATCGAATATTCTTTATCGAGGATGTGCACGGTGACGCTGCTGCTAGTACTCATGAGTCTTGCTCCAGGGCTTTGAGGCGCGAAATCATCGATTCCACCTTGTGTCGGGCGATTTCGTTTTTTTCAATGAGGTGCGCGCGTTCCTCGCGCCAAGTTTTTTCCTGAGCTACTAAGAGTCCGTTTTGACGGTTAAGTTGCTCGACGCGGCTGATCAGCAGCTCGAGCCTGGCCATCAGTGCATGCAGGTCGGTGTCTTCCATTGTGTCCTACTGTGTATTTTCTGATGGATGGTAACCGTCAAACGAGTTGACGCCTCGATGGTCTGGCACGTCTGCCGATGCTAGGATACAAGGCCTCCATTCTAGACATAGCGCCGCTTGGCGCCTAGCTGACCATGCCTATTCAGAATTCCCCGTATCAAGCCTTTGCCACCCTGCTGACCTCCAGCGGCCATAATGTTTCGCCTGCAGAACTGCACGGCCTGTTGTTGGGTCGCAGCGCTGCTGGCGCCGGCTTTGACCACGACGGCTGGCTGGCGGATGCCAAAGAGCTGTTCCAAAGCGAAAATGAAATCAGTGACAACGTACGCAATGCCCTGATCGGTTTGCAAGAAATGGTTAAAGGCGAACTGACCGGCGACGACATGACCGTCGTGTTGCTGTTGCCTACCGATGATGCGCCGCTGACTGAACGCGCCATCGCCCTGGGTGAGTGGTGTCAGGGTTTCCTGGCCGGTTTCGGCCTGAACTACCGTGACAATGCCTTGAGTCTTGAAGGTAAAGAAGTGCTGAACGATCTGGCGGCCATTTCCCAGGTGCAAGATGCCCTGGAAGAATCCGAAGACGGCGAAAGCGACTACATGGAAGTGATGGAATACCTGCGCGTCGCGCCGCTGTTGCTGTTCACTGAAACCAAAAAAACTGCTGAGCCTGCGGCTGCCAAGCCTTCGCTGCACTGATTGATCGTCAAGAGGGAACCCGTCTGCCCATGATCCATATCCCGAAATCGGAATACACACGTCGCCGCAAGGCGCTCATGGCGCAGATGGAGTCCAACAGCATTGCGATTCTTCCTGCTGCGCCAGTGGCAATTCGTAATCGCGATGTCGAACATGTTTACCGCCAGGAGAGCAATTTCCAGTATCTGAGCGGCTTTCCAGAGCCCCAGGCGGTGATTGTCCTGATTCCGGGCCGGGCTCACGGTGAATACGTACTGTTTTGCCGCGAGCGCAATGCCGAGCGTGAGCTGTGGGACGGCTTGCGGGCCGGGCAAGAAGGCGCGATCCGCGACTTCGGCGCAGACGATGCGTTTCCCATCACTGACATTGACGACATCCTGCCGGGGCTGATTGAAGGCCGTGACCGGGTGTATTCGGCGATGGGCAGCAACCCCGATTTTGATCGCAACCTGATGGAGTGGATCAACACGATCCGCTCCAAGGCGAACCTCGGTGCTCAGCCGCCCAACGAATTCGTTGCTCTGGATCATCTGCTGCATGACATGCGCCTGTATAAATCGGCGGCAGAGATCAAGGTCATGCGCCATGCGGCGCAAATCTCGGCTCGCGCCCATGTGCGCGCCATGCAGGCCAGCCGTGCCGGTTTGCATGAGTACAGCCTCGAGGCCGAACTGGATTATGAATTCCGTAAAAGCGGGGCAAAAATGCCAGCCTATGGCTCGATCGTCGCCTCTGGCGATAACAGCTGCATCCTGCACTACCAGGAAAATGACGCCCTGCTCAAGGATGGCGACCTGGTATTGATCGATGCCGGGTGTGAGATCGACTGCTACGCCAGTGATATCAGCCGTACATTCCCGGTCGGCGGCAAGTACTCGCCTGAACAAAAAGCCATTTACGAACTGGTGCTGGCGTCCCAGGAAGCCGCGTTTGCCCAGATCGCGCCCGACAAACACTGGAACCAGGCCCACGAAGCCACGGTTCAGGTGATCACGGCGGGGCTGGTTGAACTGGGCCTGTTGCAGGGCGATGTGGATCAACTGATCGCCAGCGAAGCCTATAAACCCTTTTACATGCATCGCGCTGGCCACTGGCTGGGGCTCGATGTGCATGACGTGGGTGAATACAAGGTGGGCGGTGAATGGCGCGTGCTGGAAGTCGGCATGACCCTGACGGTTGAGCCCGGCATCTACATCAGCCCGAATAATCTGAATGTCGCCAAAAAATGGCGCGGCATCGGGGTGCGCATTGAGGACGACGTAGTGGTCACCAAACAGGGCTGTGAGGTCTTGACCGGCGACGTGCCGAAAACCGTCGCAGATATCGAAGCCTTGATGGCTGCAGCACGAGCGGGCGCGGTATGAACCGGGTCAGTCTGGCGATCATCGGTGGCGGACTGGTCGGTGCCAGTCTTGCCTTGGCGCTGCAGGCCGGGGCCAAGGCCCGGGGCTGGAAAATCGTATTGATCGAGCCGTTTGCTCCCGGCAACAGTTATCAGCCGAGCTACGATGCTCGCTCGTCGGCGCTTAGTTATGGTGCGCGGCAAATCTACGAGCGGATGGGGCTTTGGCAAGCCATTGCCGAGCGTGCCGAGCCGATCAAGGACATTCACGTGTCCGATCGCGGGCGTTTTTCCACGGCTCGTTTGTCGTCCAGCGAAGAAGGGGTTCCGGCGCTCGGGTATGTGGTCGAAAACACCTGGCTCGGCCAAAGCCTGTGGAAAAGTCTGGACCCGGACGTGATCAGCTGGCGTTGCCCGGCTGAAGTTATCCACATGCAGCCGCTCGAAGATGGCTACCGCTTGACGCTCAATGACGAAACCACGCTCGACTGCGACCTGGCAGTGCTGGCCGATGGCGGTCGCTCGGGCTTGCGCGAGCAGTTGGGGATTCATGTGCGCAAGCGGCCATACGATCAAAGTGCGCTAATTGCCAACATCACCCCGAGCCAGCCCCACGCCGGAATGGCGTTCGAGCGTTTCACCGATGAAGGTCCGATGGCCTTGCTGCCATTGCCCGACAACCGTTGTGCGCTGGTATGGACCCGTCTTGGGATGGATGCCCGGCGCCTGGCGGCACTGGATGAGCGCAGCTTCCTCAGCGAGTTGCAGGCTGTATTCGGCTACCGCCTGGGCACCCTCAAGCAGGTCGGCGCACGGCATTTGTACCCGCTTTCGCTGGTCGAAGCCGAAGAGCAGGTACGCCCGCACCTGACTATTCTGGGCAACGCGGCTCACAGCCTGCACCCGATTGCCGGCCAGGGTTTCAACCTGTCCTTGCGCGATGCGCAGGCATTGGCCGACGCCTTGTTGGCGAGCGACAAAAAGCCCGGTGATTTTGCCACGCTGCTGAGTTATCAACAGCGGCAAAAACTCGACCAGCAACTGACAATTGGCTTCTCGGACCAGGTAACCCGGGTGTTCGGCAGTGAGCAGCCATTGGTCTCGCTGGGGCGTAACCTTGGCTTGCTCGGCCTCGATTTGTTGCCGCCGGCCAAACGCTGGTTTGCCCGCCAGGCGATGGGGCTGGGCACCCGCGCCGACAGTTAATAATGACGGCCGGGGCATGCCCCGTGTCGGACCATTTTTCAAGTGCGGCGTATGCCGCTAGCGAGACAGGCTTAAAGCATGGAAATGCGCGCAGATCTGCTGATTGTCGGGGCCGGAATGGTCGGTAGTGCTTTGGCACTGGCGCTCAAGGACAGCGGACTGAAAATTCTGCTGCTCGATGGCAGCCCGCTGGATGTCAAACCGTTCAGCCCGCAGGCCCCGTTTGAACCCAGGGTCAGTGCCTTGTCGGCCGCCAGTCAGCGCATCCTGCAACGCCTGGGAGCCTGGGACGGGATTGCCCGGCGGCGTGCCAGTCCGTATTCGCACATGCACGTGTGGGATGGCAGCGGCACGGGGCAGATCCACTTCTCGGCGGCCAGTGTGCATGCCGAGGTGCTGGGCCATATCGTTGAAAACCGGGTGATCCAGGATGCGCTGCTGGAGTGCCTGCAAGCCACGGATATCCAACTGCTGGCCAATGCACGGCTGGAGCAAATGCGTCGTTCCGCTGACGACTGGCTGCTGACCCTGGCAGATGGACGCACCCTGCGGGCACCGGTAGTGATTGCCGCCGACGGTGCCAACTCGGCTGTGCGCCGCCTGACCGGCTGTGAGACCCGTGAGTGGGATTACCAGCATCACGCCATCGTCACCAGCGTGCGGTGCGCAGAACCCCATCAGCAGACCGCCTGGCAGCGTTTTACCGATCACGGGCCACTGGCATTTTTGCCACTGCAGCGTGATGGCCAGCAGGATTGGTGCTCAATCGTCTGGTCGACCACCCCTGAGCAGGCCGCGCACCTGATGGCGCTGGATGACGAGGGATTCTGCCGCGAGCTGGAGCTGGCCTTCGAAGGCCGGCTGGGCAAGGTTGTGAGTGCAGACCCGCGGGTCTGCGTGCCTCTGCGCCAGCGTCACGCCAAGCGTTATGTGGCCGAAGGCCTGGCATTGATCGGTGATGCGGCACACACCATCCACCCCTTGGCCGGGCAGGGGGTGAATCTGGGCTTCCTCGATGCAGCGGTGCTGGCAGATGTGCTGTTGCATGGGGTGGATCGCGGCGAACGGCTGGCGGATGTGCGGGTACTGAGCCGTTTCGAGCGCCGCCGCATGCCGCACAACCTGGCGTTGATGGCGGCGATGGAAGGTTTTGAGCGCCTGTTCCAGTCAGATTCGTTGACCGCCCGCTTGCTGCGTAACAGCGGATTGAAATGGGTCAATCAAATGCCCGAAGCCAAAGCGCTGTTTGTGCGTCAGGCGCTGGGCCTGACCGGCGACTTGCCGCCGCTGGCCAAAGCCTGAGACCTGCAGAAGGCGTTTCTTGCAACATCTGGTAACGGCTCTAGGGCGAGTTAGGTTGAGATGGCAAATGTGATTCACTACCATTTACGCCCGATTCGCATTAAGAGAGACCGCCCTCCATGTTGGTACCCAAGCGTCTACTGACTGCCCTGGCCCTTACTATTTTCGGGAGCAGCGCCTTTGCTGCCGATGAAGTGGTGGTCTACTCCTCGCGCATCGACGAGCTGATCAAGCCGGTATTTGACGCATACACCGCCAAAACCGGAGTCAAGGTCAAGTTCATCACCGACAAGGAAGCGCCGCTGATGCAGCGCATCAAGGCCGAAGGGCAGAACGCTACTGCTGACCTGTTGCTGACTGTGGATGCCGGCAACCTGTGGCAGGCCGAGCAAATGGGCATTTTGCAGCCGCTCAAATCTGACGTGATCGATAAAAATATCCCGCCTCAATACCGCTCTTCCTCCCACGAGTGGACAGGCTTGAGTTTGCGTGCGCGAACCATTGCCTACGCCTCTGACCGGGTCAAACCTGAAGAACTGTCGACTTACGAAGCCCTGGCGGACAAAAAGTGGGAAGGCCGCCTGTGCCTGCGCACCGCCAAGAAGGTTTATAACCAGTCGCTGACCGCCACCATGATCGAAGTGAATGGCCCGCAGAAAACTGAAGAAATCCTCAAGGGCTGGGTGAATAACCTGTCTACCGATGTGTTCTCGGATGACATCGCAGTGCTGGAGGCGATCAACGCCGGGCAGTGCGACGTCGGCATCGTCAACACTTACTACTATGGCCGCCTGCACAAGCAGAAGCCGGATCTGGCGGTGAAACTGTTCTGGCCGAACCAGGCTGACCGCGGCGTTCACGTCAACCTGTCGGGTATTGGCCTGACCAAATACGCTCCGCATCCTGAAGCGGCCAAGGCGTTGGTGGAGTGGATGACCACCCCTGAAGCCCAGGCGATTTTTGCCGGGACCAACCAGGAATTCCCGGCCAACCCGACTGTTGCACCTTCAGCCGAAGTGGCCAGCTGGGGTAACTTCAAGGCCGATGAACTGCCGGTTGAAGTCGCAGGCAAGCGCCAGGCAGAAGCTATCCGCATGATGGATCGTGCTGGCTGGAACTGATAAAAAACTGAAGTTTTACCTGTGGGAGCGGGCTTGCCCGCGATAGCATCAGCGTGGTTTCTGTAGGAGACCGGGCTGAGGCTATCGCCAGCATGCCCGCTCCCATATTTGTTATCGGTACTTCCAAACAACTTCCGAGAGTTTTTCGTGGCCCATCCTGCCCAACGTCGCTGGTATCCACTGGTTTTTGTCATTGCCGCTCTGGTGCTGTTGCCGCTGAGCGTTCTGCTGTTGTCCTGGCAAAGCATTGATGCACAGATCTGGAGCCACCTGTGGGATACGCAGATGCCGCGCCTGCTGGGCAATACCCTCACCCTGATTGTGGGGGTCGGCATAGGCGTGACGCTGCTGGGCGTGAGCCTGGCGTGGTTAACCAGCCTGTGCGAGTTCCCCGGCAGGCGCTGGCTGGACTGGGCGCTGATGCTGCCGTTCGCGATTCCTGCCTATGTGCTGGCATTTGTTTTTGTCGGCCTGCTGGACTTTGCCGGTCCGGTGCAAACCCTGCTGCGGGAATGGTTCGGCATGGGCCTGCGGCTGCCAAGGGTGCGCTCCACCGGCGGCGTGATTATCGTGCTGATTCTGGTGTTCTACCCCTACGTTTACTTGTTGGCGCGCAGCGCATTTCTCGCTCAGGGCAAAGGCCTGATGGAAGCGGCCCGGGTGTTGGGCCAGAGTCCGTGGCAGGCGTTCTGGCGTGTGGCACTGCCAATGGCACGCCCGGCAATTGGTGCGGGGGTGGCGCTGGCACTGATGGAGACCCTGGCCGATTTCGGCGCCGTGTCGGTGTTCAACTTCGACACCTTTACCACGGCCATCTACAAAACCTGGTACGGCTTTTTCAGCCTGTCCACCGCTGCGCAACTGGCCAGTTTGCTGCTGCTGGTGGTGATGCTCGTGCTCTATGGCGAACGCCGGGCCCGGGGTGCCAGCCGCGCCAGTAACGAGCGGCCCCGGGCCAAGGCCTTGTATCACTTGCGGGGGGCCAAGGCGTGGCTGGCCAGCAGCTGGTGCTTGCTGGTGTTCGCCTGCGCTTTCGTGATCCCGATGCTGCAATTGGTGGTGTGGTTCTGGCAGCGCGGACGCTTTGATCTTGATGAGCGTTATACCGGCCTGATTCTGCACACCCTGTATCTGGGCGCCATGGCCGCCCTGATCACCGTCAGCGTGGCGCTGGTGCTGGCGTTTGCCCGACGACAGGCGCCCACTCCGGCTATCCGCGCCGGGGTCAGTCTGGCGAACCTGGGCTATGCATTGCCGGGATCGGTGCTGGCGGTATCGATCATGCTGGCTTTCAGCTATCTGGATCGTGAACTGGTGATCCCGGTATCAGGCTGGCTCGGAGGAGCAGGCAAGCCGCTCTTGCTGGGCAGCCTGTCGGCCTTGCTGCTGGCATATCTGGTGCGCTTTATTGCTGTGGCTTACGGCCCGCTGGAAAACAGCCTGGCGCGCATCCGGCCTTCTTTGCCGGAAGCGGCCCGCAGTCTGGGAGTGAGTGGCCCGCGACTGTTTATCAAAGTGTATCTGCCGTTATTGCTGCCGGGCACCCTGAGTGCTGCGCTGCTGGTATTTGTCGATGTGCTCAAAGAGATGCCTGCTACCTTGCTGATGCGCCCGTTCGGGTGGGACACGCTGGCGGTTCGGATCTTTGAGATGACCAGTGAAGGTGAGTGGGCGCGGGCCTCGTTACCGGCGCTGACGTTGGTGCTGGTCGGTTTATTGCCGGTCATCGGGCTGATCCGTCGCTCGGCACATCGAATCGGTTAGGTGCCAGTCCCTCCCCATGTGGATACAATGCGCGGCATTCGGTGCGGTCTGTCTGTCAGGCCAGGTTCTCTGTTAAACGCATCAAGCCCTCTTTAAGAGGGCTGGGGCCCAAAACAAGCCTGTCCGCACCTTCGCCAAGCCCGGAAGGAGAAACCCATGGGACAGCGTACGCCTCTGTATGACCTGCATCTCGCCCTTGGCGCGAAGATGGTCGATTTTGGCGGTTGGGATATGCCCTTGCATTACGGCTCGCAAGTCGAGGAACACCATGAGGTGCGCCGCGACTGTGGAGTTTTTGATGTCTCGCATATGACCGTGATTGACGTCACCGGTAATCAGGCCAAGGAATGGCTCCAGCATTTATTGGCCAACGATGTCGAACGTCTGAACACGCCCGGCCGTGCTCTTTACAGCGCCATGCTCAATGAGCAGGGCGGTGTGGTCGACGACATGATTGTCTACCTCATGCCCGAGGGCTATCGGCTTATTGTCAACGCCGCTACCCGTGATCAGGATCTGGCCTGGATGGCGGCTCAGGCTCAAGGCTATGCCGTTGAGCTGCACGAGCGTTCCGAACTGGCTTTGCTGGCAATTCAGGGACCTCAGGCCCGGCATAAGGTGGCCGAGCTGGTGAATCAGGCCCGCAGCCAGTTGATCCAGCAACTCAAGCCCTTCGAAGGGCAGAGCTGTGGTGACTGGTTTATCGCGCGCACCGGCTATACCGGCGAAGACGGTCTGGAAATTCTGCTTCCGGCCGATCAGGCACCGGCTTTCTTTAACGACCTGGTGGGCGCCGGTATCTCGCCTATTGGCCTGGGCGCTCGCGATACCTTGCGTCTTGAAGCCGGCATGAATCTCTACGGACAGGATATTCATCTGTCTGTCTCGCCACTTTCCGCCAACATGGCCTGGACCATCGCGTGGGAACCGTCCTCGCGAAAATTCATTGGCCGCGAAGCGCTGGAGGCCGAAAAGGCCAGCGGAGTGAAGCTCAAACTGGTGGGTCTGGTACTCGAAGAGCGGGGTGTCCTGCGGGCTCATCAGGTGGTTCGTATCGCTGATGTTGGCGAAGGAGAGATAACCAGTGGTAGTTTCTCTCCTACGCTGAGCAAATCGATTGCTTTGGCACGGGTTCCAGTGGCAACGGCCGATCGTGCCGAGGTCGAAATTCGTGGTAAGTGGTATCCGGTTCGCGTGGTTAAACCGACTTTTGTGCGTCTTGGCAAAGCCTTGATCTAATGTTTACTGGCGGGCAAACACGCTGTGTGAGCCGCTGAAATTTCTTCTTGAGGACACTGAATATGAGCGATATCCCTGCTGACCTGCGCTTTGCTGAAAGTCATGAGTGGGCCCGTCTGGAAGCTGATGGTACGGTTACTGTCGGCATCAGCGATCACGCTCAGGAAGCCTTGGGGGATGTGGTGTTTGTTGAGCTGGCCGAAGTCGGCAAAGTGTTTGCCGCCGGTGATACTGCGGGAGTCGTGGAGTCGGTAAAAGCTGCTTCGGATATCTACTCGCCGGTGTCGGGCGAAGTCATTGCCGTTAACGAAGCACTGGCCGATAGCCCTGAGTCGCTGAACAGCGAACCCTACGCCAGCTGGATCTTCAAGCTCAAGCCAAGCAACACCGCGGAACTGGAAAAACTGCTGGATGCTGCCGGTTACAAAGCCGCAATCGGCGAGTAACCCCGGCCTGTTACTGTGGGAGCGTGCTTGCTCGCGATCTTTCAGAAGATCAAAAGAGCGCAAGGCAAGCTCGCTCCTGCAGTTGTTCTAAATACTCAAGCGTCTTTCAACACCGCTTTGACCGCCGCTACAGAGCGTTCCACATCGGCCTTGGTCATGGCGGTAAACATCGGTAGCGACACGATCAGCCGGCCCACGCGCTCGGCAATCGGCAACATCCCCTCCTTGAAGCCTTGCGCACGATACAAACTCAGCAAATGAATCGGCGGGTAGTGATAGCCCACGCCGACGCCCAGTGCCTGCATGTCTTTCATGAAGGTGGCACGGGCAGGTTCGCCATCTTTGCGCTCCGCCAGCACCAGCTGGAACAAATGCCAGTTGGTATTGTTGAAGTCAGCCACCGGCAGTTGCGCGCCGTATTCGGCTTCAAAGTCAGGGCCAAAACATTCGAAGTAATGTTTTGCCAATTGCCGGCGATGGGCGGTAATGGCTTCGATATGGGCAAACTGGCCCAAGCCAATAGCCGCTGCAATATCGGTCATGTTGAACTTGCCACCAAGCACGTCGACATCCAGACCGTCGAAACCGGTACGAGTAACCCCTTGCAGGCGATATTTCTCGGCCAGCCGCGCTTCTTCTTCATTGTTCAGCACCAGACACCCGCCTTCGGACGAGGTGATGTTTTTGTTGGCCTGAAAACTGAAAGAAACGAAATCGCCGCGTGCGCCGATGCGTTGCCCGTTCCAGCTGGAGCCCAGAGCCTGGGCGGCATCTTCGACTACGCGCAGGTTGTATTTTTTGGCCAGCGCGTACAACGCGTCCATGTCCACCGGCAAGCCCGACAAATACACCGGAATGATGGCCTTGGTACGCGGGGTGATGGCGGCCTCGACCTGGGCCAGGTCGATATTGCGTGTAACCGGGTCGATATCGGCGAACACCGGTGTGGCGCCTACTTCGAGGATCACATTGGCCGTGGCGACCCATGAAATAGAAGTGGTGATCACTTCATCACCGGCACCGATACCCGCGATGCGCAGAGCGATTTCCATGGTGCAGGTGCCGGAGTTGAAGGTACGCACCGGGCGACCGCCAAAGTACTCGGACAGCTGTGCTTCGAAAGCCTGAACCTTGGGCCCGCTGGTGATCCAGCCTGAGCGCAGCACGTCGCCAACCGCAGCAATGGTGGCTTCATCAATGGTGGGTTTGGAAAACGGCAGGAAAGGCAGTGAGCTCATGGAAGCAATACGTCCGATGTGAGTTTGGGTGGGCAAAGCATACCCATAGCATGGCTCACATCGGGTGAAATTTCTGTCTAGGGGCTGAATGACCAGTCCTGAGCTGCTGGCCCGGGTGCCTGGTCTTCAGGGCCGCCAGGGGCAGCGGCCCAGCAATTCCATGGCAACCAGCGCCAGTGGCTAGAGGCGTTACTCGACAGTCGCGTTTTTCGCCAGGATGGCGTTGGCCAGATCCATGTCACTGACTTTCAGTTGCGGGTTATCGGCACGCACTTGCTGCATGGCGGATTCCAGATAAGGGCCGCGGATCGAACCGTTGCTGGCAACAAAGCTCCCGGCGTCATCCTGGGCGGCGATTACTTTGCGGTCTTTTTTGAAGGTCAGGTAGGTGGAGCCGGTGGTCGCGCCGGAAGACAGCACATTGCGCCAAAAAGTGTCGGCCATTGCAGAACCAACAGGAAGGGATAGCAGGGCGATCGCGGCGACAGCATATTTGAGACGCATGACAGTGACTCCGAATAGGTTAATTACCAACTTTGATTCTAGTTAACGGCCGGGAGTTCCGTAACCTCATGCAGTAACTTCTACGCTTAGCACCGTCCCGTTCTGGGCTGTTACCCGAACCCGGGTGCCGACGTCAGCATCGGGCCCTGTCACCATCCATACCCCGTCACCGACCTTGATTTTACCCCTTCCCCCGACTATCGCCTGTTGAACGACAAAGGTGCGACCGATCAGCTCGTGTCCCCGGCGATTCAGGTCCGGTTGATCGCTACTGGCGATAGCGCCACGCTGGCGTTTCCACCAGTACAGCGCGGTGAGAATCGCCAGTACGCCAAACAGAGGGAACTGCAGGGTCCAGGTCAGACCCGGTATCAGGAAGGTCACGGCCCCGACGATGATCGCGGCAATGCCTGCCCAAAGCAGATAACCACCGGCGCCGAACACTTCCAGAATCAGCAGCACCGTACCCAGTGCCAGCCAGTCCCAGTAGTTCAGGTTTTGCAGGAACTCCCACATGCCTCAGACCTTTTTGTTATCGAAGGTGGCTTTAACGATTTCGCCGATACCGCCCACCGCGCCGATGACCTGGCTGGCCTCCAGCGGCATGAGGATGACCTTGCTGTTATTGGCAGAGGCCAGCTTGCCCAGGGCATCGATGTATTTTTGCGCGACGAAGTAGTTGATCGCCTGCACGTTGCCATTGGCAATGGCTTCGGACACTACCTGGGTCGCCCGGGCTTCGGCTTCGGCCTGGCGCTCCCGGGCTTCGGACTCGAGAAAAGCCGCCTGGCGGCCGCCTTCAGCTTCGAGGATCTGCGCCTGCTTTTTACCTTCGGCGGTTAAAATTGCCGAGGCCCGAAGGCCTTCAGCCTCAAGGATTTGCGCACGCTTGATGCGCTCGGCTTTCATCTGGCCGGACATGGCGGCCATCAGGTCTGCAGGCGGGCTGATGTCCTTGATCTCGATACGGGTGATCTTGATCCCCCATGGCGCCGTGGCTTCATCAACAGTGCGCAGCAGTTTTTCATTGATGCCGTCCCGCTGGCTCAGCATGGCATCCAGCTCCATGGAGCCGAGCACCGTGCGGATGTTGGTTTGCAGCAGGTTACGAATGGCATGCTCGAGGTTATTGACCTCATATGCCGCCTGGGCCGTGTTGACCACCTGGAAGAAACACACGGCATCGATTTGTACGGTGGCGTTGTCGGCAGTTATGACTTCCTGGGGCGGGATATCCAGCACGCTTTCCATCACGTTGATCTTGCGTCCGATGCGATCCATGACCGGAATGATGATATTCAGGCCCGGTTTCAGGGTGTTGGTGTAGCGGCCGAAGCGTTCTACTGTCCACTGATAACCTTGGGGCACGACCTTGAACCCCATGAAAAGCACGGCGATAGCCAAGGCGACAAATAACAGGACCACTGTACCCACTTGCATGACAATTCCTTGTTCGAGGTGTAAGGGGAAAGAACCGACCTGATTGTATGGACTCAACGGCCAAGGCTCGTGAGCTCACTCCTGCATGTAAACGGTGCAACTGTTTAGATTTTAGTCAAAACGAATCATCACGCAGGTGTAACGCGCAAAGCTTCCTCCAGCGTGGTCATGCCTGTGGCCACTTTATGGGCTGCCGCCAGTCGCAAGGGCTGCATGCCTGCGGCGCACGCTGCGCGATGTACGGCGTTCAAGTCGGTCCGGGAATCGATCAGGGTTCTGAGGCTGTCATTCATCAGCATTATTTCGTAGATACCGGCCCGGCCACGGTAGCCCGTATCCCGGCACACAGCACAGCCCGTCGCCCTGCAGGTACCCTCCGGTGCTGGTCCCGGCCATTGTTTGACGAAACTCTGCCAGTCGTCCGGCGTCAATGGCTCCTCGTTTTTACATTCGGGACACAAGGTTTTCACCAGTCGTTGTGCCATGACCCCCAGCAGCGTGGCCTTGATCAAATAAGGCGCGACGCCCAGTTCCTGCAGGCGACTGATGGCGCTGGGAGCATCGTTGGTGTGCAGGGTCGACAGCACCAGATGGCCGGTCAGGGCGGCCTGAATCGCGACTTCGGCAGTTTCCAGATCGCGTATCTCGCCGAGCATGATGATGTCCGGATCCTGGCGCATCAGGGCGCGTACGCCACTGGCGAAAGTCAGGTCGATGCCGGGTTGCACCTGCATTTGATTGAACGCCGGCTCAATCATTTCGATGGGGTCTTCAAGGGTGCACAGGTTGATCTGTTCTGTGGCCAGCTGTTTGAGGGTTGCGTAGAGGGTGCTGGTTTTACCCGAACCGGTGGGGCCGGTGAGTAAAATAATGCCGTGGGGCTGGCGGGTCATGTGCTGCCAGCGTTGCAGGTCTTGCGGGGTAAAACCGAGCTGGTCGAAACTCTTGAGCAGCACCTGCGGATCAAAAATACGCATCACCATTTTTTCGCCAAAGGCGGTGGGCAAGGTGGCGAGCCGCAGTTCAACCTGTGCCCCGGCCGGGGTTCTGATTTTGATCCGGCCATCCTGGGGTTTGCGCTTTTCGGCGACATTCATCCGGCCCAGGCTCTTGAGGCGGCTGACAACGGCCGTCGTCACCTGTGTCGGAAATTGGTAAACGTTATGCAGCACGCCATCAATGCGAAAGCGTACGCCGCCCTGCTCACTACGCGGCTCGATGTGGATGTCACTGGCGCGTTGCTCGAAGGCGTACTGAAACAGCCAGTCGACGATATTCACAATATGCGCGTCGTTGGCATCGGGCGTCTGGCCGCCGCCGAGGGTGAGTAGTTGTTCGAGGTTGGCCTGCTTGCTGGTTTTATGATCATTTAGCGTGGCGCCGTTGACCGATCTGGCCAGCTGAAAAAATTCCACATTCAGGCGCTGGATATCCAGAGGGTTGGCAACCACACGCTTGATGGGCCGTTTGAGCACTTGCTTGAGATCCGCTTCCCAGCGGCTGACCCCGGGTTGAGCGCTGGCGATGGTAATGGACTGTTGATCTGCCGCCACCGCGAGGATTTCATGCCGTTGGGCAAATGCCAGGGACATCAGTCCGGTAACCGTCACGACATCAATTTTCAGTGGATCTATGCGCATGTAAGGCTGCTGGCATTGCTCCGCCAGCCAGGCGGTGAGGGTCTCAAGGTCGAGGGCCTTGCCGGGGCGACCGGGGTCGATGAGCTGCAGGCTGGCCAGCAACACCAGTGGATGCACGGCGTTGTGACGAGGCTCGCGGCCGGCGTTCAATGCCTGCTCTGCGCCACCTTTGTGCAGGCGGCCTTGGGCGAGGAGTGCGGTGACCAGGTCGTTGAGATCCAGCCAGTGGTCATGGGCGGGGGCGAAGTGCATACAAGCTCCTTGGGCTTTAAAGCATCGGCCCGACATATCCCTGTCCGGGCCGTGAAGTCCAAAGCCTAGTTGCTGGCCCATCACCCAGGCCTGGCCAATGGTTGCGAGCTATTACCCGGCAACGCGCTGGTGGCTCATGGCGCCACCCTTGAAATCAGCGTCCCGGGATTTGGCCGGTAGCAATTGCACTTCGAAGACACTGACCAGGTTGCGCAGTTTTTCGCCAATCACCTGAGCCCGGTGCCAGCTTTGCTCATCACTCAGAATTTCAATGCTTAACCTGTCGTTGTCGCGCTCTACGTTGACCGATCGGGGAGTCAGTTGCTGCAAGGCAAACAGATTCAGTACGCGGCACAGCACATCGGCTTCTGCCTCGGCCTGAATATAAAAGTGCACCGGACATGGGGCGGCGTTGCTGGCCCAGACGTCTGGGCGGACTGAGTGGCTGACGGCTTGCAGAGGCGGCATGCTAAAACTCCTGATTAGGCTGGAGAAATATTTACACGCCAGGGCGGGAATTTTTTATCTAAGATGCAGGAGTTAAACGAAATTAAGACTGGATCAAGTCTTAAATACGTCATAAAGAGGTATTTCTATGCGAATCGAGCTGGATGCTTATGACCGGCGCATTCTCGCGCTGCTGCAAGAGGACGCCTCGCTGTCCAGTGCGCAAATCGCGGAGCAGGTAGGGTTGTCGCAATCGCCTTGCTGGAGGCGGATTCAGCGGATGAAAGACGAAGGGATTATCCGCGGCCAGGTGACCCTGCTCGATCGTAAGAAAATCGGCCTCAATACGCAGATTTTTGCCGAGATCAAACTCAACGCCCACGGTCGTTCCAACTTCACCGAGTTTACCGATGCCATTCGCGGCTTTCCTGAGGTCCTTGAGTGTTACGTGCTGATGGGCGCGGTGGATTTTCTACTGCGTATCGTCACCGCTGACATTGAAGCCTATGAACGGTTTTTCTTCGAAAAGCTGTCGATGGTGCCCGGCATTCAAGAGGTGAACTCGATTGTTGCCTTGTCCGAGATCAAATCCACCACTTGCTTGCCGGTATAAAAAACGGCCTTCACAAGGAAGGCCGTTGTCAGGTTGATCCGCTGAATCAGTGAACAAATAGCGCAATCAGGATGATGATCGGGATGGGAATGCCGAGAAATAGCAGCAGAAGTGAGCGCATTTTATTCTCCAGTAAGCAAAAGGTCCGGGGTTAAACAAGGGGTGTGGTGGTAGTGGTCAGATACGTCACTGCATCGCGGCGACGGCCGCCAAAGGTGGCGCACAGGCTGGCGAAGAACGCACCGAGCAACAGGCTGATAAACATCCACAGGGTGGTCCAGGCCGCTACTTTGGCAGCGGTGTCTGCTGCTTCCTTGGCTTTTACTTTGGCGTCTGCAACTGCTTGATGGGCCTTGGCATAGACCTGGTCAACCCGTTGTTCGGCTTCAGGCTGGCTGAGGTTGGTACGCTGGGCGACAATTTGTGCCAGGTAAGTACGGTCCTCTGCACTCAGTTGGCCGTCGTTGCCCAGACTGCGGACAAAGATGCGGGTCACCACACCATGGGCCGCGTCTTCGCTGACGGCGGTGCCACGATCATCGCGAAACAGCGTGTCGATGAAATAGTCCGAGCTATTGCCCGAACCGTGGCTGGCGTTGCTGCCTGCAGCGCTGCCGGCGGCACTGCTCATGGCGGTGGCGGCGCCCGAGGCAACGCTGGCTCCGGCCTGAACGCCGCTACCAATCACGCTGCTGACCGAGCTGGCGATTAACATGGCGGTAACCAGCGTGGCTACTGCCCAGGCCAAAAAGCCGTGGGCTGTATCGCGAAAGTACACCTCATCGCCATGCATGTTGGCCCATTTGACCCGCAGCCGGCCTGCCAGATAGCCGCCCATGCCTGAGGCGATGATCTGCGTCACGGCCAGCCAGATGATGGCAGTAATGCCCAGACCTTTTGCTCCCACTCCCTCATTCGCCCAAGGTGAAACCGCCGAGAAGCCCAGGCCGGCACCCAGCATGATGAGTAGCAAGGAGAGTGCGGCAGCTGCTGCTGCGCCGGCAAAAATGGCGGCCCAGGAAACACCTGAGTGGCCAGAAGAGTCTTGCAGGGCAGCGGGATAGTGCTCAGTTGTCCCGATCATTGTTGTTGTGCTCCTGAATGGAAGGAAGTGCAGCGTTCATTCAAGAGATTGCAGGGGATATGCCAATTAAATATTTGGCAGCAGTTTCATATTTTTCAATTAGTTAGAAGTTTTAACGAAATGCACGGTCATGCAGGTTGCATGATTGGGGGTAAACAGGCGGGCGTAATGCATTGAAACAATTTTGCGGGATAGGGCTGAACCGAAACGAAAAACGGGAGCCTTGCGGCTCCCGTTCTCAAGCGGTCGATCAATGATGACGATGCTTGTTTTTCTTGCGATGGCCATAGGCATGGCCGCGACCACGGTTGTCGTCACGGTAGTAACGGCGGTTATCGCGGCTGTTGTAGCGGCGATCATCGGCGTCGCTTTTATTGCCCATGTAGTTACCCAGCGCGCCACCGGCGCCGCCGCCAGCCGCTGCACCGACCAGGCCGCCAGTGCTGCCGCCGACACTGCGGCCCAGTACGTTGCCGCCAGCTGCGCCGAGGGCGCCGCCAATGGCCGCTTCGCCACGGCTGCGTTTGTCGGCGCCTACGGCACTACCCGCTGCGCCGCCGACGCCAGCACCAATCGCTGATCCGGTCGAGCCGCCGAGTTGTTGACCGACTACGGCACCGAGTACCCCGCCTAATGCGCCGCCTACACCGGCTTCGGTGGTGCCACCGGCCGAGGCTACGCCACTGACCAGGCCAAGGGACAACAAGAGAATCGAGGTGAGCTTCATAAGTGAGCCTCAAAGGGATGACGACGCGATCCTGAGGCTGCCGGGGAGTGGTGACAATCGAATTCCGACCAGTAACACGAGTTGTACACAATTATATAACTTGTTGTTTTTTATCGGGAACTTAATGGGTTTTCGGGGGTCTTTTAATTAGTTGGCATAGGCCGTTTTCACAGGAAACGGCCTTTTTTGTGCCTGGAATTCCTCAGCCGCTCTGCAGGGGCGAGCAATCCAGCTTTGCAGATTCAGGTCGGGTTAACCCGTCCTGGCCATGATCAGCTTCGACGGGCTCGCTGCTTCAAGGCATATTGCCACGAACTTGGAAGTCGGCGTATGGCTGCCATCCCCCGTGCTTTCAAGCGGCACCAGCGGATTGACCTCGGGGTAGTAGGCGGCAGCCTGGCCTGCGGGTATATCGAAAGCCAGCAGCGTGAAGTTTTTGACCCGGCGCTCACGGTCGTCGTTCCAGATCGACACGATGTCGACTTTCTGCCCCGGCTTGAAGCCCAGGCGAATGATATCGGCTTCGTTGACGAACAGAACGTCACGCTGACCTTTAACCCCGCGATAGCGGTCATCCAGACCATAAATGGTGGTGTTGTACTGATCGTGGGAGCGCATTGATTGCAGGATCAGGTCAGGCAGTTTCCCGGTCGCACGGGTGCGGGCATCCACCAGATCCTGGGGCAGCACGTTAGGCCGGAAGTTGGCGCGCCGGGTCGGGGTATTCCACTGCCGCGCCCCGGCAGAGTTGCCAAGGTAGAAGCCGCCCGGGTGCTGAATCCGGGTGTTGAAATCTTTGAAACCGGGGATGGTGTCGGCAATCAGCTCCCGAATGCGTCTGTAGTCGGCCACCACCCAGTTCCAGTCAACCGGATGGGTGCCCAGGGTGGCGGCAGCGATACCGGCAATGATCGAAGGTTCCGAGCGCATCTGATTCGACAATGGCTGCAACTGGCCGTTGGAGTCGTGGACCATGCTGAATGAGTCTTCCACTGTGACCGCCTGGGGGCCTTCAGCCTGGATGTCGATATCGGTACGGCCCAGGCACGGCAAAATCAGCGCTTGCTTGCCGTGCATCAGATGGCTGCGGTTGAGCTTGGTGCTGATCTGCACCGTCAGGTCGCAATTGCGCAGCGCCTCGGCGGTGCGCGGGCTGTCCGGGGTGGCCTGGGCAAAGTTGCCGCCCAGCCCGATAAACACCTTGGCGCGTCCTTCGAGCATGGCGTGAATGGCTTCGACCACGTTGTGGCCATTGTCACGGGGTACCTTGAACTTGAAGCGACGCTCCAGGGAGTCAAGGAAAGCCACCGGCGGGCGCTCGTTGATGCCCATGGTGCGGTCGCCCTGCACGTTACTGTGGCCACGTACCGGACACAGCCCGGCACCCGGGCGACCGATATTGCCGCGCAGCAACATCAGGTTGGCGATTTCCTGGATCGTCTGCACCGAATGCCGGTGCTGGGTGATACCCATTGCCCAGCACATGATTACGTTTTTGCCCTTGAGGTACATGCGCGCAGCACGTTCGACGTCGACCAGGGGCAGGCCCGATTGCTCGACGATGTGATCCCACGAGGTGGCATCCAGGCTGGCGATGTAGTCGAGCACGCCATCGGTATGTTCATTCAGAAAAGCGTGATCAAACACGGCAGGCAGGTCAGCCGCCTGGGCATCGCGCTCCCATTGCAGCAGAAACTTGGCCATACCGCGCAACAGCGCCATATCACCGCCCAGTGCAGGGCGCAGGTAGGCGGTGTTGGTTGGCCGGTCGCCGTTGGTGAGCATTTCCAGTGGATGCTGCGGATGTTGAAAACGTTCCAGACCGCGCTCCTTGAGCGGGTTGACACAGACCACCTGGGCACCGCGTTTAACCGCTTCACGCAATGGCTCGAGCATGCGCGGGTGGTTGGTGCCCGGATTCTGCCCGAGCACGAATATAGCGTCTGCGTGCTCGAAGTCGTCGAACGTCACTGTACCTTTGCCCACCCCGATACTTTGCGCCAGGGCTACGCCGCTGGCCTCGTGGCACATGTTCGAGCAGTCCGGGAAGTTGTTGGTGCCGAACGCGCGCACGAACAGTTGATACAAATACGCCGCTTCATTGCTGGCCCGGCCCGAGGTGTAGAACTCGGCCTGATTGGGGCTGGAGAGATTCAGCAAGTGCCTGGCGATCAATGCGAACGCAGCGTCCCAGCTGATGGGCGTGTAGTGGTCGGTCTCAGCGTTGTAAGCCATCGGCTCGGTCAGACGACCCTGGTATTCCAGCCAGTAATCGCTCTGCTCGAGCAAGGCCGTTACGCTGTGTTTGGCGAAGAACGGGGCATCCACCCGGCGCTTGGTGGCTTCCCAGTTCACCGCCTTGGCGCCGTTCTCGCAGAACTTGACTAGGCCGCTTTCCGGCGAGTCGCCCCATGCACAACCCGGACAGTCGAAACCGCCGTTCTGGTTGGTCTTGAGCATCATGCGCAGGTTTTTCAGCGCGTTGTCGCTGGTCAACCAGGCCTGCGCCACACTGATCAGCGCGCCCCAGCCACCTGCCGGGCCTTTGTAGGGCTTGTAGCGTGGGGTAGGGGTCTGGTCGGCTTGATGATGAGTGCTCACGCTTGACTCTCCTGCGCCGGGCTGTACACCCGTGGTGCGCTTTTTTGTGGCAGATGAATGAGGTTGAGGTTGTGGCGTCGGGCCCATTGCAGCGCCAGGCCGGTAGGCGAGGACAGGCTGATCAGGGTCTGGATACCGGCGCGCAACACTTTTTGAATCAGTTCAAGGCTGCAACGGCTGGTAACTATTGCCGCACCGCCGCTGAAGTCGATGTTCTGGCGTACCAGTGCGCCGATCAATTTGTCGAGGGCGTTGTGTCGGCCGATGTCCTCGCGACCCATCAGCAACTCACCCCGCGCGTCCATATAAACAGCTGCGTGGACCGCACCGCAGTGTTGGCCCAGCGGCTGGAATTCACTGATGCGCTGGCGCAAACCCTCAAGCCATTGGGCGGGCGGCAAGGGCGCCCCTGCAAGTACGTTGAGCTCGGGCAGGGCTTGTTCCACCGCTTCCACCCCACACAGCCCGCAGCCGCTGGTGCCCGCCAGTTGCCGGCGCTGCTGCTTGAGATTCCAGAACGCCCGACTGGCGATTTCGACCTGTGCGTATTGGGCCGGGCCTGCGCCGGTGAGCTTGAGGTCGTAGATTTCGCTGGCGTCTTTAATGATTCCGCTGCCCAGGCTGAAGCCGACGATGAAGTCTTCAAGGTCAGTGGGCGTGACCAGCATCACGGCCTGGCTGATGCCGTTATAGGCGATGGCCAGGGCAACTTCTTCGGCCAGTGCGGTTTCAGCGCCGCTGCTGTGGTCCAGCGTGACGTAGTGGTAGTTCTGGCTGGCAGCGGGAGTCACAGAGGCGGGTGCCGCGCACTGGGGGCGCTTGGCGTTCATAGGGCAGTACCGACATTTGGGTCAGTACAAGCCTAGGCGCGACACAGTGTCACGTCTAATCGCTAGTCCTTATCTATTGATAGATAGCGTCGATCAAGAAGGCTTGGCTGATTGTTGGTACATCCCGAAGCAGGCCTCGGCCAGCGCCGAACGGGGGGCGGCCCGGCGCATGATCAGGCCAAGGCGGGACAAGGTATTGGCGTCCTGAATCGGGTGCAGGCGCAGGTTGTCGGTCAGAGCTTCAAGCCCGCCCTCCAGCGGCATTACCGCGCAACAAAAACCGCCGTGTACGGCCTGCAACAGTTGATGAACGGCATCGGTTTGCAGGATGGGCCGGGGCGTGAGGCCACGACTATGGAAGTTGTGATCGATGGACTGGCGAAAGTGCATACCGCTGCTCAGCAGGCCAAGGGGCAATTCAATCAGTGCCTCCCAGCTCAGGGGTTGCTCGCCGAAGTTGAAGTGCCGCTGGTCGTAAAGCAGCCCCATGCGTGTTTCCCCGAGGGCCTGAAAATCAAAGCGCTCCTGATCCAGGCGGTCCAGATAGGACACGCCCACGTCCAGCCTGTTACTGGCGAGCTGTTCAAGGATTTGCTCGGAGCTCAGGGCTGACAGCTCAAAACGCAGTTCGGGGTGCTCCTGATGCAGGCGCTGTAATAAAGGCAGCGGATCAAAACTTGAGAGCGGCACCACACCCAGACGCAACGTCCCAATCAAATTGCCGCGACATGCAGCGGCCTCTGCCTGCAAGCCGTCGTAGGCGGCCAGAACAGTTCTGGCCCAGGCCAGCACCCGCTCGCCGGGAGCGGTAAAACTCTCGAAACGCTGGCCGCGGTTGACCAGTTGCAGGTCGAGTTCTTGCTCAAGGCTGCGCAGGCGCATGGACAGGGTGGGCTGGGTGATATGGCAGCGGGCGGCGGCCTGGCCGAAGTGCCGGGTTTCGTCCAGGGCTATGAGGAATTTCAGCTGTTTGATGTCCATCGTCGCTCCACGCGCTATTCACGGGCCGATTCTAGCGCGCCTGGTTCGCAGCCTGCTTCGCCAATGATGGTCTACGCTAGTGGATCTGGATATCTCAACCCTTGGAGCGTGATTCATGAGTATTTTTAGCTTTGTGAAAGAAGCCGGCGAGAAATTGATCGACCTGCTGACCCCGGGCAATGCCAATGCCAGTGAAGAGCTCAAGAAACACGTTGAACAGGTAGGTCTGGGCAACCCGAACATTACGGCCACCGTTGACGGCGACAAAGTGACGGTGAGCGGTGAAGTGGCCACTCAGGAAGAGAAAGAAAAAATCATTCTGGCCGCGGGCAACATTGCCGGTGTAGCCAGTGTTGAAGACAAGATCACCGTCACCGGGCCGGTGGTTGTGGCTTCCAAATTTGTAGTGGTAGAAAAAGGTGACACCCTCAGCGCGATTTCGCTGCGGGTGTACGGCAATGCCAACCAGTACAACAAGATTTTTGAAGCCAACAAGCCACTGCTCAAAGACGTCAACAAAATCTATCCGGGGCAGACACTGCGGATTCCTGAGTAACCCCGTCACTCATTTGCAGGAGCGAGCTTGCTCGCGAGCCTTTAACAGCTCGCTCCTGCATGGACAGGGCGTAATTTCTCAAAGCCCTTGCAGCAAATCCCGGTAATCCCCCAGCGCAGCAAACTCCTCGGTATCTTTCGGGCCCTTTTTGCTGTCCGGCTGTTTCACCGCCAGCAAGTGGGCCACGCCAAAATCACGGGCACTGCGCAGGATCGGCAAGGTGTCATCGATAAACAGGCTGCGGGATGGGTCAAAGCCGATATCGGCTTGCAGGGCATGCCAGAAAGCCGGGCTTTCCTTGGGGAACCCATAATCGTGGGAACTGATCAGGCGCTCGAAGTACGGCGCCAGCTCGATCCGCTCCATTTTTAACGACAACGAATCGCGGTGCGCGTTGGTGATCATGATCACCCGCTTGCCGGCCTGTCTGGTCGCTGCCAGAAAGGTGTCGGCATCGGGCCGCAAGGCAATCAGGTTGGCGGTTTCGAGCTTGAGTTCGCGCACCGGGATCTTCAGCTCGGTGCTCCAGAAGTCCAGGCAATACCACTGCAACTGGCCAGCATTGCGCTCAAACAGCGGCGTCAGCTCCAGGTCGGCCATTGCCCGGCTGATGCCATGCAACTCGGCATAGCGCTGGGGCAGGTGTTCCAGCCAGAAGTGATTGTCGTAATGCAAGTCGAGCAGGGTGCCGTCCATGTCGAGCAGTACGGTATCAATGTCGCCCCAAGGTAACGCTGTCATGCAAAACTTCTCCCGCAGTTGAAAAACTTCCGACACAGACAATCGGAAAAGCCGGGGTATAGTAACCCGTTCATATTGAGGAGCCGCTATGCGCCAAAAACCCACCGTACTTGCCCGTGAAATTGTTGCCAGTAGCCGATTGTTTCGCGTCGAAGAAGTGCAGTTGCGCTTTTCCAATGGTGTCGAGCGCACTTACGAGCGGCTGGTGGGGCGTGGCAACGGCTATGGCGCGGTCATGATTGTGGCCATGATCGATTCCGAACACGCGATTCTGGTTGAAGAGTACTGCGGCGGTACCGATGAGTACGAAGTGTCTTTGCCCAAAGGCCTGATTGAGCCGGGCGAAGATGTGCTGGCCGCCGCCGAGCGTGAACTGAAGGAGGAGGCCGGTTATGGCGCCCGCCAGCTGGAACACCTCACCGAGCTGTCGCTGTCGCCGGGTTACATGAGTCAGAAGATCCAGGTGGTGCTGGCCACCGACCTCTATGAAGAGCGTCTGGAAGGTGATGAACCCGAGCCGATGCGGGTTGAGCGGGTCAATCTGCGTGAGCTGTCGAGTCTGGTGCAAAACCCGCAATTCAGCGAAGGCCGTGCTCTGGCTGCACTGTATCTGGCGCGGGATTTGTTGACCCAGCGCGGAGTATTCGTGCCGTGAGCGATTTTCCCCACCCGTTGCTTGCAGGCGTCATCGCCCTGGCCCATGCCGCAGGGGACGCGATCTTGCCGTTCTGGCGTGCCGACGTTGCCGTGACCGCCAAGGCGGATGATTCGCCGGTTACCGCTGCTGATCTGGCGGCCCATCATGTGCTGCTCGATGGCTTGACGGCGCTGGCCCCGCAGATCCCGGTACTGTCTGAAGAAGACGCCAATATTGCACAGAGCGTGCGCGCCGGCTGGACCAGCTGGTGGCTGGTTGATCCGCTGGATGGCACCAAGGAATTTATTTCAGGCAGTGAAGAATTCACCGTCAATATTGCGCTGATCGAACACGGTCGTGTGGTCTTCGGCGTGGTCTCAATGCCCACCAGCGGTCGTTGTTACTACGGTGGTGCAGGGCTGGGTGCATGGCGTGAGGATGGCGGCGTGAGCTCGCCCATCAGCGTGCGCAACACCCCGCCTGCAGGCCAGCCGTTAACGGTGGTCGCCAGTCGCCGGCATTCCAGCCCTCAGCAAGAGCGCTTGTTGGCGGGTTTAAGCGAGCAGCTGGGCGAGTTGCAGCTGACCAGCGTAGGCAGTTCGTTGAAGTTTTGCTTGCTGGCCGAGGGAGCCGCCGATTGTTATCCGCGTCTGGCGCCGACTTCACAGTGGGACACGGCGGCGGCTCAAGGCGTGCTTGAAGGTGCAGGAGGGGTGGTACTGCAACTGGATGGCGAACCGTTCTGCTATCCGCCGCGTGAGTCGCTGCTCAATGACCATTTTCTGGCATTGCCGGCCAGGGCGCCGTGGCGCCAACAGCTGCTGGCCCTGGCGCAAAACAAGCTGTAGGAGCGAGCTTGCCGGCGATCTTCTGCCAGCTTGCGAGCAAGCCCGCTCCTACAGGATCAGTGATTTAGCGGTGCAACACATACTGCCCGCTGAACCTCACCGCATCCTCTGCACCCTCGGCATTGATGACCCGGGTCTCGAGGGTCAGGCGTGCGCGGCCATGGCGTTGGTACATGGCCAGAAACTTGTTCCAGGCCGCATCGGCCGGTGCATCGCATAGCACGATAGCGTCCCGGGTCACGGGCAGCGGGTAGCTGATGTGACCTTCCTGAATCACGATATGCCCGTCTTCAATCCCCGCCTCGCGCAGGCTCAAGTGCAGCCAGCCCCAGCCTGCAAGCACCGCGCCGCAGTACAGGCTGCCGCCGAACATGGTGCTTTTGTGGTTAATGTTGGCCGCCAGCGGCATCTGCAGGCGCAGTTGGTGCTGGTGCCAGCCTATGACCTTCAGGCCCATTTCACGGGTAAGCGGAATGTCGTGATGGAGGACGGATTCCAGATAACGACTGTCGCGATTCATGCCATGGCCTCTTCAATCAAGTTCATCGGTGTGCGGGTGACTGCCACTCTCGAAGTTCAGCCCGTGTTTGCGCAGTTTGTCGTGCAAGGTTTTACGCGGTACACCCAGCGCTTCAGCCAGGCTGCGCATGGAGCTGTGGGAGCGCTCGAGTTCGGCGGCGATCAGGCTTCTTTCAAAGTGTTCGACCTGCTCGCTCAAGCCTCCCGAAACTTCACCGGCGGACGAGGGCGAGCCATCGGCAGAGTCATCGTCCAGCGCCAGCTCAAGACCCAGGGCAAAGCGTTCGGCCACGTTTTGCAGTTCGCGCACGTTGCCCGGCCAGTTGTGACGCAATAACAGTGCGCGTTGCGCCGGCTGCAGCACATTGGGTGTGAGGCCGTGGCGACTGCTGGATTCGTCGGCGAAATGCTGGAACAGCATCAAGGCGTCCTCACCGCGCTCGCGCAAGGGGGCTATGCGCAAGGGGGCGACATTGAGCCGGTAATACAGGTCGGCGCGGAACCGGCCCTGGTCAGCGGCCTGGCGCAGGTCTTCCTTGGTGGCGGCGATCACCCGGATATCCAGCGGGATCAACTGATTGCCCCCCACGCGCTCAACCACCCGTTCCTGCAACATGCGTAGCAGTTTGACTTGCACGTCCAGGCTCATGCTTTCGATTTCATCGAGGAACAATGTGCCGCCATTGGCAAACTCAAACTTGCCGATACGACGCTTTTGCGCACCGGTAAACGCCCCGGGTTCATGGCCGAACAGCTCGCTTTCAACCACCGACTCCGCCAGTGCGCCGGCGTTGATTGCCACAAAAGGTCCATTGCGCCGGCTCGACAGATCATGCAGTGCCCGTGCGACCACTTCTTTGCCAGAACCGGTTTCGCCCAGAATCAGTACATCGGCTTTGGTCGCTGCCAGTGCGCCGATTTGCTCGCGCAGGCGCAACATGGCCGGTGAATGGCCCACCAGTCGGGTACTCAGTTGCTGGCGATCGCTCAGGGCCAGGCGCAGGCTGCGGTTGTCCAGCACCAGGGCGCGCAGGGCCAGTGCCCGGCGCACGCTGTCGAGCAGTGCATCGCTGGCAAAGGGTTTTTCCAGGAAGTCATAGGCCCCTGAACGCATCGCCTGCACTGCCAGCGGCACATCACCGTGGCCGGTAATCAGCAGCACTGGAAGTTCCGGGTCCTGGGCGTGGAGTTGGGCCAGCAACTCAAGCCCGTCCATGCCCGGCATACGAATATCGCTGACCACCACTCCGGGCCAGTCCCGGCCGATACGCTCACCCAGGCCGCTGGCCTGTGCCAGTGGCAAGACCTTGAGGCCCGCCAGGTCCAGGGTTTGATACAGGGCCTGACGCAGATGCGGGTCATCATCGATCAGGATGATCTGTACGTGGGGATCGATGGGCTGGCTCATGACCTGGAGTCCTCGGAAGCTTGCAAGCTGACGCCCGGCGCACCTGCGCGCAGACGTAGGGTAATTAAGGCACCGCCTTCCTTGTGGTTGGCGAACAACAACTCGCCGCCAAACGCGCGGATCAGCGTGTCGCAGATGGCCAGCCCCAGCCCCAGCCCCTGAGTACGGGTTTTGGTGGTGTAGAAAGGCTCGCCGGCGCGGCCCAGGGCTTCCATGCAAAACCCCGGGCCATTGTCGCGAATGTACAGGGTGACGCCTTCCGGGGTGGATTGGGCACTTAGCCACAAACGCCGGGGCGGACCTTTCTCGGTCAGGGCATCGAGCGCGTTGGCCAGCAAGTTGCCCAGCACCTGGCGCAAACGTGTTTCACCGGCCTCGACCCACAGCGTGGCGGCAGGCAAGTCGCGAATCAGCTCCACCTCCATGCTGCGCCGGCGCTTGGCCAGTAACGCCAGGGCATCGTCCAGCGCCGGTTGCAGGGCGACGCTTTCCGGCGCATGCCGATCACGGCGGGCGAAGGCGCGCAGGTGCGCGATAATCGACGCCATGCGGCCAGTCAGTTCGTTGATCAGTTTGAGATTGCCGCGCGCGTCTTCGATGCGCTGGTGATCGAGCAGCACTTCAGCGTTTTCGGCATAGCTGCGAATGGCCGCCAGCGGTTGATTGAGTTCGTGGCTGATGCTGGCGGACATGGTACCCAGCGCTGACAGTTTGCCCGCCTGCACCAGATCGTCCTGAGCGCGCACCAGCTCCTGTTGCGCCTGTTCGCGCTCCAGCACTTCCTTGCGCAGCCGCTGGTTGAGGCCTTCGAGATCACTGGTACGTTCTGCCACACGCATTTCCAGCTCGCGGCGCGCCTTGCCCTCGAAGGCGATGCGTTCAAGGTAATGGCGCCGGCGCTGCATCATCAAACTGATCAACAGCATCACCACCAGCAAGGTTGCGCCGCCGATGGCCAGTGCCGTGCGTACCGGCCGGTCGATCAGGGTACGTGGGGCAAGAATGTTGACGCTCCAGCCGGTTTCGTCGATTTTCTGGGTCTGTACCAGCCAGGCACTCAAGTCGAGTTTGAGCGGCTGCGGGTCGCGGGTCGGGTAGGGCAGGATGGCGAAAATGGCCTCGCGCTCTTCTGGTGACAGATCGCGGGTGGCGCGGAAACGCCATTCCGGACGAGAAGTAAGAATGACCACACCGTTGTGGTCGGTCATCAGCAGTTGTTCGGGGGTCTTGCCCCACAGCTGTTCGGTGTGATCGAGGTCGACCTTGACCACCAGTACACCGATTTTTTTATCGCCTTCCAGGACCGGTGCGGCAAAGTAATAGCCGCGTTTGCCGGAGGTGGTACCCAGCCCGAAGAAACGCCCCAGCTTGCCTTCCATCGCTTCGCTGAAATAGGGGCGGAAGGCGAAATTGCGGCCGATAAAACTGTCGTTTTTATCCCAGTTCGATGTGGCCAGGGTGTCGCCATGGGTGTCCAGCAGATACATCACCACCGCGCCGGTCTGGGTGCTGATGTCATTGAGCAACTCATTGGCCCTGGCCTGGGCCCGCGGGTCCTCCGGATTTGCCAGCACGGCACGCAACGCAGGCAGCTCGCCGAGGATCTGCGGCAGCACTTCATAACGATGCAGGGTGCCCAGCAGGTTGGCGACATAGAGATCGAGGGTCTGGCGATTTTGCCCGGCCAGTTCACTGCGGTAATAGCGCTCGGCCAGGTGTTGCAGCGGCCACAGCAAAGGCGCCAGACACAATGCCAGCAAGGCCAGGCTGCGCCATCGGGGTCTGCGAGGAACTGAAGGGGTCGTGATCATCGAATAATGCGCCGCGAGAGTACGGCGCAGTATACCCAGCCTTTGTTGTAGCGATGCAGACGGCGAGGGTGCACTGGCGGACCGTGTTGCGGCTATCGCTGGCAAGCCAGCTCCCACAGTAAACCCAGCCTTTGTTGTAGCGCCAGCTCCCGCAGGGTTGGCACAGGGCAGTTATACCCGGCCTTTGTTGTAGCGATGCAGACGGCGAGGGTGCACTGGCGGACCGTGTTGCGGCTATCGCTGGCAAGCCAGCTCCCACAGTAAACCCAGCCTTTGTTGTAGCGCCAGCTCCCACAGGGTTGGCACAGGGCAGTTATACCCGGCCTTTGTTGTAGCGATGCAGACGGCGAGGGTGCACTGGCGGACCGTGTTGCGGCTATCGCTGGCAAGCCAGCTCCCACAGTAAACCCAGCCTTTGTTGTAGCGCCAGCTCCCACAGGGTTTGCGCAGGGCAGTTATACCCGGCCTTTGTTGTAGGAACTGGCTTGCCAGCGATGCTGGCAGCAGTTTCTGTGCAGGTCAGTGCTGCGCGGCCAGGCACTCACGTAATGCGTTTTGCCAGGCGGGCTGAGCGACGTGCCACTCGCGCTCAAGGCGGCTGCAATCAAGACGCGAGTTTTGTGGCCGGGCAGCCGGTGTCGGATAGGCGCTGGCCGGGATCGGCTCCAGGGTTGCGCAAGGCTTGCCCTGGGCTGACAGGTGTTCGGCAATGGCCTGGGTAAAACCAAACCACGAGGTTTCGCCCTGGGCCGTAAGGTGGTAAATCCCCCATGCTCCGGCTTCTGCGGCTTGCCAGCGCTCAATCAACAGGCGCGTGCTGCGGGCAATGGTGCCCGCCCAGGTAGGCGCCCCGACCTGGTCCGCCACCACCCGCAGCTCCGGTCTTTCTTGCAGCAGGCGCTGCATGGTCAGCAGGAAGTTCTTGCCGTGGGTGGAGTACACCCAGCTGGTGCGCAAAATCAGACAGTCAGCACCGGTCGCTGCAATTGCCTGCTCGCCCGCCAGCTTGCTCTTGCCGTAGACACCCAACGGGTTGGGAACATCGTCTTCGGTGTAGGGCGCAGGCTTGTTGCCGTCGAACACATAATCAGTGGAGTAGTGAATCAGCGGAATGCCCAGGGCCGCCGCTTCTTCAGCAAACACTCCGGGCGCGATGCCATTGATGGCAAATGCCAGCTCAGGCTCGCTTTCGGCCAGATCCACCGCGGTGTGCGCGGCCGCATTGATGATCAGGTCAGGCTGGTGGGCCCGAACCTGCGCGCGGATTTGCTCGGGCTTGCTCAGATCAAGCTCGTCACGACCCAGCACTATCAGCTGGCCCAGGCCGGCAAGGTGCTTCTGCAGTTCGATGGCGACCTGGCCTGTTTTGCCGCTGATCAGGATTTTCAAGGGCGCTGCGCCGTTACTCATGCCAGCAGATCCTTGGCCTCGGTGAACCCCAGGCGCTGGCCCTGGTAGCTGCCATCCTGAACGCGCTTGCACCACTCCAGGTTATCCAGGTACCACTGCACGGTTTTGCGCAGGCCGGTTTCGAACGTTTCTTCAGGAACCCAGCCCAGTTCACGTTCGATTTTGCTGGCATCGATGGCGTAGCGCTGATCGTGGCCAGGGCGGTCAGTCACGAAGGTAATCAGGTCGGCAAACTGTGCAACCCCTGGCGGATGCTCTGGCGCCAGTTCCTCGAGCAGGGCACAAATACTGCGCACCACGTCGATGTTCTTTTGCTCGTTGTGGCCGCCGATGTTGTAAGTCTCGCCGACCACACCTTCGGTCACCACTTTAAGCAGGGCGCGGGCGTGGTCTTCAACGAACAGCCAGTCACGCACTTGCAGGCCGTTGCCATACACCGGCAGCGGTTTACCGGCCAGCGCATTGAGAATGACCAGCGGAATCAGTTTTTCCGGGAAATGGAAAGGACCGTAGTTGTTCGAACAGTTGGTCAGTAACACCGGCAAGCCGTAAGTGCGGTTCCAGGCGCGGACCAGGTGGTCGGAGGCCGCTTTGCTGGCCGAGTACGGCGAGCTTGGCGCATAAGGCGTGGTTTCGGTGAACAGATCGTCGACGCCATGCAGGTCGCCATACACTTCGTCAGTCGAAATATGGTGGAAACGAAATTCGCTCCTGGCCGGCTCCGGGAGGGTCAGCCAGTAGGCGCGGGTGGCTTCCAGCAGGCTGTAAGTACCGACAATGTTGGTCTGGATGAAATCCGACGGGCCGTCGATGGAACGGTCAACGTGGGACTCCGCAGCCAGGTGCATGATGGCCTGGGGCTGGAAACGTTCGATGATTGCACTGACCGCGGCCTGGTCGACGATGTCGGCCTGGACGAATTCGTAGCGGCTGTCGGTGGCAATGCTTTGCAGCGATTCAAGGTTACCGGCGTAGGTCAACTTATCGAGGTTGAGCACTTCGTGCGCAGTGTTCCGGATCAGATGACGGATCAGTGCCGAACCAATAAATCCGGCGCCGCCGGTGACTAAAATGCGCATGTGGATATCCCTTATTCCCAGATGGACTTCAAACGTATGGCACGTAGCTTGTGGGCAGGTGCGAGGTGGTGCAAGTACAAGTTGACAGCAGTCATTGCGGGCAGGGCCGCGCCTGAACGGGAGGTATTTATGAATATCGATTTATATCGGTATTTATGTCTAATCCTGTTCTCTGGCCAGCAACATTCACGGGGCATGGCGCTGAGCGCCGCCCACAAACTGGGTGGCAATGGCTACGTGCTTGGTGGCATTGGCCTGCAGAGCGCGACAAGGGGAGGGCCAAAGCCCCGGATGAACCGCCTATCGAGGTTTTTGAAAATAATTAAATAAACGTTTTATTGCCGATATTTATCGATTATAAAAGCACCTGTGGTTGACGCATGGTTGCCCTGTGTCCACTGTTTCAGAATTAGTCGTGTTCGATTTCCCCTATACCGCCTCCCTGGAGTCCAGATCCCGATGACCACTTTGCACAGTTCGCCCCGCGCTGACGGTTTTCACATGCCGGCCGAATGGGCTCCGCAAACCCAGACCTGGATGATCTGGCCCGAGCGTCCGGACAACTGGCGGTTGGGAGGCAAACCGGCACAGGCGGCACACGTCGCCGTGGCCAAGGCCATTGCGCGTTTCGAGCCGGTGACCGTCGGCGTGTCGGCCGGCCAGTACGAAAATGCTTGCGCGCACCTCGATGTGCCGAATATTCGAGTGGTGGAGATGTCCAGCGACGACGCCTGGGTGCGTGACAGCGGGCCAACCTTTGTCATCAATGACAGCGGTGAAGTGCGCGGCGTTAACTGGGACTTCAATGCCTGGGGCGGGTTTGATGGCGGTTTGTACTCCCCGTGGAACCGCGACCGCCAGGTGGGTAGCAAGATCCTCGAAATCGAACGCAGTGCGCGTTATCACACCGAAGGTTTCGTGCTTGAGGGCGGCTCGATCCACGTGGATGGTGAAGGCACGCTGATCACCACGACCGAGTGCCTGATGAACCGTAACCGCAACCCGCACCTGTCCCGTGAAGAGATCGAAGACGTGCTGCGCTCGCATCTGGCGGTGGACAAGATCATCTGGCTGCCGGACGGTCTGTTCAACGACGAAACCGACGGCCATGTGGATAACTTCTGCTGCTACGTTGCTCCGGGCGAAGTGTTGCTGGCCTGGACTGACGATGAACAGAACCCCAACTATGCGCGCTGCCACGCCGCAATGGACGTACTGGCAAGCAGTACCGATGCCAAGGGTCGCCCTTTTGTCGTGCACAAAATGCCGATCCCGGGCCCGATGTTTGCGACCCAGGAAGAATGCGACGGCGTGGATAAAGTGGCAGGCAGTCAGGACCGCAACCCGTCAGAACGTCTGGCCGGGTCTTACGTGAACTTCCTGATCGTCAACGGCGGCATTATCGCCCCCAGCTTTGACGACCCGATGGACGCGCCGGCCAAAGTCATCCTGCAAAACCTCTTCCCGCAACACGAAGTAGTGATGGTGCCGGGCCGCGAATTGCTGCTGGGCGGTGGCAATATCCATTGCCTGACCCAGCAACAACCGGCGCCGCGCAAGGCGTAATGCACGGCTCCTGTAGCCGCGGATGAGGCCCGATCGCAGCCTCGTCAGCGACTACAGGGTTTAAAACTTATAGGTCCCGGTCATCACCAGACTGCGGGGCTCGCCCGGCATGATCTGGGAGCCGCTGGTGGCTGAGGCGTAGTAGTAACGGTCGGTGAGGTTGGTCAGCGCACCGGTTACATCCCAGTCCTTTTCGCGATAGCCCGCCAGTGCATCCCAGCGGCCGTACCCCGGCAATACCACGGTATTCTGGTTGTCCGCATAACGCTGGCCCACCAGGGTCAGGCCTGTTTCTGCGTACCAACCCATTTCCGGTTTCCAGGTCAAAAACACGCTGCCATTGTGCTTGGCTACGCCGTTGATGCGCTTGCCTTCAAAGCCGTTGTTGTCCTTGACCACCGTTGCATCCTGCAGGCCAATGCCACCGCGCATGTACCAGTTGCCCCCCAGTTTGCCGCTGGCGGTCAGCTCAATGCCCCGTGAACGTTGCAGGCCCGAGAGCAGGGTGATGGTCGGGTCATCCGGATCCTTGGTCCGACGGTTGTAGAGTTCCAGTTCGTAGACGGCCAGCGTGGTGCTCAAACGATCATCCAGCCAGTCGCTTTTGACCCCGATTTCCTTCTGCTTGGTCAGCTCCGGGCTCAGATCGTTGGCGTTCCCTGCTGCGCCCGGCGTGATGCCGATCAGGCCACCACCCACTGGCGAAAAGGTCTTGGTCCAGGAGGCGTAAAACGAATGGTTTTGCAGCGGTGTCCAGACCACGCCAAGCCGCGGGCTGGTGCTGTGGCTTTTGCGTTCTTCGGTGATGTCCTTGAGATTGCTGGTGGACTCGACCTCAAAGCGGTCATAGCGCAAGCCTGCCAGCACTTGCCATTGATCGTTGAGACGAATCTGGTCCTGAACATAGAGGCCCTGGCTTTCGACTTCGGTGTGGTTGTCGCTGGAAATCAGCATCGGTCCGCTCGGGCGCAGGTTTCGATCCGGGTTGTAGACGTCGACTGCGGGTACGTCCTTGGCACTATAGAGCTTCGGGTCACGGCGCTGGCTGCCGATTTCCAGGCCGGTCAACAGGCGGTGCTCAAGGCCAAAGGTGTCAAAACCGCCTTCGATTTCGAGGTTGTTGAAAAGGTTGCGGGTGGTCATGTCCTGCTGCCAGCTCTGACGATTGACCTTGTCCGTTTTCGGGTCGTAGCCCACCAGGTAAGTGTTCTCGAACTGGCTGTCGAGCTTGAACACGCCCAAGGTGTGGCGCAGTTGCCAGTTGTCGCTCAATTCATAGCTCAGGCGTGAGCGCAGATTCTGGGTTTTGTCATCGATAAAATCATTCTGCCCGCCATAGGATGTGCCGCGACTGACATCTGCCGGCCGGCCGTTGATGCTCGGGATGCCGCGATCCGGGGTGCGGTTGTAACGGCTGTATTCGTATTGCACCAGCCAGTTCAGGTCCGGGGTGATCTGCCAGTTCATCGATGGCGCGAACAATTGGCGATTGCCGCTGACGTGATCACGGAAGCTGTTTTTGTCTTCGTTGCCCATGTTCAAACGCAGGCTGACGGTGTCACTCGGGTCCGCGCTGAGGTCGGCATAGAGGCTGCGCAAGTCTTCGCTGCCACCTTGGGCCTGAATGCTTGATTGACGCCCGAATTGCGGCATCTTGCTCACGCGGTTGATGATCCCGCCCTGGCTGCCACGCCCGTACAGTACCGCTGCCGGGCCTTTGAGCACTTCAATGCGCTCGATGTTATGCAGGTCGCGAACGTACTGGCTGTCGTCGCGAATACCATCCAGATAGAAGTCGTTGCTGGCGTCGAATCCGCGAATGCGCAGGCTGTCGAAACGGGTATCAGCCGTGCTGCTGACGTTGGGAATACCGCTCAGGGCTTCGCCCAGAGTGTTGATTCCGTAATCCAGCACATTGCTGGTTTTCACCGAATCGATGGCTTGCGGCACATAACGCGCAGGGGTCGAGGTACGGGTGGCAGTGGTGACATCTCTGACCCGGGGGTCATCGGCCTCGGCTTCGCTGGCGTTAATCGACAGCTCGGGGAGGGTGGTGGCAGCCGTGCCAAATCCGGCGTACAGCAAGGCACACAGCCCCAGATTCAGAGGCGTGAAGCGGCAAGGGGAGAGCATGGTTGAGAAGTGTCCGGGCGGGTGGGATCGGGGGTTATATTTTTTAGGGTGCGAATGGTAATGGTTCTTGTTGCTTAATGTTAATTATTGCCATTCGCCCGCCCGGCAGATATGTATCAATTTGTTTCGCCAGCACCAGGCCCTTGCTGTATCTGATTCGCCCGATTCGCGAAACACACTAAAAGCCATACCGGCGTTTTTCCTCTTGTGAGCCAAAGCTAAGCTGGCGCCCTGTCTTGTTGAACATTTGGAGCGACCCGTGAGCACCACCCCTGTCTTGCATTACATCTACGACCCTTTGTGCGGCTGGTGCTATGGCGCCAAACCCTTGATTGAAGCTGCACGCGGCATCTTGCCGGTTGTGGCCCATGGCGGCGGCATGATGACCGGTGCCCATCGCCGCCCGGTGACGGCCCAGTTGCGGGACTACGTGATGCCCCACGATCGGCGGATTGCCGAACTGACTGGCCAGCCCTTTGGCGAGGCGTACTTTGACGGTCTGCTGCGTGATACCACGGCGGTTTTTGATTCAGAGCCGCCGACCACCGCCATATTGGCAGCGCAGCAAGTGGCAGGGAGTGGACTTGAGCTGTTGGGGCGTCTGCAAACGGCTCACTACGTGGAAGGCCGGCGTATTGCCGATGAAAATCTGTTGCTGGAGCTGGCGGCTGAAATCGGACTGGATGCCGAGGCATTCAAGGCGGCTTTTATTGCGGCCAGGGGTGACATGACACAAGCACACTTCAAAGACAGTCGGGCGCTGCTGGCGCGGGTCGGTGCTCAGGGGTTCCCGACGCTCGTACTGGAGCAGTCCGGTCAGTATCAGGTGATCGATTCAGGTAAGTATCTGGGCCAGCCCCGGGCCTTTGCCGACTGGTTGCGCCAGCTGGATGGTGTAGCTGTGTGCGACTCAAACGTTTCAGCTCCCGCCTGCGGCCTGAATGGCTGTGATGAGTAATTGCTGACGTCTTGGTCAAACTTCAGGAAAACTTTGGCAATTAACAAATTTTTCACGAAATTGACACTTTGCCTTCACGCCGGATAGGATTCCCGCCAACGCCTGTGGCGACTAGCCATACACCAACTTTTCGAAAGACCCGCACGAGTCTTCGCGCGGGTCTTTTTTGTTTATGTGAAGCAACCACCACTCAATGTTTCAGCTTGATACCCACAGCGCGCTTCGTATTCAGAAATAAGGAAAATAATATGTTGAACAAACGGATAGGCCTGCTCGCGTTGGGCGTACTTAGTGCTACCCAGGCCATGGCTAACGATCAAGCTGATGCAAAAGGTTTTGTAGAAGACAGCCACCTGAATGTACTGGCGCGCAACGCCTACATCAGCCGTGACTACAAAAACCATAAACAGGACAAGGCTGAATGGGGCCAGGGCTTCCTCGGCACGTTCAGCTCGGGCTTCACCCAGGGCACAGTGGGTGTGGGTGTGGATGCCTTCGGCATTTACGCACTGCGTCTGGATGGCGGCCGTGGCAAAAGCGGCGCGGGCGGCATCGACTTCTTCAAGCAGGGTGCCGACGGCAAAGCCGCTGACGATATCTCCAAGGCTGGCGCTGCAGTGAAGTTCCGGGTATCCAACACTGTGCTCAAGTACGGCGACCAGATGCCTGCTCTGCCGGTACTGATGTACGACAACTCGCGTCTGATGCCAGAGAGCTTCACCGGTACACTGTTGACCTCCAAGGAAATCAACGGCCTTGAGCTCAACGTCGGCCGTTTCACCGCCGAATCGCGTAAAAGCGCTGACGCACGAGACAGCGGCGACCTGAAAAGCATCAATGTGTTCGGCGGTAGCTACAAGTTCACCGACAACCTGTCGGCTTCGCTGTACGGCTCGCAGATGGAAGACGAGCTGAACAAGCAGTACGTGGGTGTTAACTACGTCATGCCGCTGCAAGACAAACAGTCCCTGACGTTTGACTTCAACGGCTACCGTACCCACGTCAAAGAGGACTACGCTCGCGACGTGCTGAAAGTAGACGGTCAGGACAACAAGATCTGGAGCCTGGCGACCACCTACGCGTTTGGCGCACACACCCTGACCCTGGCTTACCAGAGCAGCACCGGCGAAATCGGCTACCCGTATGGCGGCTACCGCAATGCAGGCGGCGTGGGCGATGGCGGCAACACCATCCTGCTGGCCAACTCCTACTGGTCCGACTTCAACGCCAAGGACGAACGTTCGTGGCAGCTGGGTTATGGTTTCGACTTCGGTGCCGTTGGCATTCCAGGCCTGACCTACAACATCGCCTACGTGCGCGGCACCAATATCGACGACGGTTCCGACCGTGGCCGTGGTACCGAGCGTGAAATCTTCAACCAGGCCAAGTACGTCGTACAAAGCGGCCCGGTCAAGGACCTGAGCGTGCGTCTGCGCGGTTCGTGGTTGCGTGTCTCGAACAACGCCAGCGACTACAACGTCGGCGGTAACGAAGTACGGGTATTTGTTGATTACCCGATCAGCATTTTCTGATGCCACCGGTCTGCTGAACAGGCCGGACATCTGAACAAGAAACGCCCCGAACATCAGGTCCTGATGTTCGGGGCGTTTTAGTTTCAGCGTGAGTTATTGTGCGTGTCGAGTCTTGAGCCCCCCACAACGAGAGGAAAGGTTTCCTGCTTTTTTGGGGGGCGGTGTACAGATGTTGTAAAAAACCTGTTCGCCATTGATTGTATAAGTAAGGTCGCGCTTGGCGGGGGCAATGCTTTGCCGAAGAATTACAGTGCCATTGTTTATCAGCAAAACAGTACGTGGTTGATCAGACTCGGCAATATTGATATGGAATTTGTTCATGAGGCCGGATTCGATACGATAGTTGTGTAATTTGAAACGATGGGTCGTGTTTTCTTCCTCAACCCACAAATTGCAGGAGCGAGCGTGCCTCGTGGTGTTCTCAACGACACACAGATTGTCGTTGGCACCTGTCGCAAGGCAAGCTCGCTCCTGCAGACGCATTGGGGTCAGAAGTCCCAGCGCGTGGTCAGCATGAAGTTGCGCGGTTCACCATAAATCGCAGAGTTATAGAACCCGATGTTGGTGTAGTAATACTTGTCGAAAACGTTGTTGACGTTGAGGGTGGTCGACAGGTTTTCAGTGAATTGATAACGGGTCATCAGATCCACCACCCAGTAGGGTTTCTGCGAAAAATCTTCGTATCTGTCCTTGGGGCTGTTGTACATCTCTTGCCAGGCAGTGCTCTGCCAGCGTGCGCCACCGCCCACCGAGACTTTGTTCAGGTCGCCCTTGAGTTTGTAGATGGTGTAGAAGCTCAGTTGATCCTCGGGTTCAAAGGTCGAAATCTTTTTACCGCTGTCATCGCGCACCACCTTGTGGGTGTACCCGGCCTGCAGGCTCCAGCCAGGGCTCAGCTCTCCGGATATTTCCAGCTCGTAGCCCTTGGTTCTCGCGGCTGTGCCCTTGAAGGCGTAGTTGGGCGGGGTGGGTGACAGGTTGTTCCAGGCATCGTCGGGGATGGGGCGATTGCTTTCCTTGACCTCGAAATACGCCAGGCTGGCATTCAGGCGGCCATCGAAAAACTCGCTCTTGAGCCCGACTTCATAGTTCTCGCCCTGGTCCGGGTCAAGCATCTTGCTGTGGCGGTCCAGGTTGTAGAACTCCTGGGGCATGAACACATCGGTGTAGCTGGCATACGCGGTCAGATAGTCGGTGAGGTCGTAGGTGAGGCCGGCGTAGGGAATCAGGCGCCCCGACTCGCGGTAAGTGTTGGTGGTGCCCGTCAGTGTGTAGTCGACTACCCGCCCGCCCACAAAGAGTTTCAGCTCATCGGTAAGGTTAAGGCGCGTGGTCGCGTATATGCCCGTCTGGCGCACGGTGTCATCGCTGATTTGCGACGCATTGCCCCAGTCGGGTTTGGCCAGGTGCCCGTTCCAGTTGAAGTAATCGACAATGTTCGGCGTGCCGAATGTCACGTCCCAGTAACCTTTGCCTTTCCAGTTCGCGGTACTGATCGAGCCGCCCAGCACCAGTTCGTGTTCACGGCCCAGAAATTCGTAGGGGCCGCTGACATACAGATCGGCTGCGTCGCTGGTGGTTTCGCCCTTGTAACGTTGGGCGTTGATTTTGGCGGTGCCGTCAGCCGCGGGCTGGTCGAACTGGATGGCTCCCAACTGCGCATCGTAGCCATTGAGCTTGTGGTCCAGCTGCAACTTGCCTACCCAGCCACTGCCCAGATCCTGTTCCAGGGTGGCGAAGACGGTGCGGGTGTATTGCTGCCAGCTGCTCCAGTCGGTGGCGTTGCTGAAGGAACGCTTGGCACTGTTGATCTCACCCGCATAGTTGTAGAGCGGAAAGCTGCCTGACCAGGTCGAACCCTGGGGTTTATTGTCTTGGTAGTCGGCGCCCACGGTCAGCAATGTGTCGGGCGACAGGTCGACTTCGAGGATGCCGTAGAACACCGAGCTCTGATTCGAGTAGCGGTCGATATACGACTGTCGGTCCTGATAGGCCGCCACTGCGCGCCCGCGCACATTACCGGATTCGGTCAAGGGGCCACTGACGTCCGCTTCAGTGCGGTAATTGTTCCAGGAGCCTGCTCCCGTGGTGATATGGCCGTGAAAATCGCTGGTCGGTTTCTTGCGTACCAGGTTGATGGTGCCACCCAGCGAACCTGCTCCGCTGAGCAGGCCTGAAGCGCCCTTGAGCACCTCGATACGGTCATAGATCGCCATGTCGCTCAGGGTGTTGCCCGCTGAATAGGCGACGTTGCGCACGGCAGAAGGAATGCCGTCGTACTGGAAGTTGTTGATCGAAAAACCGCGGGAGTAGTAGTTGGTGCGGTCAGTGTCGTAGGCCGATACGGTAATGCCCGGTGTGTGGCGCATCACGTCGTCGACATTGTCGAGCGCGAAGTCATCCATGTGCTGACGGGTGATCACGCTGATCGATTGCGGCGTCTCCCGGGGCTTGAGCACCATGCGGGTGGCGGTGGCGATGTAGCCCGGCGTGTAAGAACCGGTGCCTTCGGTAACAGTGCCCAGCTGGTTGGTGGAAACTTGAGTTGCCCCCAGTTCCAGTGCCGTTTCAGGGCTGCCGGCGACCAGCACATAGCCTCCGTTACTCTGGCGCTCTGCTTGCAATCCGCTGTTGGCGAGCAACCGTTGCAGGCCTTCATCGACGCTGTATTGGCCCTGCAGGCCAGCGCTATTGAGGTGGCCGGTCTGTTTGGGATCGAACGAAATCGTGACCCCCGCCTGTATGCCAAATTGGGTAAGGGCGCTACCCAGCGGGCCAGCGCTGATCTGGTACGTCGCCTGGCTCTGGGCACAAACCCGGGTGGGCACCAGCGCCAGGCCGGACAGGCTGGCAAGGGTTACGCCAAACACCGCCAGGCGAACAGCGCGGGTTATTTTAGTTGTGGGGTTGGGGGCGAGCAGGGGCATTCGGGGATCCTTGCGTTGTCATGTCAGAAACTCGCTGCGATCGCGGCTTATGTCATTGACGGATGAGAATCGAAATCAGCAAGGTTAACCGTCCAGTCATTTGTCGCCGGGCTTATGCCGGTTCGATACTTGCCCAGTAGCGGGTCAGGTAGCGAACCTTCACCGGCAGGGTTTTGCTCAGGTTATCCAGCACTGTTTGCGTGTCATCGAGACGAAAAGCGCCTGATATGTTCAAGTTCTGCACCCCTGGCGCACAGCGCACAACACCCGGCCGATAGCGGTCCAGCTCCTCGATAAAGTCGCCCAGGCGCCAGTTGTCGACACTCAGCATGCCTTGTACCCACGCGGTCGAGCCGGCGGGTAAAAGGTGAATGTCATGCACCGCATCGCGGTCAAACGAGACCTGCTGGCCTGCCTCCAGCCGCACGACCCGATCGGGATGCCGGTTTGCACAGACCTGCACCGCGGCTTGCAGCACCCCGACTCGCGTGCGCCCGGCCAATTGGCGGACGCTGAAACGGGTGCCAAGTGCCCGCACGCGCCCTTCGCCGGTATCCACGATGAATGGACGCCGTGCGGGGTCCCTGGCGGTCTCGATCAGAATTTCGCCACGCCACAGCTGGATAAGCCGTTGCTCTGCGTCGAAGCGGATATCCAGCGCCGTGTCCGCGTTCAGCTGCAGTTGCGAGCCATCTTCCAGTTGCAGCGAGCGACGTTCGCCCAAGCCCGTGCGTTGCTGAGCCAGCATCGGGCGGTAGGGCAATTGTTCAACGGCCAGCCATGAACAGGCGCCGGTGGCCAGCAGCAGGCCAAGTATTTTCAATACATCGCGGCGTTGCGTACTGGCTGCACCGAGGCTGGACAAGGCTGCCCGGCGGGGTATCAGGGCCCATTGCTGCTGGAGCTTCTCGACCCGGGCCCAGGCTGCCGCGTTCTGTGGACCGGATTGCATCCACACTTGCCAGGCACGGATCCTGGCTTCGCTGAGTTCACCGTCATTGAGCTGCACGTACCACGTGGCGGCAGCCTCAAGTGTTTTCAGGTCCAGGCTACCGCTCATCAGTTATCAACCAGCAACAGGCACCGGGTCATGGCGCGAATCAAATGATTTTTCACCGTCGTGACCGACACACCGAACCGTTCGGCCGCCGCTACATAGGTCAATCCCTCAAGCTGGACCGCGAGGAAAATCTCCCGGGTACGGGCACCTAGTTCATCGAGCAGGCGATCAATGGAGACCAGCATTTCGATGATCGACAAACGGATCTCTGGTGAAACATCCATGGGCTCCGGCCTTTGCGACAGCGCGTGAAGGTAAGCCTGCTCAATGGTGCGCCGGCGAGATTTATCAATCAAAAGTGAACGTGCGATGGCACACAGGTAGCCTCGTGGTTCGCGAATCGGGGCCGCGTTACGAGCGGTCATGACCCGCAGGAACGTATCCTGAGCCAGATCAGAGGCGTCGGCAGCATTGCCCAGGCGCACGCGCAACCAGCCCTTCAACCAACTGTTGTGGTCGTTGTACAACTGATGAAGAGCTGAGCGATCGAGCGCCGACATGAGAATGCCACCAGTGAGTAAATGGTAATCGATCGCATTGTCGTGATGGCACGCTGTTTATGCAAGGGCGTTTTTGACGGGATGGATCGGGTCGCTGTGTGGCGGCGCTTGCAGACAGCGGCCCGGCGTCCTTCGATTCAGGACGGGCGCCATGATGCGCGAGCCCGGCGCGCGGGTCAGAGTGGTGGCGATGACTGCCGCGCACATTCTTTGAGCCAGTTCATAAACACCAGCAAGCGCTTGGGGAGGGTGCTGAGGGGAGGGTGAACCAGATAATAATCGTAGTGGCCGCACACGCTGAAGTCGGCGAAGGGCAGCACCAGTTCGCCACGATCAACGCGTTTTTGGACCAGTTGCTGGCGGCCGATGGCGATGCCGGCGTGGTTCATGGCTGCGGTCACGCTCAGGTCGGAGCGATCGAAGGTCAGGGTTCGCTTGGGCAGGGCTGCAAGCATGTTGTGTTGTTCGGCCCACAACGTCCACTCGGCATCGAAGGCGGCATGATCCCAGGCCAGGGAGTCGTGCAGGGTCGTGCAGTGTCTCAAGTTCTCCGGGCTTTGCAGCAGGCCGTGGCGTTGCGCGTATTGCGGGCTGCATACAGGGGCCAGACGTTCCTGCATCAGGCGGTGACTGGTCAGGCCGGGAAATTCACCGTTGGCGTAATACAGGGCCAGATCAATTTTGCGGGTGCGGAAGTCGACATTGTCATTGCCCACCCGCAGATCCAGTGAGACCAGCGGGTAACGCTCGACGAAATCCGCCAGTCTGGGCACCAGCCAGCATTGGGCGACCGAAGGCCGGACATAAAGCGCAATGGAGCCGGCAATTTCTGCCTGTGACGATTGTTCAAGGGCCTCGGACAGTTCGCCCATCGCGTTCTGCAGTATTTCGAAGATGCGTTCGCCTTCGTCGGTCAGACTGACCTGGCGGGTCAGGCGCTGGAACAGCTTCATGTTCAGGGCTGTTTCCAGCCGGCTGATACGGTGGCTGACGGCGCTGGCGGTCAGGCACAGTTCCTCTGCGGCGCGGGCGAAGCTCAGATGGCGTGCGGCAACCAGAAACGTATGCAAATTGGCGAACTGGCTGCTGTTGAGTCTGGAACTGATGCGGGGCGGAAGGTTGAGCACGGCTGTTTCCCCTCAAGCCAAAAACCGGTAAGGCTTGCCGGATGTGGCAATGGGTGCATTTTGCCACATCCGGTCCAGCCTTTGAGTCAGCGGGCAGGATCAGCCCCTGGCGAGCAATTCACGGCCCTTGCCCAGATAAGCGTCCATCTCGTCGCCAGGCACCATGTTGCCGCCCGTAGCCCAGATCAGGTGAGTGGCGTTGGCCATGGCATGGGCGTCCAGGCCTGCGCGGGCCAGGTAGCCCTGCTGATCGGCCTGCACCCTGGCAATCCCGGGTACGCCGGCGAGCGCGGAGGGCTCAAGGCGCAGACCTTCGCTGCGCTCCATCAGTGCCAGCAGGCTGTACATTTCTTCATCGCTGACGGTGTAAAAGCCATCAAGCAGGCGCTGCATGGCCTTGCCCACAAAGCCGGAAGCGCGGCCAACCGCCAGGCCGTCTGCAGCGGTTACGTTATCAATGCCGAAGTCTTGCACGCTGACTTCATCGTGCAGGCCGGTATAGACGCCCAGCATCATGCAGGGTGAATGGGTGGGTTCGGCGAAGATGCAGTGCACGGCATCACCGAACGCCAGCTTCAGGCCGAAAGCCACACCACCCGGTGCGCCGCCCACGCCACAGGGCAAATACACAAACAGCGGATGTTGCGCATCCACGGTAATTTGCGCTGCTGCCAATTGTTGCTTCAGACGCTCGGCGGCGACGGCGTAACCCAGAAACAGATTGACCGAGTTTTCATCGTCGACGAAATGGCAGGCCGGGTCGGCCTCTGCCTGTTCACGGCCCTGGGCCACGGCCACACTGTAATCGCTGGCGTATTCGATGACGGTTACGCCGTGAGCGCGCAATTTGTCTTTCTTCCATTGGCGGGCATCGGCCGACATGTGCACGGTGACCTGGAAGCCCAGGGCTGCGCCCATGATCCCGATCGACATGCCGAGGTTTCCGGTGGAGCCGACGGCTATTTTGTACTGCCCGAAAAACGCCCGGGCCTTGTCGCTGTGCAGCACCGCGTAGTCGTCTTCGAGGGTCAGGAAATTCTCGGCCAGTGCCAGATCTTCGGCATGTTTGAGCACTTCATAGATCCCGCCGCGCGCCTTGATCGAACCCGAAATGGGCAGATGGCTGTCGCGCTTGAGCCACAGCGAGCCCGTCAATACCTGGTTGTAGCGCTCGCCGAGCAGTTGCTGCAGATGGCTCACCGGCACAATGTCCGACTCGATAATCCCGCCACTGCTGGCCGTTTCCGGGAACGCCTGGCGCAGGTAAGAAGCAAATCGCGTGAGCCGGGCGCTGGCATCGGCGACATCGGCTTCGGTCAGTCCCACATCGCCAATGGCCTGGGCGACCGGGGCCACGCCGGGATTGAACCAGGTGGTTTCTTGCAGCGCGACCAGATCGCGAATCAGAGGGTAGCTGGCACACCAGCTTTCAAGGGTTTTTCCCAAAATCATGACGTGGTCCCTTTAAACAATAAGGCTGAAAAATACGGGTTGGATCAAACAAAGTGCGACAGCACCAGGGTCAGGCCCAGTGCGATCAACGAGGCCAGTACCGTGGCGGTGGTAAATATCTTCAGTGCGTCGGTCAGCGAGACCCCCAGGTACTCCTTGACCACCCAGAAGGCCGAGTCCGTGACATGGGTCCAGCCCATGGCACCGGCGCCGATGGCTACGCAGATGATTTCCTTGCTCACCGTGGGATGGGCACCGAGCATGGGCAGGATCATGCCCGCCGCACTGATCATGGCCACCGTTGCCGAACCGACGGCGAAGTGCATCAGGCCGGCCACCAGCCATGCCAGAACGATGGGGTTCATATTCAATTGGGTCAGGGTGGCGGACAGTGCGTCACCCACGCCGCTGTCCACCAGAATGCCGTTGAAGGCCCCGCCGGCACCGATGATCAGCAGAATGCTGGCCAGAGGCGGGAAGCTCTTCTGGGTGTGAGCCAGCAGCTCAGCCATGCTCAGCCCGCGGCGCAAGCCCAGCGACCAATAGGCAAACACCACGGCAATGGACAGGGCGATCAGGGGAGTGCCCAGAAATGAAATAACGCTGAATGCCATGGAGTCGTGGGGCAGCCCGGCAGCGAAGGTTTTCCCCACCATCAGCAGCAGGGGCAACATAATGGTCAGCAGGGTCAGGCCAAGGCCTGGCAGCTCCCGGGTTTTGCTGTCATCGCAATGCTCGTTCAAAAACGCTTCCTGAGAGTCCGGCGCATCGCGCTTGCAGACCAGCTTGACCCACAGCGGTCCGGCGATCATGGCGGTCGGCAGGGCGACAATCAGGCCATAGATGATCACTTTGCCGACATCGGCACCCAGCAACCCGGTAATTGCCATCGCGGCCGGGTGGGGCGGCAACATGCAATGCACGGCCATCAGCGACACGGCTAGGGGCACGCCCAGGTACAAAAGATTGATTCTGGTTTCTTTCGCGACCACATAGATCAACGGAATCAACAGAACAAAACCTACTTCAAAGAACACCGGGATGCCGGCTATGAATCCTACGAGCATCATGGCCCAGGAGGCGCGCTCCTTACCCAGGGCCTTGAGCAGTGTCTGAGCGATGCGCTCGGCGCCGCCTGACTCTTCCAGCATCTTGCCGAGAATCCCGCCCAGACCAATGATGGTTGCCAGAAACCCGAGCGTGCCGCCGACACCTTTTTCATAGGAAGCAGCCAGTTGCGTCAGCGGCATGCCTGAACCAATACCCACCACAAAGCTGGCGGCAGTCAGGGCCAGAAAGGCGTGGACGCGGACTTTGACGATCAGAAAAACAATCAGAGCAATGGCACAAAACAACACCAGCAATAGAGTGGTAGCACTGTGCATGGAATCTCCTGGAAGCGCTTTTATTGTTGAAATCAGTGATCGGAGTCACTTTGCTTCCAGCAATTAGAAGTTACATCTCAGGGGGCTGACAAAGGATGGATCCTCAAGGGACAGATGACGTGGGGTCATCTATGAGACCCCGGGTAACGGTTTGAATCTGGAGTCGCTGACGCCTCAGGACTGCCGGTCAATATCGCGGCGAAGCACCACGGCGGTGGTGATGTCTTCAACGGATTCATGGCTGGCGACTGCATCCCGCACCCGGTTCAGATCATCAATGGTGCGTGACTCGACCTCAATCACCAGGTCGAGCTGACCGCTGACCGAAGAGATGCGTCGCACTTGGGAGTTTTGTGCAAGCAGGTCAAGCAGGCCCATTGCAGGCGTGCGCTTGAGGCACACCAGGAGGATTGCGCGAATCACGTTGGCATCGATTTCGCCGATATCGGCCCGGTAGCCTCTGATCACCCCGTTGCGTTCAAGGTTGATGACCCGCTCGCTGGTAGCACTTCTTGAAAGACCGATTCTCGCTGCCAGGGCCTTCAGGGCAATTCGAGCCTCTTTAGAAAGAATTTCGAGTATTTCGCGATCTTTCGTGTCCAGCTCGCGCATTGGAACTCCCCGATTCTGCTACCGAATTTGTGCCGGTTGATTCCGGCAATATGCAGGCCAAAGCCGACCGCATACCTACTGTCCTGCAAGGTTTCGCATGCCAAGCTATCTGAAAAAAATGGCCTGGAAAACAATTACCATGACTAATCTTTCCCATCCCGCCCCCCGGTTCTCGATGGCTGATGCCGAAAAGCTCGGCGAGCAGCTTTTCAACGTTACAGGTACGGCTGCGCCTCTGGATGGCGAGCGCGACCGCAACTACCGGTTGCAGACAGGAACCGGTGCGGGATGGATTCTGAAAGTGGTCAACTCGACTGAACCGCGAGTCGAAAGCGAGTTTCAGGCCGCCATTCTCAGCCACCTCGCCAGCTACAGCCCTGAACTCACCGTGCCTTCACTCAAGAAAAGCCTGACAGGTGACTTTCTGGCCTCTGTAGTGGCGCCCTCCGGTGAAACCCATGCAGTGCGCATGGTTAGCTGGTTGCACGGCACGCCCCTGGCCGAGGTTCCGCGCACGTTCGAATTGATGCGCAGCCTGGGCCAATCGTTCGGTGATATAGACCGGGCCCTTCAAGGCTTCATACATCCCGGCGCGGTACGGGATCTGGACTGGGATCTGCGTCACGCCGCACGTTCGCGTTCACGCCTGCACTTCATCAAGGACCCTGCCAGAAGAGCCATTCTGGAACGCTTCATCGATCGTTTTGAACATTCCGTGCAACCCCGGCTTGCGCGTCTGCGCACCCAGGTCATTCACAACGACGGTAATGACTGGAACATCCTGGTCGATCCGCGGAACCCGCAGAAGGTCTCAGGCATCATCGACTTTGGCGATGCGGTCCATACCATTCTGATTGCCGAAGTCGCCATCACCTGCGCGTATTCCATTCTCGACATGGAAGATCCGGTCGGCGCAGCAGCTGCCCTGACTGCCGGTTTCCATGAGAAGTACCCGCTGCAACCGCAAGAGCTTGATGTTCTCTTCAATCTGATTGCCATGCGCCTGGTGACAAGCGTCACCTTGTCGGCTTTGCGCTGCGGCCAGACCGAGGACAATCCCTACCTGGCCATCAGCGAAGCGCCGGCCTGGCGCCTTCTGGAGCGAATGGACCGGATGAACCCGCGCCTGGCGACGGCGATCCTGCGCAAAGCCTGCGGGTTTGATGCGATCGAGGGCGCCGGTGCGGTTCGCCGCTGGATGGGCGAAAACAGCAAATCCTTCGCGGATATCGTGCATCCGTCTGCGGCGACCATGAACAAGGCCATTGCGCCGTTTGCAGATGCATCCCACGTGATGACCATCGCTTCCGCCGAGCAGCGTCCTGCAGAGGCCGCCAGGTGGTGGAATGAATTTTCTGCCGGGCATAAGGTGCCGCTGGGCATCGGGCCATGGGGCGAGGCCAGAACCATCTATACCGATACGGCGTTCGAATCGCGGTTCATTGAAGGGCAGCGTCGGATCATTCACGTTGGTGTCGACTTGCTCATGCCCGCGGGGACGCCTCTGTATACCCCTGTTGCCGGGGTGGTGCGCAGCGTCGAAGTCGAGGGCGACCCGCTGGGCTACGGTGGTTTGATCATGCTCGAGCATTCGCCAGAAGCTTGTCCGCCATTCCTGACGCTGTGGGGGCACATGGCCCATGAAGCGCTGGCGCGGCTCAAACCCGGTGATCGCCTGGAGGCGGGTGCGCTTGTGGGGTATATGGGCACGGATGCGGAAAATGGTGGCTGGATCCCCCATGTGCATTTTCAGATGTCCACTGACACCGGGTTGCAAGCCAGCGAGTTCATCGGCGTAGGTGAGCGGGCTTATCTTGAGGTCTGGGCTGACGTGTTCCCCGACCCGTCGGCGCTCGCCGGCATTCCTCCGGAAACCTACAGCCAGGACGGGCGCAGCAAGGCCGAGATTGTGGCGAAGCGTAAAGAGCTGTTGCTGCCTAACTTGTCGATTTCGTATTCAGATCCGATCAAGTTCGTACGCGGGGACGGGGTCTGGTTGATAGACAACTTCGGCAGGGCCTACCTGGATTGCTTCAATAACGTGTGCCATCTCGGCCATTCCCATCCGGATGTGGTGCAAGCGCTGTCGCAACAAGCCGCCCGGCTCAATACCAACACCCGTTACCTGCACGACAATATTGTGGAGTATGCAGAGCGGCTCACCGCCACGTTACCAGCAGGTCTGGCGGTTGCTTCCTTCGGTTGTTCAGGCAGTGAAGCCAACAGCCTGATGCTCCGTATGGCGCGTAATCACACGGGTCGCAACGATGCGATTGTGCTGGACTGGGCTTACCACGGCACGACCCAGGAACTGATCGACCTCAGCCCTTACAAGTACAAGCGCAAAGCCGGCAAGGGCCGTGCAGAGCATGTGTTTGAGGCGGTTGTACCGGATGCGTACCGTGCTGCGGCTGACTGGCCGTTCGAGGAGCTGGGCAAACGTTTCGCTGAAAGCGTGGCGGACCAGATCGAGATCATGCGCAAGCAGGGCAGAGCCCCGGCGTTCTTTTTGGCGGAGTCCATTCCCAGCGTCGCCGGGCAACTGTTCTTCCCGGAAAACTACCTCAAAGAAGTCTATGCCATGGTGCGTGCAGAGGGCGGTCTGTGCCTGGCTGACGAAGTCCAGGTCGGCTTTGGTCGGGTCGGCAGCCACTGGTGGGCGTTTGAAACCCAGGGTGTGGTTCCCGATGCAGTCTCCATGGGCAAACCCATTGGCAACGGGCATCCCATGTCGGCGGTGGTGACCACCCGTGAAATTGCCGACAGCTTCAACAACGGCATGGAGTACTTCAATACCTTTGCCGGCAGCCCGGTTTCATGCGCCATAGGGCTCTCGGTGCTGGATGTGATCGAGCGCGATAACTTGAAGCTCAACGCACTGACCATGGGTAACTATCTGCTCGATGGCTTTCGCAAGCTGCAGCCACGCTACGAGGCCATAGGCGATGTGCGCGGCCAGGGGCTGTTCCTCGGCATCGAACTGGTCACGGATCGAAAAACCAGGGTTCCCGCCACCGCGCTGGCCAGGAAAGTCGCCGATGGTGCCCGGGAGCGAGGCATTTTGATAGGTACGGAAGGCCCCCATGACAATGTTCTGAAAATGCGCCCGGCGATGATTTTCAGTCAGACCAATGCTGATTTTCTGCTTGAGGTTCTGGACGAAAGCTTTAAGGCTGCACTTGAGTAAATCCTCGGCCGACATTGTGTCGGCCAACTCCGGCAATGTGTCAGTCAGGCTGACACCTTGCAGGGTGCTTTGCGCAATGACCTATGCAAAGCTTTGGTGAAGGCTGGGTGAGTAATCCCAAGAAAAATAAAAAACAATTCTTCCAAGGTGCCTCCAATGCTAACTACAAAGCTCAAGCAATTGATTGCCGCGTCCACAGTTGCGGCTGCGGCCCTGTTTTGCACGTCAGCTGTTCAGGCCGATGATTTGGCGTCGGTCCAGGACTCCAAAGAAATCCGTATCGCGATGAGCGGCCAATACTCTCCCTTCAGCTTTGCCAACGAGCAGAACCAGATTGTCGGCTTCGATGCCTCCATCAGCGAGGCCCTGGCCGAGCGCCTGGGGGTAAAGGTGAAGATTATTACCACGCCGTTCGACGGGATAATTGCCGGTCTGCTGGCGAAAAAATATGACGCCATTATCGCCTCCATGACCATTACCCCGGAACGCCAGAGGGCCGTGGATTTCGTGGGGCCCTATTACCATGCGGGCCGCACGATCGTGGTGAAGGATGACTCTTCGATCACAAGCCTTGATGACCTTAAAGATGTGGTGGTTGGCGTCACGCTCGGGGATGCCCACGATAAATGGGCCAGGGCGCGCGGCAACCTGAAGGTGCGAGCCTATAAAGGTCTGCCCGAGATGCTGGTCGATCTGGATGCCGGGCGTATCGATGCGATAGTGATGGACAGCGTTCCGGTGCTGGTCGCAGTCAAGGAAACCGGGCAGAAGGTGCGCATCATTACGCCACCGCAGAGCGATGGCGGGATTGAAGGCATGGGCATTGCACTGCGCAAAAATAACCCCGAGCTCAAGGCGGCGCTGCAGGGCGCGCTTGCAGACATGCTCGCCGATGGTACTTACGAAAAGATCTCGATGCAGTGGATTGGCAAAGATATCCGCTGATTCGGCGTTAGCCTGGCCCGACTTGTCGTCGGGCCAGTCATCTGACTTTTCTGAGCGTGCCCATGGATTTGACTCTCATACAGCGCACATTTCCGTTTTTCCTGGAGGCGGCCTGGATTACGGTGCAAATCTCCGTGCTCGCACTGTTGCTTGGTTTTCTGGTGGCCATCGTGCTGGTGGCTGCGCGGTTATCCACAGTCCTCATATTTCGCTGGCTGGCAAGGCTCTACATCAGTGTTTTTCGTGGCACCCCCTGCCTGGTTCAGCTGTTCATCATCTACTTCGGCGGCCCGCAGATCGGAATTGAACTGGAGCCGTTTGCGGCAGGTGTCATAGGTTTGGGCCTGAACATCGCCGCTTATATGGCGGAATCCATTCGTGGCGCCATCTCCAACGTGGACCCTGGCCAGGAAGAGGCTGCACGTTCAATTGGTTTCGGGCGCAGCCAGACGTTATGGTTCATCACCCTGCCACAAGCTGCAAAGTTAATGATCCGGCCGCTGGGGGTTAACGCTGTCGCACTGATTAAAGGGTCTGCACTGGTGTCGACGATCTCTGTGGTTGAACTTTCATATACGGCGCAACGCTTTATCAGTTCAACCTACAAGCCATTCGAAATCTTTATGGTGTCGGCACTGCTTTATATTGTGATGGTCTACTCGGTCAGATTTATTGTGGATTATCTCGACAATCGCTTCGCAGCAAGGTGAGAGCATTCATATGCAAAGCCTGGATCTGAGTATCGTTACACCCTATTCCGAGATGCTGGCGATGGGGCTGTGGTGGACGCTAATAATGTTTGTAACGTCCAGCGTAGTAAGTCTGCTGGCCGGGATCGCCTTTGCACTGATCGTTCTTTATGCCCCCAAAGTTGTGGCATTGCCCGTGCGTTTTATGACGTGGCTGCTCATGGGCACGCCACTGCTTTTGCAGTTGTACGTGATTTATTATGGTCTGGTGCAAGTGGGCATCGATATTCCTGCACCGGTGGCCGGGATCATTGGCCTTAGCCTGCACTTCGCTGTCTACAATGCCGACGTGATACGTGCCGGCGTGGTCTCGGTTGACCCCGGGCAGATTGAAGGTGCCCGTTCTATCGGTCTCAGCCGTGGACAGACCCAGTGTTACGTCATAGTGCCGCAAGCACTGCGCAGGACCCTTGCGCCGCTGGGAAATAATCTGATTGTCCTGTTAAAGGACACTTCACTGGTGTCAATGATCGGGATTGCAGAGCTGGTATACAGCGCGCAACTGGCAGTCAGCGAAACTTATAGCCCGTTCGAGTTTTATCTGACTGTGGCGGTTATCTATTACGCGGCCAATCTTGTTCTCGAAGCCGGCCTGCATCTTCTCGAAAAGAAAGTAGAGATGTCACGATGATCAATAATACATATATGGTTGAGGTCAAGGGTGCCCGTAAGGCATATGGAGCACTTGAAGTACTCAAGGGCATAGATCTTTGTGTCGCTCGCGGGCAAATCATCGCCATCATCGGCCCCAGTGGATCTGGCAAAAGCACACTGCTGCGCTCCATCAATCACCTGGAAGTGCTGAACGATGGCGAGGTCTGGTTAGATGGAGAACAAGTTAACCGGCCATTGAAAGGCCGTGCCTATGAACAGCATATAAATGCCGTGCGTCAGCAAATGGGCATGGTCTTCCAGCACTTCAATTTATTTCCGCATTTGACCGTATATGAAAACATTGCGCTGGGCCCGCTAAAGCTCAAGGGACTGACGAAAAAAGCCGCGCGTGAACTGGCGCTGGAATATTTGGCAAAAGTCGGACTGGCCGACAAATTTGATGAGTATCCCTCCCGCCTCTCTGGCGGACAGAAACAGCGGGTTGCCATTGCAAGGGCGCTGGCAATGCAGCCAAAAGTCATGTTGTTCGATGAGGCCACATCGGCGCTGGACCCCGAGTTGGTCGAAGAGGTCAACCTGGTCATGAAGCAGCTCGCCGCGGAGAACATGACCATGTTGATCGTCACCCATGAAATGCGTTTTGCAGGCGAAGTTGCAGACCGGATTATCTTTATGGACGGCGGGGTTGTGGTCGAGGAAGGGGCGCCGGGCGAGATCCTGCAAAACCCGGTTCAGGAGCGAACCCGGTCGTTCCTGAAAAAGCATCTGCACAATAGCTAGCAGTTAACGGGCGTCCTTTTAGCGCCAGGCCTGGAACCCCAAAACGAAAAAACCCGCCAGAAGGCGGGTTTTTCGGTGGTTTCAAAGACTGTGTTGGCTGTCTTTGGAACCTTGTATGGGCACCAGGAGTCGAAAAAAATCATAAACATATGAGTAGTATAGATTTTATATTGATAGATAAATATTACTATCTCTAAAACTATCCTTAAGCATTAGCCCGAGAGTTCTCCATACGAGAAAACCAAACTAGTATCTATAGGTCCCTGAGCTATGACCCTCACTCGTGCCTGTGGAATGGTTCGTGGGGGCTATGAAAATTTAGTACGCGAGGTAGCGACATAAGCAGTCGGGGCGGGATGGCCGGTTATCTAATTCTCTATACGCTCAGAATTAGGCTGGTTTAAAAGTCATCTTGACTTCAAATATCAAAATATTGCTTTCCTCATTTTTTATAATCATGTTAACGAGCCTATGAGGTTATTAAGCCGCTCCTGAATTAGGGGAAATGCCCGGTTGTTTCGACCCATTGAATGACTCTCGATGTGGGTCACCACCTTGCCCAGCTCTTCGATGTCCGCGTAGATTAACCGCTTATTTGTCTGGGCCAGCAGTGCCTTCGAGAGCACGGGTATCAGTATCCGCTGCTCCAGATTTTCCTCCGCCGATTGGATGATCAGTTCAGATTTTCGTAGTTGGTCGGAGCAACTACGACTGAGGGATTTACGCACTCCGACTGCACAAATGTCCGCACGGCGTCTTGTTGCTCAGTCAGAATGATGCCTTGATCACGGAATGTATCGACTTAGCTGCCACGAGGTTCCGGATGAACGACTCGCTGCGGTAATCGTCTTCAGAAAAATTTCTGATCAGATTTCATATTGTGAACGAGTCTCGATAAGGCGCTTTTTAACCGTGTCAGATTGCGCCTTGAACGGACTCACGGGTATGTCTCAGGTGTTACATTCATACGTATGGCAATCAACCACGCGATGGTAAAACGTTCCGAACTATTACAATATTAAATAGTCCCTTTCGCCAAATATTTACACAAGAGTGCCTTTATATAAAAGCTGAAAGCCTAGATTTCTCTACTGCCGCACAAAAAGCTACATTAAAAAATTTTTAGTAACCAGTAACGACATAATCAGTATGTCGAGGGGTTTTTTCTGATGGATGAGCACGAATTAGACGACGTCCGCTAGGCAAGATACACAATTTACTTTCCGTATAATCAAACTGCGCTCCATAACCAATGAGGTGGTAAACCAATAAAACATTGACGATACTAAATCTCTTATAACTCTCAGTAACCGGAATGATTTTCATAATGCAAAAAAATAAACTTAATGCGATAATAGGCCCTAAGGCCTAGATTTTTTGGTCCCCAAAGCATACCAGGTGAGATTAGTGATATGTTTATTGTGATTGAAGGCATAGATGGAACAGGAAAGGCGACTCAACTATCCTTACTTAAGGAAAGGTTCACGCAGCTTGGCAATTGCGTAGATACCTATGATTTTCCAGCATATGAGTCTTTTATAGGTAAAGAGCTAGGAGAATTACTATCAGGAAGAGATAAGGATATTAACGCTAGAAGTCTGCCAGGAAAATTAATGGCGATGCTTTTTAGCTTAGATAGGATGCAATTCGTTGAAAGAATTAAAGCGTCTATTGCATCAGGTCGCATCGTAATTTCAAACCGATACAGTCTGTCGAATGCAACCTTTCAGAGCATACGCAGCGGCGAAGATATTTCGGCGTGGGTTTATGAAATGGAACACGGCGCCTTAGGCCTACCTAAGCCGGACTTATATGTTGTACTAAAAGGGAGTATAACAAGCTCTCATGAGAATGTCGGTTCGAAAGGAAAGCGAAATTACGTAGATGGTCATGACGTCTACGAACAAGACTTAGCACTGCTGAAAAAAGCCCAAGACATGTACTGCACCTTGGGTACAGGCGGGGTTCCAAAAATTATAATTGACTGTATGTCAGGCGATAAATTTAAGGCAAAAAGCGATATCACTGACGAGATTGCTAGGTGCATAGATCATGCTAGTATCAATAAGCAGAATCTTGTTCCAAAATCGTGCATTCGAGAGCATATTCAAAAATGTATCTCTGCCAGAATTCTAGATATCGACGAAGTAGCCGAATATGTTAGGGGTCTACCATCTGAGCAGTTGAGCGCTCTGAAAATCTTAGCTAAGGACTTGCAAGAAAGTGAAACTGGTAAAATGATCGGTGTGCTTCAGTCTTCTAAAGACTCTTCGCCGAACACAGTTGCTTCACTCTACTTGTTCGCATGCAGCAACGCTAAAAGATATATTTCGTCTATGTTTGAGACTACAAATGAAATCAAACAAGCAGCTATAAAAGAATATTGCCTAAGACTAAATACGACCCAAGACTCTGTTATACCCATGGATAGATATTTCAGACAAGTAATTGGTGAATAAAATTGAGCATCCTGTTAACTCTCGAAAAAAAAATACAAGATCTTTATAATAATAGGATTATATATAAAACCCAGGAAGGTTGGTATCGAGAGCTGAGATCTAATAAAACAATAGGGATTGTAGCAACAGCGCAAGTATTAATTGCACTTAGGTCGAACGGATTCGACCTCGGGAAATTATATCGCGCGTTAAATACACTGAAGTCCTTTGCTCGTCCAGATGGAAGTTTTCCCTTCGTTTCTAATGTCAATAAAGTTGGTGTGGTAGACGCGACTGCTTGGTCCTGTATTGCCCTCTCAAAGTGCAACACGGAGGCAGTTAACTTCGATACAGTCATCAATGACTCATTAAAATGGCTGATTGAATCCCAAAATGATGACGGCGGGTGGGGGCTTATCAAAAATAGCCCCTCCAGAATAGTAAGCACGACCGTTGCGTTGAGGGCCATTTCGAGCACAAAACTTAACACTTCGGAGCTGACCACTGCTCTTCATCGTGGTGTCAGGTATGTATTGGGAAACACTATGCAGTCGGGCGGCTGGCCCGACCAAAACGGTAGAGAGTGCTTGGGCTCTACGGCATATGCTTTGATCCTGCTGGCAGAAACTGAACACAAAAACTCTAATGTTGTAACAAAGGGTATCGACTTTGCCCTCAGTAAAATTGGGAATGCTACCTCATGGAATGAATGTTTGAACCGTGAAGAGGTTTCAGTAATTGAGGAGGGAAGTCCTAGAAGAATAACTTTTTACTACCCGTTAATGCATTTGTTTGTGCGAGCGATTGTTGCCAACGGTTATTTGCGAAAATTACCCTGTAAGATTGTCGATGAATATACAAAAAAAATAATTAATGAGGTTCATTTTGTCGGCGACACCACTGATCATGGCAAGGATACTAGCTATGGTGCGCACGATACCATTATGGCAATTGGGGAGCTAAATAAAAGTCCTGAGTATTCGCAAACTCCTATAAATATCTATCATAGATATGATGATATAAGCCCCGATAGATATCCTCAGGTCTATCAAGTCTCGGACGACAGCGAGTCAGAGATTGATATAATATTTGTTCATGGGTTAGGAGGGGATGCAAGACAAACCTGGCTCAACAGCAAAACTGGATTTTACCTTCCCACCAGAATGTCTGAAGAAACTAAGACAAGAGTATTCTCGCTGGGATACGCAAATCCGCCAGTGCGTTTTATGGGGAAGGGAATGTCTCTTGAAGAAAGAACTAATAATCTTCTGCATCTTCTAGAAACCAATAGTCTCTTCAAGAAAAAAACCATACTTATAGGCCACAGCTTCGGAGGTCTAATAATAAAGAAAATTCTGCTTTCACTTAAAATGCAAAGCAATCCAGAACACTTTCAGAGTATTGCTGGCGTTGTTTTTTTAGCCACGCCTCATCTCGGATCAAGGCTGGCTAACTTTTTATATCTTTCGCAATTTCTCTTGGGGCCCGAGCCTGTAAGAAGTTTGTTCTATAACGATAAGGAGTTGGTCATTCTCAATCGTGAATACCACCGATTAGTCACGCAACACAAAATTTCTCACAGGAGTTATGGGGAAAACTCCAACTTGACAATAGTCAACAAAAAATCTTCAAACCCAAATATTCCAAACTGCGAACATGTCGTGATTGATGCAACCCACACTGAAATTTGTAAACCGTCTGACAAAAGTGAGGTCACGTTTAAATCCATGTGCGATTTTGTTAAAGGAATAATTTTACATGGATAAATGCAGTTATTGCGCAGAGTTTGCGGGAGATATAGATAACAGCTATTATCTCAAGAATATCATGCCCGTTATTGGGGTAAATAGGCTGAGACTAGAAAGTCTAAGTTTTTATATCTTTCCAAGTGTTGGGTCGCTAATTTCTGGTCATTTGCTAATAGTTCCAAAAAGGCATTACACAGCTCTCAGCATGGCTACAATAGATGAGATTGTTGAGCTGGAGGCAATAATTCATGAATTGCAGTCAATCTATAAGGCTGTGCTGGGCTCAAATTATATTTTCTATTTCGAGCATGGAATATTAGATGTCGATAAATCTTTGATGAGCTGTGTCGATCACGCTCACCTACACATAATTCCGACAGCCGTTGATGCGAACGATTTGAACTTCAAGCACATAGAGAGTTTAAATATTTCAGAAATCATAAATATAAAAGCACCTACTCCTGATTACATTTTTTTTGGAGATGATAAAAAGTCATACTTATCTTTCGACCAAGATAAGCATGCTCAGTATCTTCGAAAAGCTGTACACGAGCAGCTTAAACTGCAAAGCCACTGGAACTGGAGAAATGACGCTCAATACGCAAACATTAAGTCATGGATGGACCGTCTTAATACTTTCATTTTGCAGCACCCTAAAAATGAGTTGTGTAATGTTATAAGTTTTTGCAATAACTAATGGAAAGGCCCGTAGGAGGCGGGCATTATTTTTCTGCCGTAAGTTATAGTATGTCATAATTTCCGAATTTGAGTTGTTGCTGTGATAACTATCAGTCCTAAACATCACGATTCATATTTTAACCTTTCCAGCCTTGACGTACATCTATGACGCGGTTTTCAATAATAAGCGCTTTCCACATGCAGCTGGTGAAATTTTCCGGGGACTGAACGAAAACCTAGTTGTTGATTTGGAAGGATCTACTAATTTTCGACGCCTGCTTTTCGCTCAACGCAACTTGTAGTAAAAATATCAAATTATCTCCTCAATCAAAGTTTGAATACCCATGATTTTTGTAAGCGTCGAGCGAGTAGACGTACGGTCAGCAAATAGTAATAACGTGTCGCCGCGCTGCGCCGATTTAGGCGATGCTCAAGAAACCAATCCACATGCTTTCTTTGCCAAGCCCAAGGCATCTCTCGCTGCCAGCGTTCAGCAATTTCAACCTGAATGATGGTTGCCTGCCGCAAATGGCGCTGCCGTGTTGCGTGTGATCCAGTAAGTACTCCAGCTAAGAACAGCTTCATATCGAATGGCTTGCTCATGCGCGTCCCCCAATGTAGGCGGCGACCACGTCAATCCGACCGTGTCCCAACTCATATCCGATTTGCCTCCGAGCCTCACGATCAAGGCGCGGATTTAGCTTGCAACATTCACCGCCGTTGATAGGTGCGCAATGTTGGGTGATTTGCTCGTAGCGCTCACATGCGTATGCCGCTCGTAGTTCATGAAAGCCTTTGAGGTTGTGTGCATGAATTGTGTCGCGCGCAGGGCGGATGACTTCCTGCAGAATTCTCAAGTAGCTTTCGTTCGGAGAAATCAGGTTGTGGCTTCCTGCAGGCGCCACCTGCTTTGCAAATTCAAGCGCGTCAAGAATATAGTTTTCCACCGTAATCCAACGGGGTGCAGATGCACCGGCGCGGCCGCCCTTAGTGCCGTCCTGAATGTTGATCTTGCCGTAGTAATCGGCCTCACGCGTTAAACGCGGTAGGTCCGCCAAAATGGCCTCGCGTAAGCGCATGCCGGTGGCTCTCGCCAACTGAGCGATGGCCGCTGCGCGCGGCATTTGGTGTTCACAGAGCACGTCAATAATCCGCTTCACGTGTTCGCGGACTTGGCCTTGCGGCACCGAGAGGCGAACACTGGTGCGCTGCATTCCTAGCGCCCTGCTCGGACTCGGCACTTTCACATACTGATCACCGCGAAGCGCGGCCATGGTCCGGTTGACGCTGGACAATCGGTTCTGCGCGGTGGCAATGGCGAGGCCACCTTGTTCAATTGGTGACGCAGATGTACTGCATAGTCCAGCAAAGTCTGCCGATCAATTTGCCGCGCATCGTTAAACCCCGGCCCATCTTCCGACCGACACCAGCGCACAAACGCCTGCCAGCGATCACTGTGCGCCTTGACTGTGCCGTAATGCCCTCCGCCAAATAGATGTCGCAATGCCTGCGGCCCGGCATAACTCAGCTGCCGGCCATAGCCAAAATTGCGCCCATCTCGCCTACCCACCAGTGGCATGATCAAACCCCTCTCGAAGCCAAAACTTTTGAAAACTTCTCCACGTCATCCCGCCACGAATGTTGAGTGTTATCAGGGATCAAGGCCCCTGCGACCTGTGAGGGTTGCCCACTAACGCAGGACTGGCGGCTCCTTACGGCCGGGAGCTTGGGCATCTCATGATCTGGCCTCCTGAACACTTCCGAAGAAGTGGGCGGGTAGAGGCTGCATTGGCTGACGAGACTAATGCCGCGAGATCCTGAGTCAGGTGAAGGCAGTGAAGCGATGACCGGGGCATGCCTGACTGTCAGTCAGGTGCAGTCCATTCCGTGGGCTGCGGCACCATCATCTGCATCGCTGTTGCTGGTGACTTCGGTGTTTGTCACGCCGATTGTCACGAGGGGGAATGCCGCAAAGCCTTGTACGAGTTGGGCTGCAGCAGCGGTAGGAGCGCCCGTCTCTTTCCGGGAGAAAGAGACGGACGCAGATTGGCGCACGGGAATGGCCAAGCGGATAGGTTGCTGCAGGGCAGCTATGAAAGGGGATGAGTTGCCGCAGTGGGCACACTGGAAAAAGTAGGCATCCATCACATCGCTGTGACCGTGCGAGCCGCCGGACGCTAATCGCACTTTGGGAGAACCACCACAGTGTGGCGTAGCCTTAAAGGTTCTGGCTACCTGGGTTGCTGTCAGCGACAGCGATTTGCCAGATCTTTTCTACGCCTGTGGATAATTCGGGTCAAGGCTCGAATTTTTGGGAGTTCTGCGGCTGTGGATGAAATTATCCACCGGTGGAAATCTGTGGTTTTCCACAGACAGTTGCGTGGGCTTTAGATTTTTTAAGTGAGGTCCATCCAAACTGGGCGGCTTTGCAGCCCTGATTGGATGGACCCGCGTGGACAAGCGGATCACTGAGATATGAAGACCGAGCGCTTATTCGGTTGCGCCACGTTTTGCTTTTAGGCGAGTGACGTTCGCTCCGGTCTGGTTTGCGAATTCGTGTGGAGTGACATGCTCCTGCCGGTTGGCCTCCAGATACCGGCTCCACCAGTTCATGATCAGCCTGCGCTCCTCGATGAACTCGGCCTTGTGGATGTAAGCGGCACGGACGTTATTGCGCTCCTTGTGGCTCATCTGCCTTTCAATGGCTGTCTCGGACCACAGCCCTGACTCAATCAGCGCGCTACAGGCCATCGAACGAAACCCATGCCCGCAGATATCGGTTTTGGTGTCGTATCCCATCGTCCGTAGCGCGTTGTTCACGGTATTTTCGGACATCGGTTTCCAGGGCTTGGCATCGCCTGCAAACACTAGGTCGAATTTACCGGTGAAGGCGTGGATCTGTTCAAGCAAGGCCACAGCTTGCGGCGATAAGGGTACAAGATGGATATCACCTGCCATCTTCGTACCCCTTGTGGAAAAGGGTACTCCCTCCAACGCGGGTCGAGTGTCCGGTATCTCCCAGGTGCCGCGCTTGAGGTCGAACTCGCTCCAGCGGGCGAAACGCAGTTCGCTGGATCGTACAAACACATGCAGCGATAGCATCACCGTCAGACGGGTAAGTGTGCGGCCTTTATAGGTGTCGATCCGCTCCTGTAGTTCCGGCAGTCGCGATAAGGGTAGAGCGGGGCGATGTACCACCCGCGGGGCTTTGATCAAGCCTTCGAGGTCGTAAGCAGGGTTTGCGGTGATAAGCCGGAGGCGCTTTGCCTCGCGCATGATGCTCTGCAGGTAGTTTTGTACCCTTAAAGCAACGTCAATCGTTCCGCGCTTCTTGATCGCTTCCAAGGGCTGCATGAGGTCATGGGTGTCGAGATCAACAATGGCGCGAGCGCCGATCAGCGGGAATACGTGGGTTTTGAGGCGGCTCATCACTGTCTTGGAATGGCCTGGTGCCCACTTGGCCGACATTTCTGTATGCCAGTCGTGCGCAACGCTTTCAAAGGTTCTGCCTTTGATTACGGCTTCCGCCTTGGCTTGGTGCTTGGTCTCTATAGGATCAACGCCATCCGCCAGCATTCGCTTAACTTCCAAGCGCTTGCGGCGCGTATCGGCGAGGCCAATGACGGGGTAGTTGCCGAGCGAGGTCAGTCCTTCCCGTCCGTCAGGTTTGACGTAACGGAGCCGCCAGCCTTTGCGGCCATTGGGTTGGACTAGGAGGTAGAGGCCATCGCCATCGAAAAGCTTGTAGGCGCGGTCTGTAGGTTTTGCCAAGCGGCAAGCTGCGTCGGAGAGCGGAGCTGTGGTGCGCGACATAAGGGTACTCCCTTTTATCGAAGTGACCTGTATCCCAAACTCTACCCTTAAAACGGTTGGAATCCACCAGTTTCTAACGGAAACCGATGGAACCCCAAAACGAAAAAACCCGCCAGAAGGCGGGTTTTTCGGTGGTTTCAAAGACTGTGTTGGCTGTCTTTGTAACCTTGTATGGTGCCGGCACCAAGAGTCGAACTCGGGACCTACTGATTACAAGTCAGTTGCTCTACCAACTGAGCTATACCGGCGTTATGGGCGACGAGTATACCCGGATGTTTTTAGTTGTAAACCCCTGATAACTGACTATTTTTACGCGCGCGTCAGCGGACCCGAAAAAACGAACTTCCGCACCTGGTGTTTTTCATATCTACACAGGGCTGATGAGGGAGCGCGTCATGACTGAAGTGATCACCGCCAACGATCTGGGCATCAGGTTGCAGGCCAGCGATGAGACCGCCCTGTTCAAATGGTTCGTTGCCAGTTTTTTGATGGGCAAGCGAATACAGGCACCGATTGCCGCCAGGGCTTATCAGGTTCTGGTCGAAGAGCACGGCTGTGACTCGGCCCGGCGTCTGGCGCAGCTTTCCCATCGGGAACTGGTGTCGATTCTCGGTAAGGCACATTACGTGCGTTACGACGAAACTACCGCCACCCGTCTGTCTGCCCTGGCCAGGAAACTGCTCGATGAATATGACGGTAAATTCGCCGCCCTCTGTAGTACCGGTAAAGATCGCCACACCTTTGAACGTCGCTTGCTGGAATTCGACGGTGTGGGGCCCAAGACTGTGGAAATATTTATGCGCGATGCCGCTGCGGTGTTGTTTTGAACCGCGTCTTCGTGGGCTGCGCCGGATGGAGCATCGGTCGTGAATACTGGCCACGTTTTGCCAGTGACGGTACGCATTTGCAGCGTTACGCCGGGCGCTTTTCGGCCACCGAAATCAACAGTTCATTTTACCGGCCCCACCGTGCGCAGACTTACCTGCGGTGGGCTGACAGCGTAGGGCCGGACTTCCGATTCTCGGTCAAATTAGCCAAATCGATCACCCATGATCGGCGCTTGCAGAGCTGCGAAGAGGAGCTGGACAGTTTTTTTGCGCAATGCACGCAGTTGGGCGATCGCCTGGGCTGTGTGTTGGTGCAATTACCGCCCGGGTTGATGTATGAACCGCAGATTGCACGGGCGTTTTTCCAGGAGGTGCGCCTTCGGTACAAAGGTTCATTGGTGCTGGAGCCGCGTAACGACTCATGGCTGGTGGCCGATGAGCTGTTACAGACATTGCATATCGGCCGGGTTGCCGCTGATCCGGCGGTATTAAGCACGGGCTTTCAACCGGGCGGGTGGCCTGGGGTGCAATATTGGCGCCTGCATGGCTCGCCGCGCATTTATCACAGTGAATATGGCGTAGCCCGACTCAGGGCGCTGGCAGAACAGGTGCTCATGGGCGCAGCGTCTACGACCGAGTACTGGTTCATTTTCGATAACACGGCCAGCGGTTTCGCCATCAACGACGCGCTGACCTTTCAAGCACTCATGGGCAACGCCGGGAACCCCAGCTCAAACAACGTTCCCTGAGCGTCGCTGCGTACCCGCACCTGTCCGTGATGCAACAGCATGATCGAGCGCACGATCGCCAGCCCCAGCCCGCCGCTGTCACCGGGTTCTGCACGGGAGGGATCGACGCGGTAAAACCGGTCGAACAGTCTGTCCAGATGTTGCGGGTCGATGGGCGGGCCCTGGTTATGTACGCCAACCCAGCAATATTGGGCGTCATCACGGCGTTGCAAGGTGATGGTTGTCCCGGCTTCGGCATGGCGCACGGCATTGGCCAGCAAGTTACCCAGGGCCCGTTGCAGCAACTGCTGGTCAACGTTCAGCACCCCTGTCAGTGAGTTGATCAGCTGTAACTGACGGTCTTCTGCCAAGGCTTCAAAGTAATCGCACAACTCCTCGCCCACGGTCTGCAAGTCCAGGGTTTGCAGTTGCAGGGGCCGTTGGCCGTGATCGGCACGGGCCAGGAAAATCAGGTTTTCGACCATGCGGTTCAGCCGTTCGTACTCTTCGATATTCGACGCCAGCAGTTCCTGATACTCGTCCGGGCTGCGTGGCTGGTTCAGTGCCAGGCTGTTACTGCCCAGCAAGTTGTGCAGCGGCGTGCGAATTTCGTGGGCCAGGTCGGCAGAGAATTGTGACAGTCGGCCAAAGCTGTCTTCGAGGCGAACCAGCATTGCGTTAAGTGCCTGTACGGGCTCTTTCAGCTCTGCCGGAAAATTGTCGGCGGGCATGCGTTGATCGAGGCTGCGGGGGGTGATGTCGCGCATGGCCTGCGCCAGTTCACGCAGAGGCACCAGACCGCGTCGCAACAGCAGCAAGCCAAGGCCGAAGGCGAGTACTGCGCCAAAGCCTACCGCCATGTACAGACGCCCCCGGTAGCTGGCGAGCATTTGCTCACGCTCTTGCAGGCGTTTGCCGACGGTGACAATCAAGCGCTCGTCACCCGGGCCTTGTGCCACCCCTGTGAGCAAGGCGATGTTATCCACAGTCTGGATGTCAGACCGTAGCGGCGACGAATCCTGAGCAATGGGTGTCAGTTCGGGCAGTGCTTGCTGATGCGGATTGATGGCGATGACCCGACCCCCATCGCTACGTTTGACCAGCAACACACTGTCCAGATTGCCCAGCATGTTTTGATACAGGCGCGGACGCTCCTGCAGGGCTTCGAGGCTGTCGCTGTCGTGCAGCAGGGCCCGGACCTGCTCGAGACGACCGAGCAGTGCCTGATCGTCGCGAAATGTCAGCTCCGAGGCCAGCGAGCGATACAGAAACACTCCGATCACACTCAGCACCAGAGCGCAGGTCAAGGCAATCGCCAGGGCCAGACGCCAGGCGATGGATCTATTCATCCGGGGCTTCGAGCTGGTAGCCGACACCGCGTACGGTGTGGATAAGTTTTGGCATGTACGGGTCGTCGACCTTGGAGCGCAGGCGGCGTACGGCGACTTCAACCATGTTGGTGTCACTGTCGAAGTTGAGGTTCCAGACCTGGGAGGCGATCAAGGTGCGCGATAACACTTCACCCTGGCGGCTGGCCAGCAGGTGCAGCAATGCGAACTCCTTGTTGGTCAGGCTGATGCGTTGACCGCCACGGCTGACGCGCCGGCGCAGCACATCGATTTCGAGGTCGGCAATGGTGTAAGACTCGGCCTCGCGCAACGGCCCGCGACGCAGCAGGGTGCGCACCCGGGCCAGTAATTCGGCAAAGGCGAAGGGTTTGAGCAAGTAATCGTCGGCCCCCAGTTCCAGGCCGCGAACCCGGTCTTCGATGGCGTCCTTGGCGGTCAGGAACAGTACCGGGGTGGCGCCACGCTGACGGATCAACTGCAGCAGTTGCCAGCCGTTGAGCCCCGGCAGCATCACGTCCAGGATGATCAGGTCGTATTCCTGCTGCTCAACAAAGTAGCGTCCGTCCAGCCCGTTCAGCGCCACATCTACCGCAAAGCCTGACTCGCCCAGGCCTTTGGCCAGGAAATCGGCCGTCTTGGCTTCATCTTCAACCAGTAACAAACGCATCGCACACCTCGATCAATCGTCTGCACAGGCTAGGCGTCTTCTGTGGCATTGCCTATTACAAACTTGTAATGCAACTGACGGGGTTTTGACGGAGCTCTCTGGCTAAGGTGTCGGCACTCGTTAAGGAGCTTGCCGATGATGCTGAAAACTTTGCTGTTATGGACTGCGATGGGCGTTGCCGGTGCGGCCCAGTCTGCGCCAAACCTGGCGCGTCATGCTGATCTGGACCTGGCCACCGCCCGCCAGCTGGCCGATGCCACGCTCCAGCACTGCTCCGGTGCGCTGAGCGTGCTGGATCGCGGTGGCAACGTACTGACGGCCATGCGCCCCGAGGCGGTAGGCCCGCACAACCTGCTGGCCAGCCAGCGTAAAGCCTTTACCGCGCTGTCGAGCAAAACCCCGACCCGTCTGTTTGCCGAGCGTGCGCGCAGCAATCCCGAAGCTGCGAACCTCAACTCCATTGCTGAATTGTTGCTGCTGGGCGGTGGTGTGCCGCTGTTTGCAGACGGTGAGCTGGTGGGCGCGCTGGGTGTGGCGGGGGCCGGTGGTGCGGAGCAGGACGAGGCCTGCGCAATCAAGGCCGCTGAACAGATTGGCCTGACGACTCAACGCTGAGTTGAGTGTTTTTTAACCATTGAGGAAGACCGATGAAAGCTTTGCGAATCACTTTGACGGCCTTGAGCCTGAGTGCAATATCGAGCCTGGCACTGGCGGCGGGCAACCCTTTGAGCGTGCATGTGCTCAACCTTGAAAACGGCCTGCCTTCGCCAGGGGTTAACGTAACCCTGGAAAAATACGTTGGCCAGAACTGGCAGCCGCTGGCACAGGGTGTGACCAACGAACAGGGGCGCATCGGCGAGTTGTTCCCGGAGAAACAGGCAATGGAAGCGGGTCAGTACCGGGTGGTTTTCAAAACCGGCGAGTACTTCAAAAAAGCGGGGCGGGATACTTTCTTTCCGGAAATTCCGGTGATTTTCGAAGTGAAAAATGCGGATCAGCACTATCACATTCCGTTGCTGCTGAGCCCTTACGGGTTCTCGACCTATCGCGGATCGTAAACCGCAGCCAATCATTGTGGGAGCGGGGCTCCCACAAGTTATCCACAGCGCTGCGCCAGCAACATCAGATTGCGCGGGGTCAGGTGGCTGTCGCAGAACTCCCCAAGCTGCACCTCATAGCCGCGCTCACTCAGGTACAAGGCCCGATCCAGCACCAGCCACAGTTCCATCGGGCGGCGGAACAGCCCGCGTACCAGCTCCAGATTGCGCACCTGTGCCAGCCGTTTCCAGCCTGCTGCCTGAAGTGCAGGCCAGTCTTCTTCGCCGTTTGTGGATAAGTTCTTCAGCTGCGCCAGGTCTTGGCAGTATTGAGCGAAAGGCTTATTGAGCCAGGTTCCGGGCAGCGAGGGTGTGGATAAGTACTGGTCGCACTGACGGTGCTGGCGTTGCCACAGGTCGAAGCTCAGGCGTCGCGCCATTGACTCATCGCGCTGGCGCCGCACCCGGCTGCCGGCGGTCACGGTTTCGCTCATCGGCAAGCTCAGGTCCTGCAGTGACAGATGCAGGGTCGAGGTGCGGGCCGCTGTGGATAACGGCTGATAGTGGGTGGCGCTGATACGGTTGTAGCAGCAGGGCGAGATCGCCAGTTGTGCACAACCCGCGGCGCTGGCCAGTTGCAGCAGGCGCACATGCAGATCACCACAGGCATGCAGGGCGACGGGGGTCATGTCGGCCCGCAGGTGTAATTCGACGTCAGGGGCGAGGACGTCCTGTTGTACGTGCCGGGCCGGCAAGTGGTGACGCTGGCTCAGCGCCTGACCTGCGTCGATCAGGGCCGGGTCGTATTCCAGACACGTCAGCTGCTGCTCACCGGTTAACAGCCGGCGTCCCAAATGGCCTTTGCCCGCGCACCAGTCCAGCCAGTGAACGGGGGCCTGCCTGAAGTCAAGGCTTTGGGCAAAGGCTTCTATTTGCTGCCATTTGCGGCCCGGGACGTCCATTTGCAAGCGCTGGGGGGCCGGTGCCAGGGCTTGCCCGGGCAGGCGCTCGACGCTGCCGAGGGCGAGGGAGGTGGCGGCCAGTTGCGGGAACGGCGCGGGGGCAGACAGGTATTGGGGCTGGTTGTGACTGGCTTCGGCGTCTTGCAGGGAGCGCCCGCGCAGCCACCGGGCCAATTCGGGATGTTGCGCTTCCCACGGCATATTCAGTTCGGTGAATGGCCGTGGGCGCCACAGGTGCTGGTGGTCGCGCAAAAACCTGTCCAGTGCCTCGAAGCGGGCGAGCAGGGGCTCGCCCTTGTGATTAACGCCCCTGGCAGGCATCGACGCGCAACCAGCGCTCCAGCAATTTGAAGCCCTGAATCAGCACAAACGACATCACCAGATAGATCACACCGGCTATCAGGAACATGTCCACCGTCTGGTAGGTGCGGGAAATGATGGTGCGGGTCATGCCGGTCAGTTCCAGCAGGGTCACGGTGCTCGCCAGCGAGCTGGCCTTGAGCATCAGGATCACTTCGTTGCTGTAGGCCGGCAGGCCGATACGCGCAGCACGGGGCAGCACGATATGCACCAGGGTCTTGAAGCGCGACATGCCCAGGGCGCGTGCGGCTTCGATTTCACCCGGCGGGATGGCCTGGATTGCACCGCGCAGGATCTCGGCGATGTACGCTGCGGTGTGCAGGGTCATGGTGATCACCGCACACCAGAACGGGCTGCGCAGGTACGGCCACAACACGCTTTCACGCACTACATCGAACTGCGACAGGCCGTAATAGACCAGAAACAGCTGGATCAGCAGCGGCGTGCCACGGAAGAAAAAGATGTAGGCATAGGGCAGCGAACGCACGTACCACAGGCTGGATGAGCGGGCGATACCCAGTGGAATGGCGACAATCAGACCGGCGATGACCGAAAGGGCAGTCAGCTCCAGTGTCAGGGTTGCGCCCTGAATCAGCTTGGGCAGCCACTTGATGAAGAGTTCCAGGAGCATTACGTTCTCCTCACAAAGCCGCGCGCCGCGCGTTTTTCAAGCACATGCATGGTACCCATGGCCAGTACGGTCAGGCCCAGGTACATCACGGCAGCCACCATGTAGAAGGTGAACGGGTGTTTGGCGAAGGTCACGGCGTTCTGTGCCTGACGCATGATTTCTTCCAGACCGATGACCGATACCAGCGCGGTGTCTTTCATCAGGATCATGAACAGGTTGCCCAGGCCGGGCAGGGCAATACGCCACATTTGCGGCAGCACCAGCTTGCTGAAAATCCGCGGCCTCGACAGGCCCAGCGCCAGGCCCGCTTCGCGGTGGCCTTTGGGGATGGCCAGAATGGCACCGCGGAAAACCTCAGTGGCGTAAGCGCCAAAGCACAGTCCCAGAGCCAGCACACCCGCCGCGAAGGCACTGAGGGTGAGGTCGGGCATGCCGATGAATTCGCCGAGGGCACGTACGGCATTCACGCTGCCGAAGTAAATCAGCAAGACCCACAGCAGCTCCGGAACGCCGCGCACCAGAGTCGAATACGCGCCGCCCAGCCATCGCAATGGTTTGTAGGACGAAGTTTTGGCCAGTGCACCGAGCAACCCGAGCACCAGGCCCAGACACAGCGCAGTGAGTGCCAGTTTGACGGTCATCAGCGCGCCAGCGGCAAGCGCCGGGCCGAATCCGTATAAGTCGATAGTCATAAATTAGGCAGGCTTTGCTAGGGACCGGCGCAGCCTTGCGGCGCGCCGGTCAGGCAGGTCATTCAATGCTGAATGGGAAATACTTGTCGTTGATCTTTTTGTAGGTGCCGTCTTCTTTGATTTCTTTGAGCGCGAGGTTCAACTTGGTACGCAAGTCGCTTTCGCCTTTACGCAAAGCAATGCCGACCTTGTCGTCTTCGTTGATCGGGTTGCCCTTGAACTCATAGTCCTTGCCCGCCGGATCATCCTTCAACCAGCCATAGATGGCGTACTTGTCAGCCAGCAGTGCGTCTACACGGCCCGAGGACAAGTCGAGATAGGCGTTTTCCTGGGTATCGTACAAGGCGATGTCCCCACCCACGTTATCTTCCAGCCACGTTGCGGCCTGGGTTGAGCGCTGGGTGCCCAGTTTTTTGCTTTTCAGCGATTCAATGTCGGTTTTGAAATCGACACCTTTCTTGGCCACGAACTGCTGTTTGTTGGAGTAGTACGGGTCTGTGAAGTCGACAGCCTGTTTGCGGTCATCAGTGATCGACAGGGAAGAGACAATAAAGTCGTACTTCTTGGCGTTCAGTGCGGGAATGATGCCGTCCCAATCCGAGGTCACAACTTCGCACTCGGCTTTCATCTTGGCGCACAGGGCCATGGCAATGTCGTAGTCAAAACCGACCACTTGCCCGCTGGCGTTCTTGTTGTTGAACGGAGGGTAGGCCCCTTCGATCCCCACTTTGTACTTATCAACAGCCAGGGCATTGGCACTGAATACCAGGCTGGCGGCAGCGGCCAGGAGAAGCTTTTTATAGTTTTGCATTCGTGTTGCTCCGTTAGCGGTTGCTGGACATGAATTGTTTACAGCGCGCTGAAACCGGGTTGTCGAACACCTGTTCTGGCGACCCTTGCTCTTCGATCAGGCCCTGGTGCAAAAACACGACTTGCGAAGACACCTGGCGGGCAAAGCCCATTTCGTGGGTGACCAGCAGCATGGTGCGACCTTCTTCGGCGAGCGCGCGGATAACACTAAGTACTTCCTGGACCATTTCCGGGTCAAGTGCCGATGTGGGTTCATCGAACAGGATTACTTTGGGCTGCATGGCCAATGTGCGGGCAATTGCGGCACGTTGTTGCTGGCCGCCGGACAATTCTGACGGATAGGCATGGCGTTTTTCGGCGATGCCGACCTTGGCCAGCAACGCTTCGGCAACTTCGATTGCCTCAGCCTTGCTCTGGCCCAGGACACGACGGGGAGCCTCGATAATGTTGTCGAGGATGGTCATGTGCGGCCACAGATTAAAGTTTTGAAATACAAAACCCAATTCACTGCGCATGCGATTGATCTGCTTGCCGTCGGCTGCGACCAGTTCGCCATTTTTGGCTTTCTTGAGCTTGAGTTCTTCGCCTGCGACCAGGATCTGGCCCTCATGGGGGTTTTCCAGCAGGTTGATGCAGCGCAGCAGGGTCGACTTGCCGGAGCCGGAAGAACCCAGGATCGAGATCACGTCACCGTCGCGTGCGGTCAGCGAGATACCTTTAAGTACCTCAAGCTCGCCGTAGCGTTTATGCAAGTTGCGGATTTCAAGCGCGGGCGTGGCCAAAGCCATGTGCGTTCCTCATTGTGTTCGGGAGCGATCCTGCTGTGTGGCGGCCAAGCTAGCATAGGGCCACAAAGGCAACCAGCTGCTCTAAAGGAACAAAAGGCGAGAGGGTGGCCGTTTGTCGCATCCCGACAGCAGACTGTCGCGCGGACAACAACCGACCCTGTAATTTGCCGCTCGGCCAGACAGGTGTCGCTTAAAAAAGGTCGCGATGTTGCCAGCTTTGGCCCTGTGTTGGAAGCGTGAACCTACTAAAGGGCACAGATGCGCACCGCTTTTGGGCCATACGGGCAGTTTTGAGTATTTTTGGTGCGTTTTGGTGCCTGTGACTGAGTGTTACGGTAACGCTTTGGCAAAAAGCCATTACTCTCAACGGGTTGCAACGCCAGAGATGAATCGATGCAGCCCGCGCAAACCGTGCACTTGTCACATTTTGGCTCATTTATTGCGTAAATAATTCTAAACGCCCCGTTGGTTACTTTTTACGAGAAGGTAAGCAGGCGCGGCGCTCGGAATGGCTTTCACTGCAAAGGTAGTCCCAATGAGCAATACGCAAACTCCTAACGGCCTGGAGCAAGGGCTCAAACCACGGCATGTGACCATGCTGTCGATTGCCGGGGTCATCGGTGCCGGTCTGTTTGTCGGCTCCGGACACGCGATTGCACAGGCGGGTCCTGCAGTGCTGCTGGCATACGCCGCAGCGGGTACGTTGGTGGTGCTGGTGATGCGCATGCTGGCCGAAATGGCCGTCGCATCCCCTGACACCGGTTCGTTCTCCACCTACGCCGACCGTGCCATCGGGCATTGGGCCGGCTTCACCATTGGCTGGCTGTACTGGTGGTTCTGGGTGCTGGTCATCCCGCTGGAAGCCGTCGCCGCCGGCACCATCCTGCATGCGTGGTTCCCCGGTACGGAGATCTGGGTATTTACCCTGGTCATCACTCTGTTGCTGACCGCGACCAACCTGTTCAGCGTCAAGAACTACGGCGAATTCGAGTTCTGGTTTGCGCTGGTCAAAGTGCTGGCGATTATCGGCTTCATCATTTTGGGGCTAATGGCGATTTTCGGCCTGCTGCCAAACAGTCAGGTCAGCGGCGTTTCGCATTTGGTGGACAATATGGGCTTTATGCCCAACGGCATGGGCGCTGTGCTGGCCGCCATGCTGACCACCATGTTCTCGTTCATGGGCACGGAAATCGTGACCATCGCGGCGGCTGAATCCAAAGACCCGAGCAAGCAGATCACCAAGGCCACCAACTCGGTGATCTGGCGTATCGGCTTGTTCTACCTGGTGTCGATCTTCATCGTTGTGGCACTGGTGCCGTGGAACGATCCGGGCCTGGCCCAGTTCGGCTCCTATCAGACCGTGCTTGATCGCATGGGCATTCCGAATGCCAAGCTGATCGTCGATATCGTGGTTCTGATCGCGGTTACCAGCTGCCTGAACTCGGCCCTCTACACCTCGTCGCGCATGCTCTACTCCCTGAGCAAACGCGGTGATGCGCCGGCGGCTGCCAAGCGTACCAACGCCAGCGGCACCCCTTACTGGGCGGTGATGATGTCTACCGGTGCAGCCTTCCTGGCCGTGTTTGCCAACTATGTCGCACCGGCAGCCGTGTTCGAGTTCCTGCTGGCCAGCTCCGGCGCCATTGCGCTGCTGGTGTACCTGGTGATTGCCATCTCGCAACTGCGCATGCGTCAGAAGCGTACGGCGCAGGGTGAGACCATCTCCTTCAAAATGTGGCTGTTCCCGGGCCTGACCTGGGCGGTCATCGTGTTTATCGTCGCCATCCTGACCATCATGCTGTTCCAGGAAGCGCATCGAGTTGAAATCATGGCCACCGGTTTGCTGAGCATTCTGGTGGTAGTGGCGGGCCTGTTGGTGGCACGTCGCCGACGTATCGAGAAGTTGGGGGCACCCGTACTGAACTGACGCCAGGACGGCGTTCCACCTTCAGTACAGCGGGCCGCCATCCCTCAGGATGGCGGCCTTTTTTGTGGGCGCAAGCAGGTGAATTGCTTACCGCTGATCGTTATCTGGCGGATTTTTCCCACTCAGTGGGAATCAAGTTTCAGCTAATGGGAAACTCCGTGCACCATGCCCGCAAGAGCATGAGGCCGATATGAACTACAACACGCCCACTGATCGTTTGCTGCAGATCCTCGTCACTCTGGGGCAATCCGGCGAGGCGATCTCCGCCAAAGAACTGTCCGAGCAGCTGTCACAGCCGCTCAGCAGCACCTATCGACACCTCAAGACCCTGTTGCGCTGGGGCCTGGCCGAAGAAAACGGTCAGGGCCGCTATTTGCCGGGGCCTGCCTGTTTGCAGCTGGCCAAGAAGTTCGATCGCGAAGCCGTGCTGGTGACGCTGGCCAAGGCTGAACTCAAGCGCCTGGCCGAACAGAGCCAGGAAAGCGTGGCATTGATGGTGCCGAGTAATGGTCAGGCGATTTGCATCGAGCTGGTCGACAGCCCGCAACCGCTGCGCTGCTGTTACCAGAAAGGGCTGGCCCAGCCGCTGTTGGTCGGTGCTTCGGCACGGGTGTTACTGGCGTACATGGATGAGGCACAAAGCCTGCCGATTCTTCAGGCGCAGGGCATCGAAAGTGAAGAAATCGCCACTTATCAGCGCAATTTTGCCGAGATTCGCGCGACCGGCTATGCCGTGAGCCTGAGTGAAATTGACGACGGCATCTGGGGCGTCAGTGCGCCGGTGGTCGACAGCCGCAATCGCCTGCTGGGTGCTATCAGCCTCATGGCCCCGGCCATCCGGGCACAACACCGCAGTGAACGCCTGATCCGCTGGACCCAGGATGTAGCGCTGCGCCTGAGCGCCCGGCTCGACTGAATTTGACTGGAGTTTCAAGCATGACCATGGTTCCCGAGATGCAGGTGTGGACAGGCCGCGTAGACGCTGCCGAAGGGCAGGGCGCACTGCGCTGGCATCAATGGGTCAAGCCCTTTGCCCGGAGCCAGCCTGCGGGCGCGGCACTGATCGGACTGGCCTGCGATGAAGGGGTCAAGCGCAATCAAGGCCGCACCGGTGCCCGCCTGGGGCCGCCGGCCTTGCGCAAGGCCCTGGCCAATCTGGCCTGGCACGGCCAGGCGCCGCTGTATGACGCGGGCGATGTGGGCTGTACCGACAGCGACCTTGAAGGCGCACAGCAGATCTACGCCTCCCACGTCAGCTTCCTGCTCGACCAGGGGCACTTGCCGTTGGGGTTGGGTGGCGGCCATGAAATCGCTTTTGCCAGCTTCAGCGGTCTGGCCGATCACTTGCGTCAGCGCAGTCCGCAGGCGCGGATCGGGGTTCTGAACTTCGATGCCCACTTTGATTTGCGGCATGCCGGGCAAAGCAGCTCGGGCACTCCTTTCCGGCAGATTGCCGAGTATTGCCAGCGTGCCGACATGCCCTTTACCTACTGTTGCCTGGGCGTCAGCCAGCTGAATAACACCGCTGCGCTGTTTGAACAGGCCGAGCAACTGAAGGTGCGTTACCGCCTCGACCGGCAGATGAACAGCTGGGACATCTCTGCCTGCGAAGCCCTGATCGACGAATTTTTGCAAGAGGTCGACCACCTCTACATGACCATCTGTCTTGACGTTTTGCCCGCCAGCCAGGCGCCCGGGGTCAGCGCGCCGTCTGCCCATGGGGTGGACATGCAGATCGTCGAGCATCTGGTACGCCATGCCAAAGCCAGCGGCAAATTGCGCATGGCCGACATTGCCGAGCTCAATCCGAGCCTGGACACCGATAACCGAACCGCCCGTATCGGCGCGCGTCTGCTCGCCAGCCTGATTGATTGAGTTTTTCCGTATATCCCTGAAACCGCTTGTTGAATCATAAGAAAAAGAGAAATTCGCCATGCTGACATTCGAACTGGATGCGTTGAGCACCCTTGCTCTCGCGCTGCTCCTGCTGGGCCTGGGTGCCCAATTGAAAAAACGCAGCTACTGGCTGCGCCAACTCTGTGTTCCGGCACCGGTGATTGGCGGCTTTGGTTTTGCCTTGGTGATCTGGCTGTTACGTGATCGGCAACTGCTCGACCTGACCCTCGATACCAGCCTGCAAACGCCGTTGATGGTGGCGTTTTTCACCACCGTCGGCCTGGGGGGCAGCCTGGGGCTGCTGCGCAAGGGCGGCAAGTTGCTGTTTATCTACCTGGGTGCGTGCTGGGGCCTGGCCCTGGTGCAAAACGTGGTGGGTGTCAGCGTGGCCAAGCTGCTGGGTATCGACCCGTTGCTGGGGATCATGGCCGGTGCGGTGTCGCTGGAAGGTGGTTTCGGTGCCGCGGCCGCGTTCGGCCCGATTGCCGAGAACCTCGGTGCGGTAGGCGCGACCACTGCCGCTTTGGCGGCCGCGACCTTCGGCATGGTGGCCGGCGGTTTGCTGGGCAGTCCGCTGGCGCGCTGGTTGATCGAGCGCAACAAATTGACGGTCAAGGCGGAGGAAGTGGGCAACCTCAAGGCTTTCGAAGAAGTGGTCCACACCCCGCCGGCGGCTCTGGATGCTGCGACCTTGCTGCGGTTGCTGACCTGCATCGTGGTGATCATGGTCCTGGGCTTCTGGCTGGGCGGCAGCTTGCAACAGCATTTGGGCATCGTACTGCCGAGCTATGTGGGCGCGATGTTCGTGGCCATCATTCTGCGCAATATCAATGACCGCACCCAGGCTGTAGAGATGCCCGATCATGCCGTGAGCACCATTGGCGACGTGAGCCTGGGCATGTTCCTGACCATGGCCATGATGAGTCTCAAGTTCTGGGAACTGGAGAAGCTGGGGTTGCCGCTGCTGGTGATCCTGGTGGTGCAAGTGGTGATCATGATCCTGCTCTGCGTGTTCGTCCTGTTCCGCCTGTTTGGCCGCAACTACGACGCTGCAGTCCTGTGTGCAGGCTTCATGGGGCACGGTCTGGGAGCGACACCCAATGCCGTGGCCAACATGGGTGCCATCTGTGACCACTACAAAGTGTTCTCCTACAAGGCCTTCATCATCGTGCCGTTATGCGGCGCAGTGCTGATCGACATTGTGGCCATCCCCATGATCACCTGGTTTATCAACGCGTTCAGCTAAGGTCAGGTGATGTCAGGCCAGCTCTTGTGGGAGCTGGCTGCCTTCGACAGGCTCTACGCGGCGCACGGTAAAGCGGAATTCACTGCCTTGGCCCAGGGTGCTTTGTGCACTCAACAGGCCGCCGTGGGCCTTGATGATCCCTTGAGAGATGTACAGCCCAAGGCCAGTGCCAGAGGTATTTCCTTCCTTCGCCGTCCAGTAGCGTTCAAAGATGTGCGGCAGTTGCTCGGCCGGGATGCCTTTGCCGGAGTCGCATACGCTGAACACAATGTCGTCTCCGCTGGTTATGGCGGCCACTTTGATGGTGCCTTGAGCAGGGGTGAACTTGATCGCGTTGCTGATCAAGTTCGACAGCACCTGGAACAGACGCTCGGGGTCGGCATGGATTTTCAGATCGGGCTCTGAGTGGAAGGTCAGCTCGAGCCCCTTGTCGGTGGCCAATGGCGTCAGCAACGACAGCGCTTCTTCAAAGATCTGGGTCACGTCCAGTGACTGGGGGGAGATCGTGTAGCGCCCGGCTTCTATCTTGGACGTATCGAGCAAATCTTCGAGCAGGATGTTCATGCGGCTGGTGGCCTGTTGCATGGTGTCGATGGCGGTTGTGATGCGCCGTGAAGCATGGGAGCCGTCACTGCTGAAGGTTTTCTGCATCATCCCGCACAGCATGGAGATGATGGTCATGGGGTTGCGCAAGTCGTGTGACACCACCGCCACCAACTCATCCCGCGCCCGTACCGCCTGCTGCTCGCGCAGAACCTGACGGCTCAGGTCGTTTTCCAGTGCCGAGCGACGCAGGTCGTTGGCTGCGAACAAATCGCCGTGGCTCCATTTTTCGCAGATACCGTCCACCTCGACTTTCCACAGCTCGAACGAGGTGCGCGGGCTAAGTCGCAAACCGGTAGCGCTGCGTTCCAGGTTCAGAGGTTTATTCGGGTCGCCACTCCACGGGATGCTTTCTTTGATCTCGCTGCGAAACCACAGCACGGCATTGTCCACAGGCTTGGGCAGGCACATGGCCAACAGGCCGCTGGCGACGTCCTTGTACTCGGTGGCCGGGGCATAAACCGTCGACAGGCTGTGGGTGGAAAATACAGGGTCGCCGGATTGCTTGAACCATCGGTACAGATCACGGATTTGTTCGGGGTGCGGGCATTGGCCATAACGGTGCAGCACTTTGTCTTCGATGATGGCTACACCGCTGGCCCGGGTCAGTTCCATCAACAACCGTGGCTCCAGTGCCAGACCGTCGAACACATTTTCCGGGCCTTGCTCCATGGCGCTGTTCAGGTGCACCAGAGCGTCTATTTTTGCTTCTCGCTGGCGGCTGATTTCCAGGGTTTGCAAGGCACTGATCTGTAAGGACAGGACCTGGCCAATAGTCTGGCACGCCATGCGCAGCTCGTGCGGCACATGCAGGGGGGTGCGATGACCGCAACTGATCAGGCCCCAGAGCCGTTCGCCATCCATCAGGGAGATACTCATCGAAGACAGTACGCCCATGTTCTGCATGTATTGGCAGTGGATCGGCGACACGCTGCGCAAGGCTGCTCCGCTGAGGTCCAGGGCTTGCCCCGTGTCTGGGCGCAGTTTGGGGACCAGCTGTACCGGCTCATAGGCCGCGTCGGGAATGATGCGCAGCCAATGGGTGCGATACAGCTCGCGCGCCTGCACCGGGATGTCCGAGGCCGGAAAGAACATGCCGTTGAACAGCTCCATCGCAGGGGCTGAGGCTTCGGCGATGACCTGGCCGTGACCCTCTTCATGAAAGTGGTAAATCAGTACCCGGTCATACCCGGTCAGGGCCTGAATCTCGCTGACGCAGATTTCGTACAGCGCGGGCAGTGTCCTGGCCGCCTGCAGGCGTTGCAGTACGCGGCTCAGGTTGCGCACTTTGGCCATCGTGCTGTTGAGCTCGGTTTCATCGGGCTTTAACTCAAGTTCCAGAATCAGGGTGCCGTTGCTGCGGTGTAACAAGCCCTCCCAGGTCAGCCCCTGCAGATTCAGCTCCAGTGGCGGCATATCGATTTGCTCGACGAAGTGGCTGGCTTGTTGCACCGCGGCGGCTGCCTGCGGGCCGGTCAGCATCGACAGCGGTTGATTCAACAGGGCTGCAGGCAGCATGCCGAACAGCGTCTCGACATTGGCACTGACCTGCTGGATGAGCAGCTCGGGACCGCAGAGGGTCACCAAAATACCGTGGGGCTGAATGGCCCCCGGAAAACGAATGGGCTCGTCAGCGCAGTTGGCCAGCAAGACTTCAAAAGCTTCAGTATCCAGTGGGTTCATAACAACACCTCCTGACGTTCTAACCATTGCTCGAAACAGCTGAAAGTAAAACAGGCCGCCTTGACGGCCTCGGCGCGTGCCCCGGCGTCCAGCGGCATTGCGCAGAGAAACTCCAGGAACGATTTCCAGTTGCGGCCGGTGGCTTCGCCATATACATAGAGAAAGGCGCCACCGTCATGGGCTTGCAGCCCCAGGCGCTCGGATATTTGTTTGCGCAAGATATTGCCGCCCAGCGTGGCACCCTCAAGCACATATAAAACACCAAGCACACTGGCTTCGCTGTTCAACTGCGGCAGGGTCGGGCACAGCGAGAGTGTCCCGGGATTGATGCCCAGGGCCTGCAGATCTTGCTCCAGGGCCTGAGTCTTTAGGCGTGCGTGCAGGTCAAAGCCCGGCGGGATCAAGGGGCTGTTTGCAAGCCTGCTCTCCATGGCCTGGTAGAACCCGTAATAGGCCGCCAGCAAGCGTGTGTAACGTTGCAGGTCAAGGCTGTCCGAGAAAAACGGCAGGCGCTTCTCAAGCGCGACATGCAGGGTCTGGGTGCCGGAGCGGAGCTCGTGCAAAACCGAAGGCGTTGGCGGGGAGCTGGATTCGTATGGCATGCCGTGTGACGGGGCTCTCTGTGTACGCTTTGAAAGGAGCGCTGATCAAGATATGAAGGCGTGAAAATCAAAAAGTGCCATTCATTCAGATAGAAGGTTTTGATCTCACGCACAGCTCCGGCATTTTTACGCGCAAATTAACGATTGGCTTTTTGTTGGAAGCGTCTTAACTGCAACAACGAATGTTTTCGTCCAGCCGAGGTGCTCATGCTCGAATTACGCCCCAATTGCGAATGCTGTGATTGTGACCTTCCGCCTGATTCGTCCCTTGCGCGGATCTGTTCATTCGAATGCACGTTTTGCGCCTCCTGTTCGGAGCAAAAGCTGGGCGGTCTTTGTCCTAACTGCGGCGGCGAGTTGGTGGTGCGGCCGCGTCGGCCGGACAACAAGCTGGGCAACAACCCTGCATCCAAAACCCGAGTGAACAAGCCTGAAGGATGCAGCACCCGCAACTGACCTGAGCGGTTTATCCTGGTTGTTATTACATATGGAAATTCATATATTCGGATTCCCATATGCAAGGCGATGCGAGATGACGGACGATTTTTCCCCTCCGGCGATTTTTAAATGTCTGGCTGATGCCACCCGCATGCGCTCGGCGCTGCTCATCGTGCAAGAAGGTGAGCTGTGCGTGTGTGAGCTGATGTGCGCGCTGAATGACAGCCAGCCCAAAATCTCAAGGCATCTGGCGCAATTGCGCAGCAGCGGGCTGCTGCTGGACCGGCGTCAGGGCCAGTGGGTTTATTACCGGCTGAATCCGGCGCTGCCGCAGTGGGTCGTGGCGGTTCTCGACACCACCCTGAACGCCAACGGCCAATGGCTGCGCGACGATATGCTGCGCCTTGCAGCCATGGGCGATCGCCCTCAACGCAACCGCTGCTGCTAAGCCGGGTCGGGAGAGTTTTATGTTGGCTGCAGTTGCAATTTTTGTGTTCACGATTGTGCTGGTCATCTGGCAGCCCCGAGGGCTCGGGGTGGGCTGGAGCGCTTCTCTGGGTGCGTTGCTGGCCCTGATCTTTGGTGTGGTGCAGCCGGGCGATGTGCCTGTTGTATGGGCGATCATCTGGAATGCCACGGGCACTTTCGTGGCGCTGATCATCATCAGCCTGTTGCTCGATGAAGCCGGGTTCTTTGCCTGGGCGGCCTTGCATGTGGCGCGCTGGGGCAGGGGCCGCGGTAAAGGTTTGTTCGCTTGCATGGTGTTGCTTGGGGCCCTGGTTTCGGCATTGTTTGCCAACGACGGCGCGGCGCTGATCCTCACCCCGATCGTGGTCGCCATGTTGTTGGCGCTGCGATTTTCACCGGCGGCGACCCTGGCATTTGTGATGGGGGCCGGCTTCATTGCCGACACCGCGAGCTTGCCGCTGGTGGTGTCGAACCTGGTCAATATCGTCTCGGCGGATTACTTCAAAATCGGCTTCAACCAGTACGCCGCGGTGATGGTGCCGGTCAACCTGGTGAGCGTGGCTGCCACGCTGGGCATGCTGCTGTGGTATTTCCGGCGCGACATTCCCGCCGCCTACGACCCTGCGCAGCTGGCTGATCCGGCCAGTGCCATCAATGACAAAGCCACCTTCGTGGCGGGCTGGTGGGTACTGGGGATCCTGTTGGCGGGCTGTTTCGCCCTGGAACCGCTGGGGATTCCCATCAGTGCCATCTCGGCCCTGTGCGCGGCTTTGTTGCTGGGCATCGCGGCTCGCGGGCACAAAATCTCCACCCGCAAAGTGCTCAGGGAAGCCCCCTGGCAAATCGTGATTTTTTCCCTGGGCATGTACCTGGTGGTCTACGGCCTGCGTAACGCCGGGCTCACCGATTACCTCGCGGGCTGGCTCGACGGCTTCGCCCGCTACGGTGTGTGGGGCGCGACCCTGGGGACGGGGCTGCTGGCAGCGTTGCTGTCATCGGTGATGAACAACCTGCCAACCGTACTGATCGGAGCCCTGTCCATTGACGCCAGCAACGCTAGCGGGGTGATCAGGGACGCCATGATCTACGCCAACGTGATCGGCAGCGACCTGGGGCCAAAAATCACCCCCATCGGCAGTCTGGCCACTCTTTTGTGGCTGCACGTACTGGCGCGCAAGGGGATCCGCATTAGCTGGGGTTACTACTTCAAGGTCGGGATCGTGCTGACGTTACCGGTGCTCTTGATCACTTTGGCGGCACTGGCCGTGCGATTGGGAGGCAGCCCCCTGTAGGAGCGAGCTTGCTCGCGAGCTTTTCAATCCGCCAACAGCTTGCGTTGCAAGCTCGCTCCTACAGGTTTTTTTGCGTCCGGAGGGGTGTTGTATGGCGCCGGGTATATCGTCCGCCAGCTCTCCTGCCTGTAACCATTACCGATATCTTCGGGGCTGATGCGCAAATGTATGCGGGGTTGGCGCTGTAGGAGCGAGCTTGCTCGCGAGCTTTTCAGTCCGCCAACAGCTCGCGAGGCAAGCTCGCTCCTACAGGTTTTTTGGCGTCCGGAGGGGGTGTTGTATGGCGCCGGGTACATCGTTCGCCAGCTCTTCCGGCTGTAACCATTACCGATATCTTCGGGGCTGATGCGCAAATGTGTGCGGGGCTGGCGCTGTAGGAGCGAGCTTGCTCGCGAGCTTTTCAGTCCGCCAACATCTCGCGAGGCAAGCTCGCTCCTACAGGTTTTTTGGCGTCCGGAGGGGTTGTTGTATGGCGCCGGGTACATCGTCCGCCAGCTCTCCTGTCTGTAACCATTACCGATATCTTCGGGGCTGATGCGCAAATGTGTGCGGGGGCTGGCGCTGTAGGAGCGAGCTTGCCTCGCGAGCTTTTCAGTCCGCCAACAGCTCGCGAGCAAGCTCGCTCCTACAGGTTTTTTTGCGTCCGGAAGGGGTTGGTGTATGGCGCCGGGTACATCGTTCGCCAGCTCTTCCGGCTGTAACCATTACCGATATCTTCGGGACTGATGCGCAAATGTATGCGGGGGCTGGCGCTGTAGGAGCGAGCTTGCCTCGCGAGCTTTTCAATCAGCCAACAGCTCGCTCCTACAGGTTTTTTTGCGTCCGGAGGGGCGGGTGTATGGCGCCGGGTACATCGTTCGCCAACTCTCCGGCCTGTAACCATTGCAGGGCAATCGGCCACAGGCTGTCCTGGAATCGGCTATGGAAATACGCGAAATGGCCGATCTCTGTTACACCGATATCTTCGGGGCTGATGCGCAAATGTGTGCGGGAGCTGGCGCTGAAATGGCTGAGCAGGCGCTCGATGGCCGCTACGGTGCCGAACGGATCGTCGCTAAGGCTGATGGCGAGGGTTCTGGCGCTTACTGAGGCAAAGGGCAGGGTGGCAAGCTGGCGAGCGCTGGGGAGTTGTCCGTAGTGCGTGCTGCAGGTCACCCAGTCCCGCACCACACCTGCCGGGGTATCTTCGAGCCAGCCCAGGCGGGTACCGGGGAAAAAGCCGCAGAGCCGGGTGAGCAGCGGCATGACCCCGTGCCACTTGGCGAACATCTGCCAGCGCTGTGCCGGCGCATAGTCGCGCCAGCAGGCAAATTGCGCCCCCACTGTCACTACGTGGCGAATAACCGCTCCTGAGGCCGCCAGGCCCACTGCACAGCCGCCAAAGCTGTGACCGACCACATCGATCGGCTGGCCCGGGCATTCGCGCTGTGCGCGCTTGAGGAGGGCTTCAAAGTCCAGCGATCCCCAGTCCGACCACGAGGCCTTGAAGCCGCGCAGTGATCCTGTGCGCGAAGCCCCGATGCCGCGGTAGTCAAACAGCATCACGTCCATGCCATGGCTGAACAGATACTCGGCAAAGCGCGCGTAGTAGCTGCAGCGCACCGAGGTGGCGGCGTTGATGATGACGACGGCGCGCGTGGCATCCGCCGCGGGCTGGCGCCATTCAAGACCGCCCAGCAAGTAACCGTCAGCAGCAGGCTCGGTGAATGCCCGGCTGACAGGTCGGGGCAGGGCAGCTGTCAGTGGGCGCTCCGGGTGCTGCGTTCCTGCAGCAGGCGCGAAGCTTCGACGTAGGCTTTGTGGAATGCCGGGGTTTCGATCCAGGCCACGGCACTGTCTTCATCGTCGCCATGGATGGCAATCCGGTACTCGATCAGCAGGCCCATCAGGAAGTCGGTCGCCGGTTCTTCTTCCTCTTCCGAGATCACCAGCTCCAGTACCGGGTATTGCAGGAACACCGTGCACATGGTTTGCAGGTTGATGGCTTCGGCGGCCTTCATGACCTGGAACAGATCGTCGTAATCGGCCGGGTCAAAGCCGTTGTCGAGGATGTCCTGGAAGTTGAAGGTGCTGAGGTCGATTTTTACGTCATCGAACGGATTGTCGATCAGGGTCGCAGCCGAAGCTTTGGCCGGTTTGCCGACGCGGTTCTGTTTGGCTTTGGATTTGGCCCGCTGCGCGTGCTTTTGCTGTTTCTTTGGCGTTGCCATGAAGGTGTGTCCTTTGCAGGCTGAGGAGAGGATTGAACCCCATCTCTTTGCAATCGCCAAGAGAGGTGGCGCCACCGGGTATAAATCGCGCCCAACAAAAAACCCGCACTAGGCGGGTTTCTTGTTTGCTTTGAGGTGGTGCGAACACCACATCAATGCTGAATGTGGTGCCCAGAGACGGAATCGAACCGCCGACACGGGGATTTTCAATCCCCTGCTCTACCGACTGAGCTATCTGGGCAACGGGGCGCATTAGAAGCCTTTTTCGATTATCCGTCAAACACTTTTTTGAAAAATATTTAACTATTACCGTCGCTTACGGGCCAAACCCAATAAAACCGGGGATTATTCGGTCGGCGGAACATAGCCTTCAGCTTGTGCGTATTCCTCGCCACTGAAGAACTTATCCATTTCGCCCTGCAAATATTTTCGGTCTTCGGCGTTCATCATGTTCAAACGCTTCTCGTTGATGAGCAGCGTTTGGTGTTTTTGCCAGTCTGCCCATGCCTTGGCTGAGACGTGATCGAAAATGTCCTGGCCTTTGGCGCCCGGAAACGGAGCGCGCTCAAGAGCGGGCAGTTCTTCTTTGTACTTGCGGCAGATGATGGTGCGGGTCATGACGACTCTCCTGGATTCAATAGCTCGGCTGCGCGTTTGAGCAGCTTCTTGACCGGGGCGGCAAGGCCCAGGCGCGGCGGGGTGGCGAGGTTATACCAGAGCCAGTCGGCCTCGGCCACGTGATGGCCGGACTCTTCGACGTGGACCAGCCAGGGTTCGATGGCCAGCTGGAAATGGCTAAAGGTGTGGGTAAGGCCGGGCAGTTCCTGTTGCAGCCCCAGCGTCAGGGCGTGCTGCAGTGCCAGATGTTCGATGTCTTTCAGGTCATCCAGTTCGGGCAGGCTCCAGAGTCCGCCCCACAGCCCGGTTGAGGGGCGGCGGTACAGCAGAATCGCCCCCTGGGCATTGGCCAGCATTGGCATCAGGGTGCGTTTTTGCGGGATGGTCTTGCGTGGCTTGGGGATCGGGTAGCGGGTCTCCAGGCCCAGCAAGTGCGCTTCACAGCCGCTTTCGAGGGGGCACAGCAGGCAGCTGGGCTTGCTGCGAGTGCAAAGCGTGGCGCCCATGTCCATCATCGCCTGGGTATAGGCGTTGACCCGGTCCTGGGGAGTGAAGCGCTCTGCGGTGGCCCACAGCTGTTTGGCAACCTTGGGTTCGCCGGGATATCCCTCTTGCGCCGTATAGCGCGCCAGCACCCGCTTGACGTTGCCGTCGAGGATCGGTGCACGCAGGCCCATGCTCAGGCTGGCGATCGCACCGGCAGTGGACAGGCCAATGCCGGGCAGCTCCACCAGTTTTTCGACATCCCGCGGGAATTCGCCGCCATATTCAGCGACGACGATTTTCGCGGTCTTCTGCAAATTGCGCGCACGGGTGTAGTAGCCCAGCCCGGTCCACAGGTGCAGCACTTCGTCTTCCGGGGCGGCGGCCAGGGCCTGGACCGTAGGCAGAGAGGCCATGAACCGGTCGAAGTAGTTGAGCACAGTGCTGACCTGGGTCTGCTGCAACATGATTTCCGAGACCCATACCCGGTATGGGGTGATGCCCTGTTGCCAGGGCAGGTCGTGGCGGCCGTGGCGGTCATACCAGTCCAGTACCGCCACAGAAAATTGCTCGTCTCTCATCGGTTAAACAGCCCCTTGAGGGCGTTTTTGAGTTCCGGGCTTACCTTGTCGCCGAGTTTCTCTTCAAGCTTCTCGCTGATTTTATTGCCCGCCACTTTGGCGGCGACTTTGCCCAGGCCTTCCTTGTCCAGACGGCAGGCCTTGGCGCCCAGCTCCAGCGGACCGCGACAGCGCAATGGCAGTTCGATGCCGACAAAGTTCTTGCCGACCTGACACGCCGGGTCCGGCATGGCGCGGGTGTCGCCTTCAATGGTGATACCGATGCGGTAATCCATGCCCAGCACGCGCAGGTCGATGTCGCCATCACCTTTTACGCTCATGCCGGGAATGCGCACGATCATGTCCGGGTTGCTGGCCACGCCGTTACGGAATACCAGGCTGCCCTTGAGTTCCTTGAACGGAGTGTCTTTGCCCGGTGGCGTGCCGCTCAGGGTTTTGCGGTTAAGCACGGAGATGCCTTTGCACAGCTGTTGTTCAAGGTTGGCGTTGAGCAGCACGCCGTTGTTGAGCACAAAGCTTGCCGTGCCGTTGAGGCTTTGAACCAGCGCGTTCTGGTTGTCGCCGCTGCCTGTAACGTTGCTGTTGAGGGTCAACAGGCCGGTCACCGGCGGTTTTTGACCCTGGCTCTGGAGGATTTTTTCCACCGGTACGTTGTTGATCCGGGTTTGCAGGTTGGCCAGTGGCAGCATCGGACGTACATCGAGGCTGCCGTTGGCGGCGAACGTGCCTTTGTAGAGGTTGCCGCTGAGGTTCTGCAGAGTGAGCAGGCCGTCTTTGCTACTGACCTTGAGGGCTGCGTTCTGGATCGGCAGTTTCGTTACGGTCAGCTGGCCAAAGCTGAGATCGGCATCCAGGTCCAGTTTCTTGAGGCGCGTGACAGGAATGATCCTGGTCGTGCTCCAGCCGCTTTTGGTTGGAGCCTCTGGCAATGGCGTATCGCCTGATGCGGCCAATGCGCCGGCTTCGTTGCCTTGCACTTCTGTTTTACGTGCGGCGCTGGCGCTGCTGGCCTCGGCCGATTTGGGCGGCAGGTAGCGATCAGCGTCGAACGTGTCGCCTTTGAGCTGAATGCGCAGGGCTTGTTTGGCGAAGTCTTCAATGGCGATACGGCCGGTGAAGCTGCTGTCATCGACTTTCAGGTTGAGTTCGTCGAAGGCCAGGCTGGTGGGGCTGCCGGAGAGGCGGCTGACCAGTTCGACTTTGCTCAGGCTACCCGGTGCCATTGGCGGCAGAGTGTGGCCGATGCTGTCGAGGAAGGTGGCCAGGTTGAGCTGGGCAATCGACACGCCACCGCTGATCTGTGGCGTGCTGTCCAGATTATTGGCCTTGAGTTCACCCAGGGCGCGCAGTTGGTTGGCTGATATCTTCAGGCCGCTCCATTCGGCGACGTTGGCTGCCAGATCCACCAGTATCTGCCCTTGGGCAGCGAAGGTCATGGTCTTGCCTTGCAGCGGCTCGCCTGAGGCTTCGCCCACCACTTTCAGGTCTTCGATCTGATAGCGCTTGAGCACACGGTCAAACCGCAGCTTGCCGTCGACTTCGGTTTTGACCCGCATCACCGGCTTGTTGGTGCCCAGAAACGCAGTGAGTTTGACCGGGGTGCTGGTGGCTTCGTGAACCGGGCCGGTACTCAACTGGATGCTTTCGGCGCTGAATTGCTGGCCGTTTTGCTCATCGTTGTACTCAACCCGGGCGTTGTTCACGGTCAGGCTGTCGATATCCAGTTTCAGCGGCTGGCTGACGCTGTCCGGCTTGCTCACGGTTTCAGTGCTGGCGACCGGGGTCTCGGTACTCACGCCCGCAGGTGCCGGCTTGCCGATGTCCTGCCAGTTGCCGTGGCCGTCCTTGTCCCGGGTCAGGCGCAGGTTCAGGCCTTCGACCCGCACATCGCTCATCTGCACTTCTTTGCGCAGCAGTGGCAGTACGCGCACTGACAGACCCAGCATTTGCAGGTCGGCAAAGGGTTTGTCAGGTGCCGCCAGGGTGGCGACGCTGGCGTCGTGCAGTTCCAGACCGAGCCAGGGGAAGAGGCTCCAGCCGATGTCGCCATTGAGCGTGAGCTCAATGTGGGCTTTGTCGCGGGCTATCTGGCGGATCTCGTCTTTATAGTCGTTGGGATCGAACAGATGGCTCAGAGCAAAGCCCAGAGCCACGATGATCAGCAACAATCCGAGAAGCACCAGACCCAGGATTTTGCCGAACGCTTTCATGGGCGAGTCCTTGTAAGTCTGAGTGAAGGGAAATTTTAAAGTTGGTCGCAGAGTATAGCGTCACGGGCAGGCCGACTGGGGGTGGATAGTGCCGGATCGGTCCGCTGAGCAAACACGGCATCAGCGTGGGCATTTTCCTGTGTTCAAGTGGTAATCTTCGGCTGTTTTTCGGGCCTTCTGCGGCGCATTGTCGCGCCTTGAAATGAATCCTACAAAAAATGACTCGTGCTACAGGGCACCAAAGTCGGGGGTTCCGCGCGTCCGGGGAGCACTTCATCCATGGGGGAAACAATAATGAGTACCAGCACCGCTGAAGGCAGTCTTGCCTCAAAGCCTGCGTTCCTGTCAAAGGAGCGCATCATCGCCAGGCCCGGTTTCAACCGCTGGCTGGTTCCGCCGGCCGCCTTGGCCATTCACTTGTGTATCGGCATGGCCTACGGGTTTTCCGTGTTCTGGCTGCCGCTGTCCAAAGCCCTGGGCGTGACTGCGCCAGTGGCTTGTGCGCCGGACATGAGTTTTATCGCCCAGGTGTTCTCTTCGCAATGTGACTGGCCGATCTCCATGCTCGGCTGGATCTACACCCTGTTTTTCATCTTCCTCGGCTGCTCGGCAGCTGTATGGGGCGGCTGGCTTGAACATGCCGGGCCGCGCAAGGCCGGTGTGGTTTCGGCATTGTGCTGGTGTGGTGGCCTGCTGGTTTCCGCACTGGGCATTTATACCCACCAGATCTGGCTGATGTGGCTGGGCTCGGGGGTAATTGGCGGTATCGGTCTAGGTCTGGGCTATATCTCGCCGGTGTCGACGCTGATCAAGTGGTTCCCGGACAAGCGCGGCATGGCGACCGGTATGGCGATCATGGGTTTTGGCGGTGGCGCCATGGTGGGCGCGCCGTTGGCCGCTGCGCTGATGGGCCATTTTGCCGGCCCGGACGGCGTGGGCGTGTGGCAGAGCTTTGTAGTCATGGCCGCGATTTACTTCGTGTTCATGATTGGTGGTGCCTTGTCGTACCGCGTGCCGCCTACCGGCTGGAAGCCTGAGGGCTGGACTGCGCCGGCGAAAAAAGCCGCCAATGCGATGATTACCCAGCGCCATGTACATGTGAGTGTTGCCTGGAAAACCCCGCAGTTTGCACTGGTGTGGCTGGTGCTGTGCCTGAACGTGTCTGCCGGTATCGGCATTCTGGGTATGGCTTCACCGTTGTTGCAGGAAGTGTTCGCGGGCAAATTGCTGGGTAATGACCTGACATTCAGCCAGCTGGATGCGGCGCAGCTGGCGCAAATCGCGGCGATTGCGGCCGGCTTTACCGGTCTGTTGAGCCTGTTCAACATTGGCGGGCGCTTCTTCTGGGCTTCGTTCTCCGATTACCTGGGGCGTAAAAACACCTACTTTGTGTTCTTTGCCCTGGGTTTTGCCTTGTATGCGCTGATTCCGAACCTGGGCCATCTGGGCAACGTGTCACTGTTTGTGGCCGCGTTCTGCATCATCCTGTCGATGTACGGCGGCGGCTTTGCCACAGTGCCGGCTTACCTGGCGGATCTGTTCGGTACGCAGATGGTGGGGGCGATTCACGGTCGGCTGTTGACTGCGTGGGCTGCGGCAGGTGTGCTGGGGCCGGTGCTGGTCAACTATTTGCGTGAGTACCAGCTCAGCATCGGGGTCGAGCGTGCGGCGGCCTACGACATCACCCTGTATATCCTCGCCGGCCTGCTGGTGCTGGGCTTTATCTGCAACTTGCTGGTACGCCCGGTGGCTGACAAGTACTTCATGACTGACGCGCAACTGGCGGCCGAACAGGCGCTGGGGCACGACAAGGGCGCCGATGCCAGCACCTCGCTGGAGTGGAAAGCGGCCTCCGGCAGTCTGCCGCTGGTCATCGCCGCCTGGCTGGCAGTGGGCATTCCGCTGCTGTGGGGCGTGTGGGTGACAGTGCAGAAGACTGCGGTGTTGTTCCATTAATACCGCTGCCTGACCCGCAGGAACGAGCGTGCTCGCGAGCTTTTAAAGGGCTCGCGAGCACGCTCGCTCCTACCGAATGACTCTGTCCGTCAGTCATATTCCCTTCCATGTTTCTGTTTGCCTGACCCGTGCCTATAATGGCCACCTTTTTCGCCCAATGATTTTGCGGAGCTGGTGATGGCCGAACGTAAGGCGTCAGTCGAGCGCGATACTCTGGAAACCCAGATCAAAGCCTCGATCAACTTGGATGGTACCGGTAAGGCCCGATTCGATATCGGCGTTCCTTTTCTTGAGCACATGCTCGACCAGATCGCCCGACACGGGCTGATCGACCTGGACATCGAGTGCAAAGGCGACCTGCATATCGACGATCACCATACCGTCGAGGATGTTGGCATTACCCTGGGCAAGGCCTTCAGCCAGGCCGTCGGCGATAAAAAAGGCATGACCCGTTACGGTCACGCCTACGTGCCGCTGGACGAAGCGCTGTCGCGCGTGGTCATCGACTTTTCGGGCCGTCCGGGCCTGCAAATGCACGTGCCATACACCCGCGCCACCGTGGGCGGCTTCGATGTCGATCTGTTTCAGGAGTTCTTCCAGGGCTTCGTGAACCACGCCAACGTCAGCCTGCACATCGACAACCTGCGCGGCACCAACACCCACCACCAGATCGAAACCGTGTTCAAGGCATTCGGCCGCGCGCTGCGCATGGCTGTCGCGCTGGACGAACGTATGGCCGGGCAAATGCCGTCGACCAAGGGCGTGCTCTGATGCAGACAGTGGCGGTGATCGATTACGGCATGGGTAACTTGCACTCGGTGGCCAAGGCGCTGGAGCACGTTGGCGCCGGGAAGGTACTGATTACCAGCGATGCCAATGTGATTCGCGAAGCTGACCGCGTGGTGTTCCCCGGTGTGGGCGCCATTCGGGATTGCATGGCCGAAATCCGTCGCCTGGGTTTCGACTCGCTGGTGCGTGAAGTCAGCCAGGACCGTCCTTTTCTCGGGATTTGCGTCGGCATGCAAGCCATGCTCGACAGCAGCGAAGAGAACGGTGGGGTTGATTGCATCGGCCTGTTTCCCGGTCAGGTGAAGTTTTTCGGCAAGGATCTGCACGAAGACGGCGAGCACCTCAAGGTGCCGCACATGGGCTGGAACGAAGTGCAGCAGAAGGTCGATCACCCTCTGTGGCATGGTATCCCTGACATGTCGCGCTTCTATTTCGTCCACAGCTACTACATTGCGGCGGGCAATCCTCGCCAGGTGGTCGGTGGCGGGCACTACGGCGTCGATTTTGCGGCCGCGCTGGCTGACGGCTCGCGTTTCGCGGTGCAATTCCATCCAGAGAAGAGCCATACCCACGGCTTGCAACTGCTGGAAAATTTCGCGGCCTGGGACGGACGCTGGTAATGGCGCCTCGCAAGAAGCCGCCGATTCTCACGCTCACCCCCGAGCAAGAGAACGAAGCCAACAGCAAGATCAAACGCTTTATGCAGGACCGCTTCGAACTGGACCTGGGTTCATTTGAAGCGGCTGAAATCCTTGAACTGTTCACCCGCGAAATCGCGCCGCATTACTACAATCGCGCGATTTTCGATGTGCAGACGCACCTCAAAGAGAGGTTCGAGAGCATCGAAAGCGACCTGTGGGCACTCGAAAAGAATTGAGTCAGTTGCAAGTTCCAGGCTTCAAGCTGCAAGTTAGGGGCAAGATCGCACTCCGCTCTTTCTTGCAGCTTCAAGCTCAACGCTTGCAGCTCTTTTGACGAAGGAAAAAGCATGCTGATTATCCCCGCTATCGATCTTAAAGACGGTGCCTGTGTACGTCTGCGCCAGGGCCGTATGGAAGACTCCACCGTGTTCTCCGATGACCCGGTGAGCATGGCCGCCAAATGGGTAGAGGGCGGTTGCCGCCGCCTGCACCTGGTTGACCTGAACGGCGCCTTCGAAGGTATGCCGGTCAATGGCGAGGTGGTGACTGCCATCGCCAGGCGCTACCCGCAGTTGCCGATCCAGATCGGTGGCGGCATCCGCTCGCTGGAAACCATCGAGCATTACGTCAAGGCTGGCGTCAGCTACGTGATTCTGGGCACCAAAGCCGTGAAGAACCCTGAGTTTGTGGCTGAAGCCTGCCGCGCCTTCCCCGGCAAAATCATTGTCGGCATGGACGCCAAGGACGGCTTCGTCGCCACTGATGGCTGGGCTGAAGTGAGCACCATTCAGGTCATCGACCTGGCCAAGCGTTTTGAAGCTGACGGCGTATCGGCCATCGTTTATACCGACATTGCCAAAGACGGCATGATGCAGGGCTGCAACGTGAGCTACACCGCGGCCCTGGCAGCAGCCACCAGCATTCCTGTGATCGCTTCGGGCGGTATCCATAACCTGGGTGATATCAAAGCCCTGATGGACGCCAAAGCGCCCGGTATCGTCGGTGCCATCACCGGCCGTGCGATTTACGAAGGCACCCTGGACGTGGCTGAGGCGCAAGCCTTCTGCGACGCCTACAAGGCCTGAGGAGAACGGCATGGCGCTGGCCAAACGCATCATCCCTTGCCTGGACGTGGATAACGGCCGGGTCGTCAAGGGCGTCAAGTTCGAGAACATTCGCGATGCCGGTGACCCGGTGGAAATTGCCCGTCGCTATGACGAGCAGGGTGCCGACGAGATTACCTTTCTCGACATCACTGCCAGCGTCGACGGCCGTGACACCACGTTGCATACCGTCGAGCGCATGGCCAGCCAGGTGTTTATCCCGCTGACCGTGGGCGGTGGCGTGCGTTGCATTCAAGACATTCGCAACTTGCTCAATGCCGGTGCCGACAAGGTCTCGATCAATACTGCAGCGGTGTTCAACCCCGAGTTCGTGGGGGAGGCGGCGCAGCATTTTGGTTCCCAGTGCATCGTGGTGGCGATTGATGCGAAGAAGGTTTCCTTGCCGGGCGAAACCCCGCGCTGGGAAATCTTCACCCATGGCGGGCGCAAGCCGACCGGGCTCGATGCAGTCGAGTGGGCGATGAAGATGGAAGGCCTGGGGGCCGGTGAGATCCTGCTGACCAGCATGGATCAGGACGGCATGAAAAGCGGCTTCGACCTGGGCGTGACCCGTGCCATCAGCGATGCGCTGGGCATTCCAGTGATCGCTTCGGGCGGTGTCGGCAACCTGCAGCACCTGGCGGACGGCATCCTCGAGGGCCATGCCAGCGCGGTACTGGCGGCGAGTATTTTCCACTTTGGCGAATACACCGTGCCAGAGGCCAAGGCCTACATGGCTGAGCGCGGGATTGTGGTGCGCTAGGCACTGGACAGCATGGCGGGCCCACGGCACTCTTGGGCACGCCATGGATTTAGGTCGTCTGTCATGTTCAAACCTTTGTTGCTCGCTCTCGCCACTTCTGCCCTGTGCCTGACGAGTGCTGTTTTTGCAGCTGATACTTCGCGTTACTCGCTGGTGCTGCTGACTGAAAACTTCCCGCCGTACAACATGGCCAAGAACGGCAAGAACTTTGCCCAGAACCAGAACCTGGAAGGCATTGCCGTCGAAGTTCTGCGCGAAACCTTCAAACGGGCCGATATCGGTTACAGCATGACCCTGCGTTTCCCCTGGGAGCGCATCTATCACCTTGCCCTGGATAATCCCGATTATGGCGTGTTCGTCACGGCCCGGATCCCTGAGCGCGAAGCCTTGTTCAAATGGGTCGGGCCCATCGGCCCGGATGACTGGGTGTTGCTGGCCCGGGCCAATAGCCCTATTACCCTGACCTCCCTTGAGCAGGCCCGGCAGTACAAGGTAGGCGCCTATAAGGGTGATGCCATTGCCCTGGCCCTGGAAGAAAAAGGGATGGCGCCGGTGATTGTGCTGCGCGATCAGGACAACGCCAGAAAGCTGCAGGCCGGTCAGATTGACCTGTGGGCCACAGGTGATCCGGCAGGCCGATTTTTGGCGCGTCAGGTAGGTATTTCGGGGTTCAAGACCGTACTGCGTTTCAATCAGGCGCAGCTTTATCTGGCGTTGAATAAAGAGGTGCCGGATGAGGTGGTGGCCAGGTTGCAGAAAGCCCTGGATCAGTTGCGGGCCGAAGGTGTGGTCGACAAGATCAGCGACAAATACCTCTGAGCCTGGCCTGACCTGACCTGACCTGATCTGATCTGATCTGTAGGAGCGAGCTTGCTCGCGAGCTTTGCATTGAAGAGCTCGCGAGCAAGCTCGCTCCTACAGGGAGGTAGGTAGGGTGGAAGGCAGGCAGGGCAGGGGGCTTAGCGGTAAACCCCGTCCTTGCCGTGTCCGGCCATGGCCTTGTTGCTGCGCACGCCGATCATTTGCCTGATGTCGATCCACTCAATGCCCTGGGCCTTGAGCTTGGGCAGTTCGCGTTCAAGTACGGCAAGGGTCTGGGGGTAGGGATGACCGATCATCACCGCCGATCCTTGTTTATGCGCCAGCTTGATCGCAGTTTGCAGTTGAACGGCAATCGCCTCTTCGGTCCGCACATCGTCCAGAAATACATCCCGCGACACGCTGGCCAGGCCAATCTTCTGCGCCTGGGCCGCGGCGACCGTCTGGGCGCTGGTGCGGCTGTCGACGAAGAACTTGTGCCGTTGCTGCAGGTTTTCCATCAGCCAGGCCATGGCCTGTGGCTGTGAGGTCATGCGGCTGCCCATGTGGTTGTTGATTCCACTGGTGTAGGGCACGGCCTTGAAGGCAGCCTCGAGGCGCTTTGCCAGTTCGTCGATCGGCAAGTCGGGGTGCCAGGCAAACGGGCCGGTCGCCGGGTCCATGGGCATGTGCAAGATGACGATCTTGCCGGCCTTGTGGGCTTCACGGGCAAATTCGGCGGCATGGGGGGTGTCGGGCATCACGGCGGTGGTGACCGGGCCGGGCAACGCCAGCACGCGGCGGTCCCGTGGCAGGTTTTGCCCAAGGTCATCAATGATCAGGCTCAGGTAAGCCTTGTGCGGTGTTGCGGCCGGGCTGGCCGGCGCCGCGTGGGCGGCACCGGTCAGGCAGCAGAGCAGGGCAAGCAGCGACGAAAAACGCATCTCAGTTGCCGCGCGTAATGCTCAGGCCTTTGAGCAGGCTCAGGGCCTGGCTCAGCTGGAAGTCGTCATCCTGCGGCATCGGCTTGGCTTTGGGGCCAGAACCGCTGGGCTTGTCTGCACCGCCGTTACCGTTGCCGAGGTGACCTTGCAGGTCGGCCTCTTTGTAGTACTCGGTGTCTTGCTCGCGGGTAATCTTGGCGCGGCTGACTTCGATGTCCGGCACGATGCCCTGGGCCTGGATCGAACGGCCGTTGGGGGTGAAGTACAGCGCGGTGGTGATCTTCAGTGCGCGGTCATTGTTCAGTGGCAGTACGGTTTGCACCGAGCCTTTGCCGAAACTGGTGGTACCCATCACCACGCCACGTTTCTGGTCCTGCAGGGCACCGGCGACGATTTCTGATGCCGAGGCGCTGCCGCCGTTGATCAACACCACCAGCGGAACGCCCTCGCTCAGGTCTTTGCCGGTCGCGGAGAAGCGCAGCTCGGAGTTGGCGATGCGGCCTTTGGTGTAAACGATCAGGCCCTTGGTGATGAAGTGATCCACCACTTCAACGGCCGATTGCAGGACTCCGCCCGGGTTGTTGCGCAGGTCGAGAATGATGCCCTTGAGTTTTTTGTTGCCGTTGTCCCGACGCAGCTTGGACAGCGCGGCGGCGACTTCTTCGCCGGTCTTGACCTGGAACTGGGTAATGCGGATATAGCCGTAGCCGTCTTCAAGCAGCTGGCTCTTGACGCTTTTGACCTGAATGTTGGCGCGGGTCAGGGTCACGTCGAACGGCGTGCCGCCATTACGCACCAGGGTCAGGGTGATTTTCTGACCGATCTTGCCGCGCATCAGGTCGACCGCCTCGGTCATGCTCAGGCCACGGGTGGGCTGGCCGTTGATCTTGACGATAAAGTCGCCGGCCTGAATCCCGGCCTTGCTCGCCGGGGTGTCGTCGATTGGCGAGACGATCTTGATATTGCCGTCTTCGGAGCCGACTTCGATGCCAAGCCCGCCGAATTCGCCGCTGGTGCTCTCTTGCAGTTCGGCGAAGTCTTCAGGGCCCAGGTACGCGGAGTGCGGGTCAAGGTTGCTGAGCATGCCCTTGATGGCGTTTTCGAGCAGGGTCTTGTCATCCACAGGTTCAACATACGCAGCCTTGATCCGGTCCATGACCTCGGCAAATGTGCGCAGCTCGTCCAGCGGCAGTGGCGCCTTGGCGCTGTTGGCAGGCACCGGATGAGCAGCCGGCTCGGCAGCAAATGCCAGAGGCGAGCCGATCACCAGAGCGATCATCAGGGCCAGCGAGTTGAGGCGGGACAAATGCTGCATGTTGAACGAACTCCTACGTTTTAAAAGTGATGGGCTCATCCTTGAGCGCGACACCATTGTGCAGGGTCGCTGGGGCGGCCCTGCTGACGAATAGCAAAATACAGTGCGGGGGTCGCCTGACCACCGCTGTTACCGACGGTAGAAATCACCTCTCCGGCTTTAACGATATCGCCGGCCGACTTGAGCAGTGTCTGGTTGTGGCCATACAGGCTCAAGTAGCCGTTGCCGTGGTCCAGAATCACCAGCTGGCCGGCGCCGCGCAGCCAGTCGGCAAACACTACGCGACCACCATGTACCGCATGCACCGGGGTGCCTGCACCGGCGCTGATCATCACCCCGTCCCACTTGGTACGGGCATCATCACCACGGCTTTCACCGAAGCGCGCAAGCAATCGACCATCAACTGGCCATGGAAGTTTGCCCCGTGCCTGAGAAAAAGGTCCGCCGTAGGACACACCGGCACTCGAAACCAGGGCGCCCGGCGTCGATTTGACCGGTTTGCGCGGGGCGTCGGTGGCAACCGCTTCAGCCTCCCGTTGACGTTTCTTCTCTGCTTCCTGCTGGGCAATCAGGGCTTTTTGCCGAGCTGCCTCGGCTTCACGGGCCTGGCGGGCGAGGGTCTCTTCAATGGTCTTGAGGACTTTAGCCAGATCGGCCTGATCCTGCTCGCGAGCCTGCAGCTTTTGATCGCGGTCTTTAACGTCGGAATTCAGTTTGGCCAGCACTAGCTGGCGCTCTGCACGGACTTTATCCAGTGCGGCGCGCTGCTCATCGAGGCTGCTTTTCTGGGTCAGCAACTGGGCCTGTTGCAAGTTGATGTCGGCTTCGACATTGGCCAGTTGGCGCAGGGTTTCGTTGAAACTCTTGAGCTGCTCCAGGCGGGCCTGGCTCAGGTAGTCGTAATAGGTGAGGGTTCGGGCGAACTTCTCGGGGTTTTGCTGGTTGAGCAGCATCTTCAGGTATTCCTGACGTCCGCCCTGATAGGCGGCACGGGCCTGAATGGCGATCAGGCGTTGCTGTTCAAGTTTTGCGCTGTGGAGTTTTTTTTTCTCGCTATCTAGGCGCAGCAGCTCGCCTTCACTCTTTTTTAGTTCTTTTTGCAGGGTTTCTACCTGCTTCTCCAGCTTGCCGATTTCGGTTTCGGTACCGCGCAGGTCTTTTTGCACGCCGGATTGTTCTTGCTGAAGCTGGCCAAGGCGTTTTTTTAGCTCGCCAATGTCCTGGCGGGTAGCTTCCAGCTGTTGTTGGGTTTGTGCGCGCTCGTCGGCAAACGCCGGTTGGAGCAGGCATGCGAGGGTCAGGGCTATAAGGGCGCGAAGCATGGGGCGGGCGACACCTGGGGAACGGGACGGCCTAGTATGCCCGCCATCGTTACCTATAAGAAATGGATGGAAGTGAAATAGTAGCTGCAGATCCTGTACGCGAAATTCCTGCAGGAGCGAGCTTGCTCGCGAGCCTTGAAAGCTCGCTCCTGCAGGTGCATGGCTTTAAGCGTCGAGCAAAATGCTCTTGCCGGTCATTTCTTGCGGCTGCGCCAGGCCCAGCAGCTTGAGCATGGTCGGTGCCACGTCGGCCAATACGCCACCTTCACGGACCTCGAATGCACGCTTGCCTACATAGATGAACGGGACCGGTTCACAGGTGTGGGCGGTGTGCGCCTGGCCAGTGGTGTCGTCGGACATCTGCTCCACGTTGCCGTGGTCGGCGGTGATCAGGGCTTCGCCACCGACCTTGTCCAGCGCTTCGACGATGCGGCCGACACAGGCATCCAGGCATTCAACAGCCTTGACCGCAGCATCGAATACACCGCTGTGGCCGACCATGTCGCCGTTGGCGTAGTTAACGACAATCACGTCGTAACGCTGGTGCTCGATGGCATCGACGATCCTGTCGGTGACTTCGGGTGCGCTCATTTCCGGTTGCAGGTCGTAGGTCGCCACTTTCGGCGACGGGATCAGAATGCGCTCTTCACCCGGGAACGGTTCTTCGCGGCCACCGGAGAAGAAGAAGGTCACGTGGGCGTATTTTTCGGTTTCGGCAATGCGCAGCTGGGTTTTGCCGTTTTTCGCCAGATAGTCGCCGAGTACGTTTTCCAGGCTGCCGGGAGCAAATGCGCTAGGCGCCGGGATGCTGGCGGCGTATTGGGTCAGCATCACGAAGCCGGCCAGTTTCGGCTGGCGTGCACGTTCGAATTCCTTGAAATCGTCTTCAACGAATACGCGGGTCAGTTCGCGGGCCCGGTCGGCACGGAAGTTCATGAAGACCACGGCGTCGCCGTCTTCGACCTTGACCGGCTCACCAATGGTGGTGGCTTTGACGAATTCGTCGCTCTCGCCACGGGCGTAGGCAGCTTCCAGGCCCTCCTGGGCGGTGGCGGCGTTGAACTCGCCCTTGCCGTCGACAATCAGGTTGTAGGCCTGGGATACGCGGTCCCAGCGGTTGTCGCGGTCCATGGCGAAGTAGCGCCCGATCAGGCTGGCGATACGGCCTTTGCCCAGGGCCTTGAAGGCCGTGTCTAGCAGTTCGATGGACGAACCTGCACTTTTTGGCGGAGTGTCGCGACCATCGAGAAACGCGTGCAGGTAGATTTTTTCGGCGCCGCGCTTGAAAGCCAGTTCGGCCATTGCCACGAGGTGGTCCTGGTGGCTGTGAACGCCGCCTTCGGACAGCAGGCCCATGATGTGCACGGCCTTGTCTGCAGCCACGGCTTTGTCGACCGCGGCGCAAATGGTCGGGTTCTCGAAGAACTCACCGTCGCGGATCGACTTGGTGACGCGGGTGAAATCCTGATACACCACGCGGCCGGCGCCGAGGTTCATGTGGCCAACCTCGGAGTTGCCCATTTGGCCGTCTGGCAGACCGACATCCATGCCCGAGCCTGAAATCAGGCCGTTTGGCATGCTCGCGCAAAGACGGTCGAGCACCGGTTTTTTGGCCGCATAGACGGCGTTGCCCTTGTGGCTTTCACTGTGACCGAAGCCATCCAGGATGATCAGGACCAAAGGTTTAGGCGTGGTAGTCATAGATCCCACTTGTGGCTGGTTTATTGGAAGGTGTGAAGAAGACGCGCAGTTTAAAGCGAAGTTCATGTGACGTCACCGCCGGGCGGGGTTTGGCCGACCAAGGCGGCTGTGTATACTGGCCCACATTTTACGACCCTGGAACCTTCTGATGGTTGAGCACCTGATTGCATTTGCGACTTCTCACTACCTGCTTGTAGGCGCGTTTGTCATCCTGTTGGCGCTGTTGATCGCCCACGAGATGAGCCGAGGCGGGCGCAGCATCAGCACGGGCGAACTGACCGGTCTGGTCAATCGCGACGAAGGCGTGGTGATTGATATTCGCCCGGTAAAAGACTTTGCCGCCGGCCACATCGTGGGTTCGCTGAATATTCCGCAAGACAAGTTGATGGCGCGCATTGCCGAGCTGGACAAGCACAAGGGCAAGACCATTATCCTGGTTGATGCCCAGGGCCAGCATTCAGGCTCCCACGCCCGTGAGCTGCTCAAGGCCGGCTACAACGCTGCCAAACTGTCCGGCGGCATTGGCAGCTGGCGCGCCGACAACCTGCCAGTGGTGAAGTAAATATGTCCAAGGTCACCGTTTACTCCAGCGATTATTGCCCTTACTGCATCCGAGCCAAGGCTTTGCTTGAAAACAAGGGTGTAGCCTTTGAAGAAATCAAGGTCGACGGCAAGCCTCAAGTACGGGCCGAAATGGCTCAGAAGGCAGGTCGTACGTCGGTGCCGCAAATCTGGATTGGCGAGAAACACGTTGGCGGATGCGATGACCTGTTTGCCCTGGAGCGCGCAGGTAAATTGGATGCGCTGCTGAACGTCTGACTCTCATTCTCTATAAGCCCCAAGATCAACAAGGATCTGTGATGACTGACCAACAGAACACCGCTGCTGTTAGCGATGAAGACACCGCTCCACAATTTTCCCTGCAGCGTATCTACGTGCGCGACCTGTCGTTCGAGGCCCCTAAAAGCCCGGCGATCTTCCGTCAGCAGTGGGAGCCGAGCGTTGGCCTGGATCTGAACACCCGTCAAAAGCCGCTGGAAGGCGACTTCCACGAAGTGGTCCTGACCTTGTCGGTTACCGTGAAAAACGGTGACGAAGTGGCGTTCATTGCTGAAGTTCAGCAGGCTGGCATCTTCCTGATCAAAAACCTTGATCCGGCGTCGATGAACCACACTCTGGGCGCGTTCTGCCCGAACATCCTGTTCCCGTACGCCCGTGAAACCCTGGACAGCCTGGTTACCCGTGGCTCGTTCCCGGCGTTGATGTTGGCTCCGGTGAACTTCGATGCCCTGTACGCGCAAGAATTGCAGCGCATGCAGGAAGAAGGCAGCCCGACTGTTCAATAAACAGTCGATGCCCAATAAAAAAGCGCCTTGATGGCGCTTTTTTATTGCCCTTGTCCAAAGGCAACCTGTAGGAGCGAGCTTGCTCGCGAGCTTTTCCATGGGCCAACAGCTCGCGAGGCAAGCTCGCTCCTACAGGTTTTTTTGCGTATTACTTGAAGTCCAGCTGGCGCCAGGCCTCGTACACAGCCACGGCCACGGTGTTGGACAGGTTCAGGCTGCGGCAACCTTCACGCATCGGCAGACGCAGGCGGTGGTCGCCGTCCAGCGCATCCAGCACTTCTGGCGGCAGGCCCCGGCTTTCCGGGCCGAAGATAAAGGCATCGCCTTCGGCAAACCGGGCGTCGTGGAACGGCCGTGAACCTTTGGTGGTAAAGGCGAACAGTCGCGGATGGCCCAGGCTTTCGAGGCAACTGGCCAGATCGGCATGGCGCTTGAGCGGCGCGTACTCGTGGTAATCGAGCCCGGCCCGGCGCAAGCGCTTGTCGTCCAGCTCAAAACCGATAGGCTCGATCAAATGCAGGTGGCAGCCGCTGTTGGCGCACAGCCTGATAATGTTGCCGGTATTCGGCGGAATTTCTGGTTGAAAAAGGATGACGTGAAACATGCACGGCTCCGAACTTAAAGATAGGCAGCATTCTACGCCTGAAGAAGACCCGCGGCCGAAACTATGGCCACGGGTTTTAGGTTCTTTGGTGATAGTCGGTGTAATGGTGGGCATGATGATCGGGCGTTTGACCGCGCCTGTGCCGGTTGAGCTGCAGCAAGTGGAGGTGTTGCCCGGTGCGCTGGTGGTGTGGTTCAGCGATGAGCCCAAGCTGCATGGCGAGCTGGTTGATGGCACGCTGGGGTTGCTGTTCGATGCCAGGGGCAAGCCGCAGAACGGCCAGTTAAAGCTGGGTGACAAGGTGGTGAACTGGCGGCTACGGCATACCGATGGCGGGTTGCTGCTGACCTTGGTGGCGGCCCGTGCGCTGCAGGGCGACTGGGCCGGAGCGTCCCGGGACGGGCGCTGGCGACTGCAGGTAAACCTGCGGGAGTAATAAAAGAGGGAATTGCGGCCTGCCTGTACCGGTTCCCCAAAATCGTTGTGCGCCTCGATGCATAAGGCATCAAGGCTGCGGGTGTAAAAGTGGGGAGTCTTGACCTGCCTGTATCAAGGTCCCCTAAAGCGTTATCAGGGTTATTGCAGGGTGCATGCCAGTTCTGGTTTTTCTGCCTGATTTTTTTCCTTGATATGCAAAAGCCCCGGAATCCGGGGCTTTTCTGGGACTGCTGTTTTGGGTTGCCGATGTTGCTGTAACCATTGATCCAGAGCTGTGCACGCAAATAGTGCGTGTTGCCTGAAGCTGGTGCGGTCCTGCAGGAGCGAGCTTGCTCGCGATCGTTCAGGCCGATCACAGGGGTGCCATCGCTGGCCAGCCGGCTCCCCCATCATCGCGCCGCCGAGTCATGCCTCGTCGCTGTCATCCTCGTCGCTATCAATCTTCATCCCCAGCTCCTTGATCTTGCGGGTCAGGGTGTTGCGGCCCCAGCCCAGCAGCACGGCTGCATCGCGACGACGGCCTGCGGTGTGCTTGAGGGCGGTCTCGATCATGATCCGTTCAAACGTCGGCACGGCACTGTCGAGCAGGTTGGACTGACCCCGGCCCAGCGCCTGATCAGCCCACTGACGCAGGGCCTGTTCCCAGTTGGTGACCGGCGACGTGTCCTGCTGCAGGTTCAGCAGCTCGGGTGGCAAGTCGCTGATATGCACTTCGCGGCCCGAGGCCATCACCGTGATCCAGCGGCAGGTGTTCTCCAGCTGGCGCACGTTGCCCGGCCATGGCAGGTTTTTCAGGTATTGCTCGGTCTCGGCCTTGAGCAGCTTGGGCTCGACAGACAGCTCTTGCGCGGCGCTGCTGAGAAAGTGGCGGGTCAGGGTCGGGATATCCTCGCGACGGTCCGACAGGCGCGGGATATGAATGCGGATCACGTTCAGACGGTGGAACAGGTCTTCACGGAACTTGCCGGCCTGGACCAGGGTTTCGAGGTTCTGGTGGGTGGCGGCAATGATCCGCACATCGACCTTGACCGGCGTATGACCGCCGACCCGGTAGAACTCGCCATCGGCCAAGACCCGCAGCAGGCGCGTTTGGGTGTCGGCGGGCATGTCGCCGATTTCGTCCAGAAACAGGGTTCCGCCATCGGCTTGCTCGAACCGGCCGCGCCGCAGGTTGGCGGCTCCGGTGAAGGCACCTTTCTCGTGGCCGAACAGCTCGGACTCCATCAGGTCCTTGGGGATGGCCGCCATATTCAACGCAATAAAGGGCGATGCTGCGCGCGGACTATGGCGATGCAGGGCGTGGGCCACCAGCTCTTTACCGGTGCCCGACTCGCCATTGATCAACACCGTGATGTTGGAGTGGCTAAGCCGGCCAATGGCGCGAAACACCTCTTGCATCGCCGGGGCTTCACCGATGATTTCCGGCGTGCGTGCCAGCGCTGGAGGGACGGCCAGGCCTTGTTGTTCCTGGGCGTGCTGGTTGGCACGCTTGACCAGGGACACGGCTTCGTCGACGTCGAACGGCTTGGGCAGGTATTCGAACGCGCCGCCCTGATAGGACGCCACCGCACTGTCGAGGTCGGAGTGGGCGGTCATGATAATCACGGGCAGGCGGGGGTGCTGTTCGCGAATCTTGGCCAGCAAGTCCAGACCGCTGGCCCCGGGCATGCGAATGTCCGAAATGATCACGTCGGGCTGCTGGCGGGCGAGGCGGCTCATCACCCCGTCGGCGCTGTCGAAACTTTGTGTGGTCATGCCTTCCTGTTGCAAGGCTTTTTCCAGGACCCAACGGATAGAACGGTCGTCGTCGACGATCCACACGGTTTCACTTCGGCTCATGTCGATGCGGCTCCTTGTTCCAGTGGTAGAAAGATCGAGAAGAGTGTGTGGCCGGGGTGGCTCTCACACTCGATCAATCCCTGGTGCTGACTGATGATGTTCTGGGTAATGGCCAGTCCCAGCCCGGTGCCGTCAGGGCGGCCGCTGACCATTGGAAAGAACAGAGTGTCTTGCAGCTCGGGGGGGATGCCCGGGCCGTTGTCGATAATTTCGATTTTGGTCACCAGTCGATGGCGGATATGGCCGATGGTGAACTGGCGCATGGCCCGGGTACGCAGGCTGATGCGGCCCAGGCGCAGCTCGTTCTGGCTGCCAATGGCCTGCATGGCGTTACGCACAATATTGAGCACGGCCTGAATCATCTGTTCACGGTCGATCAGCAGGTCGGGCAGGCTCGGGTCGTAGTCGCGCACCAGCGTGATGCTGCCCTGTGTTTCGGCCTCGACCAGATTGCACACCCGCTCCAGCACTTCATGCACATTGGTCATGGCCAGCGATGGCAGTTTGTTGGAACCCAGCATGCGATCTACCAGATTACGCAGGCGATCGGCTTCTTCGATGATGACGTTGGTGTAGTCCCGCAGGCTTTCATCGGGTAGCTGGCGGGCCAGCAACTGGGCCGCCCCGCGAATGCCGCCCAGCGGATTCTTGATTTCATGGGCCAGGCCGCGCACCAGCATCTTGCTGGTTTCCTGCTTGGACAGCTGGGCTTCTTCCTTGGTGATACGCAGCAGCCGGTCGCGGGGGTGCACTTCAAGCAGCAACATGGTGCTGCCGTGGCTCAGGATCGGGGTCACGGCGTAGTCCACCGTTAGGTTCTGGCCGGTGAGCGAAGTCAGCATGGCTTCGCGCTTGGTGAACGGGTGCGCTTGCTCAACCGCCTGGCGCAGCGAGTGCAAGGCTTCGGTGGACTCAGTGAACAGTTCACTGATGAATTGCCCATGACTGCGTTGGCCACTGATGGCCAGCAGCATTTCCGCCGCCGGGTTCATGTACTCAAGACGCAGGTCGGCATTGAGCAGCAGTGTGGCTGTGGTCAGATTATCGAGTAGCAGTCGGTGCAGGGCATCACTGATGGTCATGGGCCGATCCCGGATTGCATGCGCGGGTGAGGCGCTGAGACTAGGAAAATGCAAAAAACAAACCAAGGCTCCGAAAAGAAGCGTTATTCGCCTGAAATAGGGGGTTGCAGCCCTTTTAGATGGCGTTTATGCGCTTGGAGTGAGTCGTTTTGAACCAAATTGGGCTGGCAAGTGTGTCTTCGCTCTGTTGTTGCACCAATATAGTGCAGATTTGCTGAATAGATTCAGTTCTCTGCGAGACGGTCTTGTACCGCCTGACGATGCGGGTCGCGATCAGGTTTGATCGCTGGCCCGGGCGCTTGTTCGGGCAACAGCATGGAGGGGGGGATCAAGGTCGGCGAATACTTGAATGCTGCGATCCGGTTTGCGGGTTGCACGGATATCGGCTCTGCCTGGACTCCTGCCAGGGGTACGTTGCTGAAGATCAAGCTGGCGTTGTCGGGGGCCTGGCGATAGACCTGCGCGCCAGCCGGGTGGGCAAAAACAAGCAGCAACAGTACTTTCGGCATCATCGCAGGCCGCCATTCCGTGGGAAGAAAAGGCGGTCATTCTGGGGCAGTGCTGATGGCTTTAATGTAGGACGGGGCCTTTCTCGGCCGGGTCAATGGCAGCCGTTCCTGTCGGAATTTTTGTGACCGCGCAATCGGCGCCAGGGATAAAGTGCCGGGCATAAAAAAGGCCTCCCGAAGGAGGCCTCTTGGTAACGCCTGCACGGGCAGGCGTTGCTGGATCAGCAGCTGTAGTACAGCTCGTATTCCAGTGGGTGTACGAAGGTGCGAACCTTGATTTCTTCTTCGCTTTTCAGTGCGATGTAAGCGTCGATGAAGTCGTCGCTGAAAACGCCGCCTTTGGTCAGGAACGCACGACCTTTATCCAGCTCTTCCAGGGCTTCTTTCAGGCTGCCACAAACCTGCGGGATCTCTTTGGCCTCTTCAGGCGGCAAGTCGTACAGGTTTTTGTCAGCTGCGTCGCCCGGGTGGATCTTGTTCTGGATACCGTCCAGGCCAGCCATCATCAGTGCTGCGAAGCACAGGTACGGGTTGGCTGCCGGGTCCGGGAAACGTGCTTCGATACGGCGCGCCTTAGGGCTCGACACGTAAGGAATACGGATCGAAGCGGAACGGTTGCGAGCCGAGTAGGCCAGCATTACCGGAGCTTCGAAGCCTGGTACCAGACGCTTGTAGGAGTTGGTGGCCGGGTTGGTGAAGCCGTTCAGGGCCTTACCGTGCTTGATGATGCCGCCGATGAAGTACAGGGCGGTGTCGGACAGGCCGGCATAACCTTCGCCTGCGAAGGTGTTCTTGCCATCTTTGGAGATGGACATGTGAACGTGCATACCCGAGCCGTTATCGCCGTACAGAGGCTTGGGCATGAAAGTAGCGGTACGGCCGTAGGCGTCTGCCACGTTGTGTACGCAGTACTTCAGGGTCTGAACTTCGTCAGCCTTTTTCACCAGGGTGTTGAACTGCACGCCGATTTCGTTCTGGCCGGCAGTTGCCACTTCGTGGTGGTGCACTTCGATGACCAGGCCCATTTCTTCCATGGCGTTGCACATGGAGGTACGGATTTCGTGGTCGTGGTCGAACGGAGGAACCGGGAAGTAGCCGCCCTTGATACCTGGACGGTGGCCACGGTTGCCGCCTTCCACGTCCTGGTCGGACATCCACGAACCTTGTTCGGAGTAGATCTTGAACATGGAACCGGAGATGTCGGACTTGAACTTCACTTCGTCGAAGATGAAGAACTCTGGCTCCGGACCTACAAATACGGTGTCGCCGATACCGGTGGACTTCAGGTATTCCTCGGCACGGGTGGCGATGGCGCGCGGGTCGCGATCGTAGCCTTGCATGGTCGAGGGTTCGATGATGTCGCACACCAGAATCAGGGTTGGCTGTTCGGTGAACGGGTCCAGAACGGCAGTGCTGTCGTCCGGCAGCAGAATCATGTCGGACGCTTCGATGCCTTTCCAGCCAGCAATGGAGGAACCGTCGAACATTTTGCCGTCGGTGAAGAAGTTTTCATCCAGCGCATCACGGGCCGGCATGGTCACGTGGTGCTGAGTGCCTTTAGTGTCAGTGAAGCGCAGATCAATCCACTTGACGTCATGATCTTTGATGAGTTGAACCGACTTCGACATAGTGTCCTCCGGGGTGGCTTCGGGCTAGGTAGTGGAGAGCCCGTTAAAGGTGGTTGATGCCGGCGCGAATACTCTGCCAAGGCAACCTGCCTCACAAGGGAGCAAATTGCATGCCAGTGCCCCGACTTGGGCGTAATGCCCCAATCTCAAGCAGATAAGGGCCGCAGACTACCGATTAAGGCGTCTTGCCGCACTCAAATGAAGCGAAAACCGACGCTTTTGACCTGTTTTGGTGCATCGAAAACCGTTTGTACGATAACTGGTTAAACCTTGAGCAATTTCCGCTATAATCCGCGCCCCCCTTTTTTGGCAGGCTGCTCGCGCGCTGTTTTCATGAAACTAATCGTTAAAGTCTTCCCCGAAATCACTATTAAGAGCCGTCCGGTTCGGATGCGTTTCGTCCGCCAATTGGCTAAAAACATCCGCGCTGTGCTCCGCGATCTGGACCCGGCTGTGGTGGTGACGGGCGTGTGGGACAACATCGAGCTGCAAACGCGCGTGACCGACCCCAAAGCCTTGAAGGAGATGACTGCGCGCCTGAGCTGCATGCCGGGCATCACGCATTTCCTGCAGGTCGACGAGTACCCGTTGGGTGACTTCGATGACGTGGTCGAGAAGTGCAAACTGCACTTCGGCGATGCGCTGGCGGGCAAGATTTTTTCCGTGCGTTGCAAACGCGGCGGCAAGCACCCGTTTACCTCGATGGAAATCGAGAAATACGTCGGCAGCAAGCTGCGTCGTGAATGCGGTGCGGCAGGAATCGACCTGAAAAAACCGGAAATCGAAGTCCGCTTCGAAATTCGCGACCAACGGTTGTTTGTGATTCACAGCCAGCACGACAGCATCGGCGGTTTCCCGCTGGGCTCGCTGGAGCAGACCCTGGTGTTGATGTCCGGTGGTTTCGACTCCACTGTTGCCGCCTACCAGATCATGCGCCGCGGCCTGATGAGCCACTTTTGCTTCTTCAACCTCGGCGGGCGTGCCCACGAACTGGGCGTGATGGAAGTCGCGCACTATATATGGAAGAAGTACGGCAGCTCCCAGCGCGTGCTGTTTGTCAGCGTTCCTTTCGAAGAAGTTTTGGGGGAAATTCTCGGCAAAGTCGATAACAGTCATATGGGCGTCATTTTGAAGCGTATGATGTTGCGCGCTGCAACCCGTATCGCTGAGCGGCTCGATATCGAAGTGCTGGTTACCGGTGAAGCGATTTCCCAGGTTTCGAGCCAGACCCTGCCCAATTTGTCGCTGATCGACTCGGCTACTGACAAATTGGTTCTGCGTCCGCTGATCGCTAGCCACAAGCAGGACATCATTGATCAGGCGGTTGAAATCGGTACGGCCGATTTTGCCAAGCACATGCCTGAATATTGCGGGGTGATTTCGGTCAACCCCAAGACCCACGCCAAACGCAACCGCGTGGAGTACGAAGAACAACAGTTCGATATGGCCGTGCTCGAGCGTGCGCTGGAGCGGGCCAAACTGGTGCCGATTGATCGGGTGATCGATGAGTTGGGCCAGGACTTGCAAGTCGAAGAAGTCAGCGAAGTGCTGGCGGGCCAGATCGTGATTGACATCCGTCACCCGGATGCTCAGGAAGATCAACCGCTGGAACTGGCTGGCATCGAAGTACAAGCGTTGCCGTTTTATGCTTTGAACAGCCGCTTCAAGGAACTGGATGACACCCGTCAGTACCTGTTGTATTGCGACAAAGGCGTGATGAGTCGCCTGCATGCTCACCATTTGCTCAGTGAGGGGCATGCCAATGTGCGCGTTTATCGACCGAGCTAAGAGCCCGGGGCTGTATGCCTGTGGCCTGCGTCACCGGCCCCCCGACGCCGAGGTCAAGTTGTAACGGCTTGACCTGACTCTACTGTTAATCGCTGCCACGACCTGTCAGCACACCGAATCCTCTGATCGAGATACACAAGTGATCGAAAATCTACGTAACATCGCCATCATTGCTCACGTTGACCACGGTAAAACCACCCTGGTAGACAAACTCTTGCGTCAATCCGGCACTCTGGAACGCGGCGAGCTCAACGACGAGCGCGTGATGGACTCCAACGACCAGGAAAAAGAGCGCGGCATTACCATTCTTGCCAAGAACACCGCTATCAACTGGAACGGCTACCACATCAACATCGTGGATACCCCGGGCCACGCCGACTTCGGCGGTGAAGTAGAGCGCGTGATGTCGATGGTTGACTCCGTTCTGCTGCTGGTTGACGCTCAAGACGGCCCTATGCCGCAAACCCGTTTCGTGACCAAGAAGGCTTTCGAAGCCGGCCTGCGTCCAATCGTGGTTATCAACAAGGTTGACCGTCCAGGCGCGCGTCCGGACTGGGTTCTGGATCAAATCTTCGACCTGTTCGACAACCTGGGTGCTACCGAAGAACAGCTGGACTTCAAAGTGGTTTACGCCTCTGCCCTGAACGGTATTGCTGGTCTTGACCACACCGACATGGCTGAAGACATGACCCCGCTGTACCAGGCGATTGTTGACCACGTTCCGGCTCCAAAAGTTGACCGTGACGGTCCTTTCCAGATGCAAATCTCGGCACTGGACTACAACAGCTTCCTGGGCATCATCGGCGTTGGCCGTATCGCTCGTGGTCGCGTCAAGCCGAACACCCAGGTTGTGGCTATCGATGCTGACGGCAAGCGCCGTAACGGTCGTATCCTGAAGCTGATGGGTCACCACGGTCTGCACCGTATCGACGTTGAAGAAGCAGCTGCCGGCGACATCGTCTGCATCAGCGGCTTCGACCAGCTGTTCATCTCCGACACTCTGTGCGACCCACTGAACGTCGAAGCGATGAAGCCGCTGACTGTTGACGAACCTACCGTTTCGATGACCTTCCAGGTTAACGACTCGCCGTTCTGCGGCCGTGAAGGCAAGTTCGTAACCAGCCGTAACATCAAGGAACGTCTGGACAAAGAACTGCTCTACAACGTTGCTCTGCGCGTTGAAGAAGGCGACACCGCTGACAAGTTCAAAGTGTCGGGTCGTGGTGAGCTGCACTTGTCGGTACTGATCGAAACCATGCGTCGCGAAGGCTTCGAAATGGGTGTTGGTCGTCCGGAAGTAATCATCCGCATGGTTGACGGCGTTAAGCACGAACCGTACGAAAACGTAACCATCGACCTGCCGGAAGAATCGCAGGGCGCAATCATGGAACAGATCGGTATCCGTAAAGGCGATCTGACCAACATGGTTCCGGATGGCAAGGGCCGTGTTCGTCTTGAATACAACATCCCTGCACGTGGCCTGATCGGTTTCCGTAACGAGTTCCTGACTCTGACTTCGGGCGCTGGCATCCTGACCTCGATCTTCGACCGTTACGACGTGATGAAGTCGGGCGACATGTCCGGCCGTCAGAACGGCGTTCTGGTTTCGGTTGCTACCGGTAAGGCTCTGACTTACTCGCTGGAAACCCTGCAGGCTCGCGGCAAACTGTTCCTGGGTCACGGTGAAGACGTGTACGAAGGTCAAATCGTCGGCATCAACAGCCGCGACAACGACCTGGGCGTTAACCCAACCAAAGGCAAGAAGCTCGACAACATGCGTGCTTCGGGTAAAGACGAAACCATCGCTTTGGTTCCGCCTATCCGCTTCACCCTGGAGCAAGCTCTGGAATTCGTTCAAGAAGACGAATTGTGCGAAGTGACTCCTAAGTCCATCCGTCTTCGTAAGAAGATCCTGGGCGAAAGCGAGCGTACCCGCGCCAGCAAGAAAAGCAGCAAATAAGCTATTTATTTAGCTGAATAAAAAACGCCCCCGGCCTTGCGGTCGGGGGCGTTTTTTTGTGTCCGGGATTTGAGTGCAGCACAGGCCAGGGATGGGGCGGGTTGCAGAGTCAGCATCGCCGGCAAGCCGGCTCCCTCAGATATTGGGTGCAGTGCAGGCCTTGTGGGAGCTGGCTTGCCAGGGATGGGGCGGGTTGCAGAGTCAGCATCGCCGGCAAGCCGGCTCCCACAGGTAATGGGTGCAGTGCAGGCCAGGGATGGGGCCGGTTGCAAGATCATCATCGCCGGCAAGCCGGCTCCCACAGGTATCGGGTGCAGCGCAGGCCAGGTATGGGGCAGGTTGCAGGGTCAGCATCGCCGGCAAGCCGGCTCCCACAGATATTGGGTGCAGTGCAGTGCAGGCCAGGGATGGGGCGGGTTGCAGGGTAAGCATCGCCGGCAAGCCGGCTCCCACAGGTATTGGGTGCAGTGCAGGCCTTGTGGGAGCTGGCTTGCCAGCGATGGGGCGGGTTGCAGGATTATCATCGCCGCAAGCCGCCCCTTCGGGTTAAAACACCATCAGCTTCTCGCTGCTGTTTTTGCGTTCAACCGCTTTGGGCACATAGGCGCAATAACCCGGGCGCGGACCTATCCGCGGGTGATTGCGGCAAGTGTCCGGGCGCTTTTCGTAAATGGTGCACATGCGCGACTTGCGATCCAGGTACAGGCAGTCGTTATTGCTCATGCGCTGCAGGGTGAAAATCCCGGACTTCTGGTTGAAGCGCTCCACGATCCCTTCTTTCTGCAGGCGCTTGGCGATGTTCTTCGGCGGATCGCCCATCTCGAACTCATCGACGATGCCGATACGGATCAGGTCTTTGATCTTGACCTCCACCGGCAGCGTGCAGCAGCTGGAAATGCAGGAGCCGCACATGGGCGCGGAGTATTTGGCCCAGGTATCGATACGGTCGATTTCCGCGGCGGCGATCAGGTTGGACTTCATCAGGCTTGTTTTCCGGCGTGCATCAGGGCGCGCGATCATACCGGGGTTGGTGAATCTGTGAACAACCATTTGCCGGTTTTTCGATCAGGGCCATGTTTTAAGGCGCCCTTTCTCGTATGCGCATCGTTTTGGGGCAATGTTCATTTCGTCAGTTTTTTTTATGGAAACCGCCATAAAAGCCCGAATCAAAGCGTTTAGTTCCTGTCGAAAGGTCTAGGCTGGATCCACCCGTTCTTCAAATCGCTCCATCTCGCTCGAGGTTGTATCGATGCCCCAGGAACCGCTTGTTCGTGACGCACAGGTGGCGGCTTTTCGGGCCGCCGTAGTAGCCAAACTGACTTACGCGGTGGGCAAGGACCCGGAACACGCGTTTGACCATGACTGGTTTGAAGCCATTGCACTGGCTGCCCGCGACCATATGGTCGAGCACTGGATGGACCACACGCGGCAGATTTATCGCAAGGATCAGAAGCGGGTGTATTACCTGTCGCTGGAGTTTCTGATCGGTCGCCTGCTTTATGACAGCCTGAACAATCTGGGGCTGCTGGAGGTGGCGCGTGAGGCGATGACCGGGCTTGGGGTCGATCTGGAACGTATCCGCCTGCTGGAGCCCGATGCGGCGCTTGGCAACGGCGGGCTGGGTCGGCTGGCTGCCTGTTTCATGGAAAGCATGTCCACCCTGAGCGTTGCCGCCCACGGCTACGGCATCCGTTATGAGCACGGACTGTTCCGCCAGAGCATCGTCGACGGCTGGCAGCAAGAGCAAACCGAGAACTGGCTGGACTTCGGCAACCCGTGGGAGTTTGAGCGCGCCGAAGTGACGTACTTGATAGGTTTTGGCGGAGCGGTTGAAACCCGGCAGGATGAACACGGCCAGTCACGCCAGGTCTGGGAACCCAGCGAGACGGTGCGGGCCATCGCCTATGACACACCCGTCGTCGGCTGGCGCGGTGCCAGTGTCAACACCTTGCGCCTGTGGCGGGCCAGGGCCCTGCATGACTTGAACCTGGGGCGTTTCAATGCCGGTGACCATTTGGGTGCAGTGGCCGAGGTGGTGCGTGCCGAAAGCATCTCCCGTGTGCTGTATCCGGCAGACAGCAACGAGGCCGGGCAGGAACTGCGCTTGCGCCAGGAGTTTTTCTTTGTCTCGGCTTCGCTGCAGGATCTGTTGCGCAGACACCTGCACGTTCACGACACGCTGCTGAATCTGGCCGAGCATGTTTCCATCCAGCTCAACGACACCCATCCCTCGATCGCCGTTGCGGAACTGATGCGCATCCTGGTTGATGAACACGGCATCGAGTGGCCGACGGCCTGGAAAGTCACCGTCGATACCTTGTCGTACACCAATCACACCCTGCTCCCCGAAGCGCTTGAAACCTGGCCTGTGGGGTTGATGGAGCGCATGTTGCCGCGTCATATGCAGATCATCTACTTGATCAACGGCTATCACATCGACTCACTGCGCAACCAGGGGGTGCATGATTTCGATGTGCTGCGTGCCGTGTCCCTGATTGAAGAAGAGCATGGCCGCCGGGTGCGGATGGGCAATCTGGCGTTTCTCGGTTCCCACAGTGTCAACGGCGTTTCCGGACTGCACACGCAGTTGATGCGCAGCACGGTGTTCTCCGAGTTGCACAAGCTTTACCCGGACCGGATCAACAACAAGACCAATGGCGTTACCTTCCGCCGCTGGCTGTTTCAGGCCAATCCGCCATTGACCGTGATGCTGGTTAACGCGCTGGGGCCTGATGTCCTCGATGAAACCGAGCACAAGCTGATCAAGCTGGAGCCTTTTGCCGAGCGCGCAGATTTTCGCAAGCAATTCGCCGAGCAGCGTCTGCAAAGCAAATGCACGTTGGCAGCGCTCATATATGAGCGGCTGGGGGTGGTGGTCAATCCTGAAGCGATGTTCGATGTGCAGGTCAAACGGATTCACGAGTACAAGCGCCAACTGCTCAACCTGTTGCACACCGTTGCGCTGTACCAGGCCATTCGTGCCGAACCGGGCAACCACTGGGTACCCCGGGTCAAGATTTTCGCGGGCAAGGCGGCGGCCAGTTATGAGCAGGCCAAGCTCATCATTAAACTGGCCAATGATATTGCCCGTACTGTGAACAACGACCCGACCGTGCGCGGCCTGCTCAAAGTGGTATTTATCCCCAACTACAACGTCAGCCTGGCCGAGAGCATCATTCCGGCAGCTGACTTGTCCGAGCAGATATCCACTGCGGGCTATGAGGCATCGGGCACTAGCAATATGAAGTTCGGTCTCAACGGGGCGCTGACCATCGGCACCATGGACGGAGCCAACGTGGAAATGTGCGAACGGGTGGGGGCCGATAACATGTTTATTTTCGGCCTCAGTGCGGAGCAGGTCGAAGCCCGCAAGCGTAATGGCGAGTTTCACGCCGGGCCCGATATTGCAGCCTCACATCGACTTGATGATGTATTGCAGGCCATACGCGGCGGGGTCTTCTCCCACGATGACCCGGCGCGATACACCGGTTTTGTCGATTCGCTGATTGATTACGACCGGTTTCTGGTCTGTGCCGATTTCGATGCGTACTGGGCGGCCCAGATGCGGGTTGAAACCCTGTGGCATGACACGGACGCCTGGTGGCGCAAGGCGGTACTGAACACCGCGCGCATGGGCTGGTTCTCCTCGGACCGGACCATTCGCGAGTATGCGACTGAAATCTGGAAAGCCATGTAGAGCGCTTGCAGTCGCTGCCGCAGGCTGCGATCGAGACCGCCGGGCCCGTGCTTTCAAGAGCCAGGCCCCTGCGGGACGTATCGCAGCCTGCGGCAGCGGCTACAGATTTTTGCCTGATTTAAGGATTCAGCTGAACCCGCTCGGCCGGTTCTGAGTCTGATTAGAAGATTTGCACGGCAACACGCGTTAAACTGCGCGGGTTTTTCGCCCCCTCCCCATTGTTCGGAGCCTTACATGTCCCGCGTTACCCTGAGTCGCTATTTGATCGAGCAGACCCGCAGCAACAACACTCCTGCTGATTTGCGTTTCCTCATCGAAGTGGTGGCGCGTGCTTGCAAAGAGATCAACCACGCCGTGTCCAAAGGCGCCCTGGGTGGTGTTCTGGGCAGCATGGGCACTGAAAACGTACAAGGTGAAGTGCAGAAGAAACTCGACGTGATTTCCAACGAAATCCTGCTCGAAGCCAACGAATGGGGCGGTCACCTGGCCGGCATGGCGTCCGAAGAAATGGACAATGCCTACCAGATTCCGGGCAAATACCCGAAAGGCGCCTACCTGCTGGTTTTCGACCCGCTGGATGGTTCGTCGAACATCGACATCAACGCGCCGGTCGGCACTATCTTCTCGGTACTGCGTTGCCCGAACGAATATCTGACCCAGAACGAGCCTTTGAATGAAAAGGCCTTCCTGCAGCCAGGTACACAACAGGTAGCGGCCGGTTATGCCATTTACGGCCCTCAGACCATGCTGGTACTGACCCTGGGTGACGGCGTCAAAGGCTTCACTCTGGATCGCGAAATGGGCAGCTTCGTGCTGACCCACGAAGACATCACCATTCCTGAAACCACTCAGGAATTCGCCATCAACATGTCCAACCAGCGTCACTGGGAAGCTCCGGTACAGCGCTACGTCGACGAGTTGCTGGCTGGCGAAGAAGGGCCGCTGGAAAAGAACTACAACATGCGCTGGGTTGCCGCGATGGTTGCCGACGTACACCGGATCCTGACCCGTGGCGGTCTGTTCATGTACCCGCGCGACAGCCGCGAGCCGTCCAAGCCGGGTAAATTGCGTCTGATGTACGAAGCCAACCCGATGTCGTTCCTGGTGGAGCAGGCGGGTGGTGCGTCCACTGACGGCCACCAGCGCATCCTCGACATCCAGCCGGAAGGCCTGCACCAGCGTGTAGCAGTGTTCCTGGGTTCGAAAGAAGAAGTGGCGCGCGTGACCTCGTACCACGCCAAGTAAAACCCCGCGTTACCCTCCTGTAGGAGCGAGCCTGCTCGCGAGCTTTTCAAAACAGCTCGCGAGCAAGCTCGCTCCTACAGTTGTTTCCGGCCCTGGAACAAATCCCCCGCCCTCCGGGAACCACCCCGCACTTTTCTCTTCTAAGCTTGCATCAGGCGGCTCGGCCGACTTTCTCAATCAGGAGCTTTTCCATGAAGTTGCGTTCTTTGGCGATGTTGTCGTTCTGCGTTTTGCTGGCGGCATGCAGCAAGGTCAATCAGGAAAATTACGCAAAACTGTCGGCCGGCATGACCAAGGCCGAGGTCGAAAAACTCTTGGGTAGCCCGACCGATTGTTCCGGTGCACTGGGTATGTCGAGCTGCACCTGGGGTGACAAGACCAGCTTTATCAGCGTGCAATATGCGGGCGATAAAGTACTGATCTTCTCGGGTCAGGGTCTGAAGTAAGGACTAAGGAGCGTTTGCGATGAAAGGTCTTTTAGCTTCGCTTGGCGCTGCGCTGCTGTTGGCCGGATGCGCCACTTCCGACACTGATTCGCTGGCCCCCAAAACCGTCGAAAGCGTCGATCTCAAGCGTTATCAGGGCACCTGGTACGAACAGGCAAGGTTGCCGATGTTCTTCCAGCGCAACTGTGCACAATCCGAGGCGCACTACAGTCTCAAGCCGGACGGTAACGTTGCAGTACTGAACCGTTGCCGGACTGCAGAAGGCAAGTGGGAAGAAGCCACGGGCACAGCGACGCCCCAGGTTGCGGGGAAAACCGACAAGCTGTGGGTCGAGTTCGACAACTGGGTGTCATCCCTGCTGCCGGGGGTGACCAAGGGCGATTACTGGGTGTTGTACCTGGGGGATGGCTACAGCACGGCGCTGGTGGGTAATCCGGACCGGCGTTATTTGTGGCTGCTGTCACGCAAGCCGCAGATCGATCAGCAAACCCGTGAGGAGTTGCTGAACAAGGCTCAACAACAGGGCTATGACACCACACGGTTGATCTGGCGTACCCCTGACGCGGACATGCCCAAAGGCACGAAGTAGGGCTGCAGCTGCAGGAGCGAGCAAGCTCGCTCCTGCAGAGGCCGGGTACTTAGCCGCGCAGCAGGGTTTTCCACGCGCGGTTCTGGTACACCGCAATCGCTTGCTGCTTGCGAGCGTTGAGCAGCAAGTCGTTGCTCTCGGCATCTTCAGAGATTGGCTGGTTGGCCAGTTCCTGCAGTTTGTTCATTTCGCCGTACAAACGATCGATTTCCGGGATTTCCAGCACGTTACGCGCCAGGCGCAGCCATGCCTGAATCCGTTCGATGCGTGGCAGTTGCTCGGCCAGATCTTCGGGTTGTTGCTGGTAGCGGTTCAGACGCAGGGCGATGGCTTCGTCCGACAGCAGACGCGGCAACCAGCTGGCCAGCTGCGCAGCACCCTGGCGATTGCCACGGGTTGTGCCGCGATCAATGGTCCAGCTGCGGGCCATCAACCAGCGCGAGGTGTTCAGCGAGAACTGACCCCAGCGTGGATCTTCCAGCTCTTCCAGGAACTGCTCCGGCGCGGCTTTACGCACGTCTTCGTCGTCCTGGCCGATTTGTACCAGCGGGCGCCAGTCTTCAAGCAAGGCATCGAGTTCGGCACGCAACGCGCTGGTGGATTGACGTGGTGCGGCCTGACCCAGGCTGCTGACCAGTGCCCGCAGGTCAGTCAGTTGCTGAACCCAGTCTTGCAGCAAACGCCAGTGGCCATTGAAACGGTACTGCTCGGCCAGACGCTGGCTGCTGCCCAACAGGTGCCAGGCCAGCGCAGCAAAGGCGTCGTCCAGCGGTGTTTGCGGGGTCAGAACAGGTGCCGGCAGGCTGACGGCATAGCTGTTGGCGTCGAACAGGCGATAGCCGCGTTCTGCCTTGCTGATGTCGCATGGCATCAGGGCCAGCTTCTCGGCCAGCTCGGCTGCCAGTTCCAGCAATGCAGCCGGCTCGCCTTCGCGCAGTTCGAGTTCCAGCTCGCAGATTTCTTCTTTCTGCTTGCCGGCAATCACGTGGCCGAAGTCCAGCGCCGCTTCGATCACGACCTTGGCTTTGCCGCGGCCCCAGGAAATTTCAGCGCGTTCGCGGACAAAATCTGTGGTGAAGATCGGTTTCAGGGTTTTCTTGTCCAGCTCGGCCAACTCTTCGGGCCAGCATTCGCCGTCGAGTTTTTTGGTGTCGAGCTTGGCTTTCGCCAGCTTCCAGTCGTATTCGTTACGCTCCGACAGCCCGGCAATGCTCTGGCCGCGGGTCTTGAGGGTCTGGATAACTTCTTCGCCATCACGGCGCAGGCGCAGGGCAACCTTGGCCTTGGCCAGGTCGCGCTCAGGCGTGTCGAAGTACTGGTTCAACAACTCACGGCTTTCCCAGCCACTTTTGTTGCGCTTTTTCAGCAGTGGGTGCTCGCGCAAGGCGGCGAGGGTTTCGCGGCTGACGCGGAGTTTGATTTCAGTTTCTTTTTGCATGGCCGGAAAATCCAGGATCGGTGCGCAGCCGGGAAAAGTGTGGCTGCCAAGGCCGTGCAGTGTACAGGACAAGCCGCCCCGGCGCGTCGCACGGGTTTATTCTGCCTGCTGGATGGCTCTATGATGGGCCTCGCCCAGCCAACAGGAAGTCAGCGCATGCCTTTACCTTCCATGAAAGAGCAGTTCGCTGCCTTGATCGGCACCGCGTCGGTCAGTTGCACCCAGCCCCATCTGGATCAATCCAATCGAGGGGTGATCGACTTGCTGGCGACCTGGCTCGCCGAGCTGGGTTTCAACTGCGATATCCAGCAGGTCAATCCGGGCAAGTTCAATTTGCTCGCCAGCTTTGGCAGCGGCCCCGGCGGGCTGGTACTGGCGGGGCATAGCGACACCGTGCCCTACGACGAAGCGCTGTGGCAGACCGATCCACTGAAGCTGACGGAAGTCGACAATCGCTGGGTAGGCCTTGGCAGTTGTGACATGAAAGGTTTTTTTGCGCTGGTGATCGAGGCTGTACGTCCGCTGCTTGATCAGCCGTTCAAACAGCCACTGCTGATTTTGGTCACGTGCGACGAAGAAACGTCGATGGCAGGCGCCCGGGCATTGGTCGAAGCCGGACGTCCCCTCGGGCGCGCTGCCGTGATCGGGGAGCCTACCGGGCTCAAGCCGATCCGCATGCACAAGGGCGTGATGATGGAACGCATCGATATTCTGGGGCGCAGCGGCCATTCATCGGACCCTGACCTGGGCCACAGTGCGCTGGAAGCCATGCACGATGCCATCAGCGAGCTTAAAGGCCTGCGCCAGCAATGGCTCAACGAGTTTCGCAACCCGCAGTTCAGCGTGCCGCAACCGACCCTGAACTTTGGCTGCATTCACGGTGGCGACAATCCCAACCGGATTTGCGGTCAGTGTTCGCTGGAGTTTGACCTGCGGCCTTTACCGGGCATGAACCCGAACGAGCTGCGGGCAATCATTCGCAGCAAGCTGCAGCCATTGGCGGAGCGGCATCAAGTGCAGATCGACTTCGCGCCGATTGCCGGTGGTGTGCCGCCATTTGAACAGGCTGCCGACGCTGAATTGGTGCGGGTAGCCGAGCGCCTCACCGGGCATCGCGCGCAAGCAGTGGCGTTTGGTACCGAAGCGCCTTATCTTCAGCAACTTGGCTGCGAAACCATAGTGCTGGGCCCCGGCGACATCGCCTGCGCCCATCAACCGGGAGAACACCTGGAAATGTCACGTTTGCAGCCGACAGTTCGTCTATTGAGTCAGCTGATCGGACACTATTGCCTGACCTAGCAAAAAGGTGGGGGCTGGCAAGCCAGCTTCTCGCCATTTCCATACACAAGGAGAACACGCGTGTTGCCAAGTATGTTTCGACGATAACCACCAGCCCGTTGTGCGTTCGCTGTTTTTGCCCTTTTCAGGCTGCTCATTTTTTTACAGGCTCTGGTTATGCACGATTACGTTAACTGGCTGCGTCATGCTTCCCCTTACATCAATGCTCACCGCGACTGCACATTCGTCGTCATGCTCCCCGGCGACGGTGTGGCGCATTCCAATTTTGGCAACATAGTTCACGACCTGGTGCTGTTGCACAGCCTGGGCGTGCGGCTGGTGCTGGTCCATGGCTCGCGCCCGCAAATCGAAAGCCGGCTTGAAGCCCGTGGCCTGGTGCCGCGTTACCACCAAGGCATGCGCATTACCGATGCGCCGACCCTGGAGTGTGTAATCGACGCCGTCGGCCAGCTGCGAATTGCCATTGAAGCGCGCCTGTCGATGGACATGGCCTCTTCGCCGATGCAGGGTTCACGCCTGCGGGTGGCGAGCGGCAACCTGGTCACGGCGCGTCCGATCGGTGTGCTCGAGGGTGTGGATTATCATCACACCGGCGAAGTGCGCCGGGTCGACCGCAAGGGCATCAACCGCCTGCTGGACGAGCGCTCGATCGTGCTGTTGTCACCGTTGGGCTACTCGCCGACAGGGGAGATTTTCAACCTGGCTTGCGAAGACGTCGCTACCCGCGCCGCTATCGACCTGGGGGCTGACAAGCTGCTGTTGTTCGGTGCCGAATCGGGCCTGCTCGACGAGACCGGGCATCTGGTCCGTGAGTTGCGTCCGCAACAGGTACCGGCGCACATGAAGCGTCTGGGTAGCGATTATCAGGCCGAGCTGCTGGAGGCGGCTGCCGAGGCCTGCAGTGGCGGCGTGGCCCGTAGCCATATCGTCAGCTACGCCGAAGATGGCGCGTTGCTGACCGAACTGTTTACCCGTCACGGCGGCGGTACGCTGGTGGCCCAGGAACAATTCGAAGTGACCCGCGAAGCGGCGATTGAAGACGTGGGTGGTTTGCTCGACCTGATCAGCCCGCTGGAAGAGCAGGGCATTCTGGTACGCCGCTCGCGCGAAGTGCTGGAGCGCGAGATCGAGCAGTTCAGTGTGGTTGAGCGTGAAGGCATGATCATCGCCTGTGCGGCGCTGTATCAGATTGCCGATTCGGATGCGGGGGAGCTGGCGTGTCTGGCGGTGAATCCTGAGTATCGCCATGGCCGTCGTGGTGACGAGCTGCTGGAACGCATCGAAAACCGTGCCCGGGCCCAGGGGCTAAAAACCCTGTTCGTGCTGACCACCCGCACGGCCCACTGGTTCCGCGAACGTGGCTTTGAGCCGAGCAGCGTCGAGCGACTGCCGGCAGCGCGTGCGTCGCTGTACAACTTTCAGCGTAATTCCAAGATATTCGAGAAGGCGCTGTAACCCGCGCTCCCTCACCCCGGCCCCGTCTCAAAGGACAGGGCCGGGTAAGGGCTTTTAGTTACTTATTGCCAGAATGCTCGCCTGATACGAGGCGACGAACAAATCAAAATCCCCGACTTCGTTCTGTTCCAGTTCGGTTTGCTGTACCAGCGAACTGCGGGCCTTTTCTTCGAATGCCGCCTGGTCTTCAGCGCTCAGCGGTTCGTTACGGAAGAACTCGGCATGGGCCAGGCTTTGGCGCATCGAGAACTGGGAGAAGCTTTCCTTGTGCTCGATCATGCTGGCCAGGACTTTGGCTGAAGGCGTCAGTGACACGTCATTGACCTTCGCCAGCTGTTCGTCCAGCGCCTTGCTGTGGGCGTCGCCGCCATGGCTTGCATCGAGCAGTGCGGCCAGTGGCGCGATCTGTTCCAGCAGTTCTGCCGCCCATTCCTTCATGTCGACCGGCTGGCCATTGCGCTGCAATTGCAGGCCCGGACGGCGACCTTCCTTGACCACGCTGAGGAAGTTCGATGAGCAATCACTGCAGGTCGTATTGTCGAATTGCGGGCTTTCCTGGAACGCGCAATACAGCAGGAACGCATCCAGAAAACGTGCTTCAGGCAAATCGATGCCCACGGGCAGGAACGGGTTGATGTCGAGCAAGCGCACTTCAACATACTGCACGCCACGGGACACCAGGGCCTGAATCGGCCGTTCGCCGGTGTAGGTCACGCGCTTGGGGCGGATGTTGGAGTAGTACTCGTTTTCGATTTGCAGGATGTTGGTATTGAGCTGCACCCATTCGCCATCTTTGTGGGTGCCGATCTCGACATAGGGCGCGTAAGGCGTGGCCACAGCTTTGCGCAGGCTGTCGGTGTAGCTGTTGAGGTCGTTGTAGCAGGGCGTCAGACCGGCCTGGGCGTTGCTCTGGTAACCCAGGTCGCTCATGCGCAGGCTGGTGGCGTAGGGCAGGTACAGCGTATCGGCATCCAGCTGTTCCAGCTGATGGGAACGGCCGCGCAGGAAACCCGCATCCAGCGCAGGGGAAGCGCCAAACAGGTACATCAGCAGCCAGTTGTAACGACGGAAATTACGAATCAACGCGATGTAGGCGTTGGACTGGTAGTCGCGATCGGTGCCAACAAAGCCTTCATCCTTCATCAGCACCGGCCACAGTGTTTCAGGCAGGGAGAAGTTGTAATGAATGCCGGCGATGCACTGCATGGTCTTGCCGTAACGCAGGGCCAGGCCCTTGCGGTACACGTACTTGAGCTGTCCGATGTTGGAGGTGCCGTAGTAGGCAATCGGAATATCTTCTTCGGCCGGCAACGGGCACGGCATCGAAGGACTCCACAGGTACTCGTTGCCGAGTTTGCTGTAGGCAAAACGGTGAATCTTGTCGAGGCTGGCCAGCGTCTCTGCCGGATCAGGCAGGGCCGGGGTGATGAACTCCAGCAGCGACTCGGAATAGTCGGTGGTGATTTGATCGTTGGTCAGTGCCGAGCCCAGTTCTTCGGGGTGCGGGGTCTGCGCCAGGCGGGCATTGGCCGTAACGCGCAGGCATTCGCGCTCGATACCGTGCAGGCACTGCTCCAGCAGTGAGAGGTTAGCGCGCTCGCTGAGCAGAGCCAGGCGGCGGTTGAGAAGTTGGCTCAAGTTGGATTCCTTCACGCGTCAGTCGCCCCAATATGGGGGTGGTCAGGACGGTCTACAAGGGTGAAGTTGAAACTGGCGTTGTCGCCTGGCTTGTAATGTGTCGCCCGTCTTTGTTTCGGTCCCGGCGCTTCAAGCGAATTCCGGCACTGCATCGGGGCCTGTTGCCCCTTGCAGCGCCGAAATTAACTCAATTCACCTGCCGGCGGCTACAGGACGGCGAAGGTGCCTTGGGCTTTCGCCACCAGTTTGTCGCCTTGCAGCACGTCTGCCTCGACGACCAGGGTGCGCCTTCCGGGGTGAATGACTTTGGCGATGCACAGTACTTCGCCTTCGGACACTGCCCGGATGTAGTTGATTTTGCACTCGATGGTCACGCTCTGCTGGTCAAAGCCATGGACGCTGGAACACGCCAGCCCCATGCTGATATCCACCAGGCTGAACAAAACCCCGCCGTGCAGTTTGCCGCCCCGGTTGCGCAGTTGCGGTTCCAGGCTTAGTGCAACCTGCGCAATACCGTCTTGCACCGACTGCACGCGGCAACCGATCAGCTCGCTGAAGGCGCTTTGGGTCAGGCCGTCGGGGAGCGTCATGGGCGTTTTTTCAACTGTTTGGCGTTGGCAAACAGCGATGCCATCGCGTTATTGGCCGGGGCCGCAGCCACGGTTTCCTTACGCGGCGCAGTGTTTTGCTGGCGCGGTGCCGAACCCGGACGCGCGCCACGAGCCCCGTCGATCTTCTCGCCGGGGGTGTCGCTCATGCGCATCGACAGACCCACGCGTTTACGTGGAATGTCGATTTCCATGACCTTGACCTTGACCACGTCACCGGCTTTTACGGCTTCACGCGGGTCCTTGATGAATTTCTCGGACAGGGCCGAAATATGCACCAGGCCGTCCTGATGGACGCCGATATCGACGAAGGCACCGAAGTTGGTCACGTTGGTCACCACGCCTTCCAGAATCATCCCCAGTTGCAGGTCCTTGAGGTCTTCGACGCCTTCCTGGAACTCGGCAGTCTTGAACTCGGGACGCGGATCGCGGCCAGGTTTCTCCAGCTCCTGGAGAATGTCGGTGACCGTCGGCAGGCCGAAGGTTTCGTCAGTGAATTTCTTCGGATCAAGACGCTTGAGAAAGCTCGCGTCGCCGATCAGCGAGCGAATGTCGCGCTCGGTGTCCGAGGCAATGCGCTTGACCAGCGGGTAGGCCTCGGGGTGAACCGCAGAAGCGTCCAGCGGGTTGTCGCCATTCATTACCCGCAGGAAACCGGCAGCCTGTTCGAAGGTTTTTTCGCCCAGACGGCTGACTTTTTTCAGTGCCGCGCGGGTTTTGAACGCGCCGTTTTCATCGCGATGGCTGACAATGTTTTGCGCCAGTGTGGCATTGAGCCCCGAGATGCGGGCCAGCAGCGCCACCGATGCGGTGTTCACGTCAACGCCCACGGCGTTTACGCAGTCTTCAACCACGGCGTCCAGGCCGCGTGCCAGCTTGAGCTGGGATACGTCGTGCTGGTACTGGCCGACACCGATGGATTTAGGATCGATTTTCACCAGCTCTGCCAGCGGATCCTGCAGGCGGCGGGCAATCGACACCGCGCCACGGATCGATACGTCGAGGTCGGGGAATTCCTTGGCGGCCAGTTCTGACGCCGAGTACACCGAAGCACCGGCTTCAGACACCATCACTTTGGTGACTTTCAGGGCCGGGTATTTTTTGATCAGGTCAATCACCAGCTTGTCGCTTTCGCGGCTGGCGGTACCGTTACCGATGGCGATCAGTTCGACCGAGTGCTTGGCGCACAGGGCGGCCATGACGGCGATGGTTTGATCCCACTTGTTGTGCGGCACGTGCGGGTACACGGTGGCGTATTCGAGCATTTTGCCGGTGGCATCGACCACGGCAATCTTGCAGCCGGTACGCAGGCCCGGGTCCAGGCCCAGGGTTGCGCGCGGGCCTGCAGGTGCGGCCAGCAGCAAGTCATGCAGGTTGTGGGCGAACACGTTGATGGCTTCGGTTTCTGCCCCGTCGCGCAACTCACCCAGCAGGTCGGTTTCAAGGTGGGTGTAAAGCTTGACCTTCCAGGTCCAGCGCACCACTTCGCCCAGCCATTTGTCAGCCGGGCGGTTCTGGTTTTGCAGGCCGAAACGCTCGCTGATCATCATTTCGCCGGGGTGCATGGTGCCCGGCAGCTCTTCGCCGACTTTAAGCGAGGAGCTGAGAATGCCTTCGTTGCGGCCACGGAAAATCGCCAGCGCGCGGTGCGACGGCATGCTTTTGAGCGGCTCGTCGTGTTCGAAGTAATCGCGGAACTTGGCGCCTTCCTCTTCTTTGCCGGGAATCACCCGGGCGCTGAGGATCGCTTCCTGTTTCAGGAAACTGCGCAGTTTATCCAGCAGGCTGGCGTCTTCGGCGAAGCGCTCCATGAGGATGTACTTGGCGCCGTCGAGTGCTGCCTTGACGTCTGCCACGCCTTTTTCAGCATCGACAAAACGTGCTGCTTCGATTTCAGGGGTTTGCGTCGGGTCGTTGAACAGGCCGTCTGCCAGTTCACCCAGGCCCGCTTCCAGGGCGATCTGACCCTTGGTGCGGCGCTTCTGTTTGTACGGCAGGTACAGGTCTTCAAGGCGGGTCTTGGTCTCGGCGAGTTTGATGTCGCGGGCCAGTTCCGGGGTTAATTTGCCTTGTTCTTCGATGCTGGCGAGGATGCTGATACGCCGTTCGTCGAGTTCACGCAGGTAGCGCAGGCGTTCTTCCAGATGACGTAACTGGGTGTCATCCAGGCTGCCGGTCACTTCCTTACGGTAGCGGGAAATGAAGGGTACGGTGGAGCCTTCATCCAGAAGCGCGACGGCCGCTTCGACCTGCTGCGGGCGCACGCCAAGTTCTTCGGCGATGCGGCTGTTGATGCTGTCCATAAAACCACCTGACAAATTGTGAAGCAGGCTCGCATGCCCGGGTTTCTTGGCTTGCGAGGCTGGTTGAGCGACCTTAACGGGGCCGCTGCCTGGGCCAAAAGGGCGGCCTGTTGACCCGCGAAATCAGCACATTACGCCAGGACTTGAAAAAATAAATTCTGGCGCGATCTTTGAAAATCCAAGGTTGCCCGACACAAAAGGCGGCGCATTATAACCAGCGTTCCCGAATTCAGGGGGCTACGCTACGGCGCACATTGGTCTGCGTGCTGTTCGCGGAGGAAAAATCTGCTAACAATGCACTCCATGCGCATGACAGCAGCTAAGCCATAATGCGCGCCGAGATCACAGGAGCATCTAATGAGCAGCATTGCACAAGCGGCAGAAGGCGAAAAAATTCTCATCGTTGACGACGATCCGGGGCTGAGCAGCCTGCTGGAACGTTTCTTCGTCAGCAAGGGCTATCGCGCCCGCGCTGTGCCGAATGTGGAACAAATGGACCGTTTGCTGGCCCGCGAGGTATTCAACCTGGTGGTGCTGGACCTGATGCTGCCCGGTGAAGACGGGCTGTCCGCTTGCCGCCGCCTGCGTGCTGCGGGCAACCGTGTGCCGATCATCATGCTGACCGCCAAAGGTGACGAACTGAGCCGCATCAAGGGCCTGGAACTGGGCGCGGACGATTATCTGGCCAAGCCGTTCAACCCTGACGAGCTGATGGCGCGGGTGCGTGCGGTATTGCGTCGTCAGGCAGCGCCGGTACCGGGTGCACCGGGCAGCGAAGACGAAAGCGTTACCTTCGGTGATTACGAGTTGTCGCTGGCAACCCGCGAGCTCAAGCGTGGCGATGAAGTTCACATGCTCACCACCGGCGAGTTCGCCGTGCTTAAAGCGCTGGTCATGCATGCCCGCGAGCCGTTGACCCGCGACAAGCTGATGAACCTGGCCCGTGGCCGTGAATGGGATGCCCTGGAGCGTTCCATCGACGTTCAGATTTCCCGCTTGCGCCGCATGATCGAACCTGACCCGTCCAAACCGCGCTATATCCAGACTGTCTGGGGCGTAGGCTATGTGTTCGTGCCGGACGGCAACGCGACCAAGTGACGGATCATTTGTAGGAGCGAGCCTTTCCGGTACCCGGATGCCCGAAGGCTCGCGATTCCAAATTTTGCGAGCCTCACAACTCGCTCCTGCAAAGTGTTAAGACGGCTGTCTATGAAAACCCCTCTGTGGTTCCCCCAAAGTTTTTTCTCCCGCACCCTGTGGCTGGTCCTCATTGTCGTACTGTTCTCCAAGGCCCTGACCCTGGTTTATCTGCTGATGAACGAAGACATGCTGGTCGACCGCCAGTACAGCCATGGCGTGGCTTTGACCCTGCGCGCCTATTGGGCAGCCGATGAAGAAAATCGCGAAAAAATTGCCGATGCGGCCGGTTTGATCCGGGTGGTCGGCGGTGGCGTACCTGAAGGCGAGCAGCACTGGCCGTACAGTGAGATTTATGAGCGCCAGATGCAGGCAGAGCTGGGTGCCGATACCGAAGTTCGCTTGCGCATGCATGCGCCGCCCGCGTTGTGGGTACGTGCCCCGAGCCTTGGCGATGGCTGGCTGAAAGTGCCGCTGTACCCGCACCCGTTACGCGGACAGAAAATCTGGAGTGTGCTGGGCTGGTTCCTGGCCATCGGCCTGTTATCGACGGCGTCGGCATGGATATTCGTCAGTCAGCTCAACCAGCCGCTCAAGCGTCTGGTTTATGCCGCCCGGCAACTGGGGCAGGGGCGCAGTGTACGGCTGCCGATCAGTGATACACCGAGCGAAATGACCGAGGTGTACAGCGCCTTCAATCAAATGGCAGAAGATGTGGAGCAGGCTGGCCGTGAACGCGAACTGATGCTCGCCGGGGTGTCCCACGACCTGCGAACGCCGTTGACCCGCTTGCGCCTGTCTCTGGAGCTGATGGGCAACCACAGCGACCTGTCCGACGACATGGTGCGCGACATTGAAGATATGGACGCGATTCTTGATCAGTTCCTGGCCTTTATCCGTGACGGGCGCGATGAGCCGGTCGAAGAGGTCGATTTGTGTGAACTGATTCGTGAAGTCGTGGCGCCTTACAACCAGAACGAACATCAAGTGAGTTTGCGCCTGCAGCCGATTCAGCCGTTTGCGCTGCGTCGGGTCTCGATGAAGCGCTTGCTCAATAACCTGATCGGCAATGCCTTGCACCATGCGGGGGATAACGTGGAAGTGGCCGCCTACGTCTCCGGCGACACCAGTGCGCCGTATGTGGTGCTGAGTGTGATGGACCGGGGGGCGGGCATCGACCCTTCAGAGCTTGAAGACATCTTCAATCCGTTTATCCGCGGTGACCGTGCGCGTGGCGGCAAGGGGACAGGTTTGGGCCTTGCCATCGTCAAGCGCATCGCCTCCATGCACGGCGGCAATGTTGAACTGCGTAACCGTGCCGGCGGAGGCCTTGAGGCCCGGGTGCGATTGCCGCTGGGCCTGATGTTGCCCAGAGGGGCGGTTTAAAGCCTTCGACCTGTCTGCAGGAGCGAGCTTGCTCGCTCCTGCAGAGTTGTCAGGGGTGGCTGCTTTCAACCTTTCCCTTTGGTCCGGGTCATGTGGGGCGTGCTGTTTTTTTCCAGATGCTCAATGATGAGCCCGGCCACATCCTTGCCAGTGGTGGTTTCGATCCCCTCCAGCCCGGGCGAGGAATTCACCTCCAGCACCAGCGGGCCGTGGTTGGAGCGCAGGATATCGACCCCGGCCACACTCAACCCCATGACCTTGGCCGCACGAATGGCGGTCATGCGTTCTTGCGGGGTGATCTTGATCAGGCTGGCACTGCCTCCGCGGTGCAGGTTGGAGCGGAATTCACCGGGCTTGGCCTGGCGCTTCATGGCCGCAATCACCTTGTCACCCACCACGAAGCAGCGGATATCCGCACCGCCGGCTTCCTTGATGTACTCCTGCACCATGATGTTCTGTTTGAGGCCCATGAAAGCCTCGATCACAGACTCGGCCGCGGTGGCGGTTTCACACAACACCACGCCGATACCCTGGGTGCCTTCCAGTACCTTGATCACCAGCGGTGCACCATTGACCATCTCGATCAGGTCCGGAATATCATCCGGCGAGTGGGCAAAGCCTGTCACCGGCAAGCCCAGGCCGCGGCGCGACAACAGTTGCAGCGAGCGCAACTTGTCTCGCGAGCGGGCGATTGCCACCGATTCGTTGAGCGGGAAAACCCCCATCATTTCGAACTGGCGCAATACCGCGCAGCCATAAAACGTGACTGACGCACCAATGCGCGGGATCACCGCATCAAAGCCTTCCAGCGGCTTGCCGCGGTAATGGATCTGCGGCTTATGACTGGCAATGTTCATATAGGCGCGCAGGGTATCGATCACTACCATTTCATGGCCTCGTGCGATACCGGCTTCAACCAGACGACGAGTGGAATACAGACGCGGGTTACGCGACAGCACAGCGATCTTCATGCAACACCTGTGGCAGAGGTAGTAGTGACCGGAAACACCGGCTTGTCTTGTACGTATTTAAGCTCTGGATTGACCACCAACTGGCCGTCGATCAGCGCTTTTGAGCCCAGCAGCAAGCGGTAACGCATGGATTTGCGGCAGGCGAGGGTGAACTCCACCGACCACACCCGATCACCCAGTGCCAGGCCGGTGCGGATCACATAACGCACCTGGGTATGGCCGTTGGAGCTTTTAATGGTTTTTATCGCCACCAGCGGCGCTTCGCACCGGCGGTGGCGTAGTTGTACCAGCGTTCCCAAATGGGCATTGAAACGTACCCACTCGACACCATCACGCACAAACGGCTCGATTTCAGTGGCGTGCAGGCTGGAGGTACTGGCACCGGTGTCGATTTTCGCCCGCAGGCCCGCGACTCCCAGATCGGGAAGCGCCACCCACTCGCGCAGACCGACAACGGTCAAATGGTCAAAAGTCTTCAATATAAGTAACCGGCGATTAACGTATCCAGGCCGCAGGGCAGACCCTGCAGGTAAAACAATCGGCGAACGCCGATTCGAAAGCATAAAGTCGGTATTCACGCAGAATATCCGGTAAATGGCGACAGTTATCTGCGCGTACGCTGTGCTGTGTTTTCAGCACAGGTATTGCAGCAGACGGAATTCTATCGAGCGGGTTCCTTCTTTGGATCATCAAAAGACGTAGTACAGTTCCGAATATCTGGTGAAGGGGGTTCCAATGGCGCAGAAACAGGAAGAGGACGACAAGGTCCGTCTGGACAAGTGGCTATGGGCTGCACGTTTTTACAAGACCCGTGCATTGGCCAAGACCGCCATTGAGAGCGGCAAGGTGCACTGCCGTGGTGAGCGCTGCAAACCGAGCAAAGAGCCACGGATTGGCGACGAGCTGCAAATCCGTGTAGGGCTCGAAGAGCGTACTGTGGAGGTCAAAGCCTTGTCGGTGGTGCGCCGCGGCGCTCCTGAAGCGCAACTGCTGTACGCCGAAACCGGACAGAGCATTGCCAAGCGCGAAAGCCTGGCAGCGATGCGAAAATCGGGGGCGATGGGCATTATCAGCGATGGTAAACCAACCAAGAAACAACGCCGCCAGTTGCATCAGTTTCATGATTCTGGCGCCGCGGATTAGCTCTGTGCCCTATATCAACCCTTGTGGGAGCCTGGCTCCCCCAAGGGCTGCCTGGCCGTCAATGGCTCACCGACCGTGCGTCGTGTCTGGCTAGCCGGGGGCTTGTAACCATTCATGTGTGACGCCATATAGGGCTATTAGCCTTAATATCTGCAGTCTGTTTACAGGCTCGAACACATTTAGTAACCACTTTTAGAATCTTATTCCTATGTCCGACTTAAACAAAACCGATGCCACCCAACGCTTCATGTTCGACACCTGTGATGCCCGCGGCGAGCTGGCTTCGCTGGAGCACAGTTACGCTGAAGTGCTGGCCAAACATAATTATCCGCTGCCGGTCCAGCAGTTGCTGGGTGAGCTGATGGCAGCGGCTGCGTTGCTGGTGGGCAACCAGAAAATCGATGGTCTTCTGAGCCTGCAGGCGCGCTCTGAAGGTCCGGTACCGCTGCTGATGATCGAGTGCACCAGCGACCGTGAAATTCGCGGTATTGCCCGTTTTGACGCCGAGCGGATTGCCCCGGATGCGACCCTTGCAGACCTGCTGCCCAACGGCGTACTGGCCATTACTATCGATCCGACCGTTGGCAAGCGTTACCAGGGCATTGTGGATCTGAACGGCGAAACCCTGGCGGACTGTTTCACCAACTACTTTGTCATGTCCGAGCAAGTGCCGACCCGCTTCTGGCTGGTCGCGGATGGCAAACGTGCCCGCGGCATGTTCCTGCAGCAACTGCCGGCCGACAAAACCAAAGATGAAGATGAGCGCGTAGACAGCTGGAACACATTGCTGGCGCTGGGCGATACCCTCAAGGCTGAAGAATTGTTGAGTCTGGACAACGAAACCATCCTGCATCGCCTGTACCACGAAGAAACCGTGCGCCTGTTTGACGACGAAACCGTTGTTTTCAAATGCAGCTGCTCCCGTGAGCGCTCGGGCACTGCATTGACCAGCCTGGGTCTTGAAGATGCGCAGAATCTGGTCACCGAACATGGCGGCCATATCGAAATCGACTGCCAGTTCTGCAATGAGCGCTACCTGTTCGATGCTGCCGATGTGGACCAATTGTTCTCCGGTGCCGGTGTAAAGTCGCCTTCCGACACTCATCACTAAAACGTTTCAGCCCAGGTGAAACACCTGTCAAACCCCGTTCTTGCGCGGTTCTGACAGGTGGGCCCTACTTTTTTTGGGCATTTCTGGCATAATCCGCCCCACTTTTTTCGCGGTAGTAGTGCAAACTTTTCTACTACAAAACGTTTGGCGCACTCGGCCAATGGCCGACGGGGAACCTCATGACGCAAGCTAATAACGCCGTGTACACCGATCTGAGCATCGACGATCTGGTCAAAGAAGCCCTGAGCCGTGGTGAAGGCGAGCTTGCCGACAATGGCGCACTGGTAGTTAAAACAGGCCACCGTACAGGCCGTTCGCCAGCTGACCGCTTCATTGTTGAAGAGCCGACTACTCAGGCTGCCATTGCCTGGGGCGCGATCAACCGCAAGTTCCCGGCTGACAAGTTCGATGCTCTGTGGGACCGCGTCGAGGCGTTCAACAATGCGCAGGAACACTTCGTTTCCCACGTTCATGTAGGTGCTTCCGAAGACCACTACCTGGCCGTGAAGATGACCACCCAGACTGCCTGGCAGAACCTGTTCGGTCGTTGCCTGTTCATCAACCCGGCTCAGTACAACCCGGCCGGTCGTGAAGAATGGCAAGTGCTCAATGTGGCCAACTTCGAATGCGTGCCAGAGCGTGACGGCACCAACTCCGACGGTTGCGTGATCCTCAACTTCGCCCAGAAAAAAGTGCTGATCGCCGGTATGCGTTACGCCGGTGAAATGAAGAAAGCCATGTTCTCGGTACAGAACTTCCTGTTGCCGGCTGCCGACGTGCTGCCGATGCACTGCGCCGCCAACATCGGTGAAGCAGGCGACGTGACTCTGTTCTTCGGCCTGTCCGGTACCGGTAAAACCACCCTGTCCGCCGATGAAAGCCGTTACCTGATCGGTGACGACGAACACGGCTGGGGCGAAGGCGTGGTGTTCAACATCGAAGGCGGTTGCTATGCCAAGTGCATCGACCTGTCCGAGAAGAACGAGCCGGTTATCTGGAAAGCCATCAAGCACGGTGCGGTGCTGGAAAACGTTGTCATCGACGACGCCAAGCACCCTGACTATGCCGACGTCAGCCTGACCCAGAACAGCCGTGCAGCCTACCCGCTGGAGCACGTTGCCAAGCGTTCCGAGAAGAACCTGGGCGGCGAGCCAAACGCTGTGATCTTCCTGACCTGCGACCTGACTGGCGTACTGCCTCCGGTTTCGATCCTCAGCGAAGAGCAGGCGGCTTACCACTTCCTGTCCGGCTACACCGCACTGGTGGGCTCGACTGAAATGGGTTCGGGCAGCGGCATCAAGTCGACTTTCTCCACCTGCTTCGGCGCACCGTTCTTCCCGCGTCCGGCTGGCGAATACGCAGAGCTGCTGATCAAGCGCATCCGTGGTTTCGGCTCCAAGGTTTACCTGGTTAACACCGGCTGGACCGGCGGCGGCTACGGCGTTGGCAAGCGTTTCAACATCCCGACTACCCGCGGCGTGATTGCAGCGATCCAGAGCGGCGCTCTGATCGGTGCAGAAACCGAGCACCTGGACACCATCAACCTCGACGTGCCATTGACCGTACCGGGCGTTGACACCGAGCTGCTCAACCCGCGTAACACCTGGGCTGACAAAGCTGCCTACGACGAAGCTGCCAAAGCCCTGGCCGGCCTGTTCGTAGAGAACTTCAAGAAGTTCGACGTCAGCGACGCGATCAAGGCTGCCGGCCCTAAGCTGTAAGCTTGCGGTCAGCTGTTTGATCCACGAAAAAGCCGCCTGCAAGGGCGGCTTTTTTCTGCCTGGAATTTAGCCTTCCAGGGTGTGCGTGTCCCACTGCCCGCTGTTTATCGCCGCGTACAGCATGCCGATGGTCAGGGGCACTTTATTGCCCCGGCCCTTGGCATCGCGCTTGAAATGCGGATCGTTGCCTGCCGGCTGGAAATAGCGGTAGGCATCGTAGTCCGCCAGGTCCAGACCGAAGTGCTCCTCGAGGACTTCCATCAAATGCAGGGCGTCGCTGCCGTTACAGCCCAGGTCAAGGTTGATCGATGTCTTCAGGCTGACAGTCTTGTGTTCCGGCAGGCCGATTTCTTCATGCAGCAGTTGCACCAGCTCGCGCAAGGTCGGGTTATCAGGCAGGTCGGCGGCGAGTTTCATGGCGGCAGTCTCCGTATGGCAGTTTGGGCGAGATCGGCTTTGGGTGAGCAGCAAAATACCTCAAGACGGTACGCAGGCCCATGGGTCTTTAGCCAGTGGGCCGGCGTCCTCACTTTACTGGCCGGGGGCGGGACGCGAAGCGGCCTCCAGATCCATCAAGCCTTGCCCGTAAGCTTCGCTGTTGGCATAGATGCCGCTGCGATTGGCCGTGCTGAGCAAGCGCTCGCGCAACTGTTGCGGGGTCATCTGCGGGTAACGGCTTTGCAGGGCTGCCAGGGCACCACTGACCAGCGCCGCGGCAGGAGAGGTTCCGATAGTCGGTCCATAGCTGCCGTCCTCGCGTGTGGTGAGCAAGCCATCCCCGCTGTCGCCCCCGGGTACTGCAATACACCAGCGTGCTGCCAGACCGCAGTAGTTGGATTTCTGGTTGATGGCAGTGCCGTCGCTCTTGAGGGCCATGACCGCAATCCAGCCGGGTTCCAGTTCGGGGTACAGCGCGGGCAGGCCCGGTTCGGCGAGGGGTTCGCGCTTGACTTCATTACCGGTGGAAAACACCAAGACGGCGCCGTCCGCCACCAGCTTTTTGGCAGCTGCCAGGGAGTCGCCCATCAGGCGTTCATAAATAATGGCTTCATTGGTGTTGGCTTCAATCGGGTTGGCCCATGAGTTGCTGATGATTTGTGCGCCCTTGTCATGGCTGAGTTGCCACGCCCGGGCAATTTCAGTGTCGAAATAGAACGGCTCCTTGTCGTCGCCAAAGCGCATGGGGATCAGTTGGGCGTTGAAAGCAATGCCATGCATGCCTTTGTCGTCTTTGTTGGCGGCGATAATGCCGGCCATTTGTGTCCCGTGGCCCTTGATGTCGACGGTGCCCGGTTGCTTGCGCACAAAGTCATGGCCGGGGTCGGCAATACGCCCGCGGAACTCGGAAAGGGTGTCGTTCATGCCCGAGTCAATCAAGGCAACCTTGACGTTCTGGCCGGTGCCGCCCCGGGCATAGAGCGTCGAGGCCTTGACCACCGGCAGGGCTTTCTGTGCGAGGTATTCAGTTGTTTCAAAGACACTTGTGTCCAGTTCCGGCGGCGCGGGCGCTGGTGTGACGCAGCCCAGAAGGAGTACGGGCAGGACGAGCAGAGTGGTGCGCTGCAGCATGGACATCGATGCTTTATTCCGGTGATGGGGTAACGCCTCAGGCATGGGTGGGTCCTTTTGTGGATAAATTCCATGGTTAATACCCGTGGTGTCGCTGCGTGCGGCAGGTCGGGTCAGGCGTGTTAATGTCTGTGGTTTTGTCCAGGCGTGCAGGTTTTCTCTGTATCAATTTGTGGCGTCAAGCCTGCTGCCTTTTCTCGATCGACTGCACGGCTCGGGTTAGAGTTTTGCGCTTTGCAGCGGTCAATGGAGTGACAGTTATGCACAACACCCTGGAACAGGTTTTCGGTTATCCACAGTTTCGTGACGGGCAAGAGGCGGCGATCAGTGCCGTGCTGGCCGGGCGTTCTGCGGCCGCGATTTTTCCGACGGGCTCGGGCAAGTCGCTGTGCTACCAGCTGCCGGCCTTGCTGCTGCCGCACCTGACGCTGGTGGTGTCGCCGCTGCTGGCGCTGATGCAGGACCAGTTGGCGTTTTTACAGCGCCATGGCATTGCCGCCGCCAGCATTGATTCGGCGCAAAGCCGTGATGACGCCAGTGCGGTCATGGCCCGGGCCAAAGCGGGTGAATTGAAGATTCTGATGATTTCGGTTGAGCGTCTGAAGAACGAGCGTTTTCGCAATTTTTTGCAGCAGGTGCCGATTTCGTTACTGGTTGTGGACGAGGCCCACTGTATCTCCGAGTGGGGGCATAACTTTCGCCCGGACTACTTGAAGCTGCCGGACTACCAGCGTCAGTTCAACATCCCGCAAGCCTTGCTGCTCACGGCAACGGCCACGCCCAACGTGATTGCCGACATGCAGAGCAAATTCGCGATCGCCGAGGCGGATGTGATCACCACCGGTTTCTATCGCGCCAACCTCAACCTGTGGGTCGAGCCGGTCACCGGGGCCGCCAAGCGCCAGCGCCTGGTGCAATGGATGGGCGAGCGCAGCGGCCAGCCGAGCATTGTCTACGTCACCCTGCAAAAGACTGCGGAGCAGATCGCCGCGCATCTGAACCAGAACGGCATCAGCGCCAACGCTTATCACGCCGGTTTGCCCCACGATCAGCGCGAGGGCATTCAACGTCAGTTCATGGGCGGGCAATTGAATTGCATCGTGGCCACCATCGCCTTTGGCATGGGCATCGATAAAAGCGACATCCGCAACGTAGTGCATTTCGACTTGCCCAAGTCGATCGAAAACTACAGTCAGGAAATCGGTCGCGCCGGGCGTGATGGCCAGCCATCGGACTGCCTGGTTCTGGCCAATCGTGACAGTCTCAACGTGCTGGAAAATTTTGTGTACGGCGACACCCCAGAGTTGCAGGGCATTCGCTGTGTGCTTGAAGAACTGCGTGCAGCCATCCCCGAAGGGCAGTGGGAATTCTTGCTGGGGCCTTTGGCCGATCAGAGCAATATTCGCCAGCTTCCGCTCAAGACCCTGCTGGTGCAGCTGGAATTGCGTGGCCTGATTGCTCCGCGCTATGCGTATTTTGCCGAGTACCGTTTCAAGTTCCTGATTGAGCCCGATGCACTGCTGGCCAGATTCGAGGGTGAGCGCCAGCAGTTTGTCTCGGCCATTATCCAGACCTCCAGTCGTGCCCGCACCTGGGCCACGGTCAATTTCGACACCCTGTACAGCCAGCATCAGGCCGACCGTAACCGGGTGGTCAAAGCACTGGATTATTTCCAGGAAAAGGGCTGGATCGAGCTTGAAAGCAAACAGATGACCGAGGTTTACAGCCTGTTGCTGACAGAGTTTGACGTCGAGGCGCTGAGCATGGAGCTGCATGAGTACTTCACAGCCCATGAGCGTGGCGAGATTGTGCGCATTCACGCCATGTTGGCATTGTTCGCCAGTGACACCTGCCTGAGCTATCGCCTGGCGCACTACTTCGGTGACGGGCAGGCACCGCAACAATGCGGGCATTGCTCGGTGTGTGCCGGGCAGGTCGCGCGCTTGCCTGAACCCCCCGCGCTGGCGCCGCTTGTGGATAAAAACTTTGAAGCGCTGTGCGCTGCTTTTATCCACAGGCATCAGGAATTCACCGCAAGTTATCCCCCGCCGGAACGCCTGACCCGGTTTTTATGCGGGATCAGCGTGCCGTTGTTTACCAAAATGAAAGCCCGGGGGATTGCCGGGTTTGCGGCATTGGAAAACTACCCCTATGCCGAGGTGCGGGAATGGGCCGCGCAACATCAAGGCCCAGAATCATTGTAGGAGCGAGCTGTCGGCGGTTGAAAGAGCTCGCGAGCAAGCCCGCTCCTACAGGCAACCTCGCTCCGTCAGCCCAACAGCTCGCGCAATACCCGGGTGAAGTCGCGGCAGCTGGCTTCTTCATCGGCGTGATGGCCGTCGCGGACCACCCACTGGCCATTCACCAGTACGTCGCGCACCTGGCGGTCGCCACCGGCAAACAACCAGCGATTGAGAATGGCGTCGTCCTGGGCAGTGGCCAGGTACGGGTCTTTGCCGTCGAGCACCAGCCAGTCTGCGCGCTGGCCTACGGCCAGACCTGCTACCGGCTGGCCCATCGCCTGGGCGCCGCCAGCCAGGGCCGCGTCGTAGAGTGTGCGCCCGACCATGGGCTGATCGCTGCGATACAGCCGGTTGCGGCGTTGGTCACGCAAGCGCTGGCCGTATTCCAGCCAGCGCAACTCTTCGACCACACTCAATGACACGTGGCTGTCCGAGCCAATCCCCAGGCGACCGCCCCGGGCCAGGTAATCCACCGCAGGAAAGATCCCGTCACCCAGGTTGGCTTCAGTGGTCAGGCACAAACCAGCCACCGCTTTGCTTTGTGCCATCAGACGTACTTCATCCGCATCGGCATGGGTGGCGTGTACCAGGCACCAGCGCTGGTCAACCTCGACGTTGTCATACAGCCACTGGATAGGGCGCTTGCCGCTCCAGACCAGGCAGTCGTCGACTTCCTTTTGCTGCTCGGCGATATGGATATGCACCGGGCAGGTGGTGTCGCTGGCAGCCAGTACATCGTGGATCTGTTGCGGGGTCACGGCGCGCAACGAGTGGAAACACAGGCCCAGGTTCTGGGCCGGTTGTTGTGCCAGCAGCGGCTTTAACTGTTGCTGAAGTTGCAGGTATTGCTCGGTGCTGTTGATAAAGCGTCGCTGACCCTCATTGGGCGCCTGGCCGCCGAAACCGGCGTGGCTGTACAGCACAGGGAGCAGGGTCAGGCCAATCCCGCTCGAACGGGCCGCTTCGCTGATGCGCAGTGCCAGCTCTGCCGGGTTGGCATAGGGCTGGCCCGTGAGGTCATGGTGAACGTAATGAAACTCGGCAACCGAGGTGTAGCCGGCCTTGAGCATTTCTATATACAGCTGCCGGGCAATGACGCCGAGCTGTTCGGGGCTGATTTTGCCGACCAGCCGATACATCAGGTCGCGCCAGGTCCAGAAACTGTCATCGGGATTGCCCGCGACTTCGGCCAGCCCGGCCATGGCGCGCTGGAACGCGTGCGAGTGCAGGTTCGGCATGCCCGGCAGCAGCGGGCCACTCAAGCGTTCGGCGCCGTGGGCGTCGGCATTGGCCTGGATGCGGGTCAGGCGGCCATCGGCACCCACCTCGATTCGGACATTGGTCGCCCAGCCTGTAGGTAACAGCGCACGCTCGGCAAAGAAGACGGACATTGGTTCGGCATCCCATGGTTTGTTATTTGTATATACATATACAGACGTTTGCCTGCTCGGTAAACTCCGGCAATCTAAGCCCCTAACTCATAAACAAGGATTGCCTGTGTCGACTCCGCCTGTCGTGTCCCCGCTGGCCGCCCACATGGGCGATAGCCCGGCCCCGCTATACGCCCGTGTAAAGCAGATGATCACCCAGCAAATCCAGAGCGGGAACTGGCCTCCGCATTACCGCGTGCCCTCTGAAAGCGAACTGGTCAGCCAGTTGGGCTTCAGCCGCATGACCATCAACCGTGCGCTGCGTGAAATGACCGCCGACGGCCTGCTGGTGCGCATGCAAGGTGTCGGCACCTTTGTCGCCGAGCCCAAAACCCAGTCGGCCTTGTTTGAAGTGAATAACATTGCCGATGAAATCGCCGCTCGCGGGCACCGGCACTCCTGCAAGGTGATCAGCCTGGGTGAAGAGCTTGCCGGTTCAGAGCGCGCGGCCGTGCTCGACATGCGCGAAGGGCAGAAGGTGTTTCACTCATTGATCGTGCATTACGAAAACGAAATTGCCGTGCAAATTGAGGACCGTTTCGTCAATGCCCAGGTGGCGCCGGACTACTTGAAGCAAGACTTCACTTTGCAAACGCCCTACGCCTACCTGTCCCAGGTCGCACCCCTGACCGAGGGTGAGCACATTGTCGAAGCGATTCTGGCTGACTCCCAAGAGTGCAAACTGCTGCAAATCGAACCCGGCGAACCCTGCTTGCTGATCCGCCGCCGCACCTGGTCCGGGCGTCAGCCTGTTACCGCCGCCCGGTTGATCCACCCCGGTTCCCGCCATCGCCTGGAAGGACGCTTCAGTAAATGAATGAATTGAAAGTTTTACGCGCTGTTGATTACCCGCGCATGCCGTGGAAAAACGGCGGCGGCAGCACCGAAGAAATTACCCGTGACGCCGGGGAAGGCCTTGAAGGTTTCGGCTGGCGCCTGTCGATTGCCGATATTGGTGAGTCGGGCGGATTTTCCCGCTTCGATGGCTATCAGCGAATTATCAGCGTGCTGCAAGGCGCGGGCATGAACCTGCAGGTCGATGGCGCCAGCACCCGGGCCCTGTTGCCGTTCGATGCCTATGCATTCAAAGGTGACAGCGCGGTCAGTTGCACCTTGATTGACGGACCAATCCGCGACTTCAACCTGATCTACGCCCCGGATCGTTACAGTGCGCGCCTGCAGTGGCTGGACGCGGTAACACCGCAGCGTTTCTTCAGCTCGGCCCGGACCCTGCTGGTTTTCGCTGTCGATGAGCAAGTCCATGTCTGCCCGGGTAACACTCAGCAGCAACACCTGGGGCGTTATGACTGCCTGCAGCTGAACGACAACAGTGAACTGCTGGAAATCACGGTAACCGGGCGCTGCTGTGTGATTGAGTTGAGCGGGATCTAAGCCGCACATACACCTTGCAGGAGCGAGCTCTTGAATGCGGCACCAAGAGCTCGCTCCTGCAAGGTTTGAGTCATTGCTGCGCCCCATCTTGTTACCGAACGCCCCAAAAAGACGCAAAAACCCCGCTTCAGTAACATCCCTGCGCTTTGCCCTTTACTCCCTGCAAAAAAATCCTTCATCACTCATCGCCTTGATTTTCGTGCCTTGCAGCTTCGAATACTTAAATTTCACGGGCTGATATCGCACCTTGGCCGCTTACTTGCATATGCTTGTATGTACAAGTACATAAGTGTGCGTCGACCCTCTTGTCCCCGACGCATCTGCCCATCGCTGAGGAGTTACCCGTGACTTCAACTACCCCTAAATCGCCAGCTGCGTTTACCCGTCATCGTGATGGTGAAATCCGCGCCGCCCGCGGTACCCAGCTCACTGCCAAAAGCTGGATGACCGAAGCTCCGCTGCGGATGTTGATGAACAACCTCGACCCGCAAGTGGCCGAGAACCCGACCGAACTGGTGGTATATGGCGGTATTGGGCGTGCAGCGCGTAACTGGGAGTGCTACGACAAAATCGTCGAAAGCCTGACCAACCTCAACGACGACGAAACCCTGCTGGTGCAGTCGGGCAAGCCGGTCGGCGTGTTCAAGACCCACAGCAACGCGCCGCGGGTACTGATCGCCAACTCCAACCTGGTACCGCACTGGGCCACCTGGGAACACTTCAACGAACTCGACGCCAAAGGCCTGGCCATGTACGGCCAGATGACCGCCGGCAGCTGGATCTACATCGGCAGCCAGGGCATCGTGCAAGGCACCTACGAAACCTTCGTCGAAGCCGGCCGTCAGCATTACAACGGCAGCCTTAAAGGCAAGTGGGTACTGACCGCAGGCCTGGGTGGCATGGGTGGTGCGCAGCCACTGGCCGCGACCCTGGCGGGTGCCTGCTCGTTGAACATCGAATGCCAGCAGAGCCGCATCGACTTCCGTCTGGCCACCCGCTATGTCGACGAGCAAGCCGTCGACCTGGACGACGCCTTGGTCCGTATCGCGAAATACACCGCTGAAGGCAAGGCCATCTCCATAGCCCTGTGCGGGAATGCTGCCGAACTGCTGCCCGAAATGGTCCGTCGTGGTGTGCGCCCGGACATGGTCACCGACCAGACCAGCGCCCACGATCCGCTCAATGGCTACCTGCCAAAAGGCTGGACCTGGGAACAGTACCGCGACCGCGCCGTGACCGATCCGGCTGCCGTGGTCAAAGCCGCCAAGGCTTCGATGGGCGAACACGTTGAAGCCATGCTGGCGTTCCAGAAGGCCGGCATTCCAACCTTCGACTACGGCAACAACATTCGTCAAATGGCCAAAGAAGTCGGCGTTGAAAACGCCTTCGACTTCCCGGGATTCGTACCGGCCTATATACGTCCACTGTTCTGCCGCGGTGTAGGCCCGTTCCGTTGGGTTGCTCTGTCTGGCGATGCAGAAGACATCTACAAGACCGATGCCAAGGTCAAAGAGCTGATCGCCGACGACGCGCATCTGCATAACTGGCTGGACATGGCACGCGAACGCATCAGCTTCCAGGGTCTGCCGGCGCGTATCTGCTGGGTTGGCCTGGGCCAGCGCGCCAAGCTGGGCCTGGCGTTCAACGAAATGGTGCGTAGCGGCGAGCTGAAAGCGCCGATCGTGATCGGCCGCGATCACCTGGACTCCGGTTCAGTGTCGAGCCCGAACCGCGAAACCGAATCGATGAAAGATGGCTCGGATGCCGTATCCGACTGGCCACTGCTCAACGCCTTGCTCAACACTGCCAGTGGCGCGACCTGGGTGTCCTTGCACCACGGCGGCGGCGTAGGCATGGGCTTCTCGCAGCACTCGGGCATGGTGATTGTGTGTGATGGCACCGACGAAGCAGCTGAGCGCATTGCCCGCGTGTTGCACAACGACCCGGCCACCGGCGTGATGCGCCATGCCGATGCCGGCTACGACATCGCCATCGACTGCGCCAACGAACAGGGCCTGAACCTGCCGATGATCAACGGCTGATCCGGCTGGCAGCAAAAAATGTGGGCGCTGGCTTTGCCAGCGATCAGAGCACCTCGCAATAACTGATGCAGTGAGGTGTTTGCATCGCTGGCGAGCCAAATTCAGAGCACATCCCGTTTTCCTTTATTTGAGGTGGGGCACATGGCTGTTAATGATGATCGTGCAGGCGCAACACCGCTGATCGAAAAACGCTCGATCGACTACATTCCCGAGTCCGAGCGTCATGGTCGGCTCATCAGTCAATTCACTTTGTGGCTGGGAGCCAACCTGCAGATCACGGCGATTGTGACGGGCGCGCTGGCCGTGGTGCTGGGCGGCGATGTGTTCTGGTCGCTGATCGGCCTGTTTGTCGGGCAATTGCTCGGTGGCGCGGTAATGGCGCTGCACGGTGCCCAGGGTCCGCAACTGGGTTTGCCGCAGATGATCTCCAGCCGTGTGCAGTTCGGGGTGTATGGCGCGGTGGTGCCGCTGGTGCTGGTGTGCCTGATGTATATCGGGTTTTCGGCCAGCGGCTCGCTGCTGGCCGGTCAAGCGATTGCCCAGTTGCTGCATGTTGAAGACTGGATCGGCATTGTCGCCTTTGCCGGTTTTATCGTGATCCTGACCATCTTCGGTTACCGGGTGATTCACGGCATTGGCCGGATCGCCAGTGTGCTGGGGGTGATTGCCTTCATCTATCTGTTCTACAAACTGCTGGCCGGCAATGACATTGGCGCGCTGTTGGCCAACAAGCATTTCTCCATCAGCAGCTTTTTGCTGGCGATCTCGCTGTCCGCCTCGTGGCAAATTGCGTTTGGCCCCTATGTGGCGGATTACTCGCGCTACCTGCCGAGCAAAACTTCACCGGTCAAAACCTTTTGGGCGATCAGTCTGGGTTCCGTCATTGGTGCCCAGATTGCCATGGTGTTCGGCGTTCTGGCTGCCGCTCTGGCGGGCTCGCAATTTGCCCACCACGAAGTGTCGTTCATTGTCGGACTGGGCGGCACCGGCATTGTGGCGGCGTTGCTGTATTTCGCCGTGGCCTTCGGCAAGGTGACCATCACCACGCTCAATGCCTACGGCAGTTTCATGTCCATCGCCACCATCGTCAGCGGCTTTCGCGGCAGCCGGCGGATTCCCGGTGGCGTGCGTCTGCTCTACATCCTGGTGATGGTCGCCATGGCCACCACCCTGGCTCTGTTGGGCAAAGACTCGTTCCTCAAGGATTTCTCCGCTTTTATCCTGTTCCTGCTGGCGTTTTTTACGCCCTGGAGCGCGATCAACCTGGTGGATTTCTACTGCATTACCAAAGAGCGCTACGACATCCCGGCGCTGTCCAACCCCGAGGGTCGATATGGCCGCTGGAACCGGGTTGGCTTGAGCGTCTATGTGTTTGGCGTGCTGATTCAAATGCCTTTTATGTCGACCCATTTTTACACCGGCCCGCTGGTGGATAGCCTGGGCGGCACCGATATCTCCTGGATCATCGGTCTGGTCGTGCCTGCAGCCCTGTATTACTGGGCTGCAAGGAAGTGGGCGCGGCCGGTTCCCGAGCACCTGATTTTACCGGCCCAAACCCATGAGCCCGCCCATACGGCAGCTGTGCTGCCCGTAGTGCCGGCGACGATTTAGCCTGCAAACATCAATTTGAAAAAGCCCGCAGTGACTGGCAGCCAACAAGAATTTCAAAGGAGCATTAATGTGAACCGTTTAAACCTGATCCCCGGTCAACTGAGCCTTGCCCAACTGCGTGACATTTATCAGCAGCCGGTAACCCTCAGTCTGGACGAAAGCGCTTCGGCGCAGATTGATGCCAGCGTGGCCTGCGTCGAGCAAATCCTTGCCGAGAACCGCACCACCTATGGCATCAATACCGGTTTTGGTTTGTTGGCTTCGACAAAAATTGCCAGCGAAGACCTGGAAAACCTCCAGCGTTCGCTGGTGCTGTCCCATGCGGCCGGTATCGGCGAGCCGTTGAGCGATGACATGGTGCGCCTGATCATGGTGCTTAAGGTCAACAGCCTGAGCCGTGGTTTCTCCGGTATTCGCCGCGTAGTGATCGACGCCTTGATCGCCTTGATCAATGCCCAGGTTTATCCGCACATCCCGCTAAAAGGCTCGGTGGGTGCATCGGGCGATCTGGCGCCTTTGGCCCATATGTCCCTGGTGCTGCTGGGCGAAGGCAAGGCGCGCTACAAAGGTCAATGGCTGGATGCCGTTGCGGCCTTGAAGCAGGCTGGCCTTGAGCCGCTGACCCTGGCGGCCAAGGAAGGGCTGGCCTTGCTCAACGGCACTCAGGTGTCGACTGCCTACGCGCTGCGCGGCCTGTTTGAAGGTGAAGACCTGTTTGCCGCCGCCATGGCCTGCGGCGGCCTGACGGTGGAAGCGGTACTGGGTTCGCGCTCGCCGTTCGACCCGCGCATTCATGCCGCACGTGGCCAGCGCGGGCAAATCGACGCCGCTGCGATCTACCGTGATCTGCTGGGCACCAGCAGCGAAGTGTCCGAGTCGCACAAAAACTGCGACAAGGTGCAAGACCCGTACTCCCTGCGTTGCCAGCCGCAAGTGATGGGTGCCTGCCTGACCCAGTTCCGCCAGGCCGCCGAAGTGCTGGGCATTGAGGCCAACGCCGTATCGGACAACCCGCTGGTGTTTGCCGAGCAGGGCGACGTGATCTCGGGCGGCAACTTCCACGCCGAGCCGGTTGCCATGGCGGCCGACAACATGGCCCTGGCCATTGCAGAAATCGGTTCGCTGAGCGAGCGCCGTATCTCGTTGATGATGGACAAGCACATGTCGCAACTGCCGCCGTTCCTGGTGGCCAATGGTGGCGTCAACTCCGGCTTCATGATCGCTCAGGTGACGGCTGCGGCCCTGGCCAGCGAGAACAAGGCACTGGCCCATCCCCATAGCGTCGACAGCATTCCCACCTCGGCCAACCAGGAAGACCACGTCTCGATGGCTCCGGCTGCAGGCAAGCGTCTGTGGGAAATGGCCGAGAACACCCGTGGCGTGCTGGCGGTCGAGTGGCTGGCGGCGTGCCAGGGGCTTGATCTGCGTGATGGCCTGAAAACCTCGGTCAAGCTTGAAATTGCCCGTACCACTTTGCGTAGCAAGGTCGCGTTCTACGAAAAAGACCGCTTCTTCGCCCCGGATATCGAAGCCGCCATGCAGTTGCTGGCCTCGCGCTGTCTGAATGAGCTGGTGCCTGCCAACGTTCTTCCAAGCCTGTAACCCAAAAAACGCAGAGCGCTCGTTGAGCGCTCTGCGTATCTGTTTTCGCCGACAAAAATAACTAGGGACGCGAAATGCAAAGTCAAACTCAAGGTTTGAAGCGCGGGCTATCGGCCCGTCACATCCGTTTTATGGCGCTGGGTTCAGCGATCGGAACGGGTCTTTTTTATGGTTCAGCCGCTGCCATCCAAATGGCTGGACCTGCTGTGCTGCTGGCGTACCTGATTGGTGGCGCCGCGGTCTTCATGGTGATGCGCGCACTGGGGGAAATGGCCGTGCGCGATCCGGTGTCCGGCTCGTTCGGTCATTACGCCAGTACCTACCTGGGGCCGATGTCCGGCTTTATCCTCGGCTGGACCTATGCCTTCGAGATGATCATCGTGTGTCTGGCCGATATCACCGCCTTCGGTATCTATATGGGCTTCTGGTTTCCCGAAGTGGCGCGCTGGATCTGGGTGCTGGGCATCGTGCTGCTGATCGGCGGGTTGAATTTGTGCAGCGTCAAAGTCTTCGGTGAAATGGAGTTCTGGCTGTCGCTGCTCAAAGTTGCCGCCATTGTGGCAATGATTCTGGGCGGTTTCGGCATCATGCTGTTTGGCATCGGAACCTCCAGCACGGACGCAGCCGCAACCGGGATCAGCAATCTCTGGGCCTATGGCGGCTTTATGCCCAACGGCATCGGCGGTTTGATCGCTTCGTTTGCAGTGGTGATGTTTGCGTTTGGCGGCATTGAAATTATCGGCATCACTGCCGGCGAAGCCAAAGATCCGCAGCGCGTCATTCCCAAGGCAATCAACGCGGTCCCGTTGCGGATTTTGCTGTTCTACGTGCTGACCCTGTTTGTGCTGATGGCCATTTACCCATGGACCCAGATTGGCAGCCAGGGCAGTCCGTTTGTGCAGATTTTCGACAGCCTGGGCATCAGCTCGGCGGCTACCATCCTCAACATCGTGGTGATTTCGGCAGCCGTGTCGGCAATCAACAGCGACATCTTCGGCGCAGGCCGCATGATGTTCGGTCTGGCCCAGCAGGGGCAGGCGCCTAAAGGCTTTGCCAAAATTTCCCGTCACGGTGTGCCGTGGATGACCGTTCTGGTCATGGGGGTCACACTTTTGGCCGGTGTGCTGCTTAACTACCTGATCCCGGAAAACATCTTCCTGGTTATCGCCTCGATTGCGACCTTCGCCACCGTGTGGGTATGGTTGATGATTCTGGTGACCCAGGTAGCCATGCGCCGCTCCATGACCCGTGAACAAGTGGCCGAGCTCAAGTTTCCGGTGCCGTTCTGGCCCTATGCACCCATTGCCGCCATCGTGTTCATGGTGTTTATCTTCGGCGTGCTGGGCTACTTCCCTGAAACTCAGGCGGCGTTGATGGTGGGTGCGGTCTGGATTGTGCTGTTGGTGGTGGCTTACCTGCTGTGGGTAAAACCGGCTGCCGGCGCTGCGGTTGAAGAAGCTCCCGAGCTTTCCTGAGTTTTTGATCATTGACGGAGTGAGCGAATGAAAACCCTGTGGCAACACTGCAATGTCGCGACCATGGCCAATGGCACGTACTCAATCATCGAGGATGCGGCCATCGTGACCCGTGAGGGCTTCATTGAGTGGATCGGACCGCGTCTGCAATTGCCAGTGGGCGAGTACGCCCGGACCGAAGAACTGCAAGGCGCCTGGGTCACCCCGGGGCTGATCGATTGCCACACGCATACGGTCTTTGGCGGTAACCGCAGCGGCGAGTTCGAGCAGCGCCTGCAAGGTGTGAGCTATGCCGAAATCGCTGCCGCCGGTGGTGGCATTGCCAGTACCGTGCGGGCGACCCGTGCTGCCAGTGAAGATGAGTTGTTTGCCAGTGCCCGTCAGCGTCTGACCTGTCTGTTGCGAGACGGTGTGACCAGCGTCGAGATCAAGTCCGGTTACGGCCTGAGCCTTGAGAGCGAACGCAAAATCCTGCGGGTGATTCGTCGCCTCGGCCAGGAGTTGCCGGTGACGGTGCGCAGCACCTGTCTGGCGGCCCACGCCTTGCCGCCGGAATACAAAGACCGGGCTGATGACTACATCCAGCATATCTGCAGCGAAATGCTCCCGGCGCTGGCAGCTGAAGGGCTGGTGGATGCGGTGGATGCGTTCTGCGAATACCTGGCGTTTTCCCCTGAACAGGTGGAGCGGGTGTTCAAGGTGGCGCAGGCGCTGGAGTTGCCGGTCAAGCTGCATGCCGAGCAACTGTCGTCCTTGCACGGTTCCAGTCTGGCGGCGCGCTATCAGGCGCTGTCGGCGGATCATCTGGAGTTCATGACCGAAGACGACGCCATCGCCATGGCCAAATCGGGCACTGTGGCGGTGCTGTTGCCGGGTGCGTTCTATTTCCTGCGCGAAACTCAACTGCCGCCCATGGATGCCTTGCGCAAACACGGGGTTAAAATCGCCATCGCCAGCGACCTCAACCCCGGCACGTCGCCAGGTCTGTCGCTGCGCCTGATGCTGAACATGGCCTGCACCCTGTTCCGCATGACCCCTGAAGAAGCTCTGGCCGGGGTTACACAGCACGCTGCAACGGCATTGGGCATGGGCCAGACCCACGGTTCGCTGGAACCGGGCAAAGTGGCCGATTTTGTGGCCTGGAACATCGATCGGCCGGCAGACCTGGCCTATTGGCTGGGTGGTGATCTGGATAAACGCGTCGTGCGCAATGGCGCCGACGTTGAGCTTTAGGAGAAACGCTTGTGGATAAGGTTCTGACATTCAAACAGGGTCGCGTGCCATTGCTGATCAGCATGCCCCACGCCGGCCTGAAGCTGACCCCGGCCGTTAAAGCCGGTCTGATTCCCGAAGCACAAAGCCTGCCGGATACCGACTGGCATATCCCGCAGCTTTACGACTTTGCTGCCGATCTGGGGGCCAGCACCCTGGCGGCCGAGTATTCGCGCTATGTGATTGACCTCAATCGCCCCGAAGACGATGCGCCGATGTACGTGGGGGCAACCACCGGTCTGTTCCCGGCCACACTGTTCGACGGAGTACCCTTGTTTCGCGAGGGGCAGGTGCCGTCGGCGGCAGAACGGGCGACCTATCTGGAGCACATCTGGAAGCCTTACCACCAGACCTTGCAGCAGGAGCTCAAGCGCCTCAAGGATGAGTTTGGCTATGCACTGCTGTTCGACGCGCACTCGATCCGCTCCCAGGTGCCGCACCTGTTTGACGGTCGCCTGCCGGACTTCAACCTGGGGACCTTCAATGGCGCCAGTTGCGACCCGGCCCTGGCCAGCGATCTGCAAGCGATCTGCGCCGAGCATCCGGCCTACAGTCACGTGCTGAACGGGCGCTTCAAAGGCGGCCACATCACCCGTCATTACGGTAGCCCTGTGGATAACATCCACGCCGTGCAGCTGGAGCTGGCGCAGAGCACCTACATGGAAGAGTTCGAGCCGTTCAAATATCGCCAGGATCTGGCAGCGCCGACTCAGGAAGTGCTCAAGCAATTGCTGGCGCGGATCATCCAGTGGGGCCAGCAGCGCTACGCTTGATCTGAACCCTGCAGGAGCGAGCTTGCCAATGGATGGAAAAGCTCGCTGCTGCGAGTTTTTCGGCGTATTCATCTGCGCATGCTCATTCCAGCAATCGGGTTTATGATGCCAGACGGCAACATTTTTTCAGCCCCACATGGAGTGCGTAATGCAGACCTTGTTCCCGCAGATCAAACCCTACGCCCGGCATGAACTGGCGGTGGACGAGCCGCATGTGCTCTACATTGATGAAAGTGGCTCCCCGGACGGCTTGCCGGTGCTGTTTGTCCACGGCGGGCCAGGGTCGGGCTGCGATGCCAATAGCCGCTCCTATTTCGATCCCAACCTGTACCGCATCATTACCTTCGATCAGCGCGGTTGCGGGCGTTCGACCCCTCACGCCAGCCTCGAAAACAACACCACCTGGGATCTGGTCACAGATATGGAGCGCATCCGTCTGTACCTGGGTATCGAGCAGTGGGTGGTGTTTGGCGGCTCATGGGGCTCGACCCTGTCGCTGGCGTACGCGCAGACCCATCCCGAACGCGTACAGGGCCTGATCCTGCGCGGAATATTTCTGGCCCGCCCACAAGAAATCGAATGGTTCTATCAGTCGGGTGCCAGCCGGATTTTCCCGGATTACTGGGAAGAGTATGTCGCGCCGATCCCCGAAGAAGAGCGTCATGACCTGCTGACGGCTTTCCATAAGCGCCTGACCGGTAATGACCAGATTGCCCAGATGCATGCGGCCAAGGCGTGGGCGGCCTGGGAGGGGCGTGCTGCTACCTTGCGCCCCAACCCGCAAGTGGTCGACCGCTTCTGCGATCCGCACCGGGCCCTGTCGATTGCCCGGATCGAGTGCCATTACTTCATGAACAATGCGTTTCTGGAGTCCAACCAGCTGATCCGCGACATGCACAAGATTGCCCACCTGCCGGGTGTAATAGTGCACGGTCGTTACGACATGATCTGCCCGCTGGACAATGCCTGGGAGCTGCACAAGAACTGGCCCGACAGCGAGCTGCAAGTGATTCGGGAGGCCGGGCATGTGGCCTCCGAACCCGGTATTACTGACGCGCTGGTGCGTGCCACCGAGCAAATGGCCCGCCGTCTGCTGCGCTTGCAGCCCGACGAAGCATGAAGGGGCTGTTACAGCGGGTCAGCAGCGCACGGGTAGAGGTTGGCGGAGAAACTGTCGGTGCCATCGATCAGGGCTTGCTGGTGCTGGTCGCCGTCGAGCCGGGTGACACCGAAGCCAATGCCGCCAAGTTGCTGCACAAATTGCTCAACTACCGGGTGTTCAGTGATGCCGAGGGCAAAATGAACCTGTCGCTGGCCGATATCGGCGGCGGTTTGCTGCTGGTTTCGCAGTTCACCCTGGCGGCCGATACCAAAAGCGGCCTGCGCCCGAGCTTCTCCACGGCAGCGCCCCCTGCGCAGGCCGAGGCGCTGTTCAATCACCTGTTAAACGATGCCAAACGTCTGCATCCAAATGTCGAGTCGGGCCGCTTTGGAGCCGATATGCAGGTGCATTTGGTCAACGACGGCCCGGTTACATTTTTGTTACATACATAAAAACCCGAAAAACCTCGTTTTCGTCCGAAAACAGGGGGTTTTAGCGATAAATACTTGCTGAGACTAGATGCGTTGTAACGCGGCCTACTAGATAATCCTGCGCTACATAGAGTCTTGTCCTACTGTCTTGGGGAATCATTCATCCCTTTGGCTGTCGGAAGAGTGCTCGCCAACCTGGCATTTAGATCGCTGGCCGTTGGTTTCATCATCTGTTTTCGGCGAGGTTTGCTCGTGATTGTTAGTCCAATTAATGCACCAAAAATGTCTGCCAAGCGGTTACGCAACGCACTGGTGACGGGCTCTGCGCTCTTTTGCTTGTTCGGTGCGGGTCAACTGTGGGCATTCAGTCTGGATGACGTGGCGGCCGAGGCGAAGACCCTGGCTGAACAGAAATACCAAGCGCCACGCAGCAATTTGCCTAATGAGTTCCGTGACATGAAGTTCGCGGACTACCAAAAAATTCAGTTCAACCGCGACAAAGCCCAGTGGGCCGGGGATAAAACCCCGTTCAAGTTGTCCTTCTATCACCAGGGCATGCATTTCGACACGCCGGTGAAAATCAATGAAGTGACTGCCACCAAGGTCGAAGAGATCAAGTACGACCCGAGCCGTTTCTCCTTCGGTGACGTCAAGTTCGACCCCAAGGCCACCGAAAATCTCGGCTGGGCGGGTTTCCGCGTGCTGTATCCGATCAACAAGGCGGACAAGCAGGACGAAATCATGACCATGCTCGGCGCGAGCTACTTTCGCGTAGTGGGCAAAGACCAGATCTATGGTCTGTCGGCGCGTGGCATGGCAATCGACACTGCATTGCCATCGGGCGAAGAGTTCCCGCGTTTCACCGAATTCTGGATCGAGAAGCCCAAGCCGAACGACAAGCATCTGGTGATCTTCGCCTTGCTTGACTCGCCGCGTGCGACCGGTGCTTACCGCTTTACCCTGCGTCCGGGCATGGACACAGTGGTGGACGTCAAGGCGCAAATGTTCCTGCGTGACAAAGTGGGCAAGCTGGGCATCGCTCCGCTGACCAGCATGTACCTGTTCGGCGCCAACCAGCCGTCCAAGGTCCTCAACTATCGTCGCGAACTGCACGATTCGTCGGGCCTGGCGATCCATGCCGGCAATGGCGAGTGGATCTGGCGTCCACTGAACAACCCGAAACACCTGTCGGTGAGCAACTTCTCGGTTGAAAACCCGCTGGGCTTTGGCTTGCTGCAACGTGGTCGCGACTTCAGCCACTACGAAGACCTTGATGACCGCTACGACAAGCGCCCGAGCGCCTGGATCGAGCCACAGGGTGATTGGGGCAAGGGCACTGTAAACCTGGTGGAAATTCCGACTGCCGACGAAACCAACGACAACATCGTTGCGTTCTGGAGCCCGGAAGCACAGCCAGAGCCGCTCAAGCCGTTTGATTTCGCCTACCGCATGCACTGGACCCTGGATGAGGCTGCCCTGCACCCGACGGACAGCGCGTGGGTCAAGCAGACCTTGCGTTCCACTGGTGACGTGAAGCAGTCCAACCTGATCCGTCAGCCGGACGGCAGCGTGGCGTACCTGGTCGATTTCGAAGGCCCGTCGCTTGCAAAACTGCCTGAAAATACCCCTGTGCGTAGCCAGGTCAGTGTCGGCGACAATGCCGACCTGGTTGAAAACAACGTACGTTACAACCCTGAGACCAAAGGCTGGCGCCTGACCCTGCGGATGAAAATCAAAGACCCGAGCAAGGCCACGGAAATGCGTGCGGCACTGGTCCAGGATGTAGAAACCCCGGCGGCCAAACCTGCAGCGCCTGTCACCAAAGCTGAAAAAGCTGCGGCCAAGGTCAAGGACAAGCAAGAGCACAACGCCAAGGCGCCTGAAGCCGAAGCTGCACCGGCCACGCCAGAACCGGTCAAGACTGAGAAAGTGTTGACCGAGACCTGGAGCTACCAGTTGCCCGCCGATGAGTAACGCTCAAGCCCGGCCAGACTCGCTCGGCGAGTATCTGGCGCACTTGCCACTGAACGATGAGCAGCGCGCCGAACTGGCGAGCTGCACCTCGTTCGCCGAGTTGCACGCGCGTTTGTCGGCGCAATCGGACATCGATGCTGCCGAGGCCGCCCAGGCTTCGGTGGGCACGCGGCTTAACCTGAGTTCGGCAGCTGAGCTCGAGGAAGCAGAAATGCTCGCCCTCGACGCCAGCGGCCGGGTGATGCTCAAGGCCACACCGCCGATTCGCCGTACCAAAGTGGTGCCCGAGCCGTGGCGGACCAATATTCTGGTGCGTGGCTGGCGTCGTTTGACCGGGCGCAGCAATCCGCCCAAGCCGGTAATCGACGAGCGGGTGCTGCCCAAGGCCCGCTGGCGTACGGTGGGTTCGATCCGCCGTTACATCCTGCTGGTCCTGATGCTGGGTCAGACCATCGTCGCCGGCTGGTACATGAAAGGGATCATGCCGTATCAGGGCTGGGCCTTCGTCGACCTTGATGAAGTGCTGCACCAGCCATTGATGCAGACCGCGCAGCAAGTGCTGCCGTATGCCTTGCAGACCAGCATCCTGATCTTGTTCGGGATTCTGTTCTGCTGGGTTTCGGCGGGTTTCTGGACGGCCTTGATGGGCTTTCTGGAATTGCTGACCGGGCATGACAAATACCGCATTTCCGGTAAAAGTGCCGGCAATGAGCCGATCCCGGAGCAGGCGCGTACGGCGCTGGTGATGCCGATCTGTAACGAAGACGTGACCCGCGTGTTTGCGGGCCTGCGGGCTACGTACGAGTCGGTCGCCGCCACCGGTGATCTGGATCGCTTCGACTTCTTCGTGCTCAGCGACAGTAACGATCCTGATATCTGTGTTGCCGAACAACAGGCCTGGCTGGATGTGTGCCGCGAAACAGAAGGCTTCGGGCGGATTTTCTATCGCCGTCGGCGCCGTCGTGTGAAACGTAAAAGCGGCAACCTCGACGACTTCTGCCGTCGCTGGGGCGGCGATTACAAGTACATGGTGGTGCTCGACGCCGACAGCGTCATGAGCGGCGAATGCCTGACCAGCCTGGTGCGCTTGATGGAAGCCACGCCAGACGCCGGCATCATCCAGACCGCGCCACGGGCGTCGGGTATGGATACCCTGTATGCACGCATGCAGCAATTTGCGACGCGGGTATACGGGCCGCTGTTTACCGCCGGTTTGCACTTCTGGCAGCTGGGTGAATCCCACTACTGGGGCCACAACGCAATCATCCGCATGAAACCTTTTATCGAGCACTGCGCCCTGGCGCCGCTGCCGGGTAAAGGGGCTTTTGCGGGGGCGATCCTGTCCCACGACTTCGTTGAAGCCGCGTTGATGCGTCGTGCCGGTTGGGGCGTATGGATTGCCTACGACTTGCCGGGCAGCTACGAAGAACTGCCGCCAAACCTGCTGGACGAACTCAAGCGTGACCGTCGCTGGTGCCACGGTAACCTGATGAACTTCCGCCTGTTCCTGGTCAAGGGTATGCACCCGGTGCATCGCGCGGTGTTCCTGACGGGTGTGATGTCGTATCTGTCAGCACCGTTGTGGTTCTTCTTCCTGTTGCTGTCGACGGCCTTGCTGGCGGTCAACACGCTGATGGAACCGCAGTACTTCATGGAACCGCGCCAGTTGTATCCGCTGTGGCCACAATGGCACCCGGACAAGGCCGTGGCGCTGTTTTCGACCACCATCGTGCTTTTGTTCCTGCCTAAATTGCTCAGCATCATTCTGATCTGGGCCAAGGGCGCCAAAGAGTTCGGTGGCAAGTTCAAGGTCACGTTGTCGATGTTGCTGGAAATGCTGTTCTCGATGCTGCTGGCACCGGTGCGCATGATCTTCCACACCCGCTTTGTACTGGCTGCGTTCCTTGGCTGGGCTGCGACCTGGAACTCGCCACAACGCGACGATGACTCCACCCCATGGAGCGAAGCCGTTCGCCGGCATGGCCCGCAAACCCTGCTGGGTGCGGCCTGGGCCGGGTTGGTACTGTGGTTGAATCCGAGCTTTCTGTGGTGGCTGGTGCCGATTGTCGGTTCGCTGATGCTGTCGATTCCGGTGTCGGTGATTTCCAGCCGGGTCAAGCTGGGCCTCAAGTCCCGTGACGAAAGCCTGTTCCTGATTCCTGAGGAATACGCGCCGCCCCGTGAGTTGTCGGCTACCGCCGAGTACACCCACGAGAACCGCTACCGCGCGCTGCATGACGGCTTTGTCCGGGCCGTGGTTGATCCGCAGCAGAACGCCCTGGCCTGTGGCCTGGCGACCTCGCGTCACCGTGCCGCCGAGCCGATTGAATGGCTGCGGGCCGAGCGCGTGCGTCATGCTCTCAAGGTCGGGCCTCAGGGTCTGAACAATAACGAGCGCATGGCGTTGTTGAGCGACCCGGTTGCACTGGGCCGCCTGCATGCGCTGGTATGGAGCGAAGGCCACGAAGACTGGCTGAACGCCTGGCGTGAATCGGTTGCGGCCGATCCTCACGCGCCGTTGCTGCCCCTGCAACCGGCAGCATGATCTAACGCGAGCAACCTGCTCCTGCTTTTGTGGGAGCAGGCTTGTCCGCGATAGCATCGCCAGCAAGCCGGCTGCCACACAGATCACCCGCTATAAATCACACCTGCCTGCACCCCCCCCCGCCTGTCGCGCTTTTCTATCGCAAAACTCGTCTCATAACCCTTCTGTGAGTTAGCATCCGTCTCCGAATGGGTGAGTGCCCGGCTTTATTGGCTTTTTGAATCGAGCCCGCCGCTGGCCAACACCTTTATAAGCAGGTCGAGGGGAGTTGATGATGAAGAAGTTTCTGTCAAAACTGCTGTGCGGTGTCACTGCACTGCTGGCGGTGAGCGCCGCTCATGCAGGCGCAATCGAGGACGCGGTCAAGCGCGGTACGTTGAAAGTGGGCATGGACCCGACCTACATGCCGTTCGAAATGACTAACAAACGCGGTCAGATCATTGGCTTCGAAGTTGATCTGCTCAAAGCCATGGCCAAGTCCATGGGCGTCAAACTGGAACTGGTGTCCACCGGCTATGACGGCATCATCCCGGCCCTGATGACCAACAAGTTCGACATGATCGGCAGCGGCATGACCCTGACCCAGGAGCGCAACCTGCGCCTCAATTTCAGCGAACCCTTCATTGTTGTGGGCCAGACCCTGCTGATTCGCAAAGAACTGGAAGACAAGGTCAAGTCCTACAAAGACCTCAACGACCCGCAATACCGCCTGACTTCGAAGATCGGCACCACGGGTGAAATCGTCGCCCGCAAACTGATGTCAAAAGCCCAGTACCACGGCTATGACAACGAACCGGAAGCGGTACTGGACGTGGTAAACGGCAAGGCCGATGCGTTTATCTATGACGCCCCGTACAACGTTGTGGCCGTCAACAAGTTCGGTAACGGCAAGCTGGTGTTCCTCGACAAGCCATTCACCTACGAGCCGCTGGCCTTCGGTCTGAAGAAAGGCGACTACGACAGCATCAACTACATCAACAACTTCCTGCACCAGATCCACGAAGACGGCACCTACGATCGCATCCATGACAAGTGGTTCAAAGACACTGCCTGGCTCAAAGACATGGAATAAGGCCGACTCTTCAATCGCGAGCATTTGCGTTAACTCCTGCAGGAGCGAGCCTGCCCGCGATTGACGGCCTCCCTAGCGACACAAAACGTGGAACCTGAAAGTGATCAAACAAAAAAAACCCCAGTGGCCCTGGCACGTATTGACCGTGCTGGTGCTCATCGGTCTGGCGGGCGGTCTGTACTACGCCACCTCGCTGATGTCCTACGAATGGCGCTGGAATCGAGTCCCGCAGTACTTCGCCTACCAGGCTGAAGAAGCCCAGCGGGCAGCCGAAACCTCCACCTTGATTGAGCTGGTGCGCAAGGGCGACAATACCGAAGTGGTGCTGAAAGGTGACGATGGCGCCGAACAGCGTCTGACCGTGGCCGACAACAGCCTGCAACTGGCCGAAGGTGACGATGTTGCCGAAGGCGATGTGGTGGGGGTCAATCGTCATTGGGCGGCAGGCCCGCTGCTCTGGGGCTTGTGGACCACCGTCTGGCTGTCACTGGTATCCGGTGTGCTGGGGTTGCTGATCGGCCTGGCCACCGGGCTCTGCCGGTTGTCGAAAAACCCGACCCTGCGCGATCTGTCGACCCTGTATGTGGAACTGGTTCGTGGCACGCCGCTGCTGGTACAGATTTTTATCTTTTACTTCTTTATCGGCACCGTGCTCAACCTGTCCCGCGAGTTTGCCGGTATTGCCGCGTTGTCGCTGTTTACCGGTGCCTATGTGGCCGAAATCATCCGCTCGGGCGTGCAATCCATAGCCCGCGGGCAAGACGAAGCGGCGCGCTCGCTGGGTCTCAATGCCAGCCAGTCGATGCGTCACGTGGTTCTGCCACAAGCCTTCAAGCGCGTGCTGCCACCCTTGGCCGGGCAATTTATCAGTCTGGTAAAAGACACCTCTCTGGTGTCGGTGATTGCGATTACCGAGTTGCTTAAAAGTGGCCGTGAAGTCATCACCACTTCGTTTTCGCCGTTCGAGATTCTGTTCTGCGTGGCGGGCCTGTACCTGTTGATCAACCTGCCGCTGTCGCATTTGGCCAGCCGGCTTGAGCGGAGGCTTGCGCAAAGTGATTGAAGTTCGCGAACTGGTAAAAGTCTTCGATACCCGCGGGCAAGTCGTCCGTGCGGTAGACAATGTCAGCACCACAGTGGCCAAAGGCGAAGTGCTGGTGGTGATTGGGCCTTCGGGCTCAGGTAAATCGACCTTTCTACGCTGCCTCAACGGCCTGGAAGAGTTCGACTCCGGTTCGGTCAGCATCGACGGTCTGGACCTGGCCGACCCGAAAACTGACGTCAACGCCTATCGCCGTGAAGTCGGCATGGTGTTCCAGCATTTCAACCTGTTCCCGCACATGACCGTGCTCGAAAACCTGTGTCTGGCGCAGAAGGTCGTGCGCAAGCGCGGCAAGGCCGAGCGCGAGGCCAAGGCCCGGGCTCTGCTGGAGAAGGTCGGGATCGGGCAGAAGGCTGACGAGTATCCGTCGCGGCTATCGGGCGGCCAGCAGCAACGGGTGGCAATTGCCCGCGCCCTGGCGATGGAACCCAAGGTGATGCTGTTCGACGAGCCGACTTCGGCGCTTGACCCGGAAATGGTCGGCGAAGTGCTGGACGTGATGAAGACCCTGGCCCGTGAAGGCATGACCATGGTCTGTGTGACCCACGAGATGGGCTTTGCCCGTGAAGTGGCCAATCGCGTGCTGTTCTTTGATCACGGCAAGCTGCTGGAGGATTCCGCCCCGGAAGACTTCTTCAACTCGCCCAAAGACCTGCGGGCCCAGGCGTTCCTGCGTCAGGTGCTGTAAAACCCCAGCCCTGCAGGGGCTCGCTCCTGCAGGGTTATCAGACTTCAGACCTTGAAGCGTGCCACCAGCGCCTGCAGGTGCGCACCCAGGCGCGCCAGCTCAACGCTGGACGCCGCGGTCTCTTCGCTTGCCGCTGCCGTCTGCTCTGACACGTCACGCACATTCAGCACGCTGCGGTTGATCTCTTCAGCTACGGCGCTTTGTTGTTCGGCGGCCGCCGCAATCTGTTGGTTCATGCCCTGAATGGTCGACACCGTGCGGGTGATGCTGCCCAGCGCTTCGCCTGCACGACGGGTGAGTTCAACGCTGCTGTCGGTCAGGATACGGCTGCTGTCCATGCTGCTGGAGGCCTGCCGGGTACCGCTTTGCAGGCCTTCAATGAGCTCTTCGATCTCTTCGGTGGATTTTTGCGTGCGCTGCGCCAGGCTGCGTACCTCGTCGGCTACCACCGCAAAGCCACGGCCTGCCTCACCGGCGCGGGCGGCCTCGATGGCGGCATTGAGCGCCAGCAGGTTGGTTTGCTGGGCCACCGACTTGATCACATCGAGCACGCTGCCGATCTTGTCACTTTCGCGCTTGAGATGATCCATGGCTTCGGTGGAGTGGCCCACTTCAATCGCCAGTTTCTCGATCTGGGCAATGGCTTCACCGACCACTTTGTCGCCTTCACGGGACTGCTGGTCGGCAACAACCGCGGCTTCTGAGGCCTCTTCGGCATTGCGCGCCACTTCCTGCACCGTTGCCGCCATTTCGTGCATGGCGGTAGCGACTTGATCGGTTTCGACTTTCTGGCTGTTGACCCCGGCACTGGTCTGTTCGGTCACGGCTGAGAGTTCTTCGGCCGCGCTGGCAATCTGGGTCACGCCATCGCTGATGCCCCCGATCAGTTCGCGCAGACCTTCGGTCATCCTTTGCACGGCTTGCTGCAATTGCCCCAGCTCGTCGCGGCGAGCGGTGGGGTTGTCATGGCTCAGGTCGCCTGCGGCGATCCATTCAACGGTCTTGAGCGTGCGCTGCAGCGGGATGACGATCTGCCGGGTAATAACCCAGGCAGCAATGATGCCCAGTACCAGCGCCAGTAATGTACAACCTATGAGCAGGTTCTCGGCCTGCTGGCTGTCGTGATCGCGTTTTTCGGTTTGCAGGGTCGAAAGCTTCTGGCTCAGATCGATCAGGGTGCTGCCTTGCTGCTGCATGCGCGTCAGCGCCCGGGCACTGGCGACTTGAGCATCGCGAAAGCCGGTCACGGCGGCCCGATAGTTTTGCATGGCCAGCGTGGCTTGCTGCAAGTGGCTCAGATGTTCGTCGGGGAGCCTGGCGGGCAGGCTGTCGAGTTCTTTGAGCGCATGGTCGATGGCATCCAGGGCGGGCTGCTCGGCCTCGGGGCTGGCGCTATAGGTGTAGCCACGCACCTGGAACCTGGCTTGCTGAAGCAGTTTTTGCAGTTCGATGACGCTCTTGTACTGCGCCAGGCTGTCGCTTTGCAGCAAGGTCTGCTCAATGTCTGCAACGCTGGCGACGGCGCTGTCGGCGGTACTGCCGAGCAGTACGCGGTTGGCTTCACGTGCTTGAGTGGCCAGCCCGGAGTCGGCGAATGCGCTTTTGTATTCGGCCACCGCGGCGAGCTGTTGCTCGACTAGGGCCAGCTCCGCAGGATCGGTGAGCTGGCGGCGCGACAGGTCCAGCGTCTGGTCCAGGGCGGTCAACTGGCCATTTACCTCGGCGTTGCCTTTTTCACCCTTGTCCCGCTCGTAGTCCAGACGTGCAATGCGCAGGTCTTTGGTCAGCTCGATGGTCTTTGATATGTTGGCCAGCTTGTCACCGCGGTCGATCACTGAAACCAGACCCTTCCAACCGATTGCGCTTATCAGCACTGTTAAAACCAGCACCAGACCAAATCCCAGGCCCAGCTTGCGATTAACACCGATATTGCCCAGTAGTCTGGCCAGTTGACGGTACATGATGAAACTCCTTTTATGACGCGAGCAGCCTGACGGGAAGCCGTCCATTGCTTTGCGTTCTTCACGGGTATCAGGGCATCGGCGTGGCGCAGGGGAACTGAAGCGGGGGGTGTTGAATGTGTGACCGAGGCCTCAAACCCGCAGCGCAACTTCGTAGTCGCCGAGGAACGAGGCTGCGATGGCTGCGAAGCTGGCCCCGGGGGGGGCGCAGCCTCGCTCATAGTCAGCGACTAGGTGGCAGGGCTCAGAACAGCCGGGCGAGAAGGGCGGTGACGGCGGTTTCGACCCGCAGGATGCGCGCGCCGAGTTGCACCGGTTGCAGGCCGGCTTTGGCCAGCAGGTCGATTTCGTACGGAATCCAGCCGCCTTCCGGGCCGATAGCCAGGGTCACGGCTTGATCCAGGCCGCGTGGGCACGCGGGGTAATCACCGGGGTGGCCAACCAGGCCCAGTGTGCCTTCGACCAGCTGTGGCAGGCGGTCTTCGACAAACGGCTTGAAACGTTTTTCGATGATGATTTCAGGCAGCACGCTGTCGCGGGACTGCTCCAGCCCCAGAATCAGCTGTTCGCGAATTGCTTCGGGCTCCAGAAACGGGGTCTGCCAAAAGCTTTTTTCGACCCGGTAACTGTTGACCAGAACCACCCTGGGCACGCCCATCGAGGCAACTGTCTGCAGGACCCGGCGCAACATCTTCGGGCGCGGCAGGGCCAGTAACAGGGTCAGGGGCAGTTTGTCGGGCGGCGGCTGGTCGAGGTTGTGGATAACCAGTTCGGCTTCTTTGGCCTCCAGGCGCACCAGTTCGGCGCTGCCCATTAAACCGCCGATGCGTCCGACCCGCAGGTTGTCGCCCACTGCCGCACGGTGCACTTCCTGCATGTGAGTCAGGCGCCGATCGCGCAGGATCACGCGATCGGCGGCAATGAAATCAGCCTCTTCGAGGAGCAGCAGGTTCACGCTTGCGGTGCTGGCGGCTGGGCGTTGCTGTCGTTCTCGGGCTGTTCGTCCGGGTGATCGCCACGCTTGTTTTTGCTGATCAGGCTGCCGAACAGAATGCCGATTTCAAACAGCATCCACATCGGAATCGCCAGCAGGGTCTGGGAGAAGATGTCCGGGGGGGTCAGGATCATGCCGACTACAAAGCAGCCGATAATCACGTACGGCCGGATTTTGCGCAGGTATTTGACGTCGACAATTCCGATCCATACCAGCAGCACCACTGCCACCGGGATTTCAAAGGCTACGCCAAAGGCAAAAAACAGGGTCATGACGAAATCAAGGTAGCTACTGATGTCGGTCATCATGGCCACGCCTTCCGGTGTCGCGGAGGCGAAGAACTTGAACACCAGCGGGAACACCAGGAAATAGGCGAACGCCATGCCGGCGTAGAACAGGAAGATGCTGGAGATCAGCAGCGGCACGGCAATGCGCTTTTCGTGCTTGTACAGGCCGGGGGCGATAAAGCCCCAGATCTGATGAAGGATCACCGGGATCGCTATAAACAGCGACACCATCATGGTCAGCTTGAGCGGTGTGAGGAACGGCGATGCCACGTCGGTGGCGATCATCGTGGCGCCCACCGGCAGGTATTCACGCAATGGCGTGGAAACCAGGGTGTAGATCTGCTGGGTGAAGGCGAACAACCCGATGAAGATCAGAAAAATCGCGGCGATGCAGCGCAGCAGGCGGGTGCGCAGCTCGGTCAGATGCGAAACCAGCGGCATTGGCTGGTCGTGTTCAGGCTTATCGCTCATGCGCTTAGGGGGCTCGCGGTGGCAGGGTAGGGTCGTGTGGCACTGCCGGTTGAGGCGCAGGCCCGGACTCGGTCTTGCTCAGGCTGACCGGAGCAGGGGCCGGCGGCTCTGCAGGCTCCGGCTGCGCAGGTGCGGCCAAAGGCTGGGTCGGCATCACAGGTGGCACAGGCGGCTGGAGCGGGGCCAGAATCTTCTTGGCTTCTTCTTCCATCGACAGGATGTGCTCGTTGTGCAGTTGCCGACGAATTTCGTCGGCGCCGATTTCACGCTCAACTTCCTGTTTGATCGCATTGAAGCTGCGTTTCAAGCGGCCGATCCACAGCCCCGCCGTGCGTGCTGCTCCCGGCAGGCGCTCGGGGCCGAGCACCAACAGGGCCACCAGGCCGACGAGCAGCAGTTCACTGAAGCTGATACCGAACATTATTTTTGGCTCACACGTCTTTGCGGGTCGGCTCTTCGACTTTCTGGGCCTGCACGTCAATGGTGTGCGGCTCGTTGAGGGTCGAAGTGGTGTGTGGCTGCGGTGCGGCCGTTGGCTGTGCAGGCGGCACTACCGGTTCGGCAGGCTTCTCGTCGTCGTTCATGGCTTTGCGAAAGCCCTTGATCGATTCGCCCACGTCAGTGCCCAGGTTTTTCAGTTTTTTGGTGCCGAAGACCAGGACCACAACTACCAGAATGACGACCCAGTGTTTCCAGTCAAAAATGCCCATGATGAGTTCCTTGCAAAAAAGTTTAAGCGGATGGCCGTGAGGCTTTTTCCACGTGGCCGGAGGTACCGATGCGACGCTCCAGTTCATCCAGTACGGCCTGAGGATGCTGACCCAACTGGGCGAGCATGATCATGCTGTGGAACCATAGATCGGCGGTTTCGTAGATGACATCGCTGCAATCTCCGCTGATGGCCGCATCTTTGGCTGCGATGATGGTTTCGACCGACTCTTCGCCGACCTTCTCCAGAATCTTGTTCAGACCCTTGTGGTACAGGCTGGCGACATACGAACTGTCCGGCGAGGCGCCTTTGCGCTCTTCGAGTACCCGGGCTACGCGGCTCAAGGTGTCAGTCATTGGAGTGTCCTGCGTGATAAATGGCGTGCGGGTCTTTAAGCACCGGATCGACGGTCTTCCATCCGGAGTTTTCGTACACGCGGTAGAAGCAGCTCTGACGACCTGTATGGCAGGCGATGTCACCGATTTGTTCGACCATCAGGATAATGACGTCAGCGTCGCAGTCCAGGCGCATTTCATGCAGCTTTTGTACGTGGCCCGACTCTTCACCCTTGCGCCACAGCTTGCCACGGGAACGTGACCAGTAAATGGCACGGTTCTCGGTGGCGGTCAGGCTCAGGGCTTCGCGGTTCATCCAGGCCATCATCAAAACGCGCCCGGTTTTATGGTCCTGGGCAATCGCCGGCACCAGGCCGTCGCTGTCCCATTTGATCTCGTCCAGCCAGTTGTTCATGTTCGACTCCGCGCGTAGCGATTTAACAGTTTGCCAGCCTCGCCAGAGAGTGGCTAGAACTCCTGCAGGACAGAGCTAGCTCCTGCAGGTTATCTGCGTACGATCAGATACAGGCCCACTGCCAGCAAGATACCGGCCGGCCAGTAGCTGAGGGTGTGCAGCGGCCCGACACTGGCCAGCAGGGCCCCGGCGGCCAGATGCCCGGCACCCAGCAGACGCAGGAACCAGCTGTCCCGGGGTTCGCTGACCATCAGCCGCTGATTTTTGCTATGGGGCTGCGACATGCGTTCCAGCAGGTCGCGGGTCATGCCCGCCAGATGCGGGATCTGCTCGACCTGGCTGTGCAGGTTGCGCAACAGGGTTTTCGGGCTCACCCGTTCACGCATCCAGCGTTCAAGGAACGGCTGCGCGGTGCTCCACAGGTCGAGGTCGGGGTACAGCTGACGCCCCAGCCCTTCAATGTTGAGCAGGGTTTTTTGCAGCAGCACCAGCTGTGGCTGGACTTCCATGTTGAAGCGCCGCGCGGTCTGGAACAGGCGCATCAGCACCTGGCCAAAGGAAATTTCTTTCAGCGGTTTTTCAAAAATCGGCTCGCATACGGTACGGATCGCCGCCTCAAACTCGTTGAGCTTGGTGTGCGCCGGTACCCAGCCCGAATCAATGTGCAACTGCGCCACCCGCCGGTAATCACGCTTGAAGAAGGCAAACAGGTTGCGCGCCAGGTAGTCCTGGTCCTCGGGGGTCAGGCTGCCGACAATGCCGCAGTCGATGGCGATGTATTGCGGGCTCCACGGGCTGACTGTGCTGACAAAAATGTTGCCGGGGTGCATGTCGGCGTGAAAGAAACTGTCACGAAAAACCTGGGTGAAGAAAATCTCGACCCCGCGTTCGGCCAGCATCTTCATGTCGGTGCGCTGATCGGCGAGGGTTTTCAGGTCAGTGACCTGAACCCCGTAGATGCGCTCCATGACCAGAACCTTGGGCCGGCACCAGTCCCAGTAGATCTGCGGCACGTAAAGCATCGGCGAGCCTTCGAAGTTGCGCTTGAGCTGGCTGGCGTTGGCCGCTTCACGTAACAGGTCGAGCTCGTCGTAAATGGTTTTTTCGTAATCGCTGACTACATCCACCGGGTGCAGCAGGCGGGCGTCAGCGCTCAGGCGTTCGGCAACCCTGGCCAGAATGAACAGCCAGGCCAGGTCTGAACCGATGATTGGCTTGAGGCCCGGGCGTACGACCTTGACCACAACTTCTTCGCCGGTCTTGAGCTTGGCCGAGTGAACCTGGGCCACCGAGGCCGAGGCCAGGGGTTCGATGTCGAAACGGCTGAACACTTCGCCGATGGTGGCGCCAAGTTGCTCTTCGATCAGCTTGACCGCTACCTGCGGGTCGAACGGCGGTACGCGATCCTGCAACAGCATCAGTTCGTCGGCGATGTCTTCGGGCAGCAAGTCGCGACGGGTCGAGAGAATTTGCCCGAACTTGATAAAGATCGGTCCCAGATCCTGCAGCGCCAGGCGCAGCGCAGCGCCCCGGCTCAGCTCCAGCTTCTTGCGCGGGAACCAGCGCCACGGCAGCGCGTAGCGCAGCGAGAGCATCCACCATGGCAAGGGCAGGGCGAACAGCAAGTCATCAAGGCGGTAGCGAATGACGACGCGCTGGATGCGGAACAAACGGCGTATGGCAAGCAGCTTCATGCGTTATCGCTGGAATTGAGGGATCGGCCAAGGCGCTCAAAGCGCGCCTCAAGGCGGTCCAGGTCGAGTTTGAGTTGGTCGAGTTCGTCAAAACGCGCTTGCGCTTCACGTTCTCCGACCAAGGTGCGGGCTTCTTCGCTGAGGTATTCGGCCAGATTCTGATTAAGGCTGGCGAACCCTTGCTGATACCAGTTGGCGCGGCTGCGCAAATGACCGCCGATCAGTGCCGTGGCAACCGGTCCGAGCCAGTGCGAGAGTTCATACTCCCAGTCCAGCTCCAGGTCTTGCAGCACCTGGGCAAGCGCCATCAACACGTGGCTGTCGCCCTCAAGGTCTACTTCAGGGCTGTGCAGCACGGCGGTCTTGTCTTTGCTCAGGACCAGACGCATCAAGCTGGCAGCAGGTGCACGCAGGGTGCAATCGGCATCGGCAGCCCATTGGGTGGCCAGCAGCAGGCCTTCATCGCTGGGCAGGATAAACAGCTGCAATGCCGGAGCCGCGCATTCGACAGCAATCACTTTGCCGGTCAAAGGCTGCAAGCGCGCCATGGCCGTGCTGTCCAGCCGCAAAATGCGATTGACGCCGTTTTCGACGCTGGCGAGAAGGCCGCGGAGCAACATCAGGGCTTGATGCCGCGGTGCAGCGCAACGATGCCTGAAGTCATGTTGTGATAGGTCACCCGGTCAAACCCGGCCTCGACCATCATCGACTTCAGTGTTTCCTGGTTCGGGTGCATGCGGATCGACTCGGCCAGGTAGCGATAGCTCTCCGGGTCATTGAGGATCAGCTTGCCCACCATCGGCATGAAGGCGAACGAATAAGCATCGTAAACCTTGGACATCAATGGGTTGGTCGGTTTGGAGAACTCCAGCACCAGCAAGCGCCCGCCCGGCTTGAGTACCCGCAGCATGGAGCGCAATGCGTCTTCCTTGTGGGTCACGTTGCGCAGGCCGAAGGCGATGGTCACGCAATCGAAGTGGTTGTCCGGGAACGGCAGCTTTTCAGCGTCGGCCTGAACGAACTCGATATTGCCGGCCACACCTTTGTCCAGCAGGCGGTCACGGCCAACCTTGAGCATGGAGGCGTTGATATCTGCCAGCACTACCTGGCCGGTCGGGCCAACCAGATGGGAAAACTTGCGGGCCAGGTCACCGGTGCCGCCTGCGATGTCCAGCACCTTGTTGCCAGGGCGAACGCCGGACAGTTCGATGGTGAAACGCTTCCACAGGCGGTGCATGCCGCCCGACAGTACGTCGTTCATCAGGTCATATTTAGCGGCTACAGAGTGAAAAACCTCGGCGACTTTTTCCGCCTTTTGGCTTTCCGGCACATTTTTGAAGCCGAAGTGGGTGGTGGGTTCGGCATCGCTGCCTTTGCGCTGATCAGTCATATCGCTGTCACCAAAAGAGAATGCTGGCCATTCTAATCCCGGTGGCCGGCTTTGTCTTGGCGAGGCTGAAGGTAAGTATAGTGTCGGCCTTATTTACTCGGAGTGAACCAATGGCTCGTATCAGCGTTGAACGGACCCATACCCTGGGCCTTGAGGCAGCACGTGAAAAAGCTCTACCCCTGGTTGAGAAGCTGGCGGGGCAGTATGGGCTGACCCCTGACTGGTCCGGAGATACAGTAAAGCTCAAGCGTTCGGGGGTTAACGGCACCCTGGCAATCGGCGAGAAAACCATTCGGGTCGACGTTGAGCTGGGCATGCTGATGTCTGCGATGAGCGGCATGATTCAATCGGAAATCGAGCGCTCGCTGGACAAGGCGTTGTCGTGAAGTAGCACTGTTGTGCCTGCCCCGATGGGCTTCTGACTGGCAGCAAGGCCACTTAGCGTCTAAACCTGATGCAGGTGAGCACTCTGTTCATCTTGATGATTCGACGATCTTGCTCACTGACGTCGCGACTTAACATTGAGGGGAACACGATGGCTGCTAAAAAACCGACTGCCAAAGACAGCAATTCATGGGTAGGCAAGGTCGAAGAGTACTCGCGCAAAATCTGGCTGGCAGGTTTGGGTGTGTACTCGAAGATCGATACAGACGGCAGCAAGCTATTTGATTCGTTAGTCAAAGATGGGGAGAAGGCCGAAAAACTGTCCAAGGCTGCAGTCGGTAAACTGGCTGACAGCGCCAAATCGACCACCTCTTCTGCCCGTACCCGGGTCGAGGATGTTAAAGACCTGGCCATGGGCAAGTGGAGCGAGTTCGAAGAGGCGTTTGATAAACGCCTGAACAGCGCGATTTCACGTTTGGGTGTTCCGAGCCGTGAAGAGGTCAAAACCTTACACACCAAGGTCGAGACCCTGACCAAACATATCGAGAAGCTCACCGCGGCGGCAGCCAAAGTTGCTGCCACCAAGGCTTCGTCTGCCAGCAAGCCGGCAGCTGCCAAAGCTGCAGCCAAACCCGCTGCGAAACCCGCAGCGGCCAAGCCAGTGGCAAAACCGGCTGTTAAAGCAGTCGCCAAGTCAGCCGCCAAGCCAAAGGCAAAACCAGCGGCCAAGCCGGCAACCAAGCCAGCAACTGCTGCGAGCAAGCCCGCAGCTAAACCTGCAGCAGCCAAACCGGCGGTTAAAAAACCGGCCGCAGCCAAAAAGCCGGCCGCCGCCAAGTCTTCTGTGGTTACTCCAGAGCCAAAACCTGACGCAGCGCTTTAGTCCATAGCAACTCTGGGCTTGCTTGCCAGCGATGCCAATGCCATCGCTGGCAAGCCGGCTCCCACCGGGGCTGGCGTTACAGCATCAACTTGACGATGGATTCTGACGGGTCGCGGGACTTGCCGGCTTCCTTCAGTTGCTGCAGATAATCAGCCCACAGCTCTTCCTGGCGAACCCCGAGCTGATAGAGGTATTCCCAGGTGAACAGGCCGCTGTCGTGGCCATCATCAAAGGTTATTTTCAGCGCATATTGCCCCGCCGGTTCTACCTTGCTCAGACCTACGTTGATTTTCCCGAATTGCAGAATGGGGTTGCCATGGCCCTGGACTTCGGCGGACGGGGAGTGCACGCGCAGAAATTCCGCAGGCAGGTGGTATTGCTCGCCAGAGGGATATTTGAGGGTGAGGGTTTTTGAGGCTTTGTGCAGGTTGATGGCGCTGGGGATTGGCGCTGGAGTAGAGCTCATGGGACAAAACCTTTTTCTCATCACACACACCGTAGCCGCTGCCACGGGCAGCGATCGGCAACGGAGTCGGCGATCGCTGCCTGCGCCAGCGGCTACAGGTTGTGTGAGGGTTTACAAGATATAGCGCGAGAGGTCTTCGTTCTCGGCCAGTTCGCCCAGGTGGCTGTTCACGTATTCAGCATCAATCCGGATAGGCTCGTCTTTTTGTGCGCTGGCGATATCGCCGGCGCTGAAAGACACCTCTTCCAGCAAGCGCTCAAGCAGTGTGTGCAGGCGGCGAGCACCGATGTTCTCGGTTTTTTCGTTCACCTGCCAGGCAATTTCGGCCAGGCGTTTGATGCCTTCGGGCATGAACTCGATGTTCAGGCCTTCGGTTTTCAGCAACTCGCGATATTGCTCGGTCAGGGACGCATGCGGCTCGCTGAGGATGCGCTCGAAGTCTTGCGGCGTCAGTGCCTTGAGCTCGACCCGGATTGGCAGGCGGCCTTGTAGCTCCGGCACCAGATCGCTTGGCTTGCTCAGGTGGAATGCCCCCGAAGCGATAAACAGGATGTGGTCTGTTTTGACCATGCCCAGCTTGGTGTTCACGGTGCAGCCTTCGATCAGCGGCAGCAGGTCACGCTGTACACCTTCACGGGACACATCGGCGCCGCCGACATTGCCGCGCTTGGCAACCTTGTCGATTTCGTCGATGAACACGATGCCGTGTTGCTCAACGGCTTCAAGGGCTTTGGCCTTGAGTTCTTCGTCATTGACCAGGCGACCGGCTTCTTCGTCACGCACCATTTTCAGTGCTTCTTTGACTTTCAGCTTGCGGTTCTTGCGCTTGCCTTTGCCCATGTTGGCAAACAGGCTTTGCAGCTGGTTGGTCATTTCTTCCATGCCTGGCGGCGCGGAAATATCGACGCCGGCAATGTCTGCGACTTCGATTTCGATTTCCTTGTCGTCTAGCTGGCCTTCACGCAGGCGCTTGCGGAACAGCTGACGGGTGTTGGAGTCCTGCGGTGTGGCGGCTTCTTCGCCAAACGTACGGGCAGGCGGCAACAGGGCGTCGAGGATGCGCTCTTCGGCTGCATCTTCGGCGCGATGGCGAACCTTGACGATTTCCTGCTCGCGCAGCAGCTTGATCGCTGCATCAGCCAGATCACGAATGATCGATTCAACGTCGCGGCCGACATAGCCCACTTCGGTGAACTTGGTCGCTTCAACCTTGATGAACGGCGCGTTGGCCAGTTTGGCCAGGCGGCGGGCGATTTCGGTTTTACCGACGCCGGTCGGACCGATCATCAGAATGTTTTTCGGGGTGACTTCAACTCGCAGTTCTTCAGGCAGTTGCATCCGGCGCCAGCGGTTACGCAGGGCGATGGCAACGGCGCGCTTGGCGTCGTCCTGGCCGATGATGTGGCGATTGAGTTCGTGGACAATTTCGCGGGGAGTCATGGACATAGTAATTGGCGTTCCTCTAGCAGAATCAAGCAAACGGGCCGGTGAGCCGGCCCGGCAGTTGGCTTATTCAGCGAGGTCCTGCTCCTCAATAGTGATGTTGTGGTTGGTGAATACGCAGATGTCGCCGGCGATACCGAGGGCGGTTTCGGCGATTTCGCGGGCCGACAGATCGGTTTTCATCAGCAAGGCGCGGGCTGCAGCCTGGGCGAATGCACCACCGGAGCCCATGGCGATCAAGCCGTCTTCCGGCTCAACCACGTCACCGTTACCGGTGATGATCAGGGACGCGTCTTTGTTGGCGACAGCCAGCATCGCCTCAAGGCGGCTCAGCGAGCGGTCGGTACGCCATTCTTTGGCCAACTCGACAGCTGCACGAACCAGATGGCCCTGGTGTTTTTCCAGCTGGCCTTCGAAGCGTTCAAACAGGGTAAATGCATCAGCGGTAGCACCGGCAAAACCGGCAATGACCTGGCCGTGATAGAGACGGCGGACTTTTTTCGCGTTGCCTTTCATCACGGTATTGCCAAGAGAAACCTGGCCGTCGCCAGCCATAACGACTTTGCCGTGACGGCGTACTGAAACGATGGTGGTCAAGGGAGAGTCTCCACGCAGCGGGGCGAAAATGCCTGATGGAAATACATATGGGGGTTGTAGACGGTTTTTCAACAGCGCAGAGGGAATGCAGATGAATGGAACGCGGATACGAGGGGGAATTGGGCGGGCGCCGGCTTGCCAGCGAATTGGATGATGGGGTGCTGCCATCGCCGGCAAGCCGGCTCCCACAGATTGTTTGCAGTTTCTGTGGGAGCCGCCTTTGGTCAGCGGCGTTGTTGCAACAACAGGTTGTTGAAGCCGCTACCGGCCAGTTGTTTCTGGGCGACGGTCAGCTGTTCGCGGTTGCTGAACGGGCCGACCAGTACCCGATACCAGGTTTCATCTTTCACCGTGCCGGCTTCAACCGTGGCGGTCTGGCCCAGCAAAATGATTTGCGCGCGCACCCGTTCAGCATCGGCCTGTTTGCGGAACGAACCGGCTTGCAGGAAAAATCTGGTAACAGGTGCAGCTTTGGCGACGGGTGGCGCAGGAGGCGGGGTAATGCCGCTCAAGGCCGCCTGGGCGCGGGCAGTATCGATTTTTGCAGCTTCGGCAGGCGTCACCGGTGCCAGTGGCGCCGTTTGCGGCGTAGGCGGAGTTTTCTCCGGTACGGCCTCCGGCGGCACTATCACTTCCGACTCCGGCAGCAAGGTGTAGAAGTCGTACTTGGGCTTGACCGGCTGGGTCGGGCTAGGCGCAGTTTTGTTGGCCTCGGCGACTTGCGCCGCTTTCTGCTGCTCCTGCTTGACCCGTTTTACATCGTCGCCCTTGCCGGGCTCGAGTTTCATCAGAAACACGATAAACGCACCCACGGTGAGGCCGATGGCCATCCATAGCCAGCCCGGGATCGGCTTCTTTGCAGGCGCCTGATAGCGGCTGGCGCCTCGCTTGGGTGCAGGTTTTTTCTTGGCGGCCAACTTACATGCGCTCCAGAGTTTCCAGGCCCAGCAGTTCCAGGCCTTGCTTGAGGGTACGACCCGCCAGAGCTGCCAGGCGCAGACGGCTGTGTTTTTGCGCTTCGTCTTCGGCCGTCAGGATCGGGCAGTTTTCGTAGAAGCTGGAGAACAACCCGGCCACTTCGTACAGATAGGTACACAGGGTGTGCGGGGTGCCTTTTTCGGCAACGTTGTTCAGTACTTCACCGAACTGTGCCAATTTGGCGGCTAGGTCTTGTTCTTGCGGTGCCTCCAGGACGATTTGACCTTCAACTTCGTCGAAATTCTTGCCCAGTTTGCGGAACACGCCCGCGACCCGGGTGTAGGCATACAGCAGATAAGGTGCGGTATTGCCTTCAAAGTTCAGCATCAGGTCGAAGTTGAAGCTGTAGTCGCTGGTGCGGTGTTTGGACAGATCCGCGTATTTCACCGCGCCAATGCCGACGACCTTGGCGATTGCGCGCAGCTCGTCTTCCGCCAGTTCCGGGTTTTTCTCTTTGACCAGGGTGTAGGCGCGTTCCTTGGCTTCGGTCAGCAGGTCGACCAGCTTCACCGTACCGCCATCGCGGGTCTTGAACGGACGACCGTCGGCCCCGTTCATGGTGCCGAAGCCCATGTGCTCCATTTCCATCGGATGGGTCACAAAGCCGGCCTTGCGGGCAACTGCAAACACTTGCTGGAAGTGCAATGCCTGGCGCTGATCGACGAAGTACAAGGCCCGATCGGCTTTCAACACGCCGCTGCGATAGCGAATGGCTGCCAAGTCAGTGGTGGCATACAGATAGCCGCCATCGGCTTTGACGATGATCACCGGCAGCGGTTCGCCTTCAGCGTTCTTGAACTCGTCGAGGAACACGCACTGGGCGCCGTTGCTCTCCACCAGCATGCCCTTGGCCTTGAGGTCGTTGACCACGTTGATCAGGTCGTCGTTGTAGGCGCTTTCGCCCATAACGTCAGCCATGGTCAGTTTGACGTTCAACTGCTCGTAAATTTTCTGGCAGTGGGACAGCGAGATATCTTTGAACTTGGTCCACAGCGCCAGGCAATCCGGGTCGCCGGCTTGCAGCTTGACCACCAGGCCGCGGGCGCGGTCGGCAAATTCAGGAGACTCGTCGAAGCGTTTTTTAGCGGCGCGGTAGAAGTTCTCGAGATCGGACAGCTCGTCGCTGGTGATCGGGTTTTCTTCCAGGTACGCCATCAACATGCCGAACTGGGTGCCCCAGTCGCCCACGTGGTTCTGGCGAATCACCTCGTCGCCGAGGAATTCCAGGACCCGTGCCACGCCGTCGCCGATGATGGTTGAGCGCAAGTGGCCCACATGCATCTCTTTGGCCAGGTTGGGGGCGGACATGTCCACGACGGTGCGCATTGGCTTGGTGGCCTTGTGCACGCCGATTTTCGGGTCAGCCAGGGCTGCGTCCAGGCGCGAAGCCAGGGCCTGGGTGTTCTGAAAGAAGTTCAGGAAGCCGGGGCCGGCGATCTCGGTCTTGCTGATTTGCTCATCGGCAGGCAGGGCCGCGATGATTTTTTCAGCCAGATCCCGGGGTTTCATGCCGGCAGGTTTGGCCAGCATCATGGCGATGTTGCTGGCGAAGTCGCCGTGGGTCTTGTCACGGGCGTTTTCCACCTGAATCGCTGGCGTCAGGCCTTCAGGCAACACACCTTCTGTGACGAGTTGAGCTAGGGCTTTTTGAATCAGCTGGCGAATGGTGTCTTTCATGGTCTTCTCTGTCGACCGCAAGCGCGGTAGCGCCTCAGTGCGCAGGTGGAAAAACTGGGTATTATCCGTTGCGAAAGCAGCCTTGCCAACCTTGGCGGCCGGGTAGTTCAGGGTTTATGCAAATTGCCGGTGGCTCAATACAAATCCACCGGGTCTACATCCAGCGACCAGCGCACCTGACGGCCGCTGGGCATTTGCTCCAGCACCAGCAGCCATTGGCTGAGCAGTCGATGCAAGGGGCCGCGGGCATTGGCTTGCAATAATAGCTGAGCACGATAGCGCCCGGCACGGCGCTCCATGGGTGCCGGTACCGGGCCGAGCAGTTCGATGCCGCCCAGGTTCAGCTCGGCCAGTAAACGTTCGGCCTCGCTGCACGCCTCATCCAGGAAACCTTCGGCCTGTCCCGGCTTGTGGGCCTCGGCACGCAGCAGGGCCAGGTGGGCGAAGGGCGGCAGCCCGGCGGCCCGACGCTCGCTCAGGGCCTGTTCGGCGAAGGCGAAGTAACCCTGCTCGGTCAGTTGGATCAGCAGCGGATGGTCGGCCAGGTGAGTCTGGATTATCACCTTGCCCGGCTCTTCGGCGCGCCCGGCCCGACCCGCGACCTGAACGATAAGCTGGGCCATGCGCTCACTGGCGCGGAAGTCACCGGAGAACAAACCGCCATCGGCGTCGAGGATCGAGACCAGCGTCACCCGGGGAAAGTGATGGCCTTTGGCAAGCATCTGGGTGCCGATCAAAATACACGGCTGGCCCTTTTGAATCGTGGCAAACAGCTGGTTCATCGCGTCTTTGCGCGAGGTGCTGTCGCGATCGACCCTGAGCACCGGGTAGTCCGGAAACAGAATCCCCAGCCGCTCTTCGGCGCGCTCGGTGCCGGCGCCCACGGGCCGTAAATCGACTTTGCCGCATTGCGGGCAATTGCGCGGTACAGGTTCGACGTAGCCGCAGTGATGGCAGCGCAGTTCGCCGGATCGCTGATGAACGGTCATGCGTGCATCACAGCGCTGGCATTCCGACATCCAGCCGCAGTCATGGCACAACAGGGTCGGCGCGAAGCCCCGGCGGTTGAGAAACACCAGCACTTGCTGGTCCGCGGCGAGGGTCTGGCCGATGGCCTGTTGCATCGGCCCGGAAATGCCGCTGTCCAGTGGACGGCTTTTCACATCCAGGCGCAGGAAGCGTGGCTGTTTGGCCCCGCCGGCGCGTTCATTCAGGCGCAGCAGGCCGTAGCGACCGGTGTAGGCGTTGTGCAGGCTTTCGAGGGACGGGGTGGCAGAGCCCAGCACAATCGGGATGTTTTCCTGGCGGGCGCGTACCAGTGCCAAATCCCGGGCGTGATAGCGCAAACCTTCCTGCTGTTTATAAGAGCCGTCGTGCTCTTCGTCGATGATGATCAGCCCGGGGTTTTTCATCGGGGTGAACAGTGCCGAGCGGGTGCCAATAATAATGTCGGCTTCGCCATCCCGGGCTGCCAGCCAGCTTTCGAGGCGTTCCCGATCGTTGACCGCCGAGTGCACCAGAGCGATGCGCGCGTTGAAGCGCTGCTCGAAACGGGCCAGGGTTTGCGGGCCCAGGTTGATCTCGGGGATCAGCACCAGCGCCTGTTTACCTGCCTGGAGCGTCTCGCGGATCAGTTGCAAATACACTTCGGTCTTGCCGCTGCCCGTCACCCCAGCCAGCAAAAAGGCATGAAAGTGGTCGAATCCTGCCCGGATCGCCTCGTAGGCGGCCCGTTGTTCGCTGTTGAGTGGCAGTTCGGGCTGGGCCAGCCAGTGTTCGTGGCGCTCACTCGGCGCGTGACGGCGGATTTCAACGGTGACCAGTTCTTTGGCCAGCAGCAGGTCGAGACTGTCTTTGCTCAACATCAATTTACTGAGCAGTTGATGGGCCACGCCGTGGGGGTGCTGGGCGAGGGTGGCCAGCGCCTCGCGCTGGCGCGGGGCCCGGGCGACACGCGGGTCGTCAAGCCTGGCCCCGGGGGCGATCTGCCAGAACCGCTCCTGGCGGGTTTCGGCCAGTTCGCCCTGACGCAACAACACCGGCAGCGCCCAGCTCAGGGTGTCGCCCAGGCTGTGCTGGTAATACTGCGAGGTCCATAAACAGAGCTTGAACAGGGAGGCCGGCAGCGGCGGTGTGGCATCGAGCAGTGCGATTGCCGGTTTCAGCTTGTCGGCCGGCACTTCGCTGTGGTCGACCACTTCCACCAGAATCCCGATCATTTCCCGCCGCCCGAACGGTACCCGCAGGCGCATCCCGGGCTGTAATTGACTGCGCAGCACGCCCGCAGGCGCCCGGTAATCAAACAGGCGGCGCAAGGGGGAAGGCAGGGCAAGGCGCAAAATGGCGTCGGGCACGCGGGGCTCTCAAGTGATGAACGGCAAAGATGGCCCGGAGCCTAGCAGACAACGCGGTCCGGGACTAAAAGGCAGGTCAATGAATGGTGAAAGAATTTGGGGAGAGCATGATTGGTCACTTGCGTCAATGCAAAGGTCTGGTATTATCGGCGCCCTAAATTTACGTGCGGTATTCAACAATGGTGTTGAGTGGCGGCACGCTAGCCTGAGGAATACCCCATGAAAGCCGATATCCATCCAGCGTACGAAACAATCCTGGTAACTTGCAGCTGCGGCAACAAGTTCGAAACCCGTTCGAACCTGTGCAAGCCACTGGGCACTGACGTATGCAACGAGTGCCACCCGTTCTACACCGGTAAGCAGAAAACTCTGGACATTGGCGGTCGTGTTGATCGCTTCAAGACTCGTTTTGGTGCTTTCGGCGCTAAAGCAGCTCCAGCAGCAGAAGCAGACAAAGCAGCCGAGTAAGGCTGATGACCTTGGGCAGGCTTTCTGGTCTGGCCGGGTTATTGAAAAAGGCGTCCCTTGCGGGCGCCTTTTTTGTGTCCGGGATTTGGCTGGCTGACGTTTCTGCCGCGTCTCTGTGCCCTGCACCGGCAGCCTTGTCATACGCACAGGTGCAGCGGGTGGTCGATGGCGACACCCTGCGCCTCAAGGACGGCCGCAGCGTGCGCATGATCGGCCTCAATGCCCCGGAGACGGGGAAGCAAGGCCAGTCCGCCGAGCCTTTTGCCGACGCTGCGCGCAAGCGCCTGCAAGACTTGGTGGCGCAAAGCGATGGCCGGGTCGGATTGCTCGCGGGCAAGCAGGCTCAGGACCGTTACGGGCGCACCCTTGCCCATGTGTTTGGCGCCGATGGCAGTAATCTTGAAGCCCGGTTGCTGGCCGATGGCCTGGCCTATCAGGTGGCAATCGCCCCGAATACCCGGTTACTCGATTGCCAGCAAGCGGCCGAGCAAAGCGCCCGGGCATCCGGGCTGGGGCTATGGCGGCAGTCGCCGGTGCTGACGCCGCAGCAAATCACCCGCTCGGGTTTCGTTCTGGTCAGCGCAACGGTCAGTAAGGTGCAGCGCAATCGCGGTGGACTCTGGATCGATCTGCAGGGCGGTCTGGTATTGCATATTGCACCCAATCAGCTGGGCGGCTTTGATCACAAGGCCCTCCTCAGGCTGCAGGGCGCGCAGATTGAGGCCCGTGGCTGGGTTCTGGACCGCGCCAGGCGTGGCGGTTTGCAAGGTGGGCAGGCGCGCTGGATGCTGCCTTTGACTGATCCGGGGATGTTTAAAGTCATTGCGCATTAATAATTGTAGACAATTTTTAATGGTGATTGTGAACACTCTAGCCCTTGCAGGGCGCGGCTCTTGGCCCAAAGTCTTAAGGTAAAGCCCTTGACACTGCTGACTGGTCAGTCTTGTCGGGACTTTGCGACACGCGTATGCTCGGCGATCCGTCTGTCCAACAGCATAAAAGCGGATTGCCCACATGTCTGATTTGAAAACCGCCGCTCTCGAATACCATGCCCAGCCCCGTCCAGGGAAACTGAGTGTCGAGCTCACCAAACCTACCGCTACTGCCCGCGATCTAGCGCTGGCTTACAGCCCGGGTGTAGCCGAACCAGTGCGCGAAATCGCCCGCGACCCTGAACTTGCCTACAAGTACACCGGCAAGGGCAACCTGGTAGCCGTAATTTCTGACGGTACCGCGATTCTGGGCCTGGGTAACCTCGGCCCATTGGCCTCCAAACCTGTTATGGAAGGCAAAGGCGTGTTGTTCAAGCGCTTTGCCGGTATCGATGTTTTTGACATCGAAGTTGACTCCGAAAGCCCGCAAGCCTTCATCGACACCGTTAAACGCATTTCCATCACCTTCGGCGGCATCAACCTCGAAGACATCAAGGCACCTGAGTGCTTTGAGATCGAACGTGCCCTGATCGAGCAGTGCGATATTCCGGTATTCCACGATGACCAGCACGGTACCGCCATCGTGACCGCGGCCGGCATGATCAACGCCCTGGAAATCGCCGGTAAAACCCTGGCCGATGCCAAAATCGTTTGCCTGGGCGCCGGCGCTGCAGCCATCTCCTGCATGAAATTGCTGGTGAGCATGGGCGCGGCCATCGAGAACATCTACATGATCGACCGTACCGGGGTGATTCATTCCGGCCGTGACGACCTGAACCAGTACAAGGCGGTATTTGCCCACGCCACCGAGAAGCGCACCCTGGCTGACGCCATGGAAGGCGCAGACGTGTTCGTTGGCCTGTCGGGTCCGAACCTGCTGAGCGCTGAAAACCTGCTGCGCATGGCGCCTAACCCGATCGTGTTCGCGTGCTCCAACCCGGATCCGGAAATTTCTCCGGAGCTGGCCCACGCCACTCGTAACGACGTGATCATGGCCACAGGTCGTTCGGACTACCCGAACCAGGTCAACAACGTACTGGGTTTCCCTTTCATCTTCCGTGGTGCTCTGGACGTCCGTGCCAAGCGTATCAACGAAGAGATGAAAATCGCAGCGGCCAACGCCCTGCGTGAACTGGCCAAACTGCCAGTGCCACAGGAAGTGTGCGACGCCTACGGCGGTATCAAGCTGGAGTTCGGTCGTGAGTACATCATTCCGAAACCAATGGATGCCCGCCTGATCACCCTGATCTCCGATGCCGTGGCCAAAGCTGCGATCGAGACCGGTGTTGCTACCCTGCCATACCCGAAAAACTACCCGCTCAAAAGCGTGGATGACGTGTTTAACGGCTAATTCCGTTTAGCGTCAAACCTGAAGCCCCGATGCTGCGAAGCATCGGGGCTTTTTGGTTTTCGGGGTGCTTGGGGGGCGTTGGGTCCGATGCGCTCAGGCAGCCCGCAATCTTGCGCACTGGACCACTATCAGCTGGCGACGTTGGGCAATTGCCCGTTTGACCTGGCTTCAGGTAAGCAGCCATGCAGGTTTATGACTTTTTGAACGCTGGCCTGGATCAATGCCACTCTGGGCTGGCCGCAAGCGCCTGTTACGGGGCGCTTGCGGCTGGCGACCTCGTTAGAAGAGATCGATCGGCGCGCCATCATCTGCCGGCAGCGGACTGCCCGGCGCTACGCCATTGCCCAGTTCGCTGTTGGTAGGTGGTGTGTCTTCGCTCTTGAACAGCTCAAAGTAGGCGCCAGGGGTGCCGGGGGAAGCGATACGGCCGCTTGCCGGGTCTATGCGCAGGCTGAGGATGCCTTCGGGTTCGGCCTGGCTGTGAGCAGGCTTGCCTTTGAGTGCGCCGCCCATATAGGTGATCCAGATCGGCAGGGCGACGGTGCCACCGTACTCGCGACGTCCGAGGCTTTCCGGCTGGTCGAAACCGGTCCACACGGTCGTCACGTAATCGGCGTTGTACCCGGAGAACCACGCATCCTTGGATTCGTTGGTAGTACCGGTTTTGCCCGACAGATCGGTACGGCCCAGCGCCAGGGCGCGGCGCCCGGTGCCGAGCTTGATCACGTCCTGCAGCATGCTGGTGAGGATGTAAGTGGTACGCCCGTCAACGATGCGCTCGGCGACCGCCTGGGTTTCAGTCGTCGGCAAGCCCGGTGCGGCGTTGATGGTGTCGATGGTCAGCGCTGCGGCTTCTTTCGGCACATCTTTGCTGGCGTCTTTCGGCACGCTTGGCGGGTTGGCCACGAACAGGGTTTCGCTGTTGCGGCTTTCGATCTTGTCGATCAGGTACGGCGTGATCTTGTAACCGCCGTTGGCGAAGGTGCTCCAGCCGGTGGCAATCTCCATCGGGGTCAGGGTTGCCGTGCCCAGGGCCAGCGACAGGTTGCGCGGCAGGTCCTGTTTGTTGAAGCCGAACTTGCTGATGTAGTCGATGGTGCGGTCGATGCCCAGGCTTTGCAGCAAGCGGATCGAGACCAGGTTGCGCGACTTGTACAGCGCCTCACGCACACGGATCGGGCCGAGGAAGGTATTGGTGTCGTTCTTCGGGCGCCAGACTTTGTCCAGGTACTCGTCGACAAACACGATCGGCGCGTCGTTGACCAGGGTGGCGGCGGTGTAGCCGTTATCCAGCGCGGCGCTATAGATGAAAGGTTTGAAGCTTGAACCCGGTTGGCGCTTGGCCTGCATCGCGCGGTTGTAGTTGCTCTGCTCGAACGCAAAACCACCGACCAGGGCACGAATGGCGCCGTTGTCCGGATCAAGGGAAACCAGAGCGCCTTGTACGTTTGGCACCTGGCTGAACTTGAGGCTGCCATCGGCTTGTGACTGTACGCGAATCAGGTCGCCGACTTGCGCCACATCGGAAGGCTGCTTGGGCATGGGGCCCATGCTGTTGGTATTGAGGAACTTGCGCGCCCATTTCATGCTGTCCCAGGCCACGTGGCCTTCTCCGGTGCGGGTCAGCACTTGCAGGCCGTTTTTGTCGACCTGGGTCACGATGGCCGGCTCCAGACCGCTGAACGGGCGTTGCTTGGCCAGCTCTTGAGCCCAGGCCGCCGGGGTTTTGCCCGGCAAGCGGGATTCCGGACCGCGATAGCCGTGGCGCTGGTCATAGGCGATCAGGCCTTCATGTACGGCGGTGTTGGCCAGTTCCTGAAGATTGCTCGGCACGGTGGTGGTGACGCGGTAGCCCTCGGTGTAGGCAGCGCTGCCATAGCGCCCGACCATTTCGGCGCGGGCCATCTCGGCGATATACGGTGCGCTGACTTCCGGAGTGGGTACGTGGTAGCTGGCGTTGACCGGCTCGGCAATTGCGGCTTCGTAGCTGGCCTGGTCGATTTTCCCGAGCTTGTACATGCGGCCCAGAATCCAGTCGCGCCGCTCTTTACTGCGCACCGGGTTGGCCAGCGGGTTAAAGCGCGAAGGGGCTTTGGGCAGGCCGGCAATCATGGCCATCTGCGCCAGGCTCAGGTCGCGGATCGACTTGCCGTAGTACACCTGCGCCGCGGCCTCGATGCCGTAAGCGCGGTTGCCCAGGTAGATTTTGTTCACGTACAGCTCAAGGATTTCGTCCTTGGTCAGTTCGCGCTCGATCTCCAGAGCCAACAGGATTTCATTGGTTTTGCGCGAAAAGCTGCGCTCGCTGGAGAGGAAATAGTTCTTCGCCACCTGCATCGTGATGGTGCTGCCACCCGATTGAATGTGTCCGCTTTTTACCAACTGGGTGGCGGCACGCATCAGGCTGCTGGGATCAACCCCGTAATGATTGGCGAAGTTGTCATCTTCTGCAGACAACAAGGCATTGATGAAATTGGGTGGAATGTCGGCGAACTTGATCGGGGAGCGGCGCATTTCGCCGAACTCTGCGATTAATTTGCCGTCGCTGGTGAAGACCCGCAAAGGAATCTGCAACTGGATGCTTCTCAACGACTCTACGGACGGCAAGCCAGGACTAAGATAGAGAAACGCGCCGCTCAGCACGAGCAGGAGCCCGCAGAACACAGCAACGAAAGACCACCCGAAAAACTTCAGCAGACGAATCAAGGCTTTTGGATTTCCAGATTGAGAAATGGGTTTGCACGTCAGGGTAATGCGCAAGTGCGCCGGGTCGACGATACGGAAAAAAACGCCCGGCATTATAAGCATTTTTCGCTCATGGGCGTCATGGGCCACATGTCAGAACGGGTTTTGAGCGGATCTCATTTTTTACCCCTCCGTAAGTCACGGATTGCATTAGGGAAAACATCAGTGAGCGGATTATTCAACAAGTCCGGCCAGCGATATGTGGGAATCGACATCGGTTCGCACGGGATAAAAATCGTCGAACTGAGCCGTGCGCACGGCAGGTTCAGGTTGCAGGCATATGCCGTTCAACCGCTGGCGATCCCGGGTGCAGATGATCAGACCGGCGCGGATCCGAAAAGTGTCGCACAAGCGCTGCTCGGGGCGTTGGGCAGGGCGGGGGTAGAGGCCCGTGATGCTGTCGTGGCGGTGCCTGATGCGCTGGTCATAGGTAAAACCTTTGAGGTGCAAGCGGGGCTGAGCCGGGAAGATCTGGAGCTTCATGTCTGGTTGGAGGCCGAGCAATATCTGCCCTATGCCCTTGAAGATGCGGCACTGGACTTCGAGGTTCAAGAGCATGTATCCAGCAGCCCGGGTCAGGTCAGCGTATTGCTGGTGGCCTGCCGGCAAGAGACCCTGGCCTGGTACCAGGCACTGTTGAGCGGTGCCGGACTGAAGGCGCGAGTGGTTGATGTTCAGGCCCATGCCCTGGCCCGTGGAGCGGTCTGGGCCCCTGGTCCGCCTCAGCCCTTGGACGTGACGGGCACAGTGGCCGTGCTGGACTTCGCCGCGGCAACGACGGGGTTAAGCATCGTCCGGCAAGGCCTTGTGATCCACTGCGCAGAGCTGCCGTTTGGCTCCGCTGATTTTTGCAATGAAGCCTTGAGCACCACTGGGGCTGAGCATCTGCAGCGCGGGTTTGCGCAGTTTGCCGAGTCCGGCAGTGGCCCTGGGGTGGTCGCGATCCTGTTGGCGGGTGCTGGGGCGTCGCGCCCGGGGCTGGATCAGCGGGTTGAGGCGCAAACGGGTATACCGACGCGGGTGGCCAACCCGTTTGCGCTCATGGATCTCAATCCTGCACTCGCGCCTGAAGCCTTGTTCTGCGATGCTCCGCTGTTGTTGACTGCCTGTGGTCTGGCCTTGAGGGGGTTTGATTAATGGCGAGAATCAACTTGCTGCCCTGGCGCGCATTGCTGCGTGAAAAGCGCAGCCGGGTTTTTTTGATTGTACTGCTCGCCCTGGCTGTGGCAGCAGCAGGTGGCCTGCTGGTGATCGATCGCTTCATCGACCGCGCCGTAGAGCGGCAGCTGGCGCGCAATGACTTGATCCGCAGCGCCACGGTGCAGCTGGATGGGCGAGCCCGGCAAATCGATCAGTTGAAGGTGCGCCGCGAGCAATTGCTTGAGCGCATGCAAACGATCGAGACGCTCCAGGGCAACCGCTCGGACAGCGGGATTATCCTCGAGCAACTGGCCCGCAGCTTGCCGGTGGGGGTGTATTTCACCGACGTAAAAATGACCGAGCGCACCATCGTCATCACGGGGGTTGCCCTGTCCAATAAACTGGTCGCCGAGTTGATGCGCAACCTGGATGCGTCGCACTGGCTGGAAACCCCCGTACTGATCGATGTGAAAGCGGGGCCGGTGCACACCGGGGGCAATGAGCGGTTATTTCAGATGACCGTACGCAGCCGGCATGCGCCCGCCGGTGGGGTGCTCTGATGGCTGCGCACTGGCTGCAGAGCCTGCGCGTCCTTGAGCTGCACGAGTTGAACCCGGCTCAGTCGGGTGACTGGTCACTGCGGCGAAAATCGCTGGTGGCGCTGGCGTTGGTGGGGTTTGTGTTGCTGGCGGGGTATCTGCTGCAGATTCAGTCTGCGCTCACCAGGCTCGAGCAGGAACGTGCGACAGAGACTGTGCTCAAGGCCGGTTTTGAGTCCATGGCCGCGCATGTTTCGGGGCTTGATGCTCACCTGCAGCAAGTGCAGGTGCTGGAAAGCTCTTTCAGACACTTGATGGCGCAACTGCCCCGCAAGGCAGAAGTCCCCGCGCTGCTTGACCAGATCTCACTACTGGGCCTGACCAGCGGCCTGATGATCGAACGCATCCAGTGGTTGCCCGAAGTTCTTCAACCTTTTTATAGCGAGCTGCCATTGCAGTTGTCGCTGGTCGGGGCTTATCACGACTTTGGCCTTTTCGTCAGCGGCCTTGCTGGCTTGCCGCGCATTGTGACGGTGCAGGATTTTACCCTTGCCCCGCTCAATGATGCGGGTAACGGCCAATTGCGCATGACCCTGCTGGCCAGTACTTACCGCACCCACGATCAGGAATCTGCCCCGTGAGTGTTCTGGCCCGGTTATGGGTCATGGGGTGGGCGGTGGCCCTGGCGGGATGCGACAACGGGCAAAGCCCTGTGCAGTTGCAGGCCTGGCTTCAGGAAGTCCGGATGCGTGGGGGGGATGCGGTTGTAACGGTTGCGCAGGCTGGTGACCGGCCGCCGTTTGTCTACACGGCCCAGGCTCTGCGCAGCCCTTTTCAGGCTGCAGGAGAAGCTGGCGCCGGTAGTTGGCAAACAAGTCTTCTGCGCGATGATGAACTTGACGGCAACCGGCCCCGGCAGTTTCTGGAAGGCATTGACCTTGAACAATTCGAAATGGTCGGCACGCTTTCCAGTGCTCTGCAAATCAATGCCTTGTTGCGAGCCAAGGGTGTTGTCCATCGGTTGAAAATCGGCGATTACCTGGGTCGCAACAACGGTCAGATTGCCTCGATCAATAACGCCCGGGTTGAGGTGTTTGAGGTTATTTCCGATGGTCGGGGCGGTTGGCTGGAGCGGTCCCTGACGATCCCTTTAAAACAGCAGTCTTGACGGAACTACGCCATGAAAAGGACTTTCCCGGTGTGTGTACTGGCGCTATGCAGCGCGCTGAATTCGCAGCAGTTACTGGCGGTCGTGCCAGCCGGCTCTCTTGAGTCCCCAGGCTCAAAAGCGCCCGGGGCGGTCTATGTGGGCGAAACCATATCCCTTAACTTCCAGGGCGTCGAAGTGCGCACGGTGCTGCAGTTGCTGGCAGATTTTACCGGGTTCAATCTGGTGGTCAGTGATGCCGTGCAAGGCAGTGTGACCCTCAATTTGCAGGACGTCCCCTGGGATCAGGCACTGGACCTGGTGCTTAAAAGCAAGGATCTCGACAAACGCCTTGAGGGCAATGTGCTGTTCGTAGCGCCTGCCGAAGAAATGGCTGCCCGCCAGCAGTATGAGCAGGATCTGCGCACTCAACTGGCCGAACATGCACCGTTGCGTCGGGAGCTGGTGCAGATCAAGCATGCCCGGGCGGCAGACATTGCCAGCCTGTTTCAGTCAGTGACCGCTGCTCAGCCCGGCGCCCAGGGGCGAGGCTCGCTCACGGTTGATGAGCGCACCAATCACATCATTGCCTTGCAGACCGGCGAGCAACTGCAAGAGTTGCGGCGCATCGTGGCTCAGCTGGATGTACCGGTGCGCCAGGTCATGATCGAGGCCCGTATTGTTGAGGCCGGGGTGGACTTTGAAAAGAATCTTGGGGTGCGCTGGGGCGGGGCGGTCAATCAGGGTGGCAGGCTGAGTGCAGGAGGTATTGATGCAGCAGGCGGGGCTGCAGACTTGAATTCACCCTTCGTCGATCTCGGTGTCAGGGGCAATACCTCGGGGTTGGGTGTCGCCTTCATCAGCAACAACCTGTTGCTTGATCTGGAACTCAGTGCCATGGAAAAGACCGGAAACGGTGAAATCATCTCTCAACCCAAGGTCGTTACCTCAGACAAGGAAACCGCCAAAATCCTCAAGGGCTCCGAAATTCCCTATCAGCAGACCAGCGGCAGCGGGGCAACCTCGGTGTCATTCAAGGAGGCCTCCTTGTCTCTCCAGGTGACGCCGCAAATCACCCCGGACAACAGCGTCCTGATGGAAGTCGTGGTGACCAAGGACGAGCCTGACTACATCAATATGGTCAACGAGGTGCCGCCGATCAAAAAGAACGAGGTCAAGGCCAAGGTGCTGGTTAAAGACGGAGAAACCATTGTGATTGGGGGCGTGTTCTCAAATACTCAAAGCAAAGTAATAGATAAAGTGCCATTTTTTGGCGATCTGCCGTATGTTGGCCGACTTTTCCGGAGAGACGTTGTCCAGGAAAAAAAATCCGAACTGCTGGTGTTCCTGACTCCGCGTATCATGAACAACCAGGCGATTGCTGTGAGTCATTGATTCTGTGCGAAATTTGATTCTTGTTGGGCCAATGGGGGCTGGAAAAAGCACCATCGGACGTTTGCTGGCCAAAGAGCTGCACCTGCCGTTCAAAGATTCCGACAAGGAAATTGAATTGCGCACCGGTGCCAATATCCCGTGGATCTTCGATAAAGAAGGCGAACCGGGCTTTCGTGATCGTGAAGCGGCGATGATTGCCGAGCTTTGCGAAGCCGATGGCGTGGTACTGGCAACCGGTGGTGGCGCGGTCATGCGCCCGGAAAACCGGCTTGCGCTGCGTAATGGCGGGCGGGTGGTGTACTTGCATGCCTCCATCGAGCAGCAGGTTGCACGTACCGCGCGTGACCGCAACCGACCTCTGCTGCGCAATGCCAACCCGGAGAAAATTCTGCGGGACCTGCTGGCTGTTCGCGACCCGCTCTATCGGGAAATCGCCGATCTGGTGGTCGAAACCGATGAGCGACCGCCGCGGATGGTGGTTCTGAATATTCTCGAACGTCTGGCTCAACTTGCCCCACGGTAGTCGCTGCTTCGACAGCGGTTACAAAAAACCATCGCACCCTTGACGGTGTATCCATGCCCGGGCCATTAAAGTGCGTTGCGAAATGCGCTATCCTCGGCGCCGGCCATGGCGTGCTGTCAGGCAGTCAAAGGTATTGAGGGAACTGGCTTGCCAGCGATGCAGGTGCCGCGGTCACAAGGTTTGACCAGGTTCATGCAGTCGCCGCCAGGCCCGCTCCGACAGAGCTTGTTTTGCTTCAGCGGTATGGCCAAAGGCTATAGGGTTGTGTCACTTCCCGGCGCGACCCACACTTGATAATTGTGAGACAGGGCGCCGGCTGTCCTTTTCAATGCGGGGATTCATGCAAACACTGAAGGTTGATCTAGGCGAGCGTAGCTACCCGATTCACATTGGCGAAGGTTTGTTGGATCAGCCCCTGCTGCTGGCTCCGCACATCGCCGGTCGCCAGGTGGCGATTGTGACCAACACCACCGTGGCTCCCCTCTATCTTGAGCGCCTGACCCGCAGCCTGGCGGGGTATTCGGTGCTGCCGATCATCCTGCCCGATGGCGAATCGTTCAAAAACTGGGAAACCCTGCAGCTGATTTTCGATGGCCTGCTCACAGCCCGCCATGACCGGCGCACCACGGTGATTGCCCTTGGTGGTGGCGTGATTGGTGACATGGCCGGGTTTGCCGCCGCTTGCTATCAGCGCGGTGTCGACTTTATCCAGGTGCCAACCACCTTGCTCTCGCAGGTTGATTCGTCCGTGGGCGGCAAAACCGGGATCAACCATCCGCTGGGCAAGAACATGGTCGGTGCCTTCTATCAGCCCAATCTGGTGCTGATCGATACGCAAACCCTCAATACCCTTGCGCCCCGCGAATTGTCCGCAGGGCTGGCGGAAGTCATCAAGTACGGGCTGATTTGCGACGAGCCTTTCCTGACCTGGCTGGAAGACAACATGGACGCCCTGCGTGGCCTCGATCAGGTTGCCCTGACTGCCGCCATTCAGCGTTCGTGCTCGGCCAAGGCCGAAGTGGTCGGCGCCGATGAACGCGAGTCGGGTGTGCGTGCGACCCTCAACCTTGGACACACCTTTGGCCACGCCATCGAAACCCATATGGGCTATGGCGTGTGGCTGCATGGCGAGGCGGTTGCGACAGGTACGGTGATGGCGCTGGAAATGTCTTTCCGTCTAGGCTGGATCGACCAGGCCGAGCGTGATCGCGGTATCCGTTTGTTCCAGCGTGCAGGTTTGCCGGTTGTGCCGCCTGCCGACATGAGCGAAGCCGACTTCATGCAACACATGGCAGTTGATAAAAAAGTGATCGACGGTCGTATGCGACTGGTGCTGTTGCGCCGTCTTGGCGAAGCCACAGTGACTGACGATTATCCACAAGAGGTTCTACAAGCCACGCTGGGTGCGGATTACCGCGCACTGGCTCAGCTTAAAGGTTAATAAGATCCTGATGACTAGTTTGCATGCCGACGAGGCGTTCCTCGGTCACTTCCAGCTGAACCATGACCCCTTTGCACCACGGGTGCCGGGGTTCAAGTTTTTCCCTGCCCAGCGCAAGCCGGTGCTGGGGCAATTGCACCACCTTGCCCGCTACAGCCAGTTGCTGTTGGTGGTGACCGGGCCTGAGGGCAGCGGCAAGACCTTGCTGCGTCAGGCACTGGTCGCCAGCACCAACAAGCAGTCAGTACAGAGCGTGGTGGTGTCGGCACGGGGTGCCGGTGACGCTGCTGGCATCTTGCGCCAGGTGGCGCAGACCCTGAACGCTGCCCGGGCCGATGTGGGCGCGATTCTGGCGCAAGTGGTACAGCTGGCGCTGACCGGGCAGGAAGTCTACCTGCTGGTCGACGACGCTGAGCAGCTCGACGAGTCTGCTCTTGAGGCCCTGCTGGCCCTGGCGGCGGGTGCGCCGGAAGGCCGGCCGCATGTCTTCCTGTTTGGCGAGCCGTCAATGATTGACGGGCTTGAGCAGTTGAGCGCTGATGAAGAGCGCTTCCATGTGATCGAGCTGCAGCCCTATACCGAGGAAGAAACCCGCGAGTACCTGGCGCAACGCCTTGAAGGTGCCGGGCGTGGAATCGAACTCTTTAGCGCACAACAGATCTCAGATATACACGAGAGCTCCGAAGGCTGGCCTGGCATCATCAATCAGGTCGCCCGCGATGCAATGATCGAAGCCATGATTGCTAGCCGTTCTGCGGTCAAACGTCCAAGTATGGGGTTCAACATGCCTAAGAAACACGTATTGGCCATTGGTGCCGTAGTGGTGGTGGCAGTAGCCGCTGCCATTCTGATTCCGGGTCGCAGCAAAGCACCAACCGCACCCGCTGCTGAGCAGACACAATTGGGCCAGGCCACGCCGAATGGCGGCGCCAATCCGTCGATAGATTTCGCCGGTTCTTCGCAGCCAATGCCATTGCCGCTGGTGGGTCAATCGCAGCCGGTCATGCGCGGGCCTCTGGCTGAAGCCGCTGGCGGCATTGCTGAAGGCGATGACGGCGGCGTACCTGCAGTCGACGGTGGCGTGGCCCAGCCGCCAACCGTAACCACCACTGCGCCGCCTCCAGGCGTGGCATCGGGCCCGGCACCAGTGGCAGCACCGCGTCCTGCGCCGGCACCGGCCGTGGCAGCAGCCAAACCTGCACCTGCTCCGGTTGCCAAACCTGCTCCGGCCCCGGCTCCAAAGCCTGTGGTGAAACCGGCCGAGAAGCCGGTCACACTGGCCAAGGCGGCACCGGGCGGTAGCTGGTATTCCAGCCAGCCAGCAACTAACTACGTGGTGCAGATTGTCGGCACCAGCTCCGAAGCCTCTGCACAAAACGTCGTCAAAGAAGTAGGTGGCCAAGCCCGCTACTTCAAGAAATCGCTCAACGGCAAGCCCCTGTTTGTCGTCACCTACGGCAATTTCCCGAACCATGCCGCAGCAACTGCGGCAATCAAGAACTTGCCAGCGAAGATTCAGGCTGGTAAACCTTGGCCTCGCACTGTCGCCAGCGTCCAACAAGAACTGGCAGCAGCTCGCTGATGCTCCGGCGGCCTTACCCAGGCCGCCGTTCTCGTACATCAAAATTCCAGCTTGAGCATGCGGCTAAATAGGCCGTATGCCTTGTGGTGTCTGCGCCGTGTGGCGGTCAACATCAAAAATGTTTTGACTAGCACAGGCAATCGCTTTAAACCTTCATAAATGCGACATGAATTTACGGTATTTAGCCGCTTAATTTGTGAGCTCTTACGTCGGTGTGTAGAATGACCACCCTTTTGCCCTGCCAAGCTGGCGTACGTTCAGCGCGGGGACCAAGTGGTTGAATTAAAAGAAATTTGCCCCTTTATGGGGCAGCCTGGTGAGAAAGTGTCTATGAAAGCAGGTCTGTACCACCCCGATGAATTCAAGGATAACTGTGGTTTCGGCCTGATTGCCCATATGCAGGGCGAGCCCAGTCATACCCTTCTGCAAACCGCCATTGAGGCCCTGACCTGCATGACCCACCGCGGTGGGATCAACGCAGACGGCAAGACCGGTGACGGTTGTGGCCTGCTGATTCAAAAACCTGATCTGTTCTTGCGTGCCGTGGCCAAAGAACAGTTCGGCAGTGATTTGCCCAAGCAGTACGCGGTCGGCATGGTGTTTTTCAACCAGGACCCGATCAAGGCTGAAGCGGCCCGTAACAACATGAACCGCGAAATCCTCGCGGCGGGCCTGCAACTGGTGGGCTGGCGCAAAGTGCCGATCGATACCAGCGTGCTGGGCCGTCTGGCCCTGGATCGTCTGCCGCAGATCGAGCAAGTGTTCATTGCCGGTGCCGGCCTGAGCGATCAGGACATGGCGATCAAGCTGTTCAGCGCCCGTCGTCGATCGTCGGTGGCCAACGCCGCTGATACCGACCATTACATCTGCAGCTTTTCCCACAAGACCATCATTTATAAAGGCCTGATGATGCCGGCGGATCTCACCGCCTTCTATCCGGACCTGAGCGATGAGCGCCTGCAAACCGCGATCTGCGTGTTCCACCAGCGCTTTTCGACCAACACCTTGCCGAAATGGCCACTGGCCCAGCCATTCCGCTTTCTCGCCCACAACGGCGAGATCAACACCATCACCGGCAACCGCAACTGGGCCCTGGCCCGTCGCACCAAGTTCGCCAACGACCTGATCGGCGACCTCGACGAGCTCGGCCCGCTGGTCAACCGCGTGGGTTCTGACTCCTCCAGCATGGACAACATGCTGGAGCTGATGGTCACCGGTGGCATCGACCTGTTCCGTGGCGTGCGCATGCTGATTCCACCGGCGTGGCAGAACGTTGAAACCATGGACCCCGACCTGCGGGCGTTCTATGAGTACAACTCGATGCACATGGAACCGTGGGACGGCCCGGCGGGCGTGGTAATGACCGATGGCCGTTACGCTGTCTGCCTGCTCGACCGCAACGGCCTGCGCCCGGCGCGCTGGGTCACCACCACCAACGGCTATATCACCATCGCCTCGGAAATCGGCGTGTGGAACTACCAGCCACAGGACGTGATTGCCAAAGGCCGTGTAGGCCCTGGGCAGATCCTCGCCGTTGACACCGAAACTGGCCAGGTGCTGGACACCGACTCCATCGACAACCGCTTGAAGTCGCGCCACCCGTACAAGCAGTGGCTGCGCAAGAATGCCCTGCGCATTCAGGCCACCATCGACGACAATGACCATGGTTCGGCGTTTTACGACGTTGACCAGCTCAAGCAATACATGAAGATGTACCAGGTCACGTTCGAAGAGCGCGATCAGGTGCTGCGTCCATTGGGCGAACAGGGCTACGAAGCCGTGGGCTCGATGGGGGACGACACGCCAATGGCGGTGCTGTCCCAGCGAGTGCGCACGCCATACGACTACTTCCGTCAGCAGTTCGCGCAGGTCACCAACCCGCCGATCGATCCGCTGCGTGAAGCCATCGTCATGTCGCTGGAAATCTGCCTCGGTGCCGAGCGCAACATCTTCCAGGAATCGCCAGAGCACGCTTCGCGCGTGATCCTCAGTTCACCGGTTATCTCGCCTGCCAAATGGCGCTCGCTGATGAACCTCGACCTGCCGGGCTTTGAGCGTCAGATCATCGACCTCAACTACGACCAGTCGGTTGGCCTGGAAGCGGCGGTGCGCAACATTGCCGATCAGGCTGAAGAAGCCGCCCGTGCCGGCCGTACGCAAATTGTCCTGACCGACCGCCATATCGCGCCGGGCAAGCTGCCGGTTCACGCCTCGCTGGCTGTGGGCGCCGTGCACCACCGCCTGACCGAAAAAGGTCTGCGCTGCGACAGCAACATCCTGGTAGAAACCGCTACTGCCCGTGACCCGCATCACTTCGCGGTGCTGATCGGCTTCGGCGCTTCGGCGGTCTACCCGTTCCTGGCCTACGAAGTGCTGGGTGATCTGATCCGCACCGGCGAAGTGCTGGGCGACCTTTACGAAGTCTTCAAAAACTACCGTAAGGGCATCACCAAGGGCCTGCTCAAGATCCTCTCGAAGATGGGCATCTCGACCATTGCCTCGTACCGCGGAGCGCAGTTGTTCGAGGCCATTGGCTTGTCTGAAGAAATCTGCGACCTGAGCTTCCGCGGCGTACCCAGCCGGATCAAGGGCGCACGTTTCGTTGACCTTGAAGCCGAGCAAAAATTGCTGGCTGCCGAAGCCTGGAGCGCGCGCAAGCCGATTCAGCAAGGCGGTTTGCTCAAATACGTGCACGGCGGCGAATACCACGCCTACAACCCGGACGTGGTTGCCACCCTGCAGGCGGCTGTACAGCAGGGCGACTACAGCAAGTTCAAGGAATACACGGCACTGGTCGACAAACGCCCGGTGTCGATGATCCGCGATCTGTTCAAGGTCAAAACCCTCGACACGCCGCTGTCCATTGACCAGATCGAACCCCTGGAGTCGATCCTCAAGCGTTTCGACTCGGCGGGCATCTCCCTTGGCGCACTGTCGCCGGAGGCCCACGAAGCCCTGGCCGAAGCCATGAACCGTTTGGGCGCACGCTCCAACTCCGGAGAAGGCGGCGAAGACCCGGCGCGTTACGGCACCATCAAAAGCTCGAAAATCAAACAGGTGGCCACCGGCCGTTTCGGTGTGACCCCGGAATACCTGGTCAACGCCGAAGTGCTGCAGATCAAGGTGGCCCAGGGCGCCAAGCCGGGCGAGGGCGGGCAACTGCCGGGCGGCAAGGTCAACGGTCTGATCGCCAAACTGCGTTACGCAGTACCCGGCGTGACCCTGATCTCGCCACCGCCGCACCACGACATCTACTCCATCGAAGACTTGTCGCAGCTGATTTTTGACCTCAAACAGGTCAATCCCAAGGCGCTGGTTTCGGTCAAGCTGGTGGCGGAAGCGGGCGTCGGCACCATCGCCGCAGGCGTGGCCAAGGCCTATGCCGACCTGATTACGATCTCCGGTTATGACGGCGGCACCGGTGCATCGCCCCTGACTTCGATCAAATACGCGGGCGCGCCGTGGGAGCTGGGCCTGGCTGAAACCCACCAGACCCTGCGCGGCAACGACCTGCGCGGCAAGGTGCGGGTACAAACCGACGGCGGCCTGAAAACCGGCCTCGACGTGATCAAGGCCGCGATCCTCGGCGCTGAAAGCTTCGGCTTCGGCACCGCGCCAATGATCGCCCTGGGCTGCAAATACCTGCGTATTTGCCACCTCAACAACTGCGCCACCGGCGTGGCGACCCAGAACGAATCGCTGCGTAAAAACCACTACATCGGCACGGTCGACATGGTGGTCAACTTCTTCACCTACGTGGCTGAAGAAACCCGCGAGTGGCTGGCCAGACTCGGTGTGCGCACCCTCGAAGAGCTGATCGGGCGTACTGACCTGCTGGAAATCCTGCAGGGCGAAACCGCCAAGCAGCACCACCTCGACCTGACGCCACTGCTGGGCAGCGACTATATCCCGGCCGACAAGCCGCAGTTCTGTCAGGTAGAGCGCAACCCGCCGTTCGACAAAGGCCTGCTGGCCGAGAAGATGGTCGACATGGCCACTTCGGCCATCAACGACCTGAGCGGCGCGGAGTTCGCCCTGGACATCTGTAACTGTGACCGCTCGATCGGTGCCCGGATCTCGGGTGAAATCGCCCGTGCCCACGGCAACCAGGGCATGGCCAAGGCGCCGATCACGTTCCGCTTCAAAGGCACTGCAGGCCAGAGCTTTGGTGTGTGGAACGCCGGCGGCCTGAACCTGTACCTCGAAGGCGATGCCAACGACTACGTGGGCAAGGGCATGACCGGCGGCAAGCTGGTGATAGTGCCGCCTGCGGGCAGCGTCTACAAAACCCAGGACAGCGCGATTATCGGCAACACCTGCCTGTACGGCGCCACCGGCGGCAAGCTGTTTGCGGCGGGCACGGCGGGCGAGCGTTTCGCCGTGCGTAACTCCGGTGCCCACACCGTGGTTGAAGGCACGGGCGATCACTGCTGCGAATACATGACTGGTGGTTTCGTCTGCGTACTGGGCAAAACCGGTTACAACTTCGGCTCGGGCATGACCGGCGGTTTCGCCTACGTGCTGGATCAGGACAACAGCTTTGTCGACCGGGTTAACCACGAACTGGTGGAAATCCAGCGTATCAGTGGCGAAGCGATGGAGGCCTACCGCAACCATCTGCAACACGTGCTGGACGAATACGTTCAGGAAACCAATAGCGAGTGGGGCCGCAACCTCTCGGAAAACCTCGATGATTACCTGCGTCGTTTCTGGCTCGTCAAACCCAAGGCGGCGAGCTTGAAATCTCTGCTGGCCAGTACTTTGGGTAGTCCGCAGTGACGACGCAGCGGCAGGCGGCAAGCTTCAGGCCGCAAGCTCGAAGCAGTCAGGGGTGTTCCGGTAAACGTGTTCTTGCAGCTGTAAGCTTGAAGCTTGCAGCTGTCGTAAAGAGGTTTTGAAGATGGCTGAACGTCTGAGTAACGACTTCCAATTTATCGATGTCGGGCGCAAAGATCCGAAGAAGAAACTGTTACGTCAACGCAAAAAAGAGTTCGTGGAAATCTACGAACCTTTCAAACCCCAGCAGTCGGCCGAGCAGGCCCACCGCTGCCTGGGTTGCGGTAACCCGTACTGTGAATGGAAATGCCCGGTGCATAACTTCATTCCCAACTGGCTCAAGCTGGTGGCCGAGGGCAACATCCTCGCCGCCGCCGAGCTGTCGCACCAGACCAACACCCTGCCCGAAGTGTGCGGCCGGGTGTGCCCGCAAGACCGTCTGTGCGAGGGTGCCTGCACCCTCAACGACGGTTTTGGCGCGGTCACCATCGGCTCGGTGGAGAAGTACATCACCGATACCGCCTTTGCCATGGGCTGGCGCCCGGACATGTCGCGGGTGGTGCCGACCGGCAAGCGTGTGGCGATCATCGGTGCCGGGCCTGCGGGCCTGGGCTGTGCCGACGTGCTGGTGCGTGGTGGCGTGACCCCGGTGGTCTTCGATAAAAACCCGGAAATCGGCGGTCTGCTGACCTTCGGCATCCCGGAGTTCAAGCTCGAAAAAACCGTGCTGAGCCACCGTCGCGAAGTTTTCACCGGCATGGGTATCGAGTTCCGTCTCAATACCGAAATCGGCAAGGACATCAGCATGGAGCAGCTGCTGGCCGAGTACGACGCGGTATTCATGGGCATGGGCACTTACACCTACATGAAGGGCGGCTTTGCCGGTGAGGACTTGCCGGGTGTGCATGACGCGCTGGACTTCCTGATTGCCAACGTCAACCGCAACCTGGGCTTTGAAAAGTCGCCGGAAGACTTCGTCGACATGAAAGGCAAAAAGATTGTGGTGCTCGGTGGTGGCGACACGGCCATGGACTGCAACCGTACTTCGATCCGTCAGGGTGCCAAGTCGGTGACCTGTGCCTATCGTCGTGACGAAGCCAACATGCCCGGCTCGCGCAAAGAGGTGAAGAACGCCAAGGAAGAAGGCGTGAAATTCCTCTACAACCGCCAGCCGATTGCCATTGTCGGCGAAGGCCGGGTTGAAGGCGTGAAGGTGGTCGAGACCCGTCTCGGCGAGCCCGATGCCCGCGGCCGTCGCAGCCCGGAGCCGATCCCGGGTTCTGAAGAGATCATCCCGGCGGACGCCGTGATCATCGCCTTTGGTTTCCGTCCGAGCCCGGCGTCATGGTTTGAACAGTTCGAGATCCAGACCGACAGTCAGGGCCGTGTCATTGCGCCCGAGCAGTCGCAGTTCAAGCACCAGACCAGCCACCCGAAGATCTTTGCCGGTGGTGACATGGTGCGCGGCTCCGACCTGGTGGTCACCGCGATCTTCGAAGGCCGCACCGCGGCTGAAGGGATCATGGATTACCTGGGCGTGTGATGCGGTTGTAATTTTTGAAACATGATCAAAATGTAGGAGCTGGCTTGCCAGCGATAGCATCACCTCGGTCTTGATCAAAGACCGAGTTGTCAGCATCGCCGGCAAGCCAGCGCCCACACAAACCTCATTCCAGAATGAGGTTTGTGGGCTGCGCGAAATCAAAATCCCCGCGACAAATCGCCCCGATAGATAAAAGGCACGGCTCTTGCCGTGCCTTTTGCGTCCGTCTCTGAGAAAATGCCCCCACTTTTTTTCCGGATGCAGACATGACTGATCTCAAGAATGACCGTTTCCTTCGCGCTTTGCTCAAGCAACCCGTAGATGTCACGCCTGTCTGGATGATGCGTCAGGCCGGTCGCTATCTGCCGGAGTACCGCGCGAGCCGTGCCAAGGCCGGCGATTTCATGAGCCTGTGCAAGAACGCCGAGTTCGCCTGTGAAGTCACCATGCAGCCTCTGGACCGCTTCCCTCAGCTGGATGCGGCCATCCTTTTCTCCGATATCCTGACCATCCCTGACGCCATGGGCCAGGGCCTGTACTTTGAAACCGGCGAAGGCCCGCGCTTCAAAAAGGTGGTCAGCACCCTGGCTGACATCGAAGCCCTGCCGATCCCGGACCCGCAAAAAGACCTCGGCTACGTGATGAACGCGGTCAGCACCATCCGCCGCGAGCTTAACGGTCGTGTGCCGCTGATCGGCTTCTCCGGCAGCCCGTGGACCCTGGCCACCTACATGGTAGAAGGCGGTTCGTCGAAAGACTTCCGCAAAACCAAGGCCATGCTCTACGACACCCCCCAGGCCATGCACCTGTTGCTCGACAAGCTCGCGCAGTCGGTTACGTCCTACCTCAACGGCCAGATTCTGGCCGGCGCACAGGCCGTACAAATCTTCGATACCTGGGGCGGTAACCTGTCGTCTGCGGCTTATCAGGAATTTTCCCTGGCCTACATGCGCAAAATCGTCAGCGGTCTTATCCGCGAGCATGAAGGGCGCAAAGTACCGGTGATCCTGTTCACCAAAAATGGCGGCCTGTGGCTCGAAAGCATTGCCGATGCCGGCGCTGATGCCCTGGGCCTGGACTGGACCTGCGACCTGGGTGAAGCCCGTCAGCGCGTCGGTAACAAGGTTGCGCTGCAAGGCAACATGGACCCGACTGTGCTTTACGCCAACCCGGAGGCAATCCGCACCGAGGTCAAGCGCATCCTGGCCAGCTACGGCAAGGGTTCGGGCCATGTATTCAACCTGGGGCATGGCATTACCCCGGAAGTGAAACCGGAACATGCGGGTGCCTTTATCAGCGCCGTGCACGAGTTCTCGGGCCAGTATCACGAGTAAGCTCAAGCCTTATAAAAAAACCCGGCCAGTGCCGGGTTTTTTTTGGCTTGCGCGAGGCCCTGGATCAAATGCTCTTCACGTTCCTCGGCAGCACCGGCAATCGGGCCAGGTGCAACGCCACCAACAATGCAATCACCAGCAGCGCGACGATAAACGAACCAATGCCGTTCCACCCGGCGTAATGCCAGAAGAAACCGCCGGCGGTCCCGGCGATGCTCGATCCGGCGTAGTAACTGAACAGGTACAACGACGACGCCTGGCCTTTGGCTTTGGTGGCGCGCCGGCCGATCCAGCTGCTGGCCACCGAATGCGCGCCGAAGAAGCCGAAGGTGAACAGCAACATGCCGATGATCACCAGCGCCACAGGCTCGAACATGGTCAGTGCGATCCCGGCCAGCATCAGCACGATCACGGCCCACAACACCCTGCGCCGCCCCAGCTTGTCAGCCAGCGCGCCAATTTGCGCCGAGCTGTAAATACCGGACAGGTACACCACTGACAGCAAGCCCACCAGCGCCTGATTCATGTTGTACGGCTCTGCCAGCAAGCGATAACCGATGTAGTTGAACAGCGTCACGAAGCTGCCCATCAGCAAGAACGCCTCAAGAAACAGCCATGGCAGGCCGGCATCGCGAAAGTGCATGGTGAACCCGTCCAGCAGGCTGCGCGGGTTCATGGTGCGGGGGCGGAAGTTGCGCGACTCGGGCAGGATCTTCACAAACACCAGGGCGGCCACCAGTGCCAGGCCGCCGATCACCAGCATCGCCGTATGCCAGCTCACAAAGTCGATCAACACGCCGCTGATCAGGCGTCCGCTCATGCCACCAATGGCATTGCCGCCAATGTACAGACCCATCGCCAGACCGATGTGCTGCGGGTGAATTTCTTCACTCAAATAGGTCATGGCCACGGCGGCCAGTCCGCTCAGTGACAAACCCACCAGCGCCCGGGTGATCAGCACACCTTCCCAGGTGGGCATCAGCGCGCTGAGGAGGGTAAACGCAGCCGCCGAAAACAATGCAAACACCATCACCGGTTTACGCCCGAAGGTATCGGAAATGGGCCCGGTGATCAGCAAACCTATGGCCAGCATCCCTGTGGCTACCGACAGGATCAGACTGCTCTGCGCCGCGTTGATCCCGTATTCATGGGACAGCACCGGCATCATCGGCTGCACGCAATACAGCAAGGCAAAGGTGGCGAAGCCCCCGGAGAACAGTGCCAGCACCGTGCGCATAAACAGCGGTGTGCCTTTCTCGATGAAAATGTCATTCAGTTGCGTGCCCATATCATCCTGCGCGGGCGGCGGGATTTCGTGGGCGAGAGGGGCGACAGCAGTTTTCACGGGGACCTCAGACAAACATAAAGCCGAGCGGCAATGGCAAAAGAATATAGGTGGCTAACGATTCTTTCCAATATATTGTTCGACCTGTTTGATAGGTTTTACGACTCAATTGGGTTCCTATGGAATTGCGTCATTTACGTTACTTCATCGCTGTTGCCGAAGAACTGCACTTTGGTCGCGCGGCCCAGTTGCTGGGTATTTCCCAGCCGCCCCTGAGCCAGCAAATACAGGCCCTGGAGCAAGAGCTGGGGGCTCGCCTGTTCGACCGGACCAACCGTCGGGTCGAGCTCAGTGAAGCGGGCCGGTTGTTTCTGGAGGAGGCGCGGCTGGTGCTGGCCCAGGTCGACAAGGCAGCCGACGTGGCCCGGCGCGCACAGCTGGGGGAGCTGGGGGAACTGAAGATCGGCTTTACCTCATCGGCGCCATTCAGCTCGAGCATTCCCCAGGCCATTTTTGCCTTTCGCCAGGCGTTCCCGGCGGTGCATTTAAACCTCAAGGAAATGAGCAGCCGCGAAGTGGCCGAAGGGTTGGTGGACGAGTCCATCGAGGTCGGGATGATCCGCCCGCTGGCGTTGCCGGAGTCATTGACGGTGGTGGAACTGTTCAGCGAGCCTCTGGTGGCTGTGATCCAGGCCGATCACCCGCTGGCTGCAGGCAGCGAAGAAGGTTTGCAGCTGGCGGCCCTGGCCGAAGAGCCTTTTGTATTTTTCCCGCGCAGTTACGGCAGCGGATTGTATGCACAGCTGATGAGCCTGGCCCGCCAGGCGGGTTTCAGCCCGCATTTTTCCCAGGAAGCGGGTGAGGCCATGACCATCATTGGCTTGGTCTCGGCAGGGCTGGGCGTATCGGTGCTACCTGCGTCGTTCCAGCACATGCGGATCAAGGGGGTGGTGTATCGACCGCTGCTGGATGCCGACGCCCATACAGCCGTGTGGCTGGTGCAGCGCAAGGGCCAAAGCTCGCCGATGGCCACGGCATTTGCCGAACTGCTGACGCGTAAAACCGTTAACCAACCCCTGTAGGAGCGAGCTCCTACAGGGGGTTGATTGTCACTTTGCAGCCGCTTCCGACAGCTGTTGCGCCGTACGCTCGTTCTGCTTGTCCTTGAGATCGCGCACGATGTCGCGGTCCAGCAGGCGCACCCAGCGGATGTAGTTTTTGTGGATCTTGCCGTCCTTGTAGTCCAGACCGCTGCTGTTGCGGTAAATGATCTGGTAGTGGCTGGCGCTGTAGGGGATGTCGATTTCGGCGTGGTATTGCTCGCGCACGGTGATTTGCGCCTGCACCAGGTCAGGGGCGATTTTTTGCACTATCCAGCCACGGCCCACCAGGGATTTGACGATCGCCTGCTGCATCTGCGCCCGGTCGGCATGAATCGAAGCGTGCAGTGTGCGGTCGGGGGTCTGCATGGGTTTGCTGCTGCACGACACGGTGCTCAGCAGGGCAAGGGCGATCAGGGTTACGCGTAGCAGGTAAGACATTCCATTGGCTCCAGAAGCGTTACGACCAGCGGCGCAAGATCAACGATGTGTTGACCCCGCCAAAGGCAAAGTTGTTGTTCATCACGTAATCGTTGTGCATCTCGCGAAACCCGCCCCGCAGATAATCCAGCTCGCCGCAGCGCGGGTCGACCTGGTCCAGGTTGAGCGTCGGTACATAGCGGTCGCGGTTCATCATTTCGATACAGAACCACGATTCCAGTGCCCCGCAGGCACCCAGGGTGTGGCCCAGAAAACTCTTCTGCGAGCTGATGGGCATGTGCTTGCCGAACAATTCACTGGTGGCCAGGGTTTCGGCAATGTCGCCCTGTTCGGTGGCGGTGCCGTGTCCGTTGACATAGCCGATGGTCTGCGCGGCGATGCCTGCGTCTTCCAGCGCCAGCTCCATGGCCCGGCGCATGGTGCTGACTTCCGGGCGGGTGGTGTGCTGGCCGTCGGCATTGCTGCCGAAACCGACGATCTCGGCATGGATATGGGCGCCACGGGCCAGGGCGTGTTCCAGCTCTTCGAGCACCAGCATGCCGCCGCCTTCGCCGATCACCAGGCCGTCCCGGTCCTGGTCGTAGGGGCGCGGGCTGGTGTGCGGTGCGTCGTTTTTCAGGCTGGTGGCGTACAGCGCGTCAAACACCATGGCTTCGGTGGGGCAGAGTTCTTCGGCACCGCCGGCGAGCATCAGGGGCAAGCGTCCGAACTTGATCGATTCGTAGGCATAGCCTATGCCCTGGCTGCCACTGGTGCAGGCGCTGGAGGTGGGGATCAGGCGCCCGGTCAGACCAAAAAAGATGCTGATATTGGCCGCGGTGGTGTGGGGCATCATGCGCACGTAGCTGTTGGCGTTCAGACCGTCGGCCACCGAGTTGAGCAGCATGTTGCCAAAGGCCTTGATCTCGTCGGTGCTGCCGGTGGACGAGCCGCAGGCCACGCCCATGCGTCCGTCACGAATGATCGGGTTGCCCAGCAAGCCGGCGTCCTGCAAGGCCAGTTCGGCGGCGCCAACCGCCAGGCGCGAGACCCGGCCCATGCTGCGCAGTTGTTTGCGGGTCCAGTGCTTTGGCACCACAAAGTCATCGATGGGGCCGGCCAGACGGGTGTTGAGCTCGGTGAACCGGTCCCACTCGTCCATACGCCGGATGCCGCTGCGACCGGCTAAAAAATTGGCTTCGATACTGGCCCAGTCACTGCCCAGCGAGGTGATGCCGGCCATGCCGGTGACGACAACGCGCTTCATCAGCACAGGCCTCCATTGACCGCCAGGACCTGGCGGGTGATGTAGCCGGCTTCGCCGGACATCAAAAAGTTGACCGCGCCCGCCACTTCTTCCGGGGTGCCCATGCGTTGTGCGGGGATCATTTTCATCAGTTCTTCCACGGGGACGTTTTCGTCGAGCATGGCGGTGTCGATCAGGCCCGGAGCGACGCAGTTAACGGTGATCTTGCGTTTGCCCAGTTCGATGGCCAGCGCTTTGGCGGCACCGATCAGACCGGCCTTGGAGGCGCTGTAGTTGACCTGCCCGCGATTGCCGATCAGGCCCGACACCGAGGTAATGCACACAATGCGCCCGGCCTTGCGGCGGCGAATCATCGGCATCATCACCGGGTGCAGCACGTTGTAAAAACCGTCCAGGTTGGTGCGCATCACCTCGTCCCAGTCGTCTTCACTCAACGCCGGGAAGGCGCCATCGCGGGTCAGGCCGGCATTGAGCACCACGCCGTAATAGGCGCCAAAGGCTTCTACGTCGGCTTCAAGAATTTCCCGGCAGCGGGCGCGATCCGAGACGTCAAATTGCAGTACCCGGGCAGTGCGCCCCAGGGCCTGGACCTCGGCCATCACGGCGTCGGCTTCGCTGCGGCCACTGCGGCAGTGCAGCACCAGATCGAAACCGGCCCGGGCCAGGCGCAGGGCGATGGCGCGGCCGATGCCACGGCTGGAACCGGTAACCAGAATGGACTCAGTCATGGCGGGTCTCCCGGGAGGCTTGAGCAAGATAGTTTTGTGCCTGGGGTGGACGGAACACGTTCAGGCGGGCGCTGGCATGAATGCCGGGGGCGGTGAGATGACACTCGAAAACCCCCATGCCGTTGTCGTCTTCCAGTGAGCGCAGGGCGTGAATCTGCAACTCGGCGCCCGCCGGAAAGTGTTCGACATTGCATTCAAATTTGCGCGTGCCGAGCAAAAAGCCCAGCTCGACGGGGTTGCCTTCACTGCGGGCGCGGCAACCGGCATAGGCCGCCACGCTTTGCGCCATCAACTCGATGCCCACCCATGCCGGGAGGCTGCCGTCTTCACGGTTGAACAAGCCGCCGGGGCGCACGGTGAGACGGGTATGAATCTGTTCCTGGTCAAACTCCAGCACCTGATCGATCAGGATCATGTCGCCGGCGTGGGGCAGCAATTCGGCGAGCGGCCAAGCAATCATGGGGCGTCTCCGATAATCAGGCTGACGTTATTGCCACCGAAAGCAAACGAGTTGCTCATCAGGCAGCGCTGTTGTGTAGATGCCAGGGTCTGGCCGGGCGTCACCCAATTCAGTACCGGAAGTTGCGGATCGCCCTGGCCGTCCCAGACATGGGGTGGCAGCAGGTTGCCGCGGGTCAGGCTCAACCAGCAAAACGCAGCTTCCAGTGCGCCTGCTGCACCCAGCGTATGGCCGGTCATGGGCTTGGTCGACGAGCATGGCACCGCCTGGGGGAACACCTGGGCCACGGCGTGGCTTTCCATGGCGTCATTGTGCCGGGTGGCAGTGCCATGCAGGTTCAGGTAACCGATCTGGCCGGCTTGCAGACTGGCCCGGTGCAAAGCCTTGTGCATGGCCTGCACCGCACCCCGGCCAGTGGGCTCGGGGGCCGAGATATGGTGCGCGTCCGAACTGGCACCGGCGCCGAGCAGGGCTATCGAATGCTCTGCGGCGGGCTGACGGCTCATCAAGAACAGTACGCCGGCTTCGCCAATATTGATTCCGCAGCGGTTTGCCGAGAACGGGTTGCAGCGTTCATCGGACACCGCTTCAAGGGCCGAAAAACCATTGAGGGTCAGCTTGCACAAACTGTCCACACCGCCGCACAGCACCGCGTCACACAGGTTCATGTCCAGCAGGCGCTGGGCGCTCATCAGGGCCCGGGCGCTGGAGGTGCAGGCGGTAGAAATGACATAGGCCGGGCCGCTGACATTCAGCCAGTCAGCCAGGAAACTGGCCGGCGCCCCCAGCTCTTGTTGCTGATAGTCGTAATCTTCGGGGAACTGCCGATGCTGCAAGTAGTGGGCAATACCCTGGCTGGCTTCATCGATCCCCGAGGTGCTGGTGCCCAGCACAATGGCGATGCGGTCACGGCCCCAGGTGCGGATTGCCTGTTCAATGGGCTCGCGAATCTGCAATGCCGCTTCGAGCAGCAACTGGTTATTGCGGCTGGCGTGCGCACTCAATTGCGCCGGGATCGCCGCCAGTTCGCCCTGCACACCGGCCACCGACACCTTGCGTCCGGGTACCAGGCCGCTGGCGCGCTGTATGCCCGAGCAGTCACCGGCAAACAGCCGGCGCGCCACTTCATCGGGGCTGCGGCCCAGGGAGCAGATGATGCCCAAGGCATTCAGATACGCGGTCATGGTGCCGCCTCCAGCGGGCTGATGGCGTAATGCACATCGCCCTTGATATCAATGCGCAATACCTGTGGCTGTCGATAATGGACTTGCCAGCGTGGTTTCAGAAACCGCGCGTCGGCCGCCGATTCTGCCTGTGGATAATTGGCCGCCAGTTCGGCCTGGGGCGTAAGTGCAAACAGCAGGGCGGCAAACAGCTCCCGGGCCTCGGGGTTGGGAGGCAGCAAACCGTCGGCATGCCAGCTTCCGTCCTGCAACACCTGACGCGCCAGGGGAATCCCCAGCGGGTCCATCAACGACCAGCGCAAGCCTGCGCCTTGCTGTTGAATCACCAGCAGCCAGTCCTGGCGCTGGTCGGCCTGTTCGCGCTGAATATGCAATTGCATCGGCAGCGCCAGGGTCGGGGTCTGTTCGGGCAGTGGCAGGCTCGCGCAGCCGCCCAATAGCAGGCACGCCAGCAAACCTGCAGGAGCGAGCTGTTTGATCTTTTTAAAAATCTCGCGAGCAGGCTCGCTCCTGCAGGTTTTGTGCATCGCCAGGCTCACTGCGCAGGGCCCGCAGGTTTACGGGCCACCAGGTTGACCAGGGTTTCCTCGCGCTCGCCCACCGGTTTCGCGCGACGCAGGCCCAGGCGTTCCAGCAGCCCGAAGTCTTTGGAGCGGCTCCACCACAGATACGGGTACGACACGTTCTGCGCTGTAAACTCGAAGCCCTGATCGCGGATCATCTCCAGATACTGCGCGGCACTTTTCTGCACGTGCATCGGGTGGCGGAACAGCCAGCGAATCACCCAGGTATCGATGTAAGCCTCGGTAGATTCGGCAAACAGCAAATAGCCGCCGGGCTTGAGCACCCGATAAAACTCGGCCAGTGCGCGGTCCTGTTGCACCAGGTGATGGAAAGTCTGATGGCAAAACAGGATGTCGACGCTGGCGTCCGCGATTTCAAGTTCGGCGCAGTCGCTGCCGATCAGTTCAATGTCGATGCCCTGACGCCGCGCTTCTTCGCGGCTCAGGGTCAGGCTCAGCGGGTCGGCGTCGAGGCCGATCAGCCGCCTGGGGGCGAAGGTTTGTTGCAGGTACTGGAACGACTTGCCCTGCCCGCAACCGGCATCGAGGATGACCGGCGCCGTTGGCAGCTCAGCGCTGAACAGACTGCGCAGGTCGTTGATGGCCACGCGCAGTACGTGATGCTGCCAGGTGTGACTGCGTAAAAACCAGAACCCGAAACGGGTTTCTTCGACGTAGGTATCGCTCAGAGGTTTCATGGGGTCTCCGTGGCGCAGATGTCCGACAGCATGCGCAGGCGGCGCCGGGGTTCGCTGACAAAGGGGTTGCTTTCATCCCAGGCATAGCCGGCCAGAATCGCGCTGATCATGCGCCGTATTTGTGGCGAGCTGTCGGGGTGGAAGATCACGTCCTGGAAAGTGCCGGCGTACCAGCCTTCGACGTAGCAGCGGAAGGTGTCGACTCCACGTTTGAGCGGTTCGGCAAACTCGGTTTGCCAGTCTACGGCTTCGCCTTGTAGCTGGCGGTGCAGCACTGCGGCGGCCATGCTGGCCGAGCGCATGGCAATGGTCACGCCCGAAGAGAACACCGGGTCGAGGAACTCGGCGGCATTGCCCAGCAAGGCAAAACCCGGCCCGTGCAGGGTTTTGACGTTGGCCGAGTAACCGCCGAGGGTGCGTGCCGGGGTGTCCCACACGGCATTGGCCAGTACCCGGCCCAGGCTTGGGGTTTGCTCGATAAAACTGCGCAGGCACTGGTCGGGGTTCTGGCTGCGTCCCACAAAGTGTTCCGCCGCCGCCACCACGCCCACCGAACTTCGGCCATTGCTGAAGGGGATGGTCCAGAACCAGATATCGCGCTGGGTCGGGTGGGTGGTGATGAGGATTTTTTCGCGCTCGAAACCCGTGCAGTCAATCCGGTCCTCGACATGGGTGAACACCGCCTGGCGCACCGGGAAACCGGAGGGCGCTTCGAGATCGAGCAGGCGCGGCAGAACTCGTCCGTAACCGCTGGCGTCGAGGATAAAGTCGGCCTCGATCTGGTAGCTGCTGGCGTCTTCGCGCACCACATCCAGCAGCGGCTTGCTGCGCTCGATATCCACTGCGGTCACGGTTTCGCCATAGCGGATTTCGACGCCTTGCAGTGCAGCCTGGTCAGCCAGCAGCTTGTCGAAATCGGCCCGCTGGACCTGGAACGTGGTCGGCTTGCCGTTGCTGAAGGTGTCGCCAAAATCGAAGGCGCTGTACTGCTCGCCCCAGGCGAAGGCGGCGCCGTTCTTCAGTTGAAAACCGGCGGCTTGCACCGCCTCGAGCATGCCGGCTTCCTCGATGAAATCCAGGCAGTGCGACAGCAGGCTTTCACCAATGGAAAAGCGCGGGAAGTGCTGGCGCTCGACGATCAATACATCGTGCCCTTTGCGTTTGAGCAAGGCCGCCGCGATTGCACCGGACGGACCGGCACCAATCACCACGACCTGACGACGTTCCATATCTATTACTGACACACGGGCTCCTTGCCGGGGGGGACGGCAGACTTCACAGGGGTTTTGTTGATGCCCGCCAGCGCCGGTAACAGCGTGGCGATCAGGCCCATCAGCATCAGCGCGAAGTACAGTGCGGGGCTGATGAGCTGTTGTTGCAGCAGCAGGTTGAGAAAGACGATTTCACTCAAGCCGCGAATATTCAGCAGCAGGCTTTCACGCCACTTGCTGGCGCCGGTAAACGAAGGCGTGGCCCAGCTCAAACCCAGCCAGTTGCCCAGCAGCTTGCTGGCCATCGGCAGCAGCAACAGTGCCGCTATCTGCAAGGCGCTGATGCTGTTCAGGGCGCTGTGCAGGTTGATCTGCACAATGCCGAAGGTGAGGATCAACGGCACCGCCAGGCGGGTTTGCAGGCTTTCCAGCCAGGCGGCTTTCAACGGCATCACCAGCGGGACTTTGAGCCACGCCATGCACAACAGGTAACCGACGCCGAAAACCAGCGCATTGAGCCGGTAATGCTCGGCTACCACCAGCAGGGCGAGAAAACCCAGGCTGTAACACAGGGGTTGGCGAATCCGCAGTCCGCGCAGCAACAACGGCAGCAGGGCGCCCGCCAGCGGCAGGAGCAGGCTGCTGAGGTTGAGGCTGCCCTGGGCCAGGCCGAACAGGCTCCAGCAGGTCAGGTCGATCAGGATCGCGCTTTGTACCAGGCGGCGGGCAGCGGCGGGCGGGTAGTCGATATGGCGCAGATACAGATACAGCACCGGGATGGCGGTGATCGCAAACACCAGGCCCACCGCCAGCGAGCTCAGCCAGGGTTGTGCGGGCAGCAGCCACACCGCGCAGGCCAGCCCGCAGACAAAGGGAATGGCAAAACTGGGCAGGGCGATTTTCAGGCTCTGGCGGTCGATGCGCAGGTCAATCACATCACTCAGGATATGCCCCAGCAACAGGGCGAAACTCAGGCTGTACAGGGTTTTCAGCCACCCTGGCGTGACCAGCTGCGCGCCGCTTAGCTGCCAGTGGGGTTCGACCCACAGCAGCATCAGCAGCGGCAAACCGATGGACGCCAACAATAACTGGCTGACAATCGGGATCACCCCGAAGTGGCGGCCCAGCCGGGTGGCCCCGGCAAACAGGGCCAGGGCCATCAGCCAGAACAGCAGGGTCAGCATGGCTTGTGCTCCTGCTTCCCGGCCCATGGCGCGAGGATGAAGCTGAACGCCAGCCCCAGGCTCACCGACAGCCCGAAGTTGCTCACCGCCGGGGTGCTGGAGACGGCCAGCAGGCCGAATGACAGCCAGGTAGTCAGTGCCGCCAGCAAGGTGCCAAGCAGACTGACTGCAGCGCCACCAATCTGTTCGCGCATCAGAATGGCGTAATCGACGCTGATGGCCGTCACCAGCAATAAGCCGAACAGGCTGAACAGGGTCAGCGGCTGACCCAGCCAGCCAAGGCTGGCCAGGCTGCACAGCGCGGCCAGCAACGGCAGGGCGACGATGCGCAGCGCGCCGCGAAAACCGAATGGCGCGATCAACAGCAGCACGATCAGGACGCAGGACAGCAGCTTCAATTCGGCGGCGCTGATTTGAGTGGCGGCGAACACCCGGTTCAAATCCCCCAGCCGGTCCACCAGTTGCACACCGGGCAGGTCCTGCGCCTGCACCTGCAGCAGACTGGCATTGTTCAGCCCTTGCAGGCTGACCATCGCGGCCACGCCCTCGGGGGTGTTACCCAGCCACAGCGGGCGCCACGGTTCGGCCAGCGGCCCGCTCAAGGCATCGTCAATCTGCTGCTCGGGCAAGGCCTGGAGTTGGGCCAGCTCATTTTGCAGGGCGGCCTCGCTGACGCCGAGTTCCAGCAGCGGCTGCCAGTGGTGTGGCAGTTGATCCAGGGCGGCCCGCAGTTGCTGTTGCGCGCCAGGCTGGTTGACCAGTTGGTTGAGCGCCAGATAGCCCTGCAGTTTGCCCATGTTGACCAACTGATCGAGGCGCTCACTGAGGGCGGCCTGGCGCTCCAGCAACTGCTGTTGATTGTCGGCGCGCACCAGAAAAAACTGACTGGTGGGCTGGTAGCCGGTGATTCGCGCAATGGCCTGGGCTTCGGCCATTAACTGCGGCGGTGCGCCGACCCATTGGCGGATGTCGTTCTTGCTGGTCAGTTGCCACAACCCGGCGGCGCAAAACGCCAGCAACAGGGCCAGCAATGCCGGGGTGGGAATCTTTCTGAGCAAGGCTTCACGGATATCCAGCAGGGTTTGCGCAATGCTCAGCGGCCATTGCGCCGGGCGCAGCTCGACACCCTTGAGCAAGGCGGGCAGCAAGCACACGGCGCTCAGGTAAGCCCCGACCAGGCCGGCGGCGGAGAAAATGGCGATTTGGGTGAGGGCCGGGAACGGGGTAAAGGCCAGGGCCAGATAACCGATGCAGCTGGTGGCCAGGCTCAGGCTCAACCCGGGCAAGGTCAGGCGCAAGGCGGGCCAGCTGCGCCAGGGTTTCAGGCTCCAGCTTTTGGACAGGTAGTGCAGCGGGTAATCCACTGCCACCCCGATCAGGCTGGAGCCCAGCACCAGCGTCATCACGTGCATGCTGCCAAACCAGGCGACGCAGGCCACGGCGCCAAACAGCATGCCCACCAACACCGGGACAAAGGCCAGCAATACTCGCCAGCGGCGAAAGGCCAACAGCAACAGCAGAAGAATGCCCAGGGTGGCACCGCCGCCGACCCAGGTGATTTCGCGGCTCGCTTGCTGTTGCCCGCTGGCCGCATACAGCAGGCCGCTGGCGGCTAGCAATTGCACATCGTGGCTGGCCGCTTGCTGGCGGCTTTGTTCGAGCAGCCCGGCCACTTGCAGCGGCAGCTGCATGTCAAAGGCATTGCCCAGGGTGCGCGCCCGCAGCAGCACCCAGCTTTTACCGTCGGCATCGGCGATCAGGGCTCCGCTACCAATATCCAGCTGCACGCTGCCACGGGCCGGCTGACTGTTCTGAATGCGTCCGGTCAGGCCCAGCCAGTCGTCCTGGCTCGGCACCAGGCTGAACCCGGTAAAGGGGTCGAACAGCGACTGCACCCGCTGCTGGATGAACGCATCGGGATGCTGGATCAGTTGCGTACGATCAGCTTCGGCCAGCATCGCCAGACGTCCGCGCAGCAGTTGTTGGCGCAGGGCCGGCAGGTCGGCTTGCAGGTTCCACTGCACCTTCTCGAACAGGCCGCTGGCTTGCCAGGCTTCGCCCAGTTGCCGGGCAGTGGCGATTGCCTGCTGGCGATCTGCGCTGCCCACCAGTACCAGCATCTCTCGGTTCAGCGGTTCTTGCATGCGCTGTTCGGCGCTCAGTTCCAGGGCGTCCGGCGATTCACCGGGCACCAGTTCCATCAGGTTGGCCGACAGCGGAGCACCGTGACGCCATTGCCAGGCGGCCAGTGCGAGCACGGCCACCAGCAGGATCAGAAAGCCACGGGGCAACCAGCGTTCACTGGGCAAAGTCGTGCTGCTCCGCATCGCTCAAGGGTTGATTGCTGACGCTGTTTTGCAGCTTGAGCAAGGTGCTGTCGCCCTGGGTTTCTTGCAGCTCGATGCGTTGCACCAGTTCGCCGCCGTCGATATTGATCCGGGTGAAGATCTGTTTGAGCAGCACTGAACGCGGGGTCAGGGTCAGTTGCCAGTGGCTGGCTTCGCCTTGCAGTTGCAGCTCGAAGTCGCGCTGCAGGCCGCTGCTGTCGCCCTGCAGGACGGCGAGGAACAGCCGGTTCTGCTCGGCTCCCGCGCTCTTGCCGGGGAGCATTTGCCATTCAGAACCGTTGCGCCGGGCTATGCCCTGGGCGGTGATGCGGTAGTCCTGTTGCAACGGGGTCTTGAGTTGCCAGAGCAGGCCGTGGTCCTTGGCCAGTACAAAAGTACCGGTGCTGATCAGTGGTTTGGGCAGGGCGCGCAGGTGTTTTTCCTGGATGAAATCGCCGTGGATAACCTGTGGCCTGGCCAGCTGTGTGCTGAGTTGTTGCAGGTCGAAGGCCTGGGCTGATGAACATAAAAACATCAGCACAAACCCTGTAGCAGCGAGCTTTTTAAAGCGGCCAGACATCTCGCGAGCCAGCTCGCTGCTACAGGATTTCGGGCTCATGGCAGCACCCTGGCGACGGCTTCGGTAAAGCAGGCGGGCGACGCCAGTTGCATTTCGCGGCTGGCAATTTCCACCGCCACTTGCACGGTGCTGGCGCGGGTCAGGCGTTCGCCGCTGGCCAGGTCGCTGATCAGATAGTTGATCTTCAAGCGGTTCTCCCACTCCACCAGGCTGGCGCGTACATTGATCCGCTGGCCAAAGGTGGCGCCGCGCACATAACGCAGCTGCATGTCGATCACCGGCCAGGCGTAGCCCGCGGCGAGCATGTGAGTGTAGTTGTGGCCGATGTGGTCCAGCAGCGCGCAGCGCGCCACTTCCAGGTATTTGACGTAATGCCCGTGCCACACCACGTGCATGGTATCGATGTCGAAAAACGGCACCAGAATTTCAGTGTCAACGTGCAGAACGCCTTTGCTACGCATGCAGCCTCCAGTGTTGTTGGGCGATCCGGGCCAGGCACAGGCGCAGTTCGGCTTCGAGGGCGCGGTCTTCAACCACGGGCGGGAAGTCTTTGCTCAGTTCGGTGTGCATCGCGGCCAGCGCAGGCGGCAGCGGGCGGGCATCTTCGGCACGACTGCGCAGCCACACGCCCTGATTGGCGGCGAGCAAGGTTGCGGCGGCCACTTGTTCGGTCAGCTCCAGCACGCGGATCGCATCGCGGGCGGCGATGGTGCCCATGCTCACTTTGTCCTGGTTGTGGCACTCGGTGGAGCGTGAGAACACGCTGGCGGGCATGGTGTTTTTCAAGGCCTCGGCGGTCCAGGCGCTGGTGCCGATCTGTACGGCCTTGAAACCATGGTTGAGCATCGCCCGTTGCGCTGTCGCACCCGACAGGTTGCTCGGCAGGCCGTGGTTGTAGCGCACGTCCACCAGCAGCGCGAGCTGGCGGTCCAGCAGGTCGGCGACGTTGGCGACCAGGGTCTTGAGGCTGTCCATGGCGAAGGCGATATGGCCGCCGTAGAAGTGACCGCCGTGGAGCACGCGCTCTTCTTCGGCGTCGATGATGGGGTTGTCGTTGGCACTGTTGAGTTCGATCTCGATAAACCCGCGCAGCCAGTTCAGGCTGTCGGCCAGCACCCCCAGGACGTGGGGCGCACAACGCAGCGAGTAGCGGTCTTGCAGGCGATGCAAGGGCGCGGTCGGGGCGTCGATGGCCAGGTCCTGGCGAATCCATGCGGCGACCTGCATTTGCCCCGGATGCGGCTTGGCAGCGAACAGGCGTTCGTCGAAATGCTCGGGGTTGCCCTGCAGCGCGACCACGTTGAGAGCGGTGATGCGGGTCGCCAGTTTGAGCAGGTAATCGGCGCGGGCATAGGCCAGGCACGCCAGGCCGGTCATCACCGCGGTGCCGTTCATCAGCGCCAGCGCTTCCTTGGGTCGCAGTACCAGCGGGGTCCAGCCCAGTTCGCGGTGGACGTCAGCGGCCAGGCGGCGTTCACCGTTGAACAGCACTTCGCGCTCGCCGGACAGGGTCGCGGCGACGTAGGACAGCGGGGTCAGATCACCGCTGGCGCCGACCGAGCCCTCTTCCGGGATCAGCGGCAGGATGTCGTGGGCGATGAAGGCCTGCAGCCGCTCCAGCAGCTCGATCCGTACCCCGGAGACGCCATGGCACAGCGACTGCAAACGCGCCGCCAGCACGGCGCGGGTGGCCTGGGCATCGAGCAGTTTGCCCAGCCCGCAGCCATGGAAGGTATAGAGATGACGGGGCAGCGCTTCGACATGCTCCAGCGGCACCGCCACCACGCATGAGTCGCCGTAACCGGTGGTCACGCCATAGATCACGCCTTCCTTGTCCAGCAACGAATCGAGAAAACGCGCGCCTTTGGCGATGCGCTCGCGATACTCGGCGTCGTCTTGCAGGCGGGTCGGCACCTGACGATTGGCCAGCGCCAGCACGTCTTCAATGCGCAACGGGGTTTGGCCGAAGGTTACTGGCTCATGGGGTTGCGTCGTCATCGGTTTTCCAGAAAGGGTAAAAGTTGAACCACTGTTGTGGCGCTTCCAGGCAGTAATGGCCCAGGCGTTCGGCGTAGCGTGTCGTCCATTCGGCGATGACCTGCTCGCGGTCGCTGCGCCGCCACTGCACGGCGTCGGCGAAGGGTTCGAGGATGACCCGGTAACGGCCTTCGCGTTTCAGGCAAAACAGTAAATTGACCGGGCACTTGAGCAGTCCGGCCAGTAGCCATGGGCCCTGGGGGAAGGGCGCCGGGTGGCCGAGAAAATCGACCCGCACATTGCGCCCGCCATGCAGCGGTACGCGGTCACCGGCGATCGCCAGCCACTCGCCGTTTTCCAGACGCTGACTCAGTTGCAGCATGACCGCCGGGTTGAGTTCGCTGACCTGGATCAGTCGCAGGTTGGTGGCCCCGGCTTCCCCCAGCAGGCGGTTGAATTGCTCGGCATGCTTGGTATGCACCAGCACGTTCATGGTGACCTTTTCGCCCAGCTCGGCGAGCGCGCGGCAGACCTCAAGGTTGCCCAGATGCGCCCCCACCAGCATTTGCCCGCGTTCGCCGCGCAGTTGATCGCGCAGGCCGGCCGGGTCGACGATTTCGATGTCGGCAATCTTCAGGCGGCCATTCCACATGTCGAGCTTGTCCAGCAGGGCGTCGGCGAAGGCCATGAATTGCCCGAAGACCCGCCTGTGGGAAGGGCCCGGGGCGGTCTGGCCGCTCCAGTCGGCCAGCCGCTGCTGGTAGCACCAGATGCTGCGGCGGGCGCTGCGGCCGAAGACAAAGAAGTACAGCACGATGCCGTACAGCACCGGGGCCAGCAGGCGGCGGCCGAGCAATTTGATGCCGAAGGCGGTGAGTTTCATCAGCCAGAAACTGCCGCGCTCCTTGTGCTCAGCCCAATGCTGTTGTGCTTCGCTCATGCCTGCCAGCGCCTCCAGAGAATGACCGGAAAACGCAGGAGCATGCCGAAGAACAGCCGGGTGTGCATGGCGCTGATCAATGCGTTGTCATGGAACAGGCGAAAGTGCGACAGGCCGTCTTGCGGGTAATGGACCTTGGTCGGCAGCCAGCGCATCGGTTGATTGCGCCACGCCAGACGCACCAGGATTTCTGGGTCGAAGTCCATGCGCCTGCCCAGTCTGGCCGAGTTGATCAGGGCCAGGGTCGGGGTCAGCGGGTAGACCCGGAAACCGCACATCGAGTCGGGAATTTGCAGCGACAGGCTGTTGATCCACACCCAGACGTGGGTCAGGTAACGCGCGTACAAACGGCCTTTGGGCACGCTGGCGTCATATTGCGGATACCCGCAAATCAGCGCTTCGGGATTGAGTTGCGAGACCTGGATAAAGGTCGCCACATCACGCAGGTCGTGCTGGCCATCGGCGTCCACCTGCAGGGCGTGGCTAAAGCCCAGGCGCTCGGCTTCGCGCAGGCCGGCCATGACTGCGCCGCCCTTGCCCTGGTTGATCGCCAGGCGGATCAGATGGATGCCTGGGCCTTGCGCCAGTTGTTCCAGGACGGCACTGCACGCGGGGCTGCTGGCATCGTCCACCAGTACGCAGGGCAAGCCGGCAGCGAGCAGCGCTTGGACCACGTCAGGCACGGCAGTTTCGTGGTTGTAAACCGGGATCACGGCGCAGGGGTTATGCATGGGGAGGCTCCTTGATGTCGCTGCTCCCAACGAGGTTGTCATTGGCGGCCCAGACAATGCGCCCGCTGGAGCAGGCGGCGTCGCCATGGCGATAGGCAAAGTGCAATTTGCTGCGCTGCGGGTCGAAACCCAGGGTCAGCTCAATCTCGTCGCCGGGGCGCACCAGTTGCTGGAACTTGAGGACTTCCATCCCGCCAAACCGCGGTGGCAGGTCGAGCAGTTGCTGGCCCAGACTGATGGCCCAGTCTATTTGCACCACGCCCGGCAGCACCGGGGTTGTGGGGAAGTGACCGCTAAAGAATGCCAGGTCCGGGGGCACCGCCAGTCTCAGGGTCCAAACACCATCGAGCTGGTTCTGACTCAGGACTTCAGGCTGTTTGGGCCGTGGTGCCAATAACAGTGCATCGACCTGCGCCTGGGCCAGTTTGCCCTGGCTGGTGAGCGGCAACTGGCGCAGCAAGCGCCAGCGGCGCGGCAAGGCCAGGGCTTCGCAGTGCTGGCTCAGGTGCTGGCGCAGGGTCTGGGTCAGCGTGCGCCGGCCATGTTCACGCAAGGCAAACAGGCCGCTGTCGCTCAGGACCAGCAAGGCGCCGAGTGACGCCCGGTTTTCCCGCACTACACCCAAGCGAGCTTCAAGCACCCAGTCGTGTGCCTCCAGTGCCTGTTCCAGCATTGGCAGGGAGATACGTTTTTCTTCGAGTTTGACGATGCGGTCCAGGCGTGCGAGCAATTCAAAGCGCCCGTCGGCTTCGATGCGTGCCGCATCGGCGCTATGTTCGACATGGCCTGGGGGCAAGTAAGCCGAGGCAATGCACAGGGCCCCGTCTTCGCCCTGGCTGAGTTGTACATCGGCAAAGGGTTGCCACAGGCCCGGGCCCTGACGCCAGGCAATGCCGCCGGTTTCGGAGCTGCCGAAAATTTCCGTAGGCCATTGGCCCAGGCGCTGGTGCAAGGCTTGGGCGGCTTCGGCCGGCAAGGCACCGCCAGAGGAAAATACCCGGCGCACCGGGCTCAGCGCCGGCCAGTCGAGGTTGTCGCCCATGCGCTTGAGCAGCGCAGGGCTGGCAATCCAGGCAAATGCCGGGTGCTCGCGGCTGACGCGCTGCATGTCTTCGGGGAACGCCAGTTGCTGGCGCACAAAGCTGCGGCCCGCACACAGCGGCCAGAGCACCCGGAACAACAGGCCATAGATATGCTGGGCAGCGACGCTGGCGATGATGCAGGCCTCGCCCAGCTCGTTGCCCCACAGTTGCTCCAGGGCCTCAACTTCATTGGCCATCTGGCGCAGGGTTTTGTCGATGCGCTTGGGTTCACCGCTGGAGCCCGAAGTACACAGGCTCAGCCGGCAGGCATCGAGATCGAGCCCGGCGCCGGGCAGGGGGTTTGCATAAAGGGCCTGCAGTTCGCTGCTTTGGGTTATCCACAGGTCAACCTGCGGGTCCCAGCGTTGCCGGGTTTGCGCTTGCAGGTCGGCGGGCAGCAATACGCTGACGCCGGCCCGCCAGGCACCGAGCAGGGCGACCGCCAGCTCGGCGGCATCTTCCAGGTGCAGCGCAATACGTTGCACGCCGCGCTGTTGCAGCCCGCCTGCCAGGCTCAATGCCTGCCCGCGCAGGGTGTCGTGATCCAGTGCCGGGTCGAAACTGACCGCTCGGCCGCTGTGCCCCTTGAGCAATAGCTGCTCAAGTTTTATCCAGTTCATGCCCTGCCTCTTACTTTTTGTCGTACCAGCCATTCAATGGCAAACAACAGGCCCATCAACCCGTAGGCGATCAGGCCGTTGTACAACGTCCACCAGCTCAGCGGTGCCCACAGGGTCAGGCCGGCTGCGACTAACCCGTTGAACAGAAAAAACAGGCACCAGACTTTGGTCACCTGTCGTGTGTAATGAATTGCGATGGCGGGCAGTTCCGGTTCGCGCAGTCGCGCAAGACGCTCGATCACCGGCGGGCCGAACTTCAGGCTCAGGCCGAACAGGCTGAGCATGAACGTGCTGATCAGTACCGGGTACCAGCGCAGCAGAAGCGGGCTGTTGAACAGCGCCAGCAACCCGCAGAACACCAGTGCCAGACCGGCCATCCACAGATCGGCCGGGCGTCGTCCGCCGGTCAGGGCGCGTGCCAGCCACAGGCCGCCGAGCAGCAGCGCAAACTGCCACGGGGCGAAACGGGCCATGCCGAAATACACCGCAAAGGGGTACAGCAGGCCGGCCAGCAGCAGTGCCGGGGCAATCAGTCGCCTCATGCGTCCGGGTGAACCAGACGGTAAACCGCTTCAACCACGTCGTTGACGGTACGCACCGATTTGAATTCATCGGCCGCGATCTTTTTGCCGGTTTTGCGCTTGATATGGTCGATCAGGTCAACGGCGTCGATGCTGTCGATTTCCAGGTCCTGGTACAGGTTGGCGTCCAGGGTGACGCGCTCGGGCTCGAGTTCAAAGAGTTCGACCAGGGAGTCGCGCAGGGTATTGAAAATGTCTTCACGGGTTTGCATGGTTCGGTCTCAGGCAGCCTGTTTGGCGGTGACAAAAGCCGCAAGGCTGGCCACGTTGGAAAAGTGATTGCGCGTGTCTTTGGCGTCGGCGTCTATTTTGATGCCGTAGGTTTTTTGAATCGCCAGGCCCAGTTCCAGGGCGTCGACCGAGTCCAGCCCCAGGCCTTCGCCAAACAGGGTTTGCTCGTCGCCAATATCGCTGACGCTGATGTCTTCCAGACCCAGGGCGTCAATGATCAGCTGTTTGATGTCACGGTTCAGATCGCTCATCTATGGCGAGCTCCTTAATGAAATAGTTATGCACGAAGTCGTTTAGCAGGCGCGACGCTTTGGGCGGCGGGCCAAGTGCGGCAAAGGTTTGTGGATCTATATCGGCCCCGACCCGAAAGCTGAAGTGCATGCGTCGCTTGGGGATCCGATACCAGGGTTCAGCCTTGGTCAGCGAGGTTGGATTGACCGTTATCACCACCGGGGTGAGGATCTTCGCACCCCGCAGCGCAATGGCGGCGGCGCCGCGATGAAAGGCAGGTGCGTGGCCGGGCCGGGTGCGCGTCCCTTCCGGGAAAATAATCAGGGTCTGGCCTTCTTTGAGCGCCCCGGCGGCGTTGTCGAGCATGTCGACACTGCCGTCATTGCTGATGTATTGCGTGGCCCGCACCGGGCTGCGGGTGAACGGGTTTTGCCACAGGCTTTGTTTGACCACGCAGTTGGTGTCGCGCATAAGGCCGATCAAAAACACCACGTCAATAAGCGACGGATGGTTGGCAATGATCATCTGCCCGGGCCGGCCCAGGCGCTCTGCGCCATGGACTTCATAGCTCAGCACGCCGGTGCGCGTCATAAAGCGGATAAACAGCCAGAACAGTCGGCTGACGGTGTAACGCGCACGTTGCCGGTGGCGCACGGCATCGCCGGGCAGGCAACTCAGAAGCGGGAATACCACCAGGCGCAGGCTCAGGCCGCCGAGCCCGAACAGCGTGAAGCTCACCGCGGTGGCAAACAGGCGCCAGTAATATCCGTCGCTGCGCGGGCTCACGGAGTGCGTTGCCAGTTCCAGACACGGCTTTTCCAGGCGTGTTGGAACGAGGTGTGCCCGGCGAGCAGGTGACGCAACAGTTCCAGGGCGTGGGGCCAGCGGGTTCGGGGAGCGCCGGGAGGGGCGGCGCTGAGTGACACCTGCCATTGTTCGCCCGGCGTCAGCAGCAGGCCCACGGCATAGGGAAAGGGTACATCGTCGATCCAGCGGGCATAGGCCTCGGGAGGCTGCTCTTCGGTGATCACCAGCAATACGGCGGGGGCGCCCTCATGCAGCAGTGCGCAGGCTTCGATCAGGCCGTGTTCCAGGCCGTCGCCGGCAGCGGCGACGGCTGTCATTTCGCTGGTCTCGCCACGCATGATCGACCACAGGCCAATCACGGCGTTGTGCACCGAGAGGCTGAACTGAGTGGGCGACAGCGGCTGCCCCGCGCCAAGGTCGCTGAGAATGTCGAAGGTGCGCGGGGTTTCGCCGTGACGCGAGACAAACACCAGTGGCAAGGCTTCGAGACCTTCTGCCAGGGGCCAGCCGACGCTGAACGCCATGCGTGCCAGACGGCTGAGGCGACGGCGCTGCATGGCGGGTAGAAACGAGACGTCGGGGGCGCTATTGCTGGCGTCGAGCAGGCGGGGTTGCTGGCTCCAGGCCTGCCAATCGGCCACGCTGTCGAGGCCCGGAGCCCAGGCGCGCCATGCGGCAATATTGAAATTAATCACTGGAGGTCTATCCCGCCCTTGCGGGCTTCCTTGATGCGAAGGTAGGCAGCGATCAATGCGGCACCTATTACAGAGTGGCAGCATTATCCCGGTGCAGTTGGCTCGTAGCAAACATCCCTTGCAGTTTGGGCAGGGTTTTTTCCGCAGTTCGGGAGAGAAGCTGTCTTTTTGCCATTATTGAGCCAGGAATAGTCTTTATGACTTCCAAAACAGAGATATGTTCGCTGGAGTCGTAGCTCATTTCGCTGCAAGGTAGCGAAGCGTCACAAATGACATCTACACTCGGGCACTTATTGATACACGGAGGTTTTGAAATGCGTCGCGTGGTGTTCAATCAAAAGGGTGGTGTGGGCAAGTCCAGCATCGCCTGCAACCTGGCTGCAGTCAGCGCCAGTGAGGGCTATCGCACACTATTGGTGGACCTGGATGCTCAGGCCAACTCCACTCAATACCTTACCGGGCTCACGGGCGAGGACATCCCCATGGGGATCGCCGACTTCTTTAAGCACAGTTTGTCAGCCGGTGTGGGCAGCAAGAAAAACCGGGTCGATATTTACGAAACCCCGTTCGACAACTTGCATGTCATTACCGCCACTTGCGAACTGGCTGACCTGCAACCAAAGCTGGAAGCCAAGCACAAGATCAACAAGTTGCGAAAGTTGCTCGATGAACTGGCCGAAGACTATGACCGGATTTATGTCGATACTCCGCCAGCCTTGAATTTCTATGCCGTATCGGCGCTGATCGCCTGCGATCGGGTACTGATCCCTTTCGACTGTGACAGCTTTTCGCGTCAGGCCCTGTACGGCCTGCTGGCGGAAATCGAAGAGTTGAAAGAAGACCACAATCCAGACTTGCTGGTCGAAGGCATAGTGGTCAACCAGTTCCAGGCCCGTGCCAGCCTGCCCCAGCAAATGCTCGATGAGCTGATTGCTGAAGGCCTGCCCGTGCTGCCGGTGTACCTGAGCAACTCAGTGCGTATGCGCGAATCCCATCAGGCCAGTCAACCGCTGGTCTACTTTGATCCGCGACACAAACTGACCCAGCAATTTGTCGAGTTGCACGACTACCTGGACCAGAACGCTTAAGCGCTGATGCCGTGGCTTTGCAGCCAAGCCTTGAGTTGCTGCAAGGGGAAGGCGCCGCTTTGACGGGCAACCTCCTGGCCGTTTTTGTACAGGATCAGACTGGGGATCGAGCGAATCCCCAGTTGCGTGGCCAATTGCTGATTGGCTTCGCTGTCGAGTTTGGCCAGACGGCATTTCCCCAGCAACTGGCTGGCGGCCTGTTCAAATACGGGCGCAAACGCCTTGCACGGCCCGCACCACTCAGCCCACACATCCACCAATAACGGCAGATCGCCCTTGATCTGACTGCTGTAGTCGGCTTGCTTCAAGTCGAAAGGCCGGGTGAGCAGAATCTCGTTTTTGCAGCGTCCGCACTTTGGCTGTTCGCCCACGCGCGCAGCGGGAATGCGGTTCAGGCCGTTGCAGTGGGGGCAGGGGATGAGTAGCGGGTCTGTCATTTCAAATACTCCGGAATCGGGATGGTTGCAGGTGCCAACCAATCGCTGGCAAGCCAGCTGCCACAGGTCATGTGCATGTCTTTGGAAGGTGCAGTTCAGCAGATGATGGTCTGGCACGCCACTGGCCAGGATCTATCTGCACACAACCCGGGGGCAGGGGCATTCCCATGGATTTCATGACGAACAACTGATCTCCAGATGCTTGCCCCATTCGGGCGGGCGTTCGGCATAACCCTGCATGCCCGGTTGTTCGGTGAACGGTTGGGTCAGCACCTGGTGCAGGCGCCGTACTTCGCTGTAGTCCCCCGCTTCAGCCGCATCGATGGCCTTTTGCGCCAGATAGTTGCGCAGGATGTACAGCGGATTCACCCCGTGCATGCGCTCACGCCGGGCGTGTTGATCGTTCACGCCGTCACGCGCCACCCGATCAACATACTGCGCCGCCCACTCGTCAAAGCCCTTGAGGTCGACAAACTCGTCACGCAGCCGGGCTACGGCCTGTGCAGCGGGCTCATCGCCCAGACGACGGAAGAACAAGCTGTAGTCGATGGCGCTGCCTTGCATGCGCTGCAGCAGGGTTTCGATCAGTTTTTGATCACCCTCTTCAGCGCTGGTCAGACCCAGGCGGCGGCGCATCAGGTCGGTGTAATGGGCCTGGTACAGCGGCAGGAACAGGCCCAGGGTTTCTCGCAGTGCTTCGACACTGATGAACGGCGTCAGCGCCTGGGCCAGTGCACTGAGGTTCCATTGGCCGATGGGCACCTGGTTGCTGAAGGAGTAACGCCCTTCATGGTCGGAATGGTTGCAGATGAAGTTGGCGTCGAAGTCATCGAGGAAGGCGAACGGGCCGAAGTCGAAGGTGATGCCCAGAATCGACATGTTGTCGGTGTTCATCACCCCGTGGCAAAAGCCGTAGGCCTGCCATTTGGCAATCAGCTCGGCGTTGCGCTCGACAATCTCGCGGAACATCGCCAGATACGGCTCCGGCTGCTCCAGGCACTCGGGGAAGTGCAGCGCCAGGACGTGTTCGCCTAGCTGCTTCTGCTGCTCGGGTTGCTTGGTGTAGTAGAAATACTCGAAATGCCCGAAGCGTATGTGGCTCTGCGCCAGACGCAGGACCATGGCCGCGCGCTCCTGTTTCTCGCGCCACACCGGGGTGTCGGAACCGATCACGCACAGGGCACGGCTGCTCGGGATGCCCAGTGCATGCAGCGCTTCGCTGGCGAGGAATTCGCGGATCGATGAACGCAGCACGGCGCGGCCATCGCCCATACGCGACCAGGGTGTCATGCCGGCGCCTTTGAGGTGCAAGTCCCAATGCTCACCGGCCTGGTTGTATACCTCGCCCAGCAGCAGCCCGCGACCGTCACCCAGGCGCGGGTTGTAGGAACCGAACTGGTGGCCGGAATAGACCATGGCGCGGGGTTCGGCGTCGGCCCACAGGGTGTGGCCGCCAAACAGCCGGGCGAATACCGGGTCCTGGGCGACAGCCGGATCAAGGTCGAGCAGGGCCATGGCCGCATCGCTGGCAACTACCAGGCGTGGCGCGTCGATGGGTTCTGGCAGCACATGGGTCGAAAAGGCGTCACCCAGGCGGGCGAAACGGTTATCGAAGGTCAGTTCGTCGAGGGCTTTCAATGACCGTCTCCAGTGAGAAATGGGGGGCGTGTCGTCTGTAGGAGCGAGCTCTGTGCGGCTATATGGAAAAGCTCGCTCCTGCAGGGGGCAATGATCAGTCCAGCTTGCCCAGTTGCGGCTTTTGCGGCGGTGGCGGCTCGGGCGGTGCTTCCGGCCCGACCGGTACCAGTTTGTACTCCTGGCCCTGGAGGTTTTTCAGGTACACCTCCATCTGCTGGAACGAGATGTTGATGTGATGGTTCTTGAACTCGCGGTTGATAAAGCGGTTCACTTCGTCGATTACCGGGTTGCGGTCACCCAGGTCCCGCACGTGCATGCGCAGTTCGTGGTCCAGGGTGCTGGCGCCGAAATTGAGGAAGTACACGTGAGGCTCCGGCTCTTTGAGCACTCGCGGGTTTTCCTGGGCGGCCTTGAGCAGCAGGTGTTTCACCAGATCCAGGTCTGAGCCGTAGTCGACACCGAGCTTGAGGGTGACGCGGGTGATGGTGTCGGTCAGCGACCAGTTGATCAGTTGCCCGGTGATGAAGGTCTTGTTCGGGACGATGATGTCCTTGCGGTCGAAGTCGGTGATGGTGGTCGCACGGATGCGGATCTTGCTCACGGTGCCCGACAGGTTGCCGATGGTGATGGTGTCGCCAATGCGCACCGGGCGCTCGAACAGGATCATGATGCCGGAGATAAAGTTGGCGAAGATTTCCTGCATGCCGAACCCCAGGCCCACCGAGAGTGCGGCCACCAGCCATTGCAACTTGTCCCAGCTCACGCCGAGGGTCGACAGGGTCGACACAAAGCCGATGCCGATGATCACGTAGGTCAGCAAGGTGGTGGTGGCATAGGCGCTACCCTGGCCCAGATCGAGCCGCGACAGCACAAGTACCTCAAGCAGGCCGGGCAGGTTGCGCGCCAGTGCAATGCTGATGCCGATGATGATCAGCGCACCGACCATATCGCCAATACTGATGGGCACCATGCTCATGTTGGCACCGGTGCCGCTGGTGTACTCGTAGAGGGTGATGTTGTCGAGGTAGGAAAAGACCGAGATCAGGTCGGCCCACACCCAATACAGCACGCCGATAAAGGCCGCGAGCAAGGCCAGGCGAATCAGGCGTAGCGACTGCTGATTGACCTGTTCGATGTCCAGGGTCGGTTCTTCAATGATGATGTCATTGCCTTCGCCGGCTTCCTTGGCGGCCTGGCGTTTTGCCAGCGCGCGCTGATAGGCCAGGCGTCGCGCCGCCACGGCCAGACCGCGAACGAAGGCGGCCTCGACCACCATCCACAGCATCAGCAGGTACAGGGTGTTGATCAGGCGGTCGCTGAGTTTGAGGGCGGTGTAGTAATAGCCAAAGCACACGGCCACAAACAGGGCGATGGGCAGGATGGCAAACAGAAAACCGAGGAATTTGCGCAGCCGATAGGCTTTTTTCTCGGTCTTGTCGTTGAGTAGCAGGCGCATCAGCAGCCAGGCCATGGCGGCGTAGCAGCTAAGGACCACGAGAATGCCCAGCACGTCTTCGGCCAGTGCGGCCGGTTGTTGTTCGGCAAAGGCGACCACGGCCACCAGTGCCAGCACCACAAAGCCGAGCTTGCGGATCCAGTTCTGGAGGAATTCAACCAGCGGTTTGTCCCAGCGGAAATGCAGCTCGGCCACGCCGCCGGGGGCCAGGATGCGGTACGCGGTGTAGAACACCAACCAGGCTTCGGCCATTTGAATCAGGGCCGCGCCGGTGTTGCTGTTCATTCCCCGGGCATCAATCTGCAGGGCATAACCGCACAGGGCCAGCGCCAGGGAGACCGGCATTGCCAGCAGGATGTTGATCAGGATCGCCAGTGGCGTGTGCCATTGACTGTCGCGTTTGAAGTGACCGATGTCCTGGTGGATTTTATTCAGCTTGCCGTACAGGTATCTGCGTTTCCACAGCAAGGCCACCATCAGCAGCAAAAATGGCAGGAACAGCAGCGGGCGCTTGGACAAACCCTCGGCGACTTCGCTGAAGCTTGAAGTCCAGGGCAGGGTAATGACCTGCCGCTCCAGTTGCCGTGGCGCACCTTGCAGCCATTCCAGGTCCAGCGGTTTATTGCTGGGGATCCAGAACATCTGCTCATCGAGTGTGGCGCGCAGGCTCTGGGAGGTGCTGAGCAGTTGCTTCTGGTTGAGTTGCAGGGTGATCGACTCGTTGAGCAGCGAGCTCAATTCGCGGTTCAGGCGGTCCAGCAGGTCGCCGCGGGTGTTGACCAGCTCCAGCAGGGTTTTACGCAGTTGCGGGGTTACCTGATCGGCAGGTTGAGTCGACAGCAGGTTGTCGACGTAGGTCGTCGGGTTGCTGATCATCTCGCGCTGCTGATTGATCTCGAACTGATACAGGCGAATATCGGCAATTTCATCCGCCAGGTTTTTGTCCATTTTCTGCAGGCGGGGCAGGGCCTGCTTTTGTTTGTAGAGAATCTTGGACAGCAACAGGCTGCCTTTGAGCACGCTGATCTGTTCATCCAGCGCCTGATCGCTCTGGGTGACGCTATCGAGCAGTTGCTTGGTTTCGAGGTTCTGTTGGGTGACTTCGTTGAGACGGTCGGTGCTGCGTAACAGGTAGTCCGAGAGCTTGAGGTTGATCGCGCTTTCGGTCGCCAGCAGGCTGCTGCTGCCTGATTTTTGCGCTTCGATGGACTGTTCGGTCACGGTCTGCTGGGAGTAGGCCAGACGCTTCTGGTTGATCAGGGTTTGCAGCTCCTGGATTTCCTGATCCTGACGCGTGGTTTTTTCCAGCAACAGATCATGCTGGCTACCACTCAGGTCTTGCAGCTGGCTGTTGCCCGCCAGTTCCTGACGGCGCAGGGCAATCAATGCGGTGAGCGAAGCGGATTCGGCGTTGAGCTGGTTGCGCTGGTCGGCGTTGAGCAATTTGCCATTGTCGCGACCGAGTTTAAGGATGTTACTGATTTCCTGGATGCGGGTCTGGCTGTTGCTGATTTCAGCCTGGGCCCGCTCCGGCCGGGTTTGCGCCGCGATGCTCTGGCTGTTGGCGCTGGCCAGGGCCTTTTGCAGCTCGCCCTGTTGTGTGGTGCGGTCCGCCAGCATCTGCTCCAGCTGCGGCACGCTCAGGCCACTGTAGCGCTGGGCTACCGGCAGGGGTTTGGTGGCCTTGAGCCGCGCCAGTTCCCGCTGGTTTTCAGTGGTTTGGCGCGGTGCATTGGCCAGCAGTTCTTTGACATCGTTCAGGCGCTGTTCGTAATCGGCTTTGTTGGCCAGCAGACTGAGGGTCTGCTGCAGCACCGTCTGCAAGGCTTTCTGGTCGGCCTCTGGCAGTTTGCGATCAGCTATTTTGTCCAGGCTTTGCTGTACCGCCTCGGCGGAGGGCGGCTCGGCGGCCTGGAGCATCCCGACACTAAGGCTCAGGCCGAGCAGGACTGTTGCGAAAAACGTGCGCAGAGTTGGCATAGATACCGGTCAGACAAGGGGCGAAAAGTTGGAGTTTAGAGGAACAACCCCGGTCCCGGGGCACTTCCTTCGGGGAATCTGACGCCTACTTTGCCTATCTTGTTCCCGTCCATGACGGCCACTGTCCAAATGGTGTTGTTCCACTCCACCTGGTCGCCGACCACCGGAGCGCCGCCGACTTTCTGGGCAATGAAGCTGCTGAGGGGCAGGTCGGGATCGATGCCGTCGAGCTTGAGACCGTACAGCGCCGATACCGCACCCAGCCGGGCGTCGCCTTCGAGCACAAAGTCGCCGAAGAAACGCAGATCCAGGCCTCGGGTCGGCGGCAGGCTGAACAGCTTGCCCAGGGCCGGCAAGTTGTGTTCGTGACCGATCACACAGAGCAGATCGCCGATTTCGAGGGTGGTACTGCCCGACGGATGGAGCAGTTTCTGATCGCGGAACAGGGCAGCGATACGGGTGCCCTCCGGCATTTTCAGTTCCCGCAGGGCGGCACCGATGCACCAGTTTTGTGCGTCGAGCCGGTAAACGAACAGTTCCCACTCACTGGTGGGGTGGACCTCAAGCGCTGCGCGGGACACGGGAGCCAGATCCGGCGGAACCGTGACCTTCAGCAGTTTGGCGACCCAGGGCAGGCTGGTGCCTTGCACCAGAAGTGACACCAGTACGATAAAGAACGCCAGGTTGAAATACAGCTGTGCATTGGGCAAGCCGGCCATCAGCGGGAACACCGCCAGAATGATGGGTACCGCGCCGCGCAGGCCAACCCAGGAGATAAAGGCTTTTTCGCGTCCGTGGAAGGCCTTGAAGGGCAGCAGGCCGACCATCACCGACAGCGGGCGTGCGAACAGAATCATCCACAATGCCAGAGCCAGGGCCGGTACCGCGATGGGCAGCAAGTCGTGGGGGGTGACCAGCAAACCCAGTACCAGGAACATGCCAATCTGGGCCAGCCAGGCCATGCCGTCGAGCATGTGCAAAATGCCGTGGCGGCTGCGAATCGGGCTGTTGCCGATCACCAGGCCGCACAGGTAAACCGCGAGGAAGCCGCTGCCATGCAGAGCGTTGGTCAGGGCGAAGACCACCAGCCCGCCCGCTACCACCAGAATCGGGTACAGGCCGTTGGCCAGATGGATGCGGTTGACCATTTGCAGCAGCAGCCAGCCACCCGCCAGGCCCACCGCGCCGCCGATGGCGAATTCGCGCAGCAAGTTGAGCAGCAGGCTCCAGTGCAGGCTGGTTTCGCCGCTGGCGAGCATGTCGATCAGGGTCACGGTGAGGAACACCGCCATCGGGTCGTTGCTGCCGGACTCGATTTCGAGACTGGCCGAGACCCGTTCGTTCAGGCCTTTGCCGCCCAGTAGCGAGAACACTGCAGCCGCATCGGTGGAGCCGACAATGGCGCCGATCAACAGGCCTTGAATCATGTTCAGGTTGAACAGCCAGGCCGCCATCATGCCGGTCAGGCCGGTGGTGATCATTACCCCGACCGTGGCCAGCGAGAGTGCGGGCCATAACGCCACCCGGAAACTCGAGACCCGGGTGCGCAGGCCGCCGTCGAGCAGGATCACCGCCAGGGCGAGGTTGCCTACCAGATACGCAGTGGGGTAATTGTCGAAAATAATCCCGCCGCCATCGACCCCCGCTGTCATGCCCACCGCAAGGATGATGACCAGAATCGGGATGCCCAGACGCGAGGACAGTGAGCTCACCAGAATGCTTGCACCTACCAGCAACGCGCCGATCAAGAACAGGCTGTTGATGGTCGTCGCATTCAAAGGCAGTACTCCAGGAAACCTACAAGACAGGGCGCAAACGGCTTATGCAGTCTGCGTGCCAGCGATTCTAACCTGCGTTCTTGGCGGGCTGTCAAAAAGGTTTTGCCGGGCATGATTGCGCCAGGGGTTGAGGCGGGCAGGAGCTGATAAATCTTTTACATCCGGCTCAGAGGAACTTGCATACGGAAGAAATGGAAAAGTCCTGCATTTTTTTGGCTGGGCGGGTTGTATCTGTACATCTCTTTTTTATTAAGGAGTGGCACAGTCATGAAACCCACCACTGCGCATAACACGTGTGCGCCGGATGGAAAGCGGGCACTGTTTGACGGCCCGTACCCGCTGTACGTCGTGTCAGTTACCAAGTTTGTACTGTTATATCTTCTGACCGGTGGCGGGTACATTTTCTATTGGTCTTACCGCAACTGGGCGTGCTTCAAAGGTATTGGCGGGGCCCATATCATGCCGCTCATGCGCGGCCTGTTCTGGCCCTTTTTCATTCTCGAGCTGTTTGACAACATCCAGCGAAGCCTGGATATCAGGGGGCGGGGGTATTTCTGGTATTGCGAGGCCAGAGGGTTGCTGATCATGCTGGTGGTCATGATTTGCATTCTGCTGTCTTTATTCTTTGATCGTCCTACGGACACGGTTTTTGTGTTGGTGGTGGATGCCGTGCTGATGGCAGGTAGCCTGTTCCTGTTCATCGGCGCCCAGCGCGCAATCAATATATTGGCCGATGACCCGCAGGGCCTGGGTAATCACGGTTTCAGCAGCGGCGATGTGCTGTGGACGCTCTTGGGCGTGATGTGCATGGCGCTGGTGGTTTATATCGTGTTCGCCGTCCGGGCCTGAACGGCCACCCGCAGGTTTATGCAGACATAAAAAAACCGGACCCCTGTGAGGGCGTCCGGTTTTCGCGTTTCAGCCTGCTATCAGCCGATTGTCATCAAGCTCGCGTTACCGCCAGCGGCAGCGGTATTGACGCTCAGTGCGCGCTCGATCACCAGGCGTTCCAGGGCGATGCTGGTTTCGCCTTGGGACAGACCCTGTACGCCAACGATGGCGCCCGGACGTTTTGCCACTTGCTGGCAGACGTCACGCAGCTGATCGCAGTCGCCGTGATGGACAACGGCGTCGAAGATGACATCGTCCTTGGTCCAGTCAGGCACCAGGGTAATGCGCGCCTTCACTTCTTTTGGCAGGCGTGCAACCAGTGCTTTGGCCAGTTCGCTTTCCGGCAGGACTGCCGAGCTGCCTACGGCCAGGACCGCAGCCAGCTGGGTCAGCAGGTCAGTTTCAACTTCGGCCAGGCACAGTACGTGCTCGCGCGGCAGGATGGCGTAGCTGTTGCGTTCGCCGGTCGGGCCGTTGAGCAGGCGGGTGATGCCGCTTTGCGAGTGAGCCTCGTACTCGGCGCACAGTTCAGCCAGCGCCGCTTGCTGGTTGCTGCTGGCCCAGGCTTGCAGGGCGTGCAGCGGTTTGCTCAGCGCTTCGCGGGCCTGGATGTCCGGTACGGTGATGGCGTCGACTTTGGCGAACGATTGTTCGATCGCGTTGGCCGGACGGGTCGACAGCAGGCGGTACAGGTACAGCGGGCCGCCGGCTTTCGGGCCGGTGCCGGACAGGCCTTCACCGCCAAAGGGTTGCACGCCGACCACGGCGCCTACGATGTTGCGGTTGACGTAGACGTTACCGGCATTGACGTTGTTGACCACCTTGGCGATGGTTTCGTCGATACGGGTGTGCACGCCCAGCGTCAGGCCGTAACCCGAAGCGTTGATCTGTGCGATCAGCTGGTCGATGTCTTTGCGCTTGTAGCGCACCACGTGCAGGACCGGGCCGAAGATTTCGCGTTCCAGCTCGTCAAAGCTTTCCAGCTCAATCAGGGTCGGCATCACGAAGGTGCCGCGTTTGCACTCTTCGATGTCGGCAATGGCCATCTGGTAGACATTGCGCCCTTTATCACGCATGCCCTGGATGTGCTGTTCGATTCCGGCCTTGGCTTCGGCGTCGATCACCGGGCCAATGTCCACGTTCAGACGTTCCGGGTTGCCCATGCGCGATTCGGCCATGGCACCTTTGAGCATTTCGATGACGCGGTCTGCCGAGTCTTCCTGCAGGCACAGTACGCGCAGGGCAGAGCAACGCTGACCGGCGCTGTCGAAGGCCGAGGACACCACGTCGATGACCACTTGTTCGGTGAGTGCCGAGGAGTCGACGATCATGGCGTTCTGGCCGCCGGTTTCGGCGATCAGCGGGATTGGACGGCCCTGGGCATCCAGGCGGCCGGCCACGTTGCGTTGCAGCAAGCGTGCGACTTCGGTGGAGCCGGTGAACATCACACCCTTGACCCGATCGTCACCGACCAGACGGGCACCTACGGTTTCGCCACGGCCCGGCAGCAATTGCAGCACGCCCTCGGGAATACCGGCTTCGAGCAGAATGCGTACCGCCTGGGCAGCCACCAGCGGCGTTTGTTCCGCAGGCTTGGCCAGTACCGGGTTGCCGGCAGCCAGCGCTGCAGCCACCTGGCCGCTGAAGATGGCCAGCGGGAAGTTCCACGGGCTGATGCAGACCACCGGGCCCAGCGGGCGGTGGGCGTCGTTGGTCAGATCGTTGCGTGCCTGGACTGCGTAGTAACGCAGGAAGTCGACCGCTTCACGGACTTCGGCGATGGCGTTGGCGAAGGTCTTGCCGGCTTCACGGGCCAGCAGGCCCATCAGTGGCTGGATCTCGGCTTCCATCAGGTCGGCAGCACGCTCCAGAATCGCCGCGCGCTCGGCGGGCGGGGTGGCCTGCCAGATCGGGGCTGTGTTCAGGGCACACTGGATGGCGTTGTCGGCGTCTTCAATCGTGGCTTCTTGCACGTAACCGACGATGTCACGCAGGTCGGACGGGTTGAGTACCGCTGCAGCCACTTCGTTGCTCGACGGGCAGCCGAGCATTGGCGCGGCTTTCCAGTCGTTATGGGCCGAGGCCAGCAGGGCGCAGGACAGCGACGCCAGACGGTGTTCGTTGGCCATGTCGATGCCGCTGGAGTTGGCGCGTTCGCTACCGTACAGGTCACGCGGCAGCGGGATGCGCGGGTGCGGCAAGCCGAAGCCGCCTTCCGCGGTCGCCATCTGCTCGATCTGGCTCACTGGATCGGCCACCAACTGGTGGATCGAAATCGAGTGGTCGGCGATGCGGTTGACGAACGAGGTGTTCGCGCCGTTTTCCAGCAGGCGACGTACCAGGTACGCCAGCAGGGTTTCGTGGGTGCCGACCGGTGCGTACACGCGGCACGGACGGTTCAGCTTGCCTTCGGAAACCTTGCCTACCACTTGCTCGTACAGAGGTTCGCCCATGCCGTGCAGGCACTGGAACTCGTACTGACCCGGGTAGTAGTTCTGACCGGCGAGGTGGTAGATGGCCGACAGGGTGTGGGCGTTGTGCGTGGCGAACTGCGGGTAGATGGCCTCAGGTACGGCCAGCAGTTTTTTCGCGCAAGCAATGTAGGAAACGTCGGTGTACACCTTGCGGGTGTAGACCGGATAGCCTTCCAGGCCTTCGACCTGGGCGCGCTTGATTTCGCTGTCCCAGTACGCGCCTTTTACCAGGCGGATCATCAGGCGGTGACGGCTGCGGCGTGCCAGGTCGATCACGTAGTCGATCACGTACGGGCAACGCTTCTGGTAAGCCTGGATCACGAACCCGATACCGTTCCAGCCGCTCAGTTGCGGCTCGAAGCACAGACGCTCCAGCAGGTCGAGCGACAGTTCAAGACGGTCGGCTTCTTCGGCGTCGATGTTGAGGCCGATGTCATATTGTTTGGCCAGCAGGGTCAGCGACAGCAGGATCGGGTACAGCTCGTCCATTACGCGTTCGTACTGGGCGCGGCTGTAGCGCGGGTGCAGGGCCGACAGCTTGATCGAAATGCCCGGGCCTTCGTAAATGCCGCGACCGTTGGAGGCTTTGCCGATCGAGTGGATGGCCTGCTCGTAAGACGCGAGGTACTTTTGCGCGTCATGGGCGGTCAGGGCCGCTTCGCCGAGCATGTCGTAGGAATAGCGGAAGCCTTTGGCTTCAAAGCGCGTGGCGTTGGCCAGGGCTTCGGCGATGGTTTCGCCGGTTACAAACTGTTCGCCCATCAGGCGCATGGCCATGTCGACGCCCTTGCGGATCATCGGCTCGCCGCTTTTGCCGATGATGCGGCTCAGGGAGGAGGTCAGGCCTGCTTCGTTATGGGTCGAGACCAGCTTGCCGGTCAGCAGCAAGCCCCAGGTCGCGGCGTTAACGAACAGCGACGGGCTGTTGCCCAGGTGCGGGTGCCAGTTGCCGGTGCTGATCTTGTCGCGGATCAGGGCGTCACGGGTGCCTTTGTCCGGGATCCGCAGCAGCGCTTCGGCCAGACACATCAGTGCCACGCCTTCCTGGGACGACAGGGAAAACTCTTGCAGCAGGCCCTGGACGATCCCGGCACGGCCACCGGCGCTCTTCTGATTGCGCAGTTTTTCGGCAATCGAGGCCGCCAGGGTCTGGGTCGCTTCAGCCATTGGCGCGGGCAGGCGGGCCTGCTCCAGCAGCATGGGTACCACTTCCGGTTCCGGACGGCGGTAGGCCGAGGTGATGGCTGCGCGCAACACGGATTGCGGCAGGATGCTTTCTGCGAACTCCAGGAAGCACTGATGCGCGTGATCGGCGTGCGCGTCGTCGGCGTCATCGCTGGTAATGCCAGGGATGCCGCTCAACTCATTCAGGGTTGCACCACCCTCGAGTTTTTCCAGGTAATTGAAGATTGCCTGCTTGATCAGCCAGTGTGGCGTGCGATCAATCGAGGTCGCGGCGGCTTTGAGGCGCTCGCGGGTTGGGTCGTCGAGTTTGACCCCAAGGGTGGTGGTAGCCATATTTTTATCCTCATGGGTGCCACATTTGCGTGGCAGCAGCTGGCGGCAAGATTAGCGCTGCGCTGAAGCAGGTGCAACCTAGTGCAACCCGTTTTCTGTCGGAAAAAATCGGCGGTGTGTCTAACCCGAATGTAGGAGCGAGCTTGCTCGCGAGATCTTGAGGGCTTGTGAGGAAAAACTCGCGAGCAAGCTCGCTCCTGCAGGGTGGGTTGTATTTAGGCAGTAACAGGGACTTCTTGCTCCGAAAAGGAGCAAAAAAGCTCAATTGAGTTGAAAATGCGACAAGGTGCAACTAGGACGGCAAAAACTGGTTGCACCTTATTTGCTTTGTTGCATAGCATCCGCGGTTAAGGTGCAACCTCGAAATACAGATTGGTTCATCGGCTGGTGGATTTTCTGGGGAAACATCAGTCATAAATGCGCGGCCAGGTTAATCGTCTCAGACAGGACGTTTGTGAGCGTACGGCCAGACCGCCGCTAAACATAAAAACAATGCCAGGGCTTAACTCAATGATTGTAAGTAACCCAACCCTGATCACGTTCGTGATCTATATCTCGGCAATGGTGCTGATCGGCTTTATGGCCTATCGCTCCACCAACAACCTTTCTGACTATATTCTCGGTGGCCGTAGCCTGGGCAGCGTAGTGACTGCATTGTCCGCTGGCGCCTCCGACATGAGCGGCTGGTTGTTGATGGGTTTGCCGGGCGCGATCTATATGTCCGGGCTGTCGGAAAGCTGGATTGCCATCGGTCTGGTGACCGGTGCCTACCTGAACTGGCTGTTTGTTGCCGGCCGTCTGCGGGTGCAGACCGAGCACAACGGTGATGCGCTGACCCTGCCGGATTACTTCTCCAGCCGTTTTGAAGACCAAAGCGGACTGTTGCGGATTATCTCGGCAATCGTGATTCTGGTGTTCTTCACCATCTACTGCGCTTCCGGCATCGTGGCCGGTGCCCGCCTGTTTGAAAGCACCTTCGGCATGTCTTACGAGACTGCGCTGTGGGCCGGTGCTGCAGCGACCATCGCTTACACCTTCGTCGGTGGTTTTCTGGCGGTCAGCTGGACCGACACCGTACAAGCAACCCTGATGATCTTCGCGCTGATCCTGACGCCGATCATCGTGCTGCTGGCCACGGGTGGCGTTGATACCACCTTCCTGGCAATCGAAGCCAACGATCCAAGCAACTTCGACATGCTCAAGGGCACTTCCTTCATCGGCATCATCTCGCTGATGGGCTGGGGTCTGGGTTACTTCGGTCAACCGCACATTCTGGCGCGTTTCATGGCCGCCGATTCGGTGAAGTCGATCGCCAAGGCGCGTCGCATTTCCATGACCTGGATGATCCTGTGTCTGGCCGGTACCGTCGCCGTGGGCTTCTTTGGTATTGCTTACTTCTCGGCACACCCGGAAGTGGCAGGTCCTGTGAATGAAAACCCTGAGCGTGTATTCATCGAACTGGCCAAGCTGCTGTTCAACCCCTGGATTGCCGGTGTCCTGCTGTCGGCCATTCTGGCGGCCGTGATGAGTACCTTGAGCTGCCAGCTGTTGGTGTGCTCCAGCGCCCTGACCGAGGACTTCTACAAATCTTTCCTGCGCAAGAATGCTTCCCAGAAAGAGCTGGTGTGGGTCGGTCGTCTGATGGTGCTGGCCGTTGCGTTGATCGCAATCGCGCTGGCTGCCAACCCCGAGAACCGCGTTCTGGGCCTGGTTAGCTATGCCTGGGCAGGCTTCGGTGCTGCTTTCGGTCCAGTGGTACTGATCTCGGTACTGTGGAAAGGCATGACTCGCAATGGCGCGCTGGCCGGTATTCTGGTGGGTGCAGTCACTGTGATCGTGTGGAAGCAGTTCTCCCTGTTCGGTCTGTACGAAATCATCCCGGGCTTCATCTTTGCCAGCATTGCCATTGTGCTGGTCAGCTCCATGGGCAAAGGCCCAAGCAAGAAGATGATCGAGCGCTTCGACGCTGCCGAGAAAGATTTCCAGCAAAACAGCTAAGTGTTTTGAGCCAGGGCCAGCTCTGCCGGCCTTGAGAAAAGGCCCGTCTCCTTTGGAGGCGGGCCTTTTTTTTGCTTTGCGCGGCACCGCTGGCCCTGCCTGGCTGCACCGTTTGGCGCGGCCACGGGCTTAACCCCTGACGTTATTCGCTGCACAGGGTAAACTTCGCCCCCTGCGCAGGAGCAACCATGAACTATCGTCACGCCTTCCACGCCGGCAACCACGCCGACGTCTTTAAACACATTGTCTTGACCCGCCTCATCGCCCTGATGTCGCGTAAAGATCAACCTTTTGCCTACCTCGATACCCACGCCGGGATCGGCTTGTACGACCTCAAGGGCGACCAGGCCAATCGCACGGGTGAGTACCTGGAAGGGATTGCGCGGTTGTGGGGCAAGAAGAATTTGCCGGCGGTGACTGCCGATTACATGCAGGTGCTGAACAAAATGAACCCGGATGGCGAGTTGCGCTACTACCCGGGTTCGCCTGAGCTGGCGCGGTGTTTGACCCGTTCCCAGGATCGCGTGTTGCTGAACGAGAAGCACCCGGAAGACGGCGTGTTGCTCAAAGACAACATGAAAGGCGATCGGCGGGTGGCGGTGCATCTGGGTGAAGGCTGGCATGTGCCGCGGGCACTGCTGCCAGTGGCCGAGAAGCGCGGACTGATGCTGATTGACCCGCCGTTTGAAAAGCTCGATGAGATGAAGCGCTGCGCCGAATCGCTGAAAGATGCGATCAGCCGTATGCGTCAAACCGTGGTGGCGATCTGGTACCCGATCAAGGACAAGCGCCAGTTGCGTCGCTTCTATCAGGACCTGGCAGGTTCAGGTGCGCCGAAATTGCTTCAGGTCGAGTTGTTCGTGCACCCTCTGGACACCCCTGGCAGCCTCAATGGCTCCGGCCTGGCCATTGCCAATCCGCCGTGGGGGCTGGAAGAAGAGCTGCGTGAGTTGATGCCGTGGCTGGCCAAGCATCTGGGGCAGACCCAGGGCGGCTTTCAGATGGAATGGTTGATCGCAGAGTAATTGGCATCAGGCAAAACCAATCGCGAGCAAGCTCGCTCCTACAGGTATCAACTAAACCTGTAGGAGCGAGCTTGCTCGCGATGTTGTTTGTGTCACCTCAAATCGGGCAGGTCACGCCGGTGCCACCGATACCGCAGTAGCCTTCCGGGTTTTTCGCCAGGTATTGCTGGTGATAGGCCTCGGCGAAGTAGACCGTAGGGGCCTGGTCGATTTCGGTGGTGATGGTGCCCAGGCCAGCTTTGGTCAGCTCGGCCTGGAATGCGGCTTTGCTGGCCAGTGCCTCATCCAGCTGTTCCGGTGTGGTGCAGTAGATAACCGACCGGTACTGGGTACCGATGTCGTTGCCCTGGCGCATGCCCTGGGTCGGGTTGTGCAGCTCCCAGAACATTTTCAACAGTTCTGCGTAGCTGACTTTGTCCTGGTCGTAGACCACCAGAACCACTTCGGTATGGCCGGTCAGGCCCGAGCAGACTTCTTCGTAGGTCGGGTTCGGGGTGAAGCCGCCGGCGTAGCCCACGACGGTGCTGACTACGCCTTCACGCTGCCAGAACTTGCGTTCTGCGCCCCAGAAACAACCCAGGCCGAAAATGGCAAAGCCGACATTGCCGATAAAGGGGCCCAGCAGCGGGGTGTCTTTGTGTACGAAGTGGTAGTCCGGCAACACCATTGGCGTTTCGCGGCCCGGCAGGGCCTGTTCTTGAGTAGGTAGCACGTTTTTATTCACCAGGATTTCCGAGCGTAAGACCATGTTGCAAGTCCTCTCAGTCAGATTGTAGGAATTAAGATCTGCAGTTTGCCCCAGTGTTACGTCGTTGTCAGGCCAGGGGGCCACGCGGATAGCGTTTGAGTCGGGTCACCAGTTCGCTGCCGGGGATCGGGCGGTCGAACAGGTAACCCTGGCCCACATCGCAACGATGGCGGCGCAGGAACGCCAACTGTGCAGCGGTTTCGATGCCTTCGGCAACCACTTTGAGTTTGAGGTTGTGGGCCATGGCGATCACGGCAGAGGTGATCTCCATGTCGTTCTGGTTGTCCGGGATGTCATTGATAAAGCTGCGGTCGATCTTGAGGATGTCGATCGGGAATTTTTTCAGGTAGCTGAGCGATGAATAACCGGTGCCAAAATCGTCCATGGCCAGGGTCAGGCCGAGCTTTTTGAGCTGATCGAGTTGCAGGCGCGTGTCATCGGTGGCTTCCAGCAGCAGGCCTTCGGTCAGTTCGAGCTCCAGCAGCGAGGCGGGCAGCCGTTCTTCCTTGAGGATGCTGGCAATCGAGGCCACCAGATCCGGGTCGGAAAACTGCTTGGGCGACAAATTGATTGCCACCTGCAGGTTGCCCAGGCCTTCTCCGGCCAGCTGTTTGCTCATGCGGCAGGCCTGGCGCGCGACCCATTTGCCAATCGGAATGATCAACCCGGTTTCTTCGGCCACGCTGATGAACTGGTCAGGGCGGATCATGCCTTTTTCCGGGTGGTTCCAGCGCAGCAGGGCTTCCATGCCCAGCAGTCGGCCGCTGCGCAGGCAGAGTTTGGGCTGGTAGAACACGTCGAGTTCATTTTGCGTCAGGGCCCGGCGCAGATTGTTTTCGACGAAGAGTTTGTAGCTGGCTTCGGCGTTCAGGGCTTCGGTGAACACTTGCACCTGGTGCTTGCCGTTGGCTTTGGCCTTGTGCAGTGCCAGCCCGGCGTTGCGCATCAGGGTTTGCGGGTCGCGCCCGTGCAAGGGCGAGCAGGCGACGCCAACCGAGCCCGTAACGCTGATTAGCTGGTTGTCGACGAACATCGGCTTGTCGAGGGTCATCAGCAGCTGGCTGGCGATTTTCTGCCCGGTCTCCAGGCCCGTGTCATCGAGCAGTACGGCGAATTCGTTACTGGCGAAGCGCGCCAGGTTGTCGCTCGGGTTGAGGCTGTTGCGCAACCGCCTGGCCAGGCTGATCAGCAGTTTGTCGCCAGTCTGGTGGCCGAGGCTGTCATTGATGCGCTTGAAGTTGTCGATGTCTACCAGCAGCAGGCATACCTGGGTGGTGCTGTTGCGGGCGAAGCGCTCATCGAGGTTGCGAATGAACGCCGGGCGGTTGCCCAGATTGGTCAGGTTGTCGGTGTAGGCCAGACGCTCGATGCGCTGCTGTGCCAGTTTGGAGTCGGTGATGTCTTCGTAAATGCCGATGTAATGGGTCAGTTCACGGTTGTCGCCATAGACCTTGGAGATCGACATCTGGCCCCAGTAGGGCTCCAGGTTTTTGCGCCGGCTTTTGAATTCGCCTTGCCAGCTATTGCCTTTGCTCAGGCTTGAGTGCGCATCAAACAGCAGATCGCTGAGGTTCTCCAGTGCGGGCAGTTCCGACAGCTTGTGCCCCTGCACTTCGTCGGAACTGTACTGGGTGATGGCGGTAAAGCTGGGGTTGACGTATTCGACCACTCCCATGCAGTTGACCAGCAGGAAAGCGTTGGCGCTTTGTTCGACCGCCCGCTGGAACAGGTGCAGGGCGTTGGTGGCGGTACGCCGGTTGTGGTTGTTGATGACTTGGGCGAACTGGTCAGCCAGTTCGCCGGCAAAGGCAATTTCATCCGCCTGCCAGACCCGGGTTTTGCCGGTTTGCTCCAGGCACAGCACGCCGACCACCTGGCCGTCGATGCGGATACTGGCATCGAGCATGGCGTTGGCATCGCGTCGACCCGGGCTCGCCATCAGCTCGCGGGTGCGCGGGTCATGGTTGGCATTCTGGGCATCGATGGAGCGGCTGGTGTGCAGGGCTTCGAGATAGTCCGGAAACGCGCTGGCGTCGAAAATTCCCTGCTCGACAAAGGCCTGGCTTTCGCGCTGATACGCAGAGATAGGCAGCAGCTGGTTGCCTTCAAGGTTCCACAGGCTGGCGCCGTCCACTTGATAAATCTCGCAGGCGCTACGGGTAATCAGTTCCGCTGCTTCTTGCAGCGAGTTGTGCTGGCTATACCGGTGGCGGGCCAGCAGCAGGATCAGATCCTGTTGCGCCCGCACCCGCTCCAGATGCTGGAGTTGCTCTTGCTGGGCCCGCTGGTTGAGCTCCAGGGCGATGTGCAGGCGGCTGTGCTGGGTTTCGGGCCCGGCTGGCGGCGCAGCAGGCAGTGCGCTGTTGACCGCGCTTTCGACCACCAGCAGGTAGCCGCGCAGCAAGTGCCGATTGTGCTGTTTGTAAGCTTCGCCCAGCTCCATCAGGTTCAGCGCGCCCTGGGGGGTGTGCAGGGTGTAATGCACCACGTAGTGGGGGCTGGTCCTGAGTTGCAGTTCAATCGCGTCATGCAGCTGGTAGCGGGCCTTGGGCTCCATCAGGCTGGCATAGGGCGAGCCGGTGAGCGCGCACAGCTCTGCCGCTGGCAGGCCAAACTGGCGTTCGCAGTGGGGGTCCAGGTAGAGCAGTGCCCAGCTGGCTTCATTAAGCCGTTCGAAACGCAGCATGCCGAGCCGGGAGGGCACGGGTAACTGGGTCACGACCTCGGCTGCCATACGCAGGGCAGCATCGGGTTGGCTTTTCATTAAGACACTCGCTTTACAAATGCTGATTGCACACGGGCTGGCGCCCTGTTCCTGCGGTCTGTGGTCTGCGGCAAGGTTGCATCAAGCTCACGACGCTGACAAGTGAGCATGCAGGCTCAGGTCGCTATCGGCAGGCTTGCCGATAGCTGCAGGTTGTCCGTCGGCTGTTACGCTTTTATGACTCGCCGGCTTCAGGGGCCGACAGGCTTTAATCATCCCTGGCAAGCCGGCTCCCGCAGGCTTATGGGGGAAGCGGCTGGCCAGCAAAAAATGCGGGCAAAAAAAGCCCCGCCAAACGGGCGGGGTTGAGGTACGAGCGTGGCGCTCGGAAAACTGTGCGCTACTCCGGCCTTCCCTGGGGAAGGCCGGGGCGTGGCTTACAACAGGATGGTGCGGATGTCGCCCAGCAAGTCGCTCAGGCGCTTGGTGAAGCGTGCAGCTGCTGCGCCGTTGATCACACGGTGATCGTAGGACAGCGACAGAGGCAGCATCAGTTTCGGCTGGAAGGCTTTGCCGTCCCAGACTGGCTGGATGGTTGCCTTGGAAACGCCGAGGATCGCCACTTCCGGTGCGTTGACGATCGGCGTGAAGCCGGTGCCGCCAATGTGCCCGAGGCTGGAAATGGTGAAGCAGGCGCCCTGCATGTCGTCAGCGGTGAGCTTCTTGTCGCGGGCCTTGGCAGCCAGTGCGGCGGCCTCGGCAGCAAGCTGCAACAGGCTTTTCTGGTCGACGTTTTTGATCACAGGGACCAGCAGGCCATCCGGGGTGTCTACGGCAAAGCCGATGTTGACGTACTTCTTGCGGATGATCGCTTTGCCGCTTGGCGCCAGCGAGCTGTTGAAGTCCGGCATTTCCTTGAGCAGGTGGGCGCAGGACTTGAGCAGCAGAGGCAGTACGGTCAGCTTGACGCCGGCTTTTTCTGCGACGGCTTTTTGCGCGACGCGGAAGGCTTCCAGCTCGGTGATGTCAGCCTGGTCGAACTGGGTCACGTGCGGGATGTTCAGCCAGCTGCGGTGCAGGCTCGACGCGCCGATTTGCATCAGGCGGGTCATGGCCACTTCTTCAACTTCGCCGAAGCGGCTGAAGTCCACTACCGGGATCGGAGGAATGCCCGCGCCGCCGGTTGCACCGGCTGCCGGAGCTTCCTTGGCCTTCTGCATCATGGTTTTGACGTAAGCCTGCACGTCTTCTTTGATCACACGACCATGGGGGCCGCTTGGGCTGACCGCGCTCAGCTCGACGCCGAACTCGCGGGCCAGTTGACGCACGGCGGGGCCGGCGTGAACTTTGGCACCGCTTGCTGCTGGTGCAGCGGCCGGGGCCGGGGCTGGTGCCGCAGCTTTGGCAGCCGGTGCAGCAGGTGCCGCAGCAGGCGCTTCAGCTTTGGCCGCAGCAGGAGCTGCAGCCTGGGCTGGTGCCGCTGGCGCAGCAGCGCCCGCGACCTTGAGCTTGAGGATGAAGTCGCCAGTGCCGACTTCGTCATCCAGCTTGACCGAAATGCTTTCAACCACACCGGCGGCCGGCGATGGAATTTCCATGCTGGCTTTGTCGGATTCGAGGGTGATCAGCGATTGATCAGCCTCAACGGTATCGCCGGCCTTGACCAGGATCTCGATGATCTTGGCTTTGCCCGACGAGCCGATGTCCGGGACGTGAATGTCCTGGACGGTGGATTGTGCAGGTGCTGCAGCCGGGGCCGCAGGGGCCTCGGCAGCAGGGGCGGCAGCCGGTTTTTCTGCAGCGGCAGGTGCCGCTGCAGGGGCTGGTGCTTCAGGGGCTGCAGCGCCACCTTCAACTTCCAGCTCCAGCAGTTCGTCGCCTTCTTTCAGGCGGTCGCCCAGCTTGACCTTCAGGCTCTTGACGACGCCGGCCTTGGGAGCAGGGATTTCCATGCTCGCCTTGTCCGACTCCAGGGTCAGGATGCTTTGATCGGCTTCGATACGGTCGCCGACCTTTACAAACAGTTCGATGACTTCGCCGTCACCGCTGCCGATGTCAGGTACTCGAATGAGTTCGCTCACAAAAATTCTCCTCAGCAGTCCAGTGGGTTGCGTTTTTCCGGGTTGATGCCGAACTTGACGATGGCTTCAGCCACCACTTTCGGTTCGATATCGCCACGGTCAGCCAATGCTTCAAGGGCTGCCAACACCACGAAGTGACGGTCTACCTCAAAGAAGTGACGCAGTTTTTTGCGGCTGTCGCTGCGGCCGAAACCATCAGTGCCCAGCACTTTGAATTCCTTGACCGGTACCCACTGACGAATCTGCTCGGCGAACAGCTTCATGTAGTCGGTGGAGGCAATGACCGGACCTTTACGGCCAGTCAGGCACTCTTCGACATAGCTCAGCTGAGGCTTCTGGCCCGGGTGCAGACGGTTGCTGCGCTCAACGGCCAGGCCGTCGCGACGCAGTTCGTTGAAGCTGGTAACGCTCCATACGTCAGCACCGATGTTGAAGTCTTCACGCAGGATTTTCGCCGCTTCACGCACTTCGCGCAGGATGGTGCCGGAGCCCATCAGCTGAACGTGGTGAGCTGCTTCCTTGGTGTCTTCTTCAAGCAGGTACATGCCCTTGACGATGCCTTCCTCAACACCGGCCGGCATGGCTGGCTGCTGGTACGACTCGTTCATCACGGTGATGTAGTAGAAGACGTCCTGTTGTTCTTCGGTCATCTTCTTCATGCCGTCCTGAATGATCACCGCCAGCTCGTAGCCGTAGGTCGGATCAAAGGTGCGGCAGTTCGGGATAGTGCTGGCCAGGATGTGGCTGTGACCGTCTTCGTGCTGCAGGCCTTCACCGTTGAGCGTGGTACGCCCGGCGGTGCCGCCGATCAGGAAGCCACGGGTGCGGCTGTCGCCGGCGGCCCAGGCCAGGTCGCCAATACGCTGGAAACCGAACATCGAGTAGAAGATGTAGAACGGCAGCATTGGCTGGTTGTGGTTGGAGTACGAAGTACCGGCGGCGATGAAGGAGCTCATGGCGCCTGCTTCGTTGATGCCTTCTTCGAGAATCTGACCTTTCTTGTCTTCGCGGTAGAACATCACCTGGTCTTTATCAACCGGCTCGTAGAGCTGGCCGACGGACGAGTAGATGCCCAGCTGGCGGAACATGCCTTCCATACCGAAGGTACGGGCTTCGTCCGGGATGATCGGAACGATGCGCTGACCGATGTCCTTGTCCTTCACCAGCTGTGCCAGGATGCGCACGAACGCCATGGTGGTGGAAATTTCACGGTCGCCGGAACCGTCAAGGATGGCCTTGAGCGTGTCCAGTGGCGGGGTAGGGATGCTCAGGCTCTTGGCGCGGCGCTGAGGGACGAAGCCGCCCAGTGCAGTGCGACGTTCGCTCAGGTAGCGGGCTTCGGCGCTGCCTTCTTCGGGTTTGAAGAATGGCAGGCTTTCGATTTCGTCGTCTTTGACCGGAATGTCGAAACGGTCGCGGAACAGCTTCAGGCTTTCAACATCAACTTTCTTGGTGTTGTGCGCAGTGTTCTTCGCTTCGCCGGCACCGGTGCCATAACCCTTGATGGTCTTGGCCAGGATGACGGTTGGCTGGTTTTTGTGGTTGACCGCTTCGTGGTACGCCGCATAGACCTTGTACGGGTCGTGACCGCCACGGTTGAGCTTCCAGATCTCGTCGTCGGACAGATCGGCAACCATCGCCTTGAGTTCTGGCGTGTTGAAGAAGTGCTCGCGCACGAACGCGCCGTCTTTGGCTTTGTAGTTCTGGTACTCGCCGTCGATGACTTCGTCCATGCGACGTTGCAGGATACCGTCGACGTCCTTGGCCAGCAGCGGGTCCCAGAAACGGCCCCAGATGACTTTGGTCACGTTCCAGTGAGCGCCGCGGAACACGCCTTCGAGTTCCTGGATGATCTTGCCGTTGCCGCGAACCGGGCCATCAAGGCGCTGCAGGTTGCAGTTGATGACGAAGATCAGGTTGTCGAGGTTTTCGCGGCCTGCCAGGGAGATGGCGCCCAGGGATTCCGGCTCGTCACACTCGCCGTCACCCAGGAAGCACCAGACTTTTTGCTTGCCGGCAGGAATGTAGCCACGGGCTTCCAGGTACTTCATGAAGCGTGCCTGGTAGATCGCCTGGATCGGGCCAAGGCCCATGGATACAGTCGGGAACTGCCAGAAGTCGGGCATCAGCCAAGGGTGCGGGTAGGACGACAGGCCCTGACCGTCGACTTCCTGGCGGAAGTTGTTCATTTGATCTTCGGTGATGCGGCCTTCCATGAACGCACGGGCGTAAACGCCTGGCGAGGTGTGACCCTGGAAGTAGATCAGGTCGCCGCCATGTTCTTCGGTCGGAGCCTGGAAGAAGTAGTTGAAACCGATGTCATACAGCGTTGCGCTGGAAGCGAAACTGGAGATGTGACCGCCCAGGTCAGAATCTTTCAAGTTCGTGCGCATGACCATCGCCATCGCGTTCCAGCGTACCAGCGAGCGAATGCGGCGTTCCATGAACAGGTCGCCAGGCATGCGTGCTTCGTGGGTAACGGGAATCGTGTTGCGGTATGGCGTGGTGATGGCGTACGGCAGTTGCGAACCGGTGCGTGTAGCGAGCTCACCCATACGGGTCATCAGATAGTGAGCGCGTTCTTCGCCTTCTTTGTCGAGAACCGATTCCAGGGCGTCCAGCCATTCCTGGGTTTCGACGGGATCGAGGTCTTGCATGGCTTGCTCCAGGGCGGAAAGGCTTCCAGAATCGGTTGCCTGAGTTTGCGACTGGCCTTGTGGGCAGACGACATAAATTCTTGGATGACCGGAGGGTTGATTCCGGCGTTGTGTAGTTTTACTACAAATCGTCGGCCATTTCAGCCTTTCGAGTATGTTGCTCAGTAGTAAAACTACAGGAAAGCATAGGGTGCTTGCCTGTTGCGTTGTGTGAAAAATCGATATTGTTGGTGCTTGATTTGCAATTTGATCTTCAGATTGCAGGTTGGCTGCCAATTAAATAGAAATTTCAGCTATTTGTAACCTTTGTTCGACAGTCGGATTTAACCGCTGTTTCTTCCTGTCACCGTACTCGGCAACACCTTCGCCGATCAAGGATAGACCATGAGCCTTCCCTCGCTTGCCGCAATTCCGAGCCTTTTATTGCCACTTGTCAGCCGTAGCGAGCAGTCATGGCGCGCTGCTGTTGCGCAACTTGCCGGCGAGCACGGGCTTGATGACTGGTCGCCAGAGCGCTGGGCTGCCTTTGAGCGGGTGAGTGCGGCGAGCGACTTCTTTATTGAACAGTCATTGCGTGATCCTGTGATGTTGCTTGATCTGGTGCGCAGTGGGGAGCTGGACCGCAGCTTCAAACCTGGTGAGTTGTGCGGGCAAATCGCAGAAGCTGTCGAGACGGCCGCCACCGATGACGAATTGGGGCGCGTGCTGCGGCGTCAGCGCACCCGTCAGCAAATCCGGATTATCTGGCGTGACCTCAACCGCCAGGCCGATCTGGTTGAAACCTGCCGCGACCTGTCGGACATGGCCGATGCCAGCATCGATCAGGCCTATCGCTGGTTGTATCAGCGCCATTGCCAGCAATTCGGTACGCCTACCGGGCATCGCAGTGGCGAACCGCAGCCAATGGTGATTCTGGGGATGGGCAAGCTGGGCGCCGTGGAGCTCAACCTGTCATCGGACATCGACCTGATTTTCGCCTACCCCGAGGGCGGCGAAACCGTCGGGGCAAAGCGTGCGCTGGACAATCAGGAGTTCTTTATCCGTCTGGGCCAGCGCCTGATCAAGGCCCTGGACCCGATGACCGTTGACGGTTTTGTATTCCGTGTCGACATGCGCCTGCGCCCTTATGGTTCCTCGGGGGCCCTGGTGCTGAGTTTCAACGCTCTGGAGCAGTACTACCAGGACCAGGGGCGCGACTGGGAGCGCTACGCCATGATCAAGGCCCGGGTCGTGGCCGGTGATCAGGCGATGGGGGCACAGTTGCTCAGTTTGCTGCGCCCGTTCGTGTACCGGCGCTACCTCGATTTTTCGGCGATAGAAGCCCTGCGCACCATGAAACAGCTGATCCAGCAGGAAGTGCGGCGCAAGGGCATGGCCGACAACATCAAGCTGGGTGCCGGCGGGATTCGTGAAGTCGAGTTTATCGCCCAGGCCTTCCAGCTGATCCACGGCGGCCGCGACCTCAGCCTGCAGCAGCGTCCGCTGCTGACAGTGCTGGGCATTCTCGAAGGCCAGGGCTACCTGCCCGCGCAGGTGGTCAGCGAGTTGCGTGAAGGTTACGAATTTTTGCGTTACACCGAACACGCTATTCAGGCCATTGCCGATCGCCAGACCCAAATGCTGCCGGACACCGAGCAGGATCAGGCGCGTATCGCATTCATGATGGGGTTCGACAACTGGGCCGCGTTCCATGAACAGTTGATGATGTGGCGCGGCCGTATCGACTGGCATTTCCGTCAGGTGATTGCCGACCCGGACGAAGAAGAGGACATCGACGAAGGTGAGCTGATCGTCGGCGGTGAGTGGTTGCCGTTGTGGGAAGAAGTCCAGGATGACGCCGCGGCCTGCGCGCAACTGCAGGAAGCCGGGTTTGTCGATGCCCCCAATGCCTTGAAGCAACTGGCCAGCCTGCGCTCCAGCCCGCAACTGCGTGCCATGCAGCGTTTGGGCCGCGAGCGGCTGGATGCCTTTATTCCGCGTTTGCTGGCTCAGGCGGTCGAACATGCCAACCCCGATCTGGTGCTGGAACGGGTGTTGCCGCTGGTGGAGGCGGTGGCCCGGCGTTCCGCGTATCTAGTGTTGCTGACCGAAAACCCTGACGCCCTGCGGCGCCTGCTGACCCTGTGTGCGGCCAGTCCATGGATTGCCGAACAGATCACCCGCTTCCCGCTGTTGCTCGATGAGTTGCTCAATGAAAGTCGTCTGTTCAAGCCGCCCCTGGCCCCGGAGCTGGCCGCTGAACTGCGCGAACGCCTGACGCGGATCCCCGAGGACGACCTTGAGCAGCAAATGGAGGCCTTGCGTAACTTCAAACTGGCCCACCGCCTGCGGGTTGCGGCCTCGGAAATTGCCGGCAGCCTGCCTTTAATGAAGGTCAGCGACTACCTCACCTGGCTGGCCGAAGCCATTCTGCAACAAGTGCTGGCGCTGGCCTGGCGCCAGACAGTGGCCAAGTACGGCACGCCGCAGCGGGCCGACGGCAGTCTGTGCGATCCCGGTTTCATTATCGTGGGCTATGGCAAAGTGGGCGGGATCGAGCTGGGGCACGGCTCGGATCTGGATCTGGTGTTTATTCACGATGGCGACCCCAACGCTGACACCGATGGTCCCAAGCCCATCGACAGCGCGCAGTTTTTCACCCGTCTGGGCCAGCGCATCATCCACTTGCTGACGGCCCAGACCAACTCCGGGCAGCTGTATGAAGTTGACATGCGCTTGCGCCCGTCAGGCGCTTCAGGCCTGTTGGTCAGCTCGCTCGGCGCTTTCGAGCGCTACCAGCAAAGCGAAGCCTGGACCTGGGAACACCAGGCGCTGGTGCGGGCCCGGGTCCTGGTCGGTTGCAAGCAAGTGGGCGCAGCATTCGAGCAAGTGCGTGCGAGCATTCTGTGCCGGGAGCGCGATTTGCCGACCCTGCGCCAGGAAGTCAGCGAGATGCGGGCCAAAATGCGTGGCAACCTCGGTACCCGGATCACTGCTGCAGGCACCGCGGAAAATGCCTTCCAGGCCACGGTGCCGTTCGACCTCAAGCAGGACGCCGGTGGTATCGTCGATATTGAATTTATGGTGCAATACGCGGCTCTGGCCTGGTCCAGGGAACACCCTGCGGTACTGCGCTACACCGATAACATCCGCATTCTGGAAGGGCTGGAGCAGGACGGGCTGATACCCGCCGCTGATGCTGCCCTGTTGCGCGAGGCTTACAAGGCCTTTCGCGCCGTAGCCCACCGGCAAGCCTTGCAGAAGGAGGCCGGGGTGGTCACGGGGGATCAATTTGTGGTCGAACGTCAACACGTACGGCGCATTTGGTCTGAGCTAGGATTGAGCTAGAAAACGTATCCGGCGGGTTCATAAGGCCCGTCCAATTTGCCTGACGTGTCATGCGCAGGTGCTGGATTCTTTGAGGAGCGTAATGATGTCGATGGCTGATCGTGATGGTGTGATCTGGTATGACGGCAAGCTGGTGCCGTGGCGCGATGCTACAACCCACGTGCTGACCCATACCCTGCACTACGGCATGGGCGTGTTTGAAGGTGTGCGCGCGTATGAAACCCCGCAAGGCCCGGCGATTTTCCGCCTGCAGGCGCACACTGACCGCCTGTTCGATTCGGCCCACATCATGGGCATGAAGATCCCGTTCAGCAAAGACGAAATCAACGAAGCGACCCGCCTGGCGGTGCGTGAAAACAACCTCGACAGCGCCTACATCCGGCCGATGGTGTTCTACGGATCTGAAGCCATGGGCCTGCGTGCCACCGGCCTTAAAGTCCATGTGATCATCGCCCCGTGGAGCTGGGGTGCCTATATGGGCGCCGAAGCCCTGGAAGTCGGGATCAAGGTGCGTACCAGCTCCTTCACCCGTCACCACGTGAACATCTCCATGACCCGGGCCAAGGCCAACGGTCACTACATCAACTCGATGCTGGCCCTGCAGGAAGCGATTTCCGGCGGTGCTGACGAAGCGTTGCTGCTGGACCCTGAAGGCTTCGTGGCTGAAGGCTCGGGCGAAAACGTATTCCTGATCAAGGACGGCGTGATTTACACCCCGGACGTGACGGCTTGCCTGAACGGCATCACCCGCAGCACGATCCTGACCCTGGCCACCGAGCTTGGGTACAAATTTGTAGAAAAACGCATTACCCGGGACGAGGTGTACATCGCCGACGAAGCCTTCTTTACCGGCACTGCCGCTGAAGTGACGCCGATTCGCGAAGTTGACGGGCGACTGATCGGTATTGGCCGTCGCGGTCCGATTACCGAAAAACTGCAAAAAGCCTACTTTGATCTGGTAACCGGCAAGACTACTGCTCACCCAGAGTGGCGTACACTGGTCAAATAAAGCGATATGGCACTACAGCGGGGAGGCGAATGCCTGATTCCCGTCAGTTAAATGAACGCTGTTTCTGTAGGAACGAGCTTGCTCGCGATGGTCGTTAACGCTAACGCGTGTTTACTGGATAAACGCGGCGCTATCGAGATCATCGCGAGACAAGCCCGCTCCTGCGGTTGAGGTAACAGGGCTTTTAACAGACAGGTATCAGGCGAATGCCTCCCTTGCTCGTTTATGGAAACTTATGAATATTTTGATCGTTGGGCCCAGCTGGGTCGGTGACATGGTGATGGCACAGACACTGTTCCAGTGCCTGAAACAGCGTCATCCGGATTGCGCAATCGATGTGCTGGCCCCCGAGTGGAGCCGGCCCATCCTTGAGCGCATGCCTGAAGTTCGTCAGGCCTTGAGCTTTCCGCTCGGCCACGGCGCACTCGAACTGGCCACGCGACGCAAGATCGGCAAGTCCCTCAAGGGTCAATACGATCAGGCAATCCTGCTGCCCAACTCGCTGAAATCGGCACTGGTGCCGTTTTTCGCCGGTATCCCCAAACGCACCGGCTGGCGCGGCGAGTTCCGCTACGGCCTGCTCAACGATGTGCGCAAGCTCGATAAAGACCGCTATCCGTTGATGATCGAGCGCTTTATGGCCCTGGCCTATGAGCCCGGGGCAGACCTGCCTCGGCCGTACCCGCGTCCTGCGTTGCAAATCGACCCGGTGAGTCGCGCTGCGGCACTGGGCAAATTCGGTCTGGCGCTGGACCGTCCGGTGCTGGCGCTGTGCCCGGGTGCCGAGTTTGGCGAGTCCAAGCGCTGGCCGTCGGAGCACTACGCGGCGGTGGCCGAGCAAAAAATTCGCGAAGGCTGGCAAGTCTGGCTGTTCGGTTCCAAAAACGATCACGGGGTGGGCGAAGACATCCGCGCGCGGCTGATTCCGGGGCTGCGCGAAGAGTCGGTCAACCTCAGCGGCGAGACTTCCCTGGCGGAAGCCATTGACCTGCTGTCGTGCGCCGATGCGGTGGTGTCCAACGATTCCGGGCTGATGCATGTGGCAGCGGCGCTTAATCGCCCGTTGGTGGCGGTGTATGGCTCCACGTCGCCGGGCTTCACCCCGCCCCTGGCCGACAAGGTCGAGATCGTGCGCCTGGGTCTCGATTGCAGCCCCTGCTTTGATCGTACCTGCCGTTTCGGCCACTACAACTGTCTGCGTGAGTTGATGCCGCAGCCGGTGGTTGAAGCCTTGCAGCGTTTGCACGGCTCTGTGGTCGAGGTCAAATAGGTGCGCGTCCTGTTGGTAAAAACCTCATCCCTGGGGGATATCATTCATGCCCTGCCGGCATTGACCGATGCGGCGCGGGCCATTCCGGGGATCACCTTCGACTGGGTAGTGGAAGAAGGTTTTGCCGAGATTCCGACCTGGCACCCGGCAGTGGGAAAAGTCATTCCGGTGGCCATTCGCCGCTGGCGCAAGAATATCTGGCAAACCATCAAGAGCGGTGAATGGCGGCGCTTCAAGCAAAGTCTGCGCGCCGAGAAATACGACCTGGTGCTCGATGCCCAGGGCCTGCTCAAAAGTGCCTGGCTGACGCGCTATGTCAAAGCTCCGGTGGCCGGCCTGGACCAGAACTCTGCCCGCGAACCGCTGGCCAGCCGCTTTTATCAACGCCGCCTGGCCGTAGCCAGGGGGCAGCATGCAGTTGAGCGCCTGCGCCAGTTGTTTGCCGTTGCCTTGGGCTACGACCTGCCCAAGGGGCTGGGCGATTACGGGCTCGATGTTGAGCGGCTGATTGAATTACCGCGCAACAAGCCATACGTACTGTTTTTGCATGGCACCACCTGGGATACCAAACACTGGCCTGAAGTGTACTGGCGCGATCTGGCGCTACGCATGGGACACAAGGGCATTGAAGTCCGCTTGCCCTGGGGCAACCCGGCGGAAAAGGCCAGGGCAGAGCGCATTGCCAGTGGCTTGGGCAACGCCGTGGTACTGCCCAGGCTGAACCTGGCGGGTGTTGCCAGGGTGCTGGCCAGCGCCAGTGCCTGTGTGGCGGTCGATACCGGCCTTGGGCATCTGGCAGCGGCACTGGATGTGCCCACCATCTCCCTGTTCGGCCCGACCAATCCCGGCCTCACGGGTGCCTATGGCAAGGTGCAGATTCACCTGGCCAGCGATTTTCCGTGTGCCCCGTGCCTGCAGAAAAAATGTACTTACCAGCCGACTGCACAGGACCAGCAGCGGTTTGATCTGAAGAGCGAGTGGCCTTTGTGCTTCACTCGCCTGAACCCCGAGCGTGTCGCAAGTCGATTAAGCACGTTGTTACTGGCTGAGGAACTGCGCTGATGCAACTGGCTTTTGTGTTGTACAAATACTTCCCGTTTGGCGGCCTGCAACGCGATTTCATGCGCATTGCCCTGGAGTGCCAGAAGCGCGGGCACCAGATCCGGGTCTATACCATGATTTGGGAAGGCGATATTCCGCCGGGCTTCGAAGTGCTGGTGGCGCCGGTCAAGGCGTTCTTCAACCACACCCGCAATGAAAAAATGCTCGCCTGGATGCAGGCCGATCTGGCCAAGCGCCCGGTCGATCGGGTGATTGGCTTCAACAAAATGCCGGGTCTGGACGTGTACTACGCGGCGGACGGCTGTTTTGAAGACAAGGCGCAGAACCTGCGGCACGCGATGTATCGCCATTTCAAGCGCTACAAGCACTTTGCCGAATATGAGCGTGCGGTATTCGACAAGGATGCTGCGACCGAAATCCTGATGATTTCCGAGGTCCAGCAACCGCTGTTTATCAAGCATTACCAGACCCCGTTGCAGCGCTTCCATTTGCTGCCACCGGGTATCGCGCTGGACCGCCGGGCACCGGCCAACGCGGCCGAGATCCGCGCCGAGTTCCGCCGCGAATTCCAGCTGGCCGATGACGACCTGTTGCTGGTGCAGATTGGCTCCGGGTTCAAGACCAAGGGTGTGGACCGCAGCTTGAAAGCTCTGGCCGCTTTGCCCCCTGAGCTTAAAAAGCGCACCAGACTGTTCGTGATCGGCCAGGACGACCCCAAGGTCTTCCAGCTGCAAAGCGCCACCCTGGGGCTGGGCGACCATGTGCAGTTCCTTAAAGGGCGCAGTGATATCCCGCGTTTCCTGCTGGGCGCCGATTTGCTGATCCACCCGGCCTATAACGAAAACACCGGCACGGTACTGCTGGAAGCACTGGTGGCCGGGCTGCCGGTGCTGGTCAGCGCAGTGTGCGGCTATGCCCACTACATCAGCGACGCCGATTGCGGGCGGGTGCTGGACGAGCCTTTCGAGCAGAACCAGCTCAATGAATACCTGACACACATGTTGTCCGACGATGCTGCGCGTGCGGCCTGGAGCCGAAACGGCCTGGCCTACGCGCAGACGGCCGACCTCTATAGCATGCCGCAGCACGCTGCGGATGTGATTCTGGCGGAGCAACACCGATGAAACTGATTCTTGCCGAACCGTTCAAAAGCTTGTGGGCCGGACGCGATGCGTTCACCGAAGTCGAGCGTCTGGAAGGCGAGGTATACCGCGAGCTGGAGGGTCGACGTACCTTGCGTACTGAAGTCGACGGGCGTGGTTTCTTTGTGAAAATTCACCGTGGCATTGGCTGGGGTGAAGTCTTCAAAAACCTGCTGACCGCCAAGCTGCCAGTACTCGGGGCGGGCCAGGAATGGCGTGCGATCAAGCGCCTGCATGAAGTCGGCGTACCGACCATGACGGCCGTCGCCTATGGCGAAAAGGGCAGCAACCCGGCCGCGCAGCACTCGTTCATCATCACTGAAGAGCTGGCGCCCACCGTCAGCCTCGAAGACTTCAGCCTCAACTGGGTCAAACAGCCGCCGCAGCCCAAACTCAAGCACGCGCTGATCGCCGAAGTGGCACGCATGACCGGCATGATGCACCGCGCTGGGGTCAACCATCGCGACTGCTACATCTGCCACTTCCTGCTGCACACCGACAAGCCGGTCACGGCGGACAATTTCCGCCTGTCCATCATCGACCTGCACCGTGCCCAGACCCGCACTGTGATCAGCAAGCGCTGGCGCAATAAAGACCTGGCGGCGCTGTACTTCTCGGCGCTGGACATCGGTCTGACACAACGCGACAAACTGCGCTTCCTGCGCGGTTATTTCCAGTTGCCGCTACGCCAGATCCTGCGCGAAGAAGCCCGCCTGCTGGCGTGGCTGGAAGGCAAGGCAAGCAAACTCTATGAACGCAAACTGCGTTATGGGGATGCACTGTAATGGCGGGTTGGAATCTGGAACCGGCTTACAGCGCTCTGGCAGCGGATTTTGGCACTCTGGACGCGGTCTTCGCCTTGCAGGGAGAGCACCTGACCCGCGACCCGCTGTCCGAAGTGATTCGCGTCGAGCGCGCCGGGGTCAACTATTACGTCAAGCGCTACACCGGAGCCGGTAAAGGCTTGCGCCGTTATCTGGGGCGGCCGCGGGTCAAATCCGAATGGCAAAACCTCAAGCGTTTCGCCAAGTGGGGCATTCCCACGGCAGAAGTCGTGGCCTGGGGCCTTGAGCGCAGCGGTGCGGCCTATGCCCGTGGCGCCCTGATTACTCGCGAACTGCCCAATACCCGCGACTTGTCAGAACTGGCCGACAACCACGATCCGTTGCTCAAGGATCGGCTCTGGGTCGACGGTGTGAGTCGTCAACTGGCTCGCTATACGCGGATCATGCACGACCACCGCTTCACCCATAACGACCTCAAGTGGCGCAACTTGCTGATCGACGATCAGGCAAAACTGTATTTGATCGACTGCCCCAATGGCGACTTCTGGCGCGGTTTCTGGCTCAAGTACCGCATCACCAAAGACCTGGCCTGCCTCGACAAAGTGGCCAAATACCACCTGTCTGCCACCCAGCGCCTGCGTTTTTATTTCCAGTACACGGGGCGTAATACACTCAATGCGGCGGACAAAGAGCGGGTTCGTCATATCGTGCGTTTCTTTGAGGGCCGGGAATGACTGATTTTATTGCAGGCACTGACCGCGCCTTGCTTGAGCGTAACGGGCTGGCCGACTTTGATGCATTGTGGGCCGTGCAACTGGACGCGGTGGACGAACCCAACACCAGTGGTGGTGGCTGGAGCAGCGTGTTTCGTATGGATCTGGAAGGCCAGGGCTTTTACCTCAAGCGCCAGAGTAATTACCTGACCCGCACCCTGCATAGCCCCCTGGGCGAGCCGAGTTTTGCCCGCGAGTTTCGCAATATCGAGCGCTACAAAACGCTGGGTATTCCGGCGCTGGAGGCCGTGTTCTTCGGCGAGCGCAAAGTGCCGGGCGAACGTCGGGCGATCCTGATGACCCGCGCTCTGGATGGCTGGAATGACCTGGATTCTTTGCTCGAACAGTGGCCGCAGCTGACAGCCGGGCAACAGCAGGCGATCTTGCAGGCATGCGGTCAACTGGCCCGCCGGCTGCACGCGGTGCGCCAGGTTCACGGCTGCTTTTATCCCAAACACATATTCCTGCAGCCTGACGGTGCGGCCTATCGCGCGCAACTGATCGATCTGGAGAAAACCCGCCCGTTGCTGCTGGGGCAGCGTGATCGGGTCAAGGACATCGAGCCGTTGCTGCGCCGGGCAGATGCCTGGACTGAAGCCGGGGTGCGCGCCTTGCTCGCCGCCTATCTGGAGCAACCGGCTGACAGCGGCCTGGTGGATGCGTTGTATCAGCGCCTTAACCTGCGCCGTAGCCGCAAAGGGGAACGTTGATGCGCCTGTCCGAATTGCAAAAAGCCGGGCGTGCGCCGGGTTTGCCGCTCAGCATTGAACTGGCGGACGCCGCCGGGCCGGCGCGGTTGCAACTATTGACCTTGCTGCGTGTATTGCCGGGCCAGCGCTATGTCGGCGCCGGTGTCTGGCGCGGGCGTGCGGTACTGGCCAAGTTGATGGTCGGCCCTAAAGCCGCGCGCAATTTTCAGCGTGAACTCAATGGCGTGCGTCTGCTGGCCGATCAAGGCCTGACCACCCCTTTGCTGCTGGCCGACGGTTTGCAGGAAGGCGAGGGCGGCTGGTTGTTGTTCGAATTTCTGGAAGACGCCCAAAGCCTCGATATGGCCTGGAAAGCCGTGCAGGCTCTGCCGGTACTGGCCGATGAGCAGCAAGCTGTTCTGGCAGAGGCCCTGGGGGCGATCGGGCAGATGCACCTCAAGGGGCTCTGGCAGCAAGACCTGCACCTGGACAACCTGCTGCGTCACAACGGCAAACTGTATTTGATCGACGGTGCGGGGATTTGCGTCGAAGAGGCGGGCAAGCCGCTGTCGCGACAAAAAGTACTGGAAAATCTCGGCGTGTTCTTCGCCCAGTTGCCGAAAAGCCTGGAGCCTTTTATCGAAGAATTGCTGGTGCATTACCTGCTCAGCAATGGTGAACACGCACTGCCGCTGGAAGCGCTGCTCAAGCAGGTGGAGAAAGTCCGTGCCTGGCGGCTGAACGATTTTTTGACCAAGGTCGGGCGCGACTGCACCCTGTTTAGCGTGCAGCGCGGGGCTTTTGCCCTGCGCGCCATTCGCCGCGACCAGGAGGCGGCGATGCTGCCGGTACTGGCTCAAGCCGATGCCTTGCTCGATCGGGGGCACCTGTACAAGACCGGTGGCGCGGCGAGTGTTGGCAAGGTCGAAGTGGCGGGCCGCACGCTGGTGGTCAAGCGCTACAACATCAAGGGCTTTGCCCACTGGCTCAAGCGCTTCTGGCGTCCGAGCCGGGCATGGCATTCGTGGCGCGAGGGCAACCGCCTGGGGTTTCTCGGCATTGCTACGCCCAGGCCGCTGGCGCTGCTGGAAACACGTTTTTGCTGGCTGCGCGGTAAAGCGTATCTGGTGACCGAGTACTTGCCGGGTGCGGACATCATCGAGCGCTTTGCGCCCTATGTTGAGCAGGGTAATGCGCCAGAAGTCGAGTTGCAGGCGCTGGATGGCCTGTTTGCCGATTTGATCCGCGAGCGCATCAGCCACGGAGACCTCAAGGGTCACAACGTGTTCTGGGACGAAGGGCGCTGGGCACTGATTGATCTGGATTCAATGTGTCAGCACCGCTCCCTGAGTAGTTTCGCCCCGGCCTATGTCCGCGACCGTGCACGCTTCATGCGTAACTGGCCGGTGGACAGTGCCTTGTATCAAGTGATCGACGGCCGCCTGCCAAGACAGCCCTGACCCCAACCCTCTGTAGGAGCGAGATTGCTCGCGAGCGTTTCGTTGCGGCGCTGGAAGAGCTCGCGAGACAAGCTCGCTCCTACAGGGGGGGATTCGATGTTTGTATCTGGCCCGGCGGCCCCCGGTAGCCCTGATCCCCCAACCCTCTGTAGGAGCGAGCTTGCTCGCGAGCGTTTCGTTGCGGCGTTGGAAGAGCTCGCGAGACAAGCTCGCTCCTACGGGGGGATTCGCTGTTTGTATCTGGTCCCGGCGGCCCCCGGTAGCCCTGATCCCCCAACCCTCTGTAGGAGCGAGCTTGCTCGCGAGCGTTTCGTTGCGGCGCTGGAAGAGCTCGCGAGACAAGCTCGCTCTACGGGGGGATTCGCTGTTTGTATCTGGCCCCGGCGGCCCCCGGTAGCCCTGATCCCCCAACTCTCTGTAGGAGCGAGCTTGCTCGCGAGCGTTTCGTTGCGGCGTTGGAAGAGCTCGCGAGCAAGCTCGCTCCTACAGGGGCGGGGGGGCGTTTAAAAGCGGTATTCGGCTCCGGCGCCGGCATACCACGAACGGCCCGGCGCGGCTTCGTAGAAGCGTCTATTGCCGTCGGCCACAATCACCGAACCCACGTACTGACGGTCCAGCAGGTTGTCCAGGCGCAAGGTCTGGTGGAAGGTCCAGTGCTCGACCTTCTGTTCAAACTTGGCCCGCCAGTTGAATACGCTATAAGCCGGCGCAGCTTTTTCGGTATTGGTGTCTTCAACGTAGACCTTGCTGCGGTACATGCCTTCGATGGCGGTGCTGACCCAGTCGGCCGGCTTCCAGTTCACTTCGGCAAACAAGGTGGTCTGCGGTACGCCTGGCAGGTAGTTGCCTTTGTCGACAGTACCTTTGGTGCTGGCGAAGTCGCTGTCGTAGGTCGCTTGCAGGCGGGTGTAGGCCAGGGTAGTGGTCCAGTGCTCGCTGAGCTGGCTTTCGATCCCCAGTTCAAACCCGCGGCGCAGGGTGCGGCCGGCGTTCTGGTAGGTCGTACGCCCGTCTCTATTGCCCAAAACCACCAGCTCATCTTCGGTGGTGATCTGGAACACGGCCGCGTTGATCCGGGTGTTGTCGATCTGCGCCTTGAGGCCCATTTCGTACTGCGTGCTTTCGGAAGGCTTGAGGCCGAAGTTAAAGCCAGTGCCGCTGGGTGAATAGGCCAGCTCGGCCTGGGTCGGGGTTTCAAAGCCTTTGCCTGCGCTGACATAACCATGCAGCTCAGGGGTGAAGGCATACATCACGCTGACCGACGGCGTGGCTTTTTCATAGCGCTTGGTGCCGCTGTCGTCGCCATTGCTCAAAAATTGATCATCGACGTCCATTTGCATGGTGCTGTAGCGCAAGCCGGCCTGCAGGGTCCAGTCGTCGATGGCCCAGTTGGCCTGTACATACGGATCGAGACTGCGGGCGGTATCGACCTCGTCGCGTACCAGCGCGCCTTTGACCCCCAGTTGGTCGCCTATGTAGTTGTTGTAACCGTGGCGACTGTCCTGGCTCTGGTCAAAGTCCAGACCACCAATCAGGGTCAGTTCGCCCGGCACGCCAGCCACAGGTTGCAGCCAGCGCAGGCTGCCACCGTAGAACTTGCGGTCGAACTGAACCACACCGCCGCCCTGGTTGTTGGAGGGGTTGAGAACTGGTGGCTTTCCTACATATTTGGGAATCGCCAGGTACTGAATAACGCTGCGGGTGCCGGTGTAGGCATTGACCTGCAGGGTGGCGTCGCCGATATAACGCTCGTAGTTCATCCCCAGTTGCTGGTGGTCGATGCTCTTGCGGGTGTTGTAGGTCAGGGCTGCGGGGGTCACCGAGCGCGGGTCGGCCTTGTAGGCATCCCAGCTTTGTCCCAGCGGGTCCTGGGTACCGTTTTGCTCAAGGCTGCTGTAAATCAGCGCCAGCTTGCTGTCTTCATCGGGGTGCAGGTTGAGCTTGGCAAAGGTCTGGTCACGACGTGCAGCGCTGTGGTCGCGGTAGCCGTCGGTGTCCATGCGCGAGGCATCGAGTACAAAGCCGACATCATCGGTGGCGCCTTCGGCAGTGAGGTGGTTTTTGCTCATGCCGTCGCTGCCGATCAGGGTTTCGGCACCAATGCGCGGCGGGCCTTCGCCATCACGGGAGAACATTTGAATAACCCCGCCGGCGTTGCTGCCGTACAAGGTGGCCGCCGGGCCACGCAACACTTCAATGCGCTCGGCGGTATCGAGGTTGAAGGTGGCGGCTTGCCCCTGACCGTCGGGAGTGCTGGCCGGGATACCGTCTGCAATCAACTTGATGCCACGCACGCCGAATGCCGAGCGCGCGCCAAAGCCACGGGAGGAAATTTGCAGGTCCTGGGCGTAGTTCTGACGGTTTTGCACCACCAGCCCCGGCACCCGGGATAAAACCTCCGAGGCATTAATCCCCAGTTGGCCGTCGCTGATTTGCTGTTGGCTGATGCTGTCTACCGAGTACGGCAGATCAAAACTCGGGCTGGCGCTGCGCGAGCCGGTGATGACGCTCGGGTCCAGTTCCAGGGTTTGGGCGGCGAAACCGGTGGAGGCCAGGCTCAGGCCGGGCAGCAGCATGGCAAGGCGTGTAGGTGCAAAAAATTTCATGGGCGGTTCAGGGATTCCGTGTGAAGCGACCTGTCTGGGCGACGGGTATCAGGCTAGCAGAGGGCGCGCAGTTTAGCGGGTGCCGCGCCGGATTGCTTGGCCAGGGCATGGGTGGCGGCTCGGGAGGCCTGTTCCAGGGCCGGGGAGCGCGGCAAATCGCGCTGGGTCATTCCCTCGCGCTTTACGCTATAATCCCGCCCTTTAGTTGTTTCTGCGCCTTGGGCGCAGCACACCATTTTTTCAGGCGCCTGCCGCCTGCCTGCATTCCAAAGAGGCACAACCTGTGGCATTGACGATTCTTGGCCTGTCCGGCGCCCTGAGCCATGACCCCTCCGCAGCCCTGTATATTGACGGCAAGCTGGTCGCAGCGGCGGAAGAAGAGCGATTTGTACGTGATAAGCATGCCAAGAACCGCATGCCCTACGAATCGGCGAAATTCTGTCTAGAACAGGCCGGTATCAAGCCTGGCGACGTTGACGTGGTTGCGATCCCTTTCGCACCGATCAGCTTGTTCGGCAAGGCGCGCTGGCATTATGCCAAGCGTTACTGGTACGCCCCGGACCGCGCCCTTGACGCGATCCTGATGGGCAACCGTCGCTACAAGCGCTATCGCAACAAGATCGTGTTCTGTCTTGAGCAACTGGGCTTCGATCCGAAAAAAATCAAGATCGAACCGGTTGAGCACCACCTGGCCCACGCCTCCAGCGCTTATCACTGCTCGGGTTTCAAAGAGAAAACCGCGATCCTCGGCATCGACGGCAAGGGTGAGTACGCCACGACTTTCTTCGGTTATGGCGAAAACGGCAAGATCACCAAGATCAAGGAATTCTTCGATCCGGACTCCCTGGGCGGCCTGTACGGCGCGATTACCGAGTTCCTCGGTTTCGAGATGCTCGACGGCGAGTTCAAGGTAATGGGCATGGCGCCGTATGGCGACGCCAGCAAATACGATTTCTCGCGTCTGGCCTCGTTTGAAAACGGCGAACTGGTGATCAACACCGAATACGCCAACGTCATCGGTCTGCGTCGCTACAAAGAAAACGGCAAGGGTTTCTACTTCTCGCCAAAACTGATCGAGTGGCTGGGGCCCAAGCGTGAAGGCGATATCGCCGACGAACCTTACATCCACTACGCGGCCAGCATGCAGGCGCTGTTTGAAAAACTGTCGCTGCAAATGATCGATTACTACCTGGGCGACATCCTCAAGGAGACCGGCAAGATGGCCTTTGCGGGCGGCTGCGCGTTGAACGTGAAGCTGAACCAGAAGATCATTGCCCGCCCTGAAGTCAAAGAGCTGTTTGTGCAACCTGCGTCCGGCGATGCCGGTACGGCAGTGGGCGCAGCAGCCTATGTGTCCCACGCTCGCGGCGTGCCGGTGGAGAAGATGGAACACGTCTATCTCGGCCCTGCGTACAGCAACGAAGACGTGATTGCGGCCTGTGCCCGTCACCCGGGCAAGCCGGCGTATCGCAAAATCGACAACACCCCTGAGCGCATCGCCAAGATCATGGTCGACGGCAACCCGGTGGCCTGGTTCCAGGGCCGCATGGAGTTTGGCCCGCGTGCCCTGGGCGGTCGTTCGATCATCGGCTGCCCGAGCAGCGAAGGCGTGGCTGACCGCATCAACGAACAAATCAAGTTCCGCGAGCGCTGGAGGCCTTTCTGCCCGTCGATGCTCGATACCGTGGGCCCGCAGATGATCAAGGTCGATCACCCTGCGCCATTCATGACCTTCACCTTTGAAGTGTCGGATGAGTGGAAGTCCCGTGTGCCTGAGGTTGTCCATGAAGATGGCACCTCCCGCGCCCAGGTGCTCAAGCGCGAATACAACCCGCGCTACTACGACATGATGAAAGCACTCGAAGTCCTGACCGGTAACGGTGTGTCGCTGAACACCTCGCTCAACCGTCGTGGCGAACCGATGGTTTGCTCGCCGACCGATGCGCTGAACATGTTCTTCGGCTCTGACCTGCAGTACCTGATCATGGAAGACATTCTGGTTGTTAAAGAAGGTGCGCAAACGTATGAATCGCTCGACTGAGCGCCATGTACTGCAGTTCTGCCATGGCTATGACGGGCCGTTTCTGGACTGCGCGCGTCAGTACGCCAGCCTGTTTGCCGGCACTGGCTATCGCGTTACCACGGTCTTTTTGACCGGGGCGGCCGATCCCGAGGTGGCTGCAGGTTGTGCGTCTGATGAAGTGCTGTTTATGGAATTCAGCTCAAAGGCCATACGTGGCCTGAAGCTGGGAGCCATCCGCGAGCTGCGTAAAATCGCAGCTTCGCGCAATTTCAGCTTTTGCATCGCCCATCGCTTCAAGCCGATTTATGTGGCCTTGCTGGCCACCGGTTTGCCGGTGATTGGCGTGCATCACGCCTTTGGCGATTATCAGCGTCGCAGTCGTAAAATTTTCGCCAACCTGTTCCGTAAACGCCTGAGCCTGCTGGGTGTTTCGGATGCGGTGCGTGATGACATGCGCCAGTGCCTGCCCAAGTGGCCGACCGGGCGCATCAGCACGCTGTACAACCGCATCGATGTTGCTGGCGTACAAGCCGGGCAGTTGCCGGGCACCCAGGCGCGTGAAGCGCTGGGGTTGTCGGTTGATGGCTTTATTGTCGGTAACGTCGGGCGCCTGCATCCGGACAAAGACCAGGCCACGTTGATCCGGGGTTTTGCCAGGGCGTTGCCGGGCTTGCCTGCCGACAGTCAGCTGGCAATTCTGGGCAAGGGCCGCCTGGAGCAGGACCTCAAAGAGCTGGCGACAGAGCTGGGAATTGCCGAGCACGTGAAGTTTTTGGGTCAGGTGCCTGATGCCCGTCGCTATTTCCGCGGGTTTGATGTGTTTGCCCTCAGTTCCGATCATGAACCGTTCGGCATGGTGCTACTCGAAGCCATGGCCGCTGGAGTTCCGCTGCTGGCCACGGCCTGTGGCGGCGCCAGGGAAGTGGTCGAAGGCGTCGGGATCCTGTTCCCGCTGGGTGATGCCGAGCATTTGGCCCAGGGCCTGCAACATCTGGCCGTGCTGGATGACGAACAGCGTCTGGCCTGTGCCGAGCTGATGCTGGCGCGCTTGCAGGAGCGCTTTAGTGATCAGGCCGTGCGCGACACTTTCTGGCATTTGCCGCAAGTTACCGACCTGACTGCGGAGTCCTGATGCTCAATCGATTTCAAGGCTGGCGCGAGCGTGGCTGGAGCGTTGTCGATGCTCCCGCTTATGCTGAGGCCTGGCAGCGTTTTGGCGGCAGTGTCGCGACCCATCCGCTGGTGGTCGAGCGCCTGGCCGCACTGGCCGGGATCCCGGTGCGTTATCTGGCGTGGGAGCAAAATGGCGAGCTCAAAGCGGCGATTCCTGCCTGGGGCCGTGATGTGGCCCTGTCCAAGGACGTGCTCAAGCGGCACGGCAAAAAAGGTCTGTTTGATCTGGGCAATGCCGAGTTGATCCTGCCCGCGGCCGCTGACGCCAATGCGCCGTTGCGCCATCGTGCACGTTATCTGTCGCAGCTCAACGAAGGTCGTTTCAGCAACCTGGTGCTGCAGCCCGAGCAGTTGGCCATGGCCCGTACCCCTGAAGAACTCTCGAAGAAGTTCCGCTATAACCAGCGCCGCGAACTGCGCTTGCTGGAAGAGGCGGGCGGTGTGGTACGTCCGGTGGCGGAGTTTTCCAGTGTTGAACTGGCCTCGATTTACTGCGATCTGTTTTTGCGCCGCTGGGGTTTTGTCGCCACCGGTGCCGAGCGCATGGCAGAGGTGATCGAGCTGTTGCGCGAGCTGTTGATCGGCTCGGTGATTTTCCTTAACAATTTGCCGATTGCTATTCAGTTGGTGTATCGCGTTGAATCGCCGCAGTGGATCAGCGTTGAGTATGTCAATGGCGGTGTCGATCCCGAAACCCGGGCCTTCAGTCCTGGCAGTGTGTTGAGCTTCCTCAACACCCAGTCGGCCTGGGAGCAGGCCCGTAGCCTGAACAAACCTTTGCGCTTTTCGTTCGGTCGCGCCGACCGCGAGTACAAAGAGCGGTGGTGCAACCCGGTGCCGGTCTTCAAAGTGTAAAGGTCTTGTAGGCGCGAGCTTGCTCGCGAGCTTTCCGTTATTGCGTGAAAAGATCGCGAGCAAGCTCGCGCCTACAGGAAATAAAAGCCTTAGAGCAAAAGCCATGAGCCGCAAACAACAACTCCTCAAGCGCCATCGGCGCAACAAACGCGTGGGTCTGCTGATTGGCCTGCTGCTGTTGATTGCCAGCGGTGTGCTGCTGGCCTGGTGGCTGCCGCCGGTGTTGGCGGTTCTGGGCTGGGTGGCCCATGAAGCCTGGTTTGCCGACCACCTGTTCTATTCACCAAAAGATGATTATCAGTACAGCTTTGCGCCGGACACCGAGCGTGTGGCGGTACGTCTTGAGGGCGAAAGGCTGGTAGTCGATCAGCCTCCGAGCCTGACCGGCGACGAAACCCTGATTCTGGCGGTCAGGATCAAGGCCGGGATACTCGGACGTTTTGTCGATCCTTTCGTGCAACTGTTCGCCGCCCAGGCGACGGATAAACAGACCTTCGAGCGGGGGGTTAACGGCCTGCGCTATCTGAATCTGAGCGGCTTTGCGTCATCGCTGGCCAGCGGCACGTTGCGCCTGCAAGGACGTTTTTGCCGAGTGGCGGGCGAGCCCGAACTGTGGGTGTTCCGCCAGCCCGACTACCGTGATCAGCGGGTCATGGTGATCGCTCCCCATGCCGACGATGCCGAGCTGGCCGCTTTCGGGTTGTACAGTCAGGCCGCAGAGGCCTGGATCGTGACCCTGACCGCTGGCGAAATTGAAGCCGGGCATTATCAGCAGATGGGCCTTGGACGCGCCGAAGCGGCGCGACTCAAGGGCCGTCTGCGGGCCTGGGACAGCCTGGTGGTACCGCGTTGGGCGGGCGTACCCGAAGCCCATTGCGCGCAGCTGGGGTATTTTTGCCTGCAGCTCCCTGCGATGCAGGCGGCCCCCGATCAGCCCGTTGCCTCTCGCGAAGCTGACCTGAGCGATATCCGCCTGTTTCGTCAGCTCAATCCGTTTGCGCTGCCCGGTGATCTGGATGGCGCCCCGACCTGGAACAACCTGCTGGCGGACTTGCGCGCCTTGATCCTGCGGGCGCGCCCCGAAGTCATGGTGCTGCCGCATCCTGCAATCGACCCGCACCCGGATCACATCTGTGCCCACGCCGCTGTTCTTGAGGCGCTGCAAGGGCTGGAGTGGCAACCGACGACGATTCTGGGGTATGCCAACCATCTGCACGATAACGATCGCTGGCCAATGGGCGATAGCGGTGATGGCATTGCATTGCCACCTGTATTCAACCCGGCCCTGGTATTGCAGCCTTGCAGTTTGTCGCTGACCCTTGCGCAGCAGCACGACAAGGCCATGGCACTGGGCATGATGCACGACCTGCAACCCCGTGCCGCGCTCAAGCGGCGGGTTCGTCGCTCTATACAACAGCTCCTTGCAGGCAGAAAGCCATCACCTTATGGTGAGAATGAGTTTTTCCGCAAAGCAGTCAGGCGTCATGAGCTTTTCTGGCTGCTCCAATAATAAAAGCACAGTAAACAGGGCCATAGCATTGGCTCTAATCTCGACCTTTACATTGAGTTCCCAGTGATAAAACCAACGCCACGTATTTTATTTATCATCCCGTACTTCGGCCAATGGCCGTTCTGGATGCCGTTTTTTTTGCAAAGTTGTCGGCACAACCCTGATATTGACTGGCAGTTTTTCAGTGACTGTGGGGTACCTGAAAACCTGCCTGCCAACGTGACAGTCCAGACCATCAGTTTTGCTGATTATTGCCGCAAGGTCTCGCAGCGCCTGGAGATCAATTTCGCGCCCAAAAATGCCTACAAATTGTGCGATATCAAGCCCGCTCTGGGCTATATCCATGAAGACTGCCTGGAAGGCTATGACTTCTGGGCCTTTGGCGATATCGATCTGATCTACGGCGATTTGCGCAGTTATTTCACGGCGGAGCGTCTGGCCAGGTTTGATCTGTTTTCGACCCACGAGCGACGAGTGGCGGGGCATCTGTGCTTGATGCGCAATACACGCTGCAAGCTCGAACTGTTCAAGAAAATAGAGGGCTGGCAGCAGCGGTTTACCGACGATCAGCATCATGCGCTGGACGAAGGGGCTTTCAGTCGTATCTTCCTGTGGCGCAAGAATTTCCCCAAACCACTATTTGAACTGGTGGGCAAGTTCAATCCGCTTCGTCGTACCAGTGACTTTACCGAGGCCTTCAGCACGCCGGGTGGCTGCATAAAGTGGCATGACGGCACTGAAAACTTCCCGGCCAAGTGGTTCTGGAAGAATGGCATATTGAAGAATGATCGTGACGGCGATCATACCTTTCCGTACTTTCACTTCGTGTGCTGGAAGCGTAATGAGTGGGCGAAGTTGCCAACGCCCGATCCAGCTTCAATCCAGTGTCTGGCTGCAGAGCCCTCCTGGGTTATTGATGCCACCGGATTCCACCGGGGAGAGTTATGAAGCGTTCAAAGGTTTTGCAGTTGCAGCCCGATTACAACGTCAAATCCCATGACTTTGCCGACCTTGCCGAGCAGATCGTGCGCGCGCTGCCCAGCGAGCGCTACGAAATCACGGCGGCATTTTTGCGTGGTCGTCCGGGGCCGGGCGAACCAGTGAGCAAGGCCGATCATTCGGTGTATTTCGAGTTCAGCGACAAGTCGCTCAAGGGCATGCGTATCCGTGCCATGTGGGCGTTATACAAGTTCTGTCGTAAAGAGCAGTTCGATGTAGTGATTTGCAACCGCTTCAAGCCGGTGAACATGATGCTGCAACTCAACCGCTGGCTGAAAATCCCGTTGTGTGTGGGGATTTCCCACGGTTTTGGCGAGTACGACCGCTTTTACCGGCGCAGTCAGGCCAAACGCCTGATCGATAAAGCCTGGCGTTTTGTCGGCGTATCGCCTGCGGTCAAACAGTACTTGCTCGACTGCCAATGCGGTTTCACTGAGCAGAATACCTACGCCATTACCAATGCCATCGACATCGAGCAGGCCGAGGCTTTGCAGCTGCCACGCCAGCAGGCGCGCGAAAAGCTCGGCCTGGATCAGGATGCGCGGATGATTGGCGCGCTGGGTCGCCTGGTGCCGATCAAGGGCCATCGTTTTTTGCTGCAGGCTTTCGCCGCCCTGAAAGACAAATACCCCCAGGCGCAACTGGCAATTATTGGTGCTGGCCGCGAAGAGGCGCGTTTGCGCGAGCAGATCGGGCAGTTGGGGCTTGAGGGGCGGGCACACCTGCTGGGCTTTCAGGAGAACGCACTGCAGTACGTTCGCGCCTTCGATATCTGGACCATGCCTTCGCTCGCTGAAGGCCTGGGGCTGGCGCTGCTGGAAGGCATGAGCGGGCATTTGCCGGTTATCGCTACCAATGTCCCGGCCATGTTGCCGTTGATTGAGGGGGCAGGCGGTCTGGCAGTCAAGCCCAGTGACGTGGTGACACTGACCGCTGCGCTGGATGAATACCTGGCATTGCCGGATGCAGCACTGCAGGCCAAGGGCGAGCAGGCGTATCGTTACCTGCAGGAGCACCATGACATTGAGGTGTTCCGTCAGGAGTATCTGGACTTGATTGACTCTGGCTTGAGCCAGGCACGTAAGGATCACCCATGACAGACTCGCAGCCACTGGTAACGGTGATCATCGCTTCCTACAACCATGCTCCATATATCGAGCAAAGCATCCAGAGCGTTCTGGATCAGACCTATCCCAATATCGAGTTGCTGGTTATCGATGATGGTTCGCCGGATGACAGCGTGGAGCGCATTCAGCGCCTGCAGCAAGCCCATGGTTTCGACTTTCGGGTACAGCAGAATCAGGGCCTGACCAACACCCTGAACGGCGCGATTGCCCGCGCCAAAGGCAGCCTGATTGTGCCGTTCGGTTCGGATGACATCATGATGCCGGACCGCATTGCAGTTCAGGTCGCCTACATGGACGGCAAGCCCGAGGTCGGTATTTGCGCGGGTAACATCGAGCTGATTGATGCCGAGGGCAATCTGTTCCCGGAGAAGCGCCAGCGCCGTGACGTACCGTTTCGCCGTCTCGATTTCGAAGACATGTTTCTTGAGCGCAAGCCTTATCCGCCGGCCCCGACCCTGATGATTCGTCGTGAGGCGCTGGACAAAGTGGGGGGGTTCGATCCGCAGATCCGCCTGGAAGACCTGTATATCGAGCTGAAGGTCACCCATGCCGGGTACTTCATTGATGGCTTGAACGTGGTGATGGCGCGCTATCGCAAGCACGCCACCAACTCGTACAAAAACCACCGGTTCATGATCGACAGCATTCTGAAAACCTACGCGTTATTCAGCGATCACCCGCTGTATGACCAGGTGCGGTACAAGTTTCTCAATTCCATGTTCCTGAAAACCGCCAATCGCAACCGGGCCCTGGCCCGGGAACTGCTGGCTCAAATCCCGTTCCGGCACTGGACGGGCAAGACCTGGCGGGGCCTGGGGCGGCTGTATTTTTCGCCGCTGGAAAAAGACTAGGACCTGCCTGCAGGAATGAGCTGGCTCGCGAGCTTTTTCAACGACCGGATCTTGCGAACAAGCTCGCTCAGCAGGTCAAGCCTTGGCCCTGACCTGCGCGCGCTGGCGTAACCAGTCCACGACCTTTTTGCCGGCATTCATGCCGGGCTTCTCGATGTACAGGAAGGTCAGGCTGCTGACGATGATCAGCAGGCAACAACACAGCGCCCCCAGCATCACGAAGGTCAGTGGTTCTGTGGTATCGAAGGGCAATATCAGTGGCGTACGCTGGATCATCAGCCAAATCAGGAAACCGTGCAGCAGATAGGTGCTGTAGCTGATTTCGCCCATCCAGCGAATGCTGCGCAGGGTCAGTGCGCCGAACAGCGTGTGGCCCGAGGCGATAATCGAGAACACCAGTGTCAGCAGCACCAGAGGCAGGAAGGCGAAGCTTTTCTGAAACTGGGTAATCACCAGCAGCAGCACAATCAGCGCAATGCCCCCCGCAAGAGGCGTCTTGCTCCAGGCCGCCAGCCTGGGCTGACGTACCCAATAGGCTGCTGCCACACCTCCCAGGAAACTCATGAGGAAGTGCTTCTTCAGCGAGTGTTCCCAGCCGACCAGCTGATACAGGGCGTAGATACCCAGCAGGCATAAAACGGTCTGCCTCCAGTTACGGCGGTACAGAAACACCATCCCGAACAGCGGCAGTGACATATAGAAGAACACTTCGTAGTTCAGGGTCCAGGTCACGTTCGAAATCAGAATGCCGGTCTGCGGGTACTGGTTGATGTCGGGCCGGTCGAAGATCAGCCAGCTCATGATCTGGCCGGCCACTTGCAGCGGGGCGTCCTTGAACGTCCAGTCCTGGATATAAAACACGCTGAAAATCACCAGCACCAGCAATGGCAAGTACAGCGGGTAGAGACGAAACACCCGCGACACGGCGAAGGCCAGCCAGTCGAAGTCGCGCCTCTTTTCCATGAGGCGCCCCCAGAACAGAAAGCCGGTGATCATAAAGAACAAGGCCACACTTGCCAGTCCGATCTGGGCGTAGAACTTGCTCTTGGGCACATCGAACACCCCGGTATGCAGAAATACCCAGATGATTGCCATGTGGTGAACGAACACCCCGAACGCCAGATAACCGCGCAAGCCATCGACGCTGGCATAGCGGCTTTGGCCTGGATGGCTGAGGAGGCGCTGGAGTGCCGGGAAACACCGCAGCAGTAGCCCGGAGGTGGCTATCGCCAGGGCATACGCCATCAGCGCCCAGAGAACGCTGTCGTTCGCCAGGCTCAAGTTTTGACCGCCCGGGAAAGCGCGGCAACCTGTACGCGCAAACCTTCCACAGCGCTCGGGGATGCCAGTGTGGCGTAGCCTTGCAGCAGCTCAGGGAGTTGCTCTTCGAACAGCCAGCGGCGGTCTTCAGGGTAACGTTGCATGTGGCGCAGATTTCTTTGGCGCAAGGCATTTCTCAGGGGGGAGGGGAAAATACGCATGTCTGCGATATCGATCAGCGCGAACTCGCCATCGTCCATCAGCAACACATTGCCCAGGTGCAAGGACCGGAAGTACACCCCCTTGTCATGCAACAGGGCCAGGAATTTGCCAAAACGTTCGACCAGCGCTTGCCGCACGGCGGGTGAGCCCATGGACTGCATGACCTGGCGCAGTGTTTGGCCTGGCAAAGGCTGATACAGCACGGCTGTGCTGCCGTCGTTGAGTTGGTACAGGTCGAGAATTGTTGGCGCCGGAATGCCCATAGCCTGCAAACGCTCGCTGTTTACGGCAAAGCGTTCCGAGTACGGATTGAAGCTGCCAGAGGTGTAGCAGCGACGCTCGCGGAACAGCTTGAGGAAGTTGCCGTTGTCCAGACGCAGAACTTTAGGCCCCAGACCGTCTTCCTCAATGATCTGTGCATGGGCTTTCAAGGTGTTGAAAGCTGCGTCAGGTAGCCGGTGGACAGGCCGGTCACGCAGGGTTTTCAGGCGCCGATTGATGCTCAGGGCAGCGATCAGGGCCAGAGGGATCCACAGCAGATACCAGTGCTCTTTAGGTCTTGAAAGAATGCCGCCGCCCTCGGTCAGGCCGGCACCAATGCCGTACACCAGCCAGGCGGAAGCCAGGATGAACAGCGGTTGCACGCGATGACGCCAGCTGCTGTACAGCGCCCATGCCTGGATGAGCAGCCAGGGCACGAAGCCCAGAATGCCCACGTAGTAAATCACCCCCAGAGCGAAGTTGTGCGGCTCGCTAAAGGCGTAGCCGATGTCTGGCAGTTGCAGGGCCAGGGAGGCGTCAAAGCCATGGCCGGTCCAGGGCTTCAACTTGATTTGCTCCAGGGTCAATTGCCACAGATCAAAGCGAAACGAGCTGCCGCGGCTTAGCATCATTTCGGAGAACAGTGTCATAACCACAATGCCGCCCGCGGCCAGCATGCTGATCAGCGCCAGCGAGCGACGGTTCCAGCAAATGAAGCTCAGCCAGATCATGCCCAGGACTATGGCTGCCAGAGGCGTTCTTGAGCCCGTAGCGAGCAGGGACACGAACATGATGGCAAAGGCAGGTATTGCGATTAACAGGACATGCGGGCGTTTGCAGGTCATGGCCAGCGAGAGCCAGTAAATACAAAAGAACCCGAAGGCATGGGAGCTGAGCAGTGGATTGTCGAATGCACCAGCGCCGACCATCCGGGCTTGCGGGACGTAAGCCTGGGCAAACATGTACAGGTTATAAACAGTGGCGATCAAGGCAATCAGCGCGGCGCTGAAGAACACTGGCTGCAGGCTTTCACTGCGGTATTTGATCAGCAGTGAGCAGCCCAGAAACAGCATCAGCAGGTGCAAGGGGGGCCTGAGCTCGTCGAGGAAGCTGTCGCTGGTGTCGCTCCAGATCAGGCTGACCAGTGCCCATGCTGAAAACACAATGAAACCGAGAATGATGGGCTCGCGCAGGATTTCTTTCAGTTCCCGGGGGCGTAAAACGATCGCGATCAGGGTAGGGATACTGAAAAAAGCGTAATAAAGTTTGTGATGAAGGCTGCGTCCAGGCAAAAAATAAAGGTCGGATAACAGCAATAACAAGCCGATGGGCAGGAGCCATAGGCAAATAAAGTCAAATAACCGTTGTTTTGAATAACTTAAGTAGCTGAATTGCATGCGGTAAAATTCATTCCAGATTTTGGACAGCCATACTAGCGTAGTGGCCATTTAATGTCGTTTTTGCTACCCCTTGGGGCATCACCCCAACCGGCACGCAGTACACCAGAGAAGCTGTGATAAAGTCAGCATCCTTTTTTACTAACCGCCGCGTGATATGACTGAATCCAGCCCCAGCGAAAGCCAATCGAGCGTAAGAATCTATCTGCGTCTTTTAGGCTATGTCCGACCCTACATCGGCCTTTTCCTGCTGAGTATTGTCGGGTTCCTTATTTTCGCTTCGACTCAACCCATGCTTGGTTACATCCTCAAGTATTTCGTTGACGGCCTGTCGAACCCGGATGCGGTGTTGTTTCCCAGCGTCCCTTACCTGCGTGATTTACGTCTGCTGCAGGCCGTGCCGATACTGATTGTGTTGATTGCAGCATGGCAAGGCCTGGGCTCGTTTCTGGGTAACTACTTTCTGGCCAAGGTGTCCCTCGGCCTGGTGCATGACTTGCGGGTCCAGCTGTTCAACAACCTGCTGGTACTGCCCAACCGCTATTTTGACAAGCACAACTCCGGCCATCTGATCTCGCGCATTACCTTCAACGTGACGATGGTGACCGGGGCCGCCACTGATGCGATCAAGGTGGTTATCCGCGAAGGCATGACGGTGGTGTTCCTGTTCGCCTCGTTGCTGTGGATGAACTGGCGCCTGACCCTGGTGATGATCGCAATTTTGCCGCTGATTGCGGTGATGGTGAGTACCGCCAGTAAAAAATTCCGTAAACAGAGCAAGAAAATCCAGGTGGCAATGGGTGATGTAACCCACGTAGCGTCCGAGACCATCCAGGGTTATCGCGTCGTACGCAGCTTCGGCGGCGAGACCTACGAGCAGAAGCGCTTTCTGCAAGCCAGCCAGAGCAACACGGACAAGCAACTACGTATGACCCGTACCGGGGCGATTTACACGCCGATGCTGCAACTGGTCATTTATATCGCCATGGGCATCCTGATGTTCCTGGTGCTCTACCTGCGTGGCGATGCCTCCGCGGGCGACATGATTGCCTACATCACCCTGGCCGGCTTGTTGCCCAAGCCGATTCGTCAGTTGTCGGAAGTCAGCTCCACCATCCAGAAAGGCGTGGCCGGGGCTGAAAGCATTTTCGAGCAGCTGGATGAAAAACCGGAAGTGGACACCGGAACCGTTGAGCGTGACCAGATTACGGGGCGTGTAGAGGTGCGTAACCTCAACTTCACTTACCCGGACACTGACCGCCAAGTGCTCAAGAATGTATCGTTCATCGCCGAACCCGGGCAGATGGTGGCTCTGGTCGGGCGTTCCGGTAGCGGCAAGTCGACACTGGCGAACCTGATTCCGCGCTTCTATCACCACTCCTCGGGCGAAATTCTGCTCGACGGGGTAGAGATTGAACAATATCGCTTGCTCAACCTGCGCCGCCATATCGCCCAGGTAACCCAGCACGTGACCCTGTTCAGCGACACCGTTGCCAACAATATTGCCTATGGCGACCTGGCCGGTGCACCCCGGGCCGATATCGAAAAGGCCGCGCGCGATGCTTACGCGATGGACTTCATCGAGCAACTGCCGCAAGGCCTGGACACCCAGGTCGGTGAAAACGGCGTGCTGCTTTCCGGCGGTCAGCGTCAGCGTCTGGCAATTGCCCGGGCACTGCTCAAAAACGCCCCGGTGCTGATTCTCGATGAAGCGACCTCGGCTCTCGATACCGAGTCCGAGCGCCATATTCAGGCGGCACTGGATCACGTCATGAAGGGCCGCACCACGCTGGTGATTGCCCATCGTCTGTCAACGATTGAAAAAGCCGACATGATCCTGGTCATGGATCAGGGCGAGATCGTCGAACGTGGTACCCATACACAGTTGCTGGCGCAAAACGGTTACTACGCCCGACTGCACTCGATGGGGCTCGATGCCCCGCAGACCTCCGGCGATATCGCCTAGGGTCATCCTGATTTATGGGCGCCGGCCAGCCGGCGCCCATAAATATGCCTAAGGGCGATCAGGGTTTGTAGCCCTCGCCTGATTCTCATTCGCTGCATTAATACCGTGAACTGACCTGGGTTCACCCTGTGTTAATATCGCGCCTCTGTTCATTTTGTATGTGGGTTCTCCATGAAGTTGTCCATGCCGCGATTCGATCAAGCCCCTGTCTTGGTGGTAGGCGATGTCATGCTCGACCGTTATTGGCATGGCGGAACCTCGCGGATTTCCCCTGAGGCGCCAGTGCCGGTGGTCAAGGTTGAGCAAATCGAAGACCGTCCGGGCGGTGCTGCCAACGTTGCCTTGAACATTGCCGCTCTGGGCGCGCCGGCATCTCTGGTCGGTGTGACCGGCGATGACGAAGCTGCCGACAGCCTGGCCAATAGCCTCAAGGGCGCAGGCGTACGCGCACTGTTCCAGCGCATCGCGCACCAGCCGACCATCGTCAAGCTGCGGGTCATGAGCCGCCACCAGCAACTGCTGCGTATCGACTTCGAAGAACCGTTCGCCACCGACGCGCAGGCGTTGGGGGCCGAGGTGGAAAATCTCCTTGAAGGCATCAAGGTGCTGGTGCTGTCCGACTACGGCAAAGGCGCATTGAAAAACCACCAGGTATTGATCCAGGCCGCGCGTGCCCGGGGCATCCCGGTGCTGGCCGATCCCAAGGGCAAGGACTTCTCGATCTACCGGGGTGCGAGCCTGATCACGCCCAACCTCAGCGAGTTTGAAACCATCGTTGGCGGTTGCGCCGATGAGGCCGATCTGGTGGCCAAAGGCGCCAAATTGATGGCTGACCTGGACCTCGGCGCCTTGCTGGTAACCCGCGGCGAACACGGCATGACCCTGTTGCGTCCGGGCTTTGCGGCCATGCACCTGCCGGCCCGCGCCCGCGAAGTGTTCGACGTGACGGGAGCCGGTGACACGGTTATCTCTACCCTGGCGGCGGCCATTGCCGCGGGTGAAGAACTGCCCCACGCTGTGGCGCTGGCCAATCTGGCTGCCGGGATTGTGGTTGGCAAGCTGGGGACGGCTGCCATCAGTGCTCCGGAGTTGCGTCGCGCGATCCAGCGCGAAGAGGGTTCCGAGCGCGGTGTGCTGAAACTCGATCAGCTGCTGCTGGCCATCGACGATGCCCGGGCCCACAACGAGAAAATAGTGTTCACCAACGGCTGCTTCGACATTTTGCATGCCGGCCACGTGACCTATCTGGAGCAGGCGCGGGCGCAGGGCGATCGTCTGATCGTTGCAGTCAACGACGATGCTTCGGTGAGCCGCCTGAAAGGCCCGGGGCGTCCGATCAACAGCGTTGACCGGCGCATGGCGGTACTGGCCGGTCTGGGCGCGGTGGACTGGGTGATCAGCTTTCCTGAAGCGACCCCTGAAAACCTGCTGGCTCAGGTCAAGCCGGACGTGCTGGTAAAAGGCGGTGACTACGGGATCGACCAGGTCGTGGGTGCCGATATCGTGACGTCTTATGGCGGCACCGTGAAAGTGCTGGGGCTGGTTGAAAACAGTTCGACCACGGCGATTGTCGATAAAATCCGCGGTCAGTAATGATCCCGTCTCTGTTGGAGTGAGCTTGTTCGCGATCTTTTGATCTTGAAAAAGCTTGCTCCTGCAGTGTCATGCCTTGCTCTTCACCACCTTCCTGAATATCTGCCGTGCCTTGCCGGTCAGGCTTTTTAGTCTCGACTCCTTGCCCGGCACGCTCAAACCTTGCTGCACGAGCCAGTCCTTCCAGCGAATGCGCTCATCACTCACCACCCAGCCTTCTTGACGGGCAAAACTCTCGGCCAGATACAGGCCGCGGGTGCTGGCGCTGTGCAGACGATCCTTGTGCAGGGTGTAGAGCTCGGCACAGGGCTGGCCGTCAGTCAGCGGCATCAGGTACAGGTCTGCACGTTTGCGGTCGAGTCGCGCCACTAGCTGGTCGCCCTCCAACCGTTCGTCGACGTGGAACAGGCTCAGTGACTTGGCTTCCTTGGGCACTTCCAGGCGCAGGTCGTAAATCAGCTGCAGCGATGCCGTCGGCAAGTGCACGTAGGCCCTGGGACGCTCGATCAATGGCTGACTGCCACAGCGAACCGGCCGAGCCGCGCCGGACAAGGGCGTGAGACGAAAGGGCAGGGCCTCTCGGTAATGCAGGGCGCTGGCGTAAGGCGCGGGCAACCATGTTTCGTTGAAGCGCCCGCTGAGCCAGCCTTCCGGGGTTTCCAGCAAGCACTCTTCGGCAATCTCCTGGATGGCTGTGTGCAGGGGCAGGCTGACCTCGTGGGCAGGCACGTAGCCCGAGATCAGTTTGAGCACTACGTCGCCACGATCCTGGCGCCGCTGGCGCACCAGCACCCAGTAATCGCGGCCTTGCCAGTTCAGCGTCAGGCGGACGGAGACCCCGAGGTTGGCCAGTTCCAGGGAAAATCGCTGATTGTCGGCGACGTTCACCGGGCGGCGTTTTTGCAAGGTTTGCGCAAAGTTCAGGGGTCTGCCGATGGTCTGGTAGCTCAAGCCTTCGGGCGTGGCTTCGACAAACAACGGCAGGGTTTTAAAGTCGCTGGGGTTTTTGCGAATCAGCGAACGCGGCATGTCGGCTCCTTCTTGCGTCGGGGTCGGCCGCGTCGGCGGCTTTAGAGGTTACGCAGAACCTGGGCAACGGTTGCCACGTTATGGGCCAAGTGCAGCGGATTGATGGTGCCGACAATAGCACTGGCAACCCCGGGATGGCCAAATACCAGTTCGAAGCTGGCGCGTACCGGATCAACCCCGGGACTGAGGCAAACATGACCGCTGGCCAGGGCTTTTTTAACCAGAATCGCTTTGCCGTGGGCTGCCGCGTAATCGATGACCGGGCGTTCGGCCTGTTCGTTGAGGTTGTAGGTGACCATCGCGCAGTCGCCGGTTTCCAGGGCTTTGAGCCCGCCCTCGACGGTTTTTCCCGACAGGCCGAAACCGCGGATCTTACCTTCGCGCTTCAACTCGGCCAGGGTCTCGTAGACCTGGGCTTCGTTGAGGATAGCAAGGTCATTGCCATCCGAATGCACGAGGACCAGATCGATAAAATCCGTTTCCAGACGTTGCAGGCTGCGTTCAACCGAGCGCCGGGTATGTGCGGCACTGAAGTCGTGATGTGATACGCCGTTATCGAACTCTTCGCCGACCTTGCTGACAATCACCCAGTCTTGACGCTGACCCCGCAGCAACGGGCCCAGACGCTCTTCACTGTGGCCATAGGCGGGGGCGGTGTCGATCAGGTTGATACCCAGGTCCTGACTCAGCTTGAGCAGCATTTTCGCTTCGCCATCATCCGGGATCTTGAAACCGCTGGGGTATTTCACCCCTTGGTCACGTCCCAGTTTGACAGTGCCGAGCCCCAGCGGTGAAACCATCAGGCCGGTACTGCCCAGCGGGCGGTGGAACGGGTGCAGGGTTGGCTGGCTCATGGCAACAGTTGCTCCCATGGGGTTTGAGCCAATGGCGGGCGCACAAATTCGGGAAGTACAGGGGCATTGCCTGGGTGGATACCGTCGTTGTGCAGTGCGGTGATGACCCGGTCCGAGAAGTCGGGTGCCAGTGCCAGCTTGGTCGGCCAGCCAACCAGCAAGCGACCCTGGTCGGCGAGGAAGGCGTTGTCCGGACGTACCAGTCCGGACTGTGCAGGCTCTGCCCGGTTGACCCGCAGCGTGGCCCATTGCGCCTGGCTCAGATCGACCCACGGCAGCAAATTGCCCAGTTCTTTTTGCGCCACGGCGATTTGTTCGGCCGGTGTGCGGGCCACTCCGTCGGCCTCGGCAATGTCACCGCCCAGGTACCAGACCCACTCGCCATTGGCTGCCGGATGGGTGGTCACGGTAATCCGTGGCTTGGGGCCGCCGCCCAGACAGTGGGCGTACAGCGGTTTGAGGCTCGGGCCCTTGACCAGCACCATGTGCAGCGGCCGCAATTGTTGCGCGGGTACGCTGATCCCTGCACTGGCCAGCAGTTCGGCATTGCCGGCTCCGGCACTGAAAACGATGCGTTGGGCATGGATCTCGCGCCCGTCGATCCGTAGTCCGATCAGTTCTTCGTTGGCAAACACAGGCTCAATATTCTGGCCAGACAGCAAACCGTCGCCGGCCAGTTCGGCCAGGCGTTCAATCAGGCTGGGGACATCGACCACCAGTTCGGCCAACCGGTACACCTTGCCCTTGAATCGCGGGTCTTGCAGGGCCGGCGGCAGTTGATCGCCTTTGACTTGATCAACACGGCCGCGCACGGCTTTGCTGGCAAAGAAGCTGGTGAGATTGCCGGCCAGGGTGCCGGGTGACCACAGGTAGTGGGCTTCGGAGAGCAAGCGTACTCCGGTCAAATCCAGCTCGCCGGTACCGGCAAGGGCTTCGCGCCAGCGGCGGGGCATATCGGCAATGGCTTCAGAGGCGCCGGTCAGCGCGCCATGTAACGCGTACTTGGCACCGCCGTGGATGATGCCCTGGGACTTTACGGTCTGTGCGCCGCCCAGGGTCCGGCTCTCGACCAGTACCGTAGAAAAGCCCTGGCGGCGCAGGCGGGCATTGAGCCAGAGGCCAGCAACACCAGCGCCGACAATCAGTACGTCGGTGGAAATAACGGATGGCATGGTCGACCTCAGCGTTCAAAGACAAGGCCGGGAGTATACAGGCTGATCCGCACTCTGACTTTTAGTGGGCGTTGAGGATTTATGGGGGCTTGGGTCTGACTTGTCGAGCGACTACAGGGTAACGGGCGGATTAGTGCCCCGCTGTTTTCGAAAACAGCTGGATCACCACCACCCCGAGCACGATCAGACCCATGCCGAGCATGGCCGGCACGTCGAGTTTCTGGCCGTAGATAAACAGCGCTGCGATGCTCACCAGCACGATTCCCAAGCCTGCCCATACGGCATAGGCCACACCCACCGGGATAGTACGCACCACCAGGGTCAGCATCCAGAATGCGGTGGCGTAACCGGCAATCACCAGAATCAGTGGCAAAGGCGTGCTGAAACCTTTGATCGCTTTCATGGAAACGGTGGCGATCACTTCGGCGCAGATGGCGATGGCCAGGTAGTAGTAGGCGTTCATGGTGGAGTCCTGAGGAGTAATGCGGGGCAATTTAACAGTAAGCCATTCTAGAGAGTGTAAAAGTGTATTGCGTTTTGATTACGACAGATCCGCCAGACATCTCGACATGACCGGGTCGGCGGGTGCCATCATGGGTAATACTTTTTCAAGTAAACTCTGTGCCCATGAATAGAACTCTCTACACCTTGCTGTTTCATCTGGGGCTGCCTCTGGTGGCGATTCGCTTGTGGCTGCGGGCGCGCAAGGCGCCGGCCTATGCCAAGCGTGTGGGCGAGCGCTTCGCGCTGAACCTTCCGCTGCTGCAACCGGGCGGGATTTGGGTGCACGCCGTGTCTGTGGGCGAGAGTATCGCTGCCGCACCGATGATCCGGGCGTTGCTCAAGCGTTATCCACAGTTGCCCATTACCGTGACGTGCATGACCCCCACCGGGTCCGAGCGGATCAAAGCCTTGTTCGCCGACGAACCGCGGATCCAGCATTGCTACCTGCCTTACGATTTGCCCTGGGCGGCGGCGCGCTTTCTGGATCGGGTACAGCCGGTACTGGCGGTGATCATGGAAACCGAACTGTGGCCCAACCACATACACCAGTGCGCCCGGCGCGGCATTCCGGTGGCGCTGGCCAATGCCCGGCTCTCAGCCCGTTCGGCCAAGGGCTATGCACGGTTTGCCAAACTGACCCGGCCAATGCTCGAGGAAATGAGCCTGATCGCGGTCCAGACAGCGACCGAAGCCGAGCGTTTCCGTGCATTGGGCGCCCGCCCTGAATGTGTGGAAGTGACAGGTTCAATCAAGTTTGACCTGAGCATCGATCCGCAATTGCTGATCAAGGCCGGCGAACTGCGTGAACACTGGCAAGCACAAAGCCGCCCGGTGTGGATTGCTGCCAGCACCCATGAAGGCGAAGACGCGATTGTGCTCGCGGCCCATCGTCAATTGCTGTCCAGCCATCCCGATGCCCTGCTGATTCTGGTACCGCGTCACCCGGAGCGCTTCAACTCGGTGTTCGAACTGTGCCGGCGCGAGGGTTTCGCCACCGTGCGCCGCTCAAGTGGCGAGCACGTCGGTGCCGGGGTGCAGGTGCTGTTGGGCGACACCATGGGCGAGTTGCTGTTTTTGTATGCGCTGGCCGACAGTGCGTTTGTCGGCGGCAGTCTGGTCGCCAATGGCGGGCACAACCTGCTGGAGCCGGCGGCCCTGGCCAAACCGGTATTGAGCGGTCCGCATCTGTTCAACTTCCTCGAAATCGCCGTGCTGTTGCGCGAGGCCGGGGCACTTGAAGAGGTGGATGACGCGCAAGGACTGGCGGTTGCGTTACAGCGCCTGTTTGAACTGCCCCAGGACGCGCAGCGCATGGGCGAAGCCGGATTGAAGGTGATGCAGGCCAATCAGGGCGCGCTGCAGCGCCTGCTGGATGGCCTGGGACGACTTCTCAAGATTTGATCCGGGGCTGGCCTGCAACCTTGCGGTTGCAGGCGGTTGTTCAATTGCCCGGTGAGCGCATATTGGCTTCAGCGGCCTGGGCCAGGTCCGGTGGCAGGAAGTCCTTGTCCGGGTTGTAGTCAGGCTTCAGATAGCGCGACAGCGCTTCGAGATCCCCCGGGTTCAAGGTGCCCGCAGCCTGTTTGAGCCGCAGGTTGTCGAGGATGTAGTCATAGCGCGAATTGTTGTAATCGCGCACCGAGGTATAGAGCTGGCGCTGGGCATCGAGCACGTCGACGATGTTGCGCGTGCCTACCTGATAACCGATTTCTGTGGCTTCCAGCGCACTCTGGTTGGAGATGATCGACTGTTTGCGCGCTTGTACCTGCTCGACATCGGTATTGACCGCGCGGTGCAGGTTGCGGGTGTTTTCGACCACCTGGCGGCGCATCGATTCACGCTGCTGTTCGGTCTGGTTCAAGCGCGAATAGGATTCGCGCACTTGCGAGCTGGTCAGGCCGCCGCTGTAGATCGGGATGTTGAGCTGCAAGCCGATGCTGCGTTGCGACACATCCCCGCTGTAGCGCTGCTGCAGCGCATTCGGGTTGCTCAGGCCAAAACCGTCGTTGTCGCCGGTTTTGTATTGCGCTACCGCATCCAGGGTCGGCGCGTGACCGGCCTTGCGCTGCTTGAGGGTTTCTTCGGCAGCTGCCACCGCGAAGTTGCTGGCCAGCAGATTGAGGTTTTGCTGGGCTGCGGTATCGACCCAGGCCTTGGCGTCATTTGGCGTCGGCGGCAGGATCGGCAGGGTGTGACGCATGCCTTCAATCGAGTTGTACTGGCGGTTGGTCAGGGTGATCAAGGCTTCAAACGCATCCGCCACCTGGCGCTGTGCCAGGAGCCGGTTGGCCCGTGCCGTGTCATAGCTGGCCTGGGATTGCAGCACGTCTGTCTTGTCCGACAGGCCCACGTCAAAGCGCTCGCGCGATTGATCCAGCTGGCGCTTGAACGCGGCTTCTTCAGCCTTGGTCGAGGCCAGCGTGTCCTGGGCGCGCAGTACCGAGAAGTACGACTCGGCGGTTTGCAGGATCAGGTTCTGCTCGGTGGCCGACAGTTGCAGGGCAGCCTGTTCGTTGACCGATTCGGCGGCTTTCAACTGGAACCAGCGGTCAGCGCGAAAAATCGGCTGCGCCAGTGTGGCCTGATACACCACGGCACTGCGGGTGGTGGTCAGCGATGGCTGGTCAATGGAAGTGCGCACGTTGCTCGACTCGGCACCCCCCGACAGGTTGGGCAGCAAGCCGGCACGGGCCTGGGGTACGACTTCCTTGCGGGCATCGTAATCGGCGCGGGCAGCTGCCAGATCGGCGTTGTTGTCGACCGCTTCGTGGTAGACGCTGACCAGCCCGTTCTGACTGGATAGCGGGGCTTGTGTATCCAGCGCCATTGCGTTGGTCGCCCAGGACACGGCGATAGCCAGTGAAAGTTTGCGCAGCATGAGCGATCCCTAGTTCAATAATGCGAAAAATAAAGGCCCGAGGCCGTGCTCCGACGCTCGTGGTTTCAAGACGTAGCGAGTGTAGTGGTGGTGGCATCTTGCAACAATGCCGTTATAGCGCCTTTCATCACGCGGTTCATATCGGGTTGGCGTTCTGCGTCACTCTTCAATAGACTGGCCGGGTTCTTGTCGGGGTGCCTTGCTATGAGGCTGAGATCGAATAATTTCGGATCCCGTTGAACCTGATCAGGTTAACGCCTGCGTAGGGAACAAGATTTCTCGTCTCCCGGCGAGTCCTCTTGAGTGCCGTCCGGGATCGATTGTTCAATAAATGATCAATCGTTCGAGGTCGCCACTCAGCATCCAGTCCTTGGGTGCATCCGTGCTTTTTTCAGGTTCTACCTCCGACAATCCGCCTGGATGCAGTCTGGAGAGCCGTGATGAGTACAAAACCAAAAAACGCGATCAATCTCAGTGATTCGGCCAAGGTCGATGAACAATCGGTCAAGCCGTTTACCCGATCACAAAAAGTCTACGTACAGGGCTCGCGCCCGGACATTCTGGTGCCGATGCGTGAAGTCAGCCTGGATGTCACGCCCACTGATTTTGGCGGCGAAATCAACGCGCCGGTATTGATCTACGACACCTCGGGCCCGTATACCGATCCGTCTGTGCAGATCGACGTGCGCAAAGGCCTGGGCGACGTGCGCTCGGCGTGGATCGATGACCGTGGCGACACTGAACGCCTGGCGGGCCTGAGCTCCAATTTCGGGCAGATGCGTCTCGACGATGCAGAACTGACCAAGCTGCGTTTTGCCCACGTGAAAAATCCGCGTCGGGCCAGGGCCGGGGCCAACGTCAGCCAGATGCACTATGCGCGTCGGGGCATCATTACCGCCGAGATGGAATACGTCGCCATCCGCGAAAACATGAAGTTGCAAGAAGCCCGGGCTGCCGGTCTGCTGGATCAGCAGCACCCGGGCCACAGTTTTGGCGCCAGCATCCCGAAAGAAATCACTGCCGAGTTCGTGCGCGAAGAGATCGCCCGCGGGCGCGCCATCATCCCGGCCAACATTAACCACGTTGAGCTGGAACCGATGATTATCGGGCGTAATTTCCTGGTGAAAATCAACGGCAACATCGGCAACAGTGCGCTGGGCTCCTCCATTGAAGAAGAAGTGGCCAAGCTGACCTGGGGCATTCGCTGGGGTTCGGACACGGTCATGGACCTGTCCACCGGCAAACATATTCACGAAACCCGCGAGTGGATCATCCGCAACTCGCCGGTGCCGATCGGTACCGTGCCGATTTATCAGGCGCTGGAGAAGGTTAACGGCGCGGCCGAAGACCTGACCTGGGAATTGTTCCGCGACACCCTGATCGAACAGGCCGAGCAGGGCGTCGACTACTTCACCATTCACGCCGGCGTGTTGTTGCGCTATGTGCCGTTGACCGCCAAGCGCGTGACCGGGATTGTCTCGCGCGGTGGTTCGATCATGGCCAAGTGGTGCCTGGCGCACCACAAAGAAAACTTCCTCTATACCCATTTCGACGAAATCTGCGAAATCATGAAGGCCTACGATGTCAGCTTCTCGCTGGGCGATGGCCTGCGTCCGGGCTCGATCGCCGACGCCAACGATGCAGCACAGTTCGGTGAGCTGGAAACCCTCGGTGAACTGACCAAAATCGCCTGGAAACACGACGTGCAGTGCATGATCGAAGGGCCGGGCCACGTGCCGATGCAACTGATCAAGGAGAACATGGACAAGCAGCTGGAGTGCTGTGACGAGGCGCCGTTCTACACTCTGGGCCCGCTGACCACCGATATTGCGCCGGGTTACGACCACATCACTTCGGGCATCGGCGCAGCCATGATCGGCTGGTTCGGTTGCGCCATGCTTTGTTACGTCACACCCAAGGAACACCTGGGGTTGCCGAACAAGGATGACGTGAAGACCGGGATCATCACTTATAAGATCGCGGCCCACGCTGCCGACCTGGCCAAGGGTCATCCGGGGGCGCAAATCCGCGACAACGCCTTGAGCAAGGCGCGCTTTGAATTCCGTTGGGAGGACCAGTTCAACCTTGGTCTGGACCCGGACACGGCCCGTTCTTACCACGACGAAACCCTGCCCAAGGATTCGGCCAAGGTCGCGCATTTCTGTTCCATGTGCGGGCCAAAATTCTGCTCGATGAAAATCACCCAGGAAGTACGCATCTACGCCGCCAATCAGCGCATTGAAACGGTGGATGCAGAAGTCGCCCAGGGCCTGGCGGAGCAGGCCGAGCGCTTCAAGCAGGAAGGCAGCCAGCTGTACAAAAAAGTCTGATCTAAACCCCGAGTCGCGGGCAAGCCGGCTCCCACAATGATTGCGCCGATATTGTGCGAGCCGGTTTGCCGGCGATTGCGAGCGTAAAAAACCAACGTCCCTTCGAGATTCATTCCTTGAACACACCCAGCACCTATTCCCCTGACATTGCGGTACCCGGTGACAAGCGCGTGTTCGGCGCCCGTGATCTGTTCTCCCTGTGGTTCTCCCTCGGCATTGGCCTGATGGTGTTGCAGACCGGCGCGTTACTGGCGCCGGGCCTGGGTCTTTCAGGGTCATTGCTGGCGATTTTCCTCGGCACCCTGGTGGGCGTGGCCCTGCTGGCTTCGGTCGGGGTGATCGGCAGCGATACCGGACTGTCCTCCATGGCTGCCCTCAAACTCAGCCTCGGCACCCGGGGTGCCATGCTCCCGGCCATGCTCAACGTGTTGCAACTGATCGGCTGGGGCTCGTTTGAAATCATCGTGATGCGCGATGCCGCAAGCTTGCTGGGCGCCCGCGCTTTCGGCGAAGGCAGCCTGTTGACCAGCCCGATGCTGTGGACCCTGTTATTTGGTGCCCTGGCCACCTTGCTCGCGGTTAGCGGACCGCTGACCTTTGTGCGCAAGGTGCTGCGTAAGTGGGGCATCTGGCTGCTGCTGGCGGCGTGTCTGTGGCTGACCTGGAACCTGTTCGCCAAAGCTGATCTGCCTGCCCTGTGGGCGCAAAAGGGTGACGGGTCGCTGCCGTTCGCACTGGGCTTTGACATTGCCATCGCCATGCCGCTGTCGTGGCTGCCGTTGATCGCCGACTATTCGCGCTTTGGCAAGCGCGCCAGAAATGTGTTCGGCGGCACCGCGCTGGGCTTTTTTATTGGCAACTTCTGGTTGATGAGTCTGGGGGTGGCCTACACGCTGGCGTTCGCTCCGAGTGGCGAAGTCAATGCGTTGCTATTGGCGCTGGCGGGTGCGGGGCTGGGGATTCCGTTGTTGCTGATCTTGCTCGACGAGTCCGAAAACGCCTTTGCCGACATTCATTCGGCGGCAGTCTCCGGCGGGATTTTGTCGCAGGTCAAAGTTGAGCATCTGGCGCTGACCATTGGTGTGATCTGCACCCTGATCGCCTGTTTCGCGCCGTTGGCGCAGTACCAGAACTTCTTGCTGCTGATCGGCTCGGTGTTCGCGCCGCTGTTTGGCGTGGTGCTGGTGGATCACTTCATTTTGCGCAAACGCAGTGCCCGGGTTTCGGTCTCATTATTCCGCTGGTCGACATTGCTGGCCTGGGGCGGCGGGGTGCTGACCTATCATCTGCTGGCGAATCTGTTTGCGGATGTGGGGGCGACCTTGCCGGCCTTGTTGCTGGCCGGGCTGCTGCAGTGGGTGCTGGGACGTAACAGAGTCTGAAGCAGCAAGCTGCAAGCCATGAGCTTGCAGCTTGCGAGCAAGCTAGCTCCTGCAGTGGACGGGGTTTAGCCGCGAGCCGGGAACCACTCAGGCTTCAGAATTCCGTTCAGGCGCGAGTAGGGGATCTTCAACTCGACATGCCCTTCGGAGTACGGCGCAATGCTGTACACGTCGTACTTGAGGACGACGTTGTCCTTGAGCAGTGCCACGTTCGGCGTTGTCTGGAACGGCCAGTTCTTCACGTATTCCGGGTCGTTGCCGAAATGGCTGCTGATCAGCCAGTTGTTGTGCGCCACTTTGGCGGCGCCCCAAAAGGCTTGCTCCTGTCCCGGCAGCAGCATGTCCTGCAGGGTGACTTCCTTCTGCTGTTTGGTGGAGTAGTTGATAAAGCCGCGTCCCGGCATGCCATGGGCGCCGCCGGTGTCCAGATAACTGGACAGTTCAACTATCACCAGACCGTCATGCTGCTCGCGTACTTTTGCCTGCAAGTAGGTGCTGTTGCGGCTGTCCGCGGTGCGCAAGAACTGCTCGCGGTAGGCATTGAGCGAAGGCGCCAGTTTTGCATCGGGCGAATCCACAGTCATTTTCAACAAGCGGTTTTCGATCAGGGCATCGAGTTTCGGGGCGTCTGCAAAGTGCGCGGTCTCGATGTTTACCAGTGGGCACTCATCGCCGCTGCATCCGGCCTTGACTTGCTCGGAAGCGTCCACAGTAAAGGCCAGCGGTTTTGGCGCGGACGGCTGGAATACGCTCTGGCAGGCACCCAGGGTCAGGGCGATACAAGTCATGGAGGCAAATTTCAAAAGCGACATGGTCGTCCTTCATCAACGAAAGAAAGGTGGAATTATGGTGGTTCGACTGCCAACAAGGGAGTCGGTTCGCCACTAAGCTCAACAGTGTCAATTAGAGAGGGTTTGCAGGCGATCCGTCTATCCCCGCGTCATAAAAGGGGCTGCATCCTTGACCGCAGGCGCGTTAGGATGCCCGATGCCGTGGGGCAACCCCGGAGAAATTCGCCAGCAGAGGTTTTCCATGACTGATATCACCAAGGCTACGCCAAGCGCCACAGAGATCATAAAACGCGAAGAGTGTTTTAAGGGTTTCTACCAGCTTGACCGCGTACACCTGCGCCATGAATTGTTTGCTGGCGGCATGAGCCCTGAGATCAGTCGCGAAGTATTTGTCCGGCACGATGCCGTGTGTGTGCTGCCCTATGATCCGCAGCGCGATGAAGTGGTGCTGATCGAGCAGTTCCGGGTCGGGGCCATGGGCAAGGCCGAGACTCCCTGGCTGATCGAACTGGTCGCCGGGCTCATCGACAAGGCCGAAGTGCCTGAAGAAGTCGCCCATCGCGAAGGTGAAGAAGAAGCGGGGCTGAAGTTCTCGTCTTTGTGGCCGATCACCCGTTACTTTCCGTCCCCGGGCGGCAGTACCGAGTTTGTGCATTTGTATCTGGGCCGTTGCAGCTCCGAAGGGGTTGGCGGATTGCACGGGCTGGAAGAAGAAGCTGAAGATATTCGGGTAACGGTCTGGGCCTATGAAGATGCCTTGCAAGCCGTACGCGATGGCCGTATTTCCAATGCAGCGAGCATTATTGCCCTGCAATGGCTGGCGCTTAACCGCGCTGAAGTGAGGGGGTTATGGTTGTAATTGCGCGTCGTGAACGATACCGGGTCGACCTGATTGGCTTGCAGGCTGCCTGCGAAGCCAACTACGCACGTTTGATGCGGTTGCTGCCCGATATGCGTGAGCAACCGGTTGCACGGCGGATCGCCGTGACCCAGGGTGACCAGATGCTCGGGGTGCTGACCCTTGAGGTGATTCAGGACTGCCCCTACACCAGCACGTTGCGGGTACGGCAGGAACACAGCCTGCCGTGGCTGCCGGTACCCGAACTGCAGGTTCAGGTGTACCACGATGCGCGCATGGCTGAGGTGATTGCGGCCGAGCATGCGCGGCGTTTTCGCAGTATTTACCCGTACCCCAACGTGGCCATGCACCAGCCCGACGAGAAAGCCCAGCTCAATATATTTTTGGGTGAGTGGCTGAGCCATTGTCTGGCATGCGGGCATGAATACGCGGAAGTCCGTTAGACGTACTAATTTGTAGAAGCGGGCTGGCTCGCGATCTTTGCCCCACGACAGCTGGCGAGCAAGCGCGCTCCTGCCACACAACCCTTTCTCCCGGGAGATTCACCTTGCCGAGTGTATCCACGCTGACCACCGAAGACCCGGTGCTGCTGGTGCAGTTGACCGACAGCCATTTGTTTGCCGATGCCGAGGGTTCACTGCTGGGGCTCAGGACCGCAGACAGCCTGCAGCAGGTCATCGATCTGGTTCGCGGCGAACAGCCGCAGGTCGATTTACTGTTGGGCACCGGTGATCTGGCCCAGGACGGCAGCATTGCGGCTTACCAGCGTTTTCGGCAATTGACCGGGTCGCTGTGCGCCAAAGCGCGCTGGATTCCCGGCAATCATGACAATCTGCCCCATATGCGCGAAGCGGCCGTGCAAAGCCGTTTGCTGGACCCGGTGGTTGATCTGGGCAATTGGCGCATCACATTGCTGCATTCGAACGTGGAGCAAAAGAGCCAGGGTTATCTGCAAGACAGTCAGCTGCAGTTGCTGGCGCAATCCTTGAGCGAAGCGCCGGACCGTCATCATCTGATCTGCCTGCACCACCATCCGGTGCCGGTGGGCTGTGAATGGATTGAACCGATCGGGCTGTGCAACGCCGGTGAGTTCTGGAAGGTCATCGATCGTTATCCACAGGTCCGTGGCGTACTTTGGGGGCACGTGCATCAGGCGTTCGATCAGCAGCGCAACGGCGTCAGGTTGCTGGCCTCACCCTCGACCTGCATCCAGTTCGCCCCCGGCAGCGCGGATTTCAAGGTCAGCAGTGAGGCGCCGGGTTATCGCTGGTTGCGCCTGCAGCCTGATGGCACTTTGCAAACCGGGGTGTCACGCGTCACTGACTTCGTCTTTGAACCCGATTACAGCGCCAACAATTACTGAGTTGCCCCTGAGTCAGGCTAAACTGCGCGTCTTTATTGATGTTGTGTTCAGCCTTATCTGTACTCGGGAGTGATTGCATGTCCGGTTCCATCTTGTATATCCATGGCTTCAACAGTGCCCCTGAGTCCAAAAAGGCCACGCAGTTGATCTCGGTAATGCAAGGCATGGGCCTTGGCGATCAGCTCCGGGTGCCGGCCTTGCATCATCACCCCCGTGAAGCGATGGCGCAGTTGACCGCGGCAATCAGCGAGATGGACCGTCCGTTGCTGGTCGGCAGCTCACTCGGCGGCTACTATGCGACCTGGTTGGCCGAACAGCATGGCCTCAAGGCACTACTGGTCAACCCGGCCGTCAGCCCGCATCGGATGTTCGACGGTTATCTGGGCACCCAAACCAATCTTTACAGTGGCGAAACCTGGGAGCTGACCCTGGATCATGTGCAGGCCCTGGCCGAGCTTGAAGTGGCGGCACCCCAGGACCCGCAGCGGTATCAGGTGTGGCTGCAAACAGGCGATGAAACCCTGGACTACCGTAATGCTGAAAAGTACTACAAGGCGTGTGTCTTGCGGATTCAGGCCGGTGGCGATCACAGTTACCAGGGGTTCGCGCAGCAACTGCCCGCGCTGCTGAATTTTGCCGGGATTGGCGCCCAACAGTATCAAACCATCGATTTTGCGGCCCTTTAAGGCGCCGGTCGAATGGCCCTTATTTTTCATTTACGACTAACGACGAGACCCTATGGCCACTCCCAGCGCTAGCTCTTATAACGCCGACGCCATCGAAGTCCTCTCGGGCCTCGACCCGGTGCGCAAACGTCCCGGCATGTACACCGACACCAGCCGGCCCAACCACCTGGCCCAGGAAGTCATCGATAACAGTGTCGACGAAGCCCTGGCCGGTCACGCCAAATCGGTGCAGGTCATTCTGCACGCCGATCACTCGCTGGAAGTCAGTGATGACGGGCGCGGCATGCCGGTGGACATTCACCCCGAAGAAGGGGTGTCAGGGGTCGAACTGATCCTCACCAAGCTCCATGCCGGCGGCAAGTTTTCCAACAAGAACTACCAGTTCTCCGGCGGCCTGCACGGCGTGGGGATTTCGGTGGTCAACGCGCTGTCGACCCTGGTGCGGGTCAAGGTCAAGCGTGACGGCAACGAGTACCAGATGACCTTTGCCGATGGCTACAAAGCCACCGACCTGGAAGTTGTCGGCACTGTCGGCAAGCGCAATACCGGTACCAGCGTGTTCTTTGCGCCGGACCCTAAATACTTCGATTCACCCAAGTTTTCGGTCAGCCGTCTCAAGCACGTGCTCAAGGCCAAGGCCGTATTGTGCCCGGGGCTGCTGGTCAGTTTCGAGGACAAGGGCACCGGCGAAAAGATCGAGTGGCACTACGAAGACGGCCTGCGCTCCTATCTGGTGGATGCGGTCAGCGAATTCGAGCGCCTGCCTGACGAGCCGTTCTGTGGCAGCCTGGCGGGCAATAAAGAAGCCATCGACTGGGCGCTGTTGTGGCTGCCCGAAGGCGGCGACAGTGTTCAGGAAAGCTACGTCAACCTGATCCCGACGGCCCAGGGCGGGACCCACGTCAACGGACTGCGCCAGGGCTTGCTCGATGCCATGCGCGAGTTCTGTGAATTCCGCAGCCTGCTGCCCCGTGGCGTCAAGCTGGCTCCCGAAGATGTGTGGGAACGCATTGCGTTCGTGCTGTCGATGAAAATGCAGGAACCGCAATTCTCGGGCCAGACCAAAGAGCGTCTGTCGTCCCGTGAGGCGGCCGCTTTCGTCTCGGGTGTGATCAAGGACTCCTTCAGTCTGTGGCTCAATGCCAACCCCGAGTTGGGCATGCAGCTGGCAGAACTGGCAATCAACAACGCCGGGCGCAGGCTCAAGGCCAGTAAAAAGGTCGAGCGCAAACGCATCACCCAGGGGCCGGCCCTGCCGGGCAAGCTTGCGGACTGTGCCGGGCAGGACCCGATGCGCTCCGAGCTGTTTCTGGTGGAGGGTGACTCCGCCGGCGGTTCAGCCAAGCAGGCCCGGGACAAAGAGTTCCAGGCCATCCTGCCGTTGCGCGGCAAGATCCTTAACACCTGGGAAGTCGACGGCAGCGAAGTGCTGGCCAGCCAGGAAGTGCACAACATCGCGGTAGCCATCGGGGTTGATCCGGGCGCGGCCGACATCAGCCAGCTGCGCTACGGCAAGATCTGCATCCTCGCCGACGCCGACTCGGACGGTCTGCACATTGCCACCTTGCTCTGTGCATTGTTCGTGCAGCACTTCCGCCCGCTGGTGGATGCCGGTCACGTGTATGTGGCCATGCCGCCGCTGTACCGGATCGACCTGGGCAAAGAGATTTTCTACGCCCTGGACGAAGCCGAGCGTGATGGCATCATCGACCGTCTGGTGGCCGAGAAGAAGCGCGGCAAACCGCAGGTCACGCGATTCAAAGGTCTGGGTGAAATGAACCCGCCGCAGCTGCGTGAAACCACCATGGACCCGAACACCCGGCGTCTGGTGCAGCTGACGCTTGAAGATTACGCCGCCACGTCGGAAATGATGGACATGTTGCTGGCGAAAAAACGCGCCGGTGACCGCAAGTCCTGGCTCGAATCCAAAGGCAACCTGGCGCAGGTGCTGGCCTGATGCGCAGTGCCTTGATGGCGTTGCTTTGTGTGACTGCAGCACCGGTAATGGCCGATACCTGGCCGGAGCTGGTGCTGCAGTCCGAGCATCCCGTAGAAGGCATGCGCGGCGCCAACCTGTCCGGGCTGGCGCTGTGTCTGGGTGAGCTGTGGGCGGTGTCTGATCGCGATGATGATCAGATTTACCGCCTGGATCAGCACTCTCCCGAATGGCACGCCGAGGCACTGCATATTGATGTCCCGCCGCCCCCTGAAAGCGGCTTGCCGTGGGGCGTGCGCATGATGAGCAAGGCTGTCAGCCCGTTGCGTGGTGGTGAACTGGATTTCGAAGGCATCAGTTGCGACGAGGCGGGCAACCGCTTCGTGGTCAGCGAGACCCACGCCGCGGTGCTGCAAATTCCGCAGACGGGCGCGCCGGCATGGTTGAAAATCGATCCGTCACTGGTCCGTCAGGCGCGCGCCAGCGGCATGCTGCTGCATTTCAATGCGCTGTTTGAAGGTATCGCCGTCAACCCGCAGGGCAACCAGATCTGGCTGGCGGCCGAGCGCGAGCGCCGCGGTTTGCTGACCATCGGCAAAAAACAGAGCGTGTGGGACTGCGAAGGCGGTTGCGTGTTGATGAGTGAGGGTGGCCTCGAGTCGGCCCCACCTCAACTCAAGGTCAAGGCACAACAAAAGGACTTCGCCGACCTGGCGCTGTTCGAGGGCAAGCTGTTCACCCTCGAGCGCATGGCCTATCGCATTTGTCGTCGCACCCCGGGCACGGGCGACGTTGAGCGCTGCTGGTCATTTGCCGATGATGGGTTGATCGCTCCCCGGCGTTACAACAGCGCCTATGGCAATGCCGAGGCCCTGAGTGTGGATGCCGAAGGCGCCTGGATCGGTGTGGACAACGGCAATCACGTGCGCGCCGATGGCGAGAAGCGTCCCGTGGTCTGGCGCTTCGCGGCACCGCAAGGTGGCTGGAGTGCCGCATCATGAGCCAGCAACCGCCGGGCAAGGGTGTGGGCCGGGTCTTCATGATTGTGGCCTGGTGCGCGGGGCTGTATCTGGCGACGCAATTTTTCGGGCGCTGGGAACAGCGTCAGGAAAACCCCAATACTGAGGTCGCCTCGCTGCAGGGCGCGGGCTACATCGAAGTCAAACTGCTCGCCAATTCCCATGGCCACTTCGTCGCCAGCGGCCGTATCAACAACGTGCCGGTGGAATTTTTACTGGATACCGGGGCCACCGATGTCGCGGTCCCGCTGGAGCTGGCCAGGCAGTTGGCATTGCCCAAGGGCATGGCCGTGACCCTGAATACCGCCAATGGCCGTACCCAGGGCTATCAGACCCGCATCGACCGCCTACAACTGGGCGCCATTGTGCTGCGCGACGTACGCGCGGTGGCGGCTCCCGGGCTTGAAGGCGAACAAGTGCTATTGGGCATGAGTGCGCTGAAAAAACTTGAATTTACCCAGCGCGGCGGCACCATGCTGCTGCGCCAGACAACGAACTGAATGAGGTCCGCATGAGCGATTCCCTTGATCTCAGCCTGGACGGCGTAGAACGCCGGTCACTGGCCGACTTCACCGAACAGGCCTACCTCAACTACTCCATGTACGTAATCATGGACCGGGCCCTGCCGCATATCGGCGACGGCCTCAAGCCTGTACAGCGGCGCATTATCTACGCCATGAGCGAGTTGGGGCTGGACGCAGATTCCAAGCACAAGAAATCGGCGCGTACCGTCGGTGACGTACTCGGCAAGTTTCACCCCCACGGTGATTCGGCGTGCTACGAAGCCATGGTGCTGATGGCGCAGCCATTCAGCTATCGCTACACCCTGGTCGACGGGCAAGGTAACTGGGGTGCGCCGGATGATCCCAAGTCATTCGCCGCCATGCGTTACACCGAAGCCCGCCTGTCGCGTTACTCCGAAGTGCTGCTCAGCGAACTGGGCCAGGGCACGGCGGACTGGGTCCCGAACTTTGACGGCACCCTTGACGAACCTGCGGTGTTACCGGCCCGTTTGCCGAACATCCTGCTCAATGGCACCACCGGCATTGCCGTGGGCATGGCCACTGACGTGCCGCCGCACAACCTGCGTGAAGTCGCGACCGCCTGCGTGCGGCTGCTCGACGAGCCCAAGGCCACGATAGAGCAACTGTGCGAACACATTCAGGGCCCGGACTACCCGACCGAAGCCGAAATCATCACCCCCCGTGCCGATCTGCTGAAGATCTACCAGACCGGTCGTGGTTCGGTGCGCATGCGGGCGGTGTACCACATCGAAGATGGCGACATCGTGGTCACGGCATTGCCGCACCAGGTATCGGGCGCCAAGGTGCTGGAGCAGATCGCTGCGCTGATGCAGGCCAAGCCGACCAAGCTGGCGATGGTTACTGACTTGCGCGACGAATCGGACCACGAAAACCCGTGCCGCATCGTGATCATTCCGCGCAACAACAAGGTCGATCTCGACGAATTGATGCAGCATCTGTTTGCTGTGACCGATCTTGAGTCCACTTTTCGCGTCAACATCAACATCATCGGCCTGGACGGCAAGCCGCAGCTGAAAAATCTGCGGGCCCTGCTGGTGGAGTGGCTGGAGTTCCGGGTTCACACGGTGCGCCGCCGCTTGCAGTTCCGCCTTGATAAAGTCGAGCGCCGCCTGCACCTGTTGGACGGTTTGCTCACTGCTTATCTGAACCTCGACGAAGTGATTCATATCATTCGTACCGAGGAACATCCCAAAGCCGAGCTGATTGCGCGTTTTGCCCTGAGCGAAACCCAGGCCGACTACATCCTCGACACGCGCCTGCGCCAATTGGCCCGCCTCGAAGAGATGAAGCTGCGCACCGAGCAAGATGCGTTGCGCAAAGAGCAGGCCAAGCTGCAAACCTTGCTGGGCAGCGAAGCCAAGCTGAAAAAACTGGTGCGCAGTGAATTGCTGGCTGACGCCGAAACCTATGGCGATGACCGTCGCTCGCCGATTGTGTCCCGCGCTGAAGCCAAAGCCTTGTCGGAAAACGAGCTGGTGCCCACTGAAGCGGTCACGGTGGTTCTGTCCGAAAAAGGCTGGGTACGTTGCGGTAAAGGTCACGACCTGGATGCGACCGGGCTGTCCTATAAAGCAGGGGACGGCTATAAAACCGCTGCTGCCGGACGCTCCAACCAGTTCGCGGTATTTATTGACTCCACTGGGCGCAGTTACTCGGTGCCCGCCCACACGTTGCCGTCGGCACGAGGCCAGGGCGAGCCGTTGACCGGCCGCCTCACGCCGCCACCGGGCGCGACTTTCGAGTGCGTGTTGTTGCCCGAAGACGACTCGCTGTACGTGATTGCCTCCGATGCCGGTTACGGGTTTGTGGTCAAGGGTGAAGACCTGCAGGCCAAGAACAAGGCCGGCAAGGCGTTGCTCAGCCTGCCCAAAGGCGCGCAAGTGATGCTGCCGCGACCTGTGGCGGATCGCGAGCACAATTGGCTGGCGGCGGTTACCACCGAAGGCCGGCTGCTGATATTCAAAGTCAGCGACCTGCCGCAACTGGGTAAAGGCAAGGGCAACAAGATTATCGGCATTCCCGGTGATCGCGTGGCCAATCGCGAAGAGTACGTGACGGACATCGCCGTGCTGCCGGACAACGCCACATTGGTGCTGCAGGCCGGCAAACGCACCCTGTCGCTCAAGGCTGATGACCTGGAACATTACAAAGGCGAACGGGGTCGGCGCGGGAACAAATTGCCGCGAGGCTTCCAGCGTGTGGATGCTTTGCTGGTAGAAGTGCCCAATTAAGCCCGTTTAGTGCGTCCGATCTGCGATTTATCGCGTAGATCGGCGCAACGGCGCTGGAGTCACGCCGTATATTCGCGGATGATATGCGCCTCTTACGACATAGCGCGTATGATTTTTCCTGGAAATCTTCAGAATCACACTGCGGCGCGCCAAACGGCGGCCACCTGGATGGAATGATGAACGTTCTACGTCTTCCTTTAATTGCGCTACTGACCGGTGTGCTCGGCCTGGCGGGGTGCAGCACGCACCAGCCAGCGGCTTTGTACCAACTGGACAGTGGCACCCCCGGCCAGCCCAAGCAAAGTGCGGGCATGGCTGTGGTACTTGGCCCGGTGACTGTGGCCGATTACCTGCAACGCGAAACGTTGCTGCAACGTCAGCCGGATGGCAGCCTGAGTGCGGCCACCGATGGTCGTTGGGCCGGCAGCCTGTCGTCAGACATCGATCAGTTGTTGCTGCGTCAGGTGGCCTGGCGTCTGGACAGTCAGCGAGTAGTGCTGGCACCGGCCCCTTCGGGCTTCAGTCCGGACGTGCAAGTGCTGCTGTCGATCACCCGTCTGGACTCCGGAGAGAGCCAACCGGCAATTCTCGACGCCCAATGGCGCTTGATCGACCGGCGCGGCCAGGTACGGGACAACCGCATGGTTCATCTGGAACAGCAGCACGACGGCAGCACGGCCGCTCAGGTCAAGGCTCAGGGCGAGTTGTTGCAACAGTTGAGCAAACAATTGGCGGCGGCCCTGGAACCGCTGGCCAACCAGCCGCCGCTGGTTGAATTGCGCAAGCCCGAAGCCAGGCCGGCCCCCAAGCAAACGGAGAAGCCGAGAATTCCGATGGCTTCACCGATACGCACGGACATGGAAGTGTTCCGCTTCTGAGTCAGTTCACACAATAAAAAACGCCGCTTGCCCAGCACTGGGAAAGCGGCGTTTTTTATTGCCCGGCCTTTGCAGGAGCCGGCATGCTAGCGAGCTGTTTCAGCGCCCGGCTCGCTCCTGCAGGCTATGGCCTTTAGCCGCGGTTCTCATGCATCCGGGCCAGCTGGCGTTCGAGCATGGACGGGTAGGGCTCCATCAGCCGCTCAACGCAGCAGGCGCCTTCGGGGCTGGCGATAGGGCGGATGCGGGCACGTTGACGAATCAGCGGGTCATCGCTGATTTTGCGCTCCACCAGCAGCAGGTTGCGGCTGTGTTGCGACAATGCCAGGGCGTCCTGGGCGGTTTCGGTCAGCAGCAGATCAATCTGGCTCAGGCCGTTCAGCCCTTCGCCCAGCACCAGACCCAGCTGCAATTGCAGGGTGATGCCGCTGTCGGCAACTTCGATCTGCAGAGCGTGGCCCAGGGCCCGCAGCAATTCGCCACAGCAGATGGCGTTGGTCAGGTAGTCGTCGCCGCTGTCTTCGCTATGGAACAGCATCAGGGTGCTGCCATCGTTCAACGTGTGCAGCTCGCTCTGGTACAGCGACGCCGCCTGGTTCAGGCAGTCGCGATAGCGTTCAAGCAATTCCATCAGACGGGCACGGGGCAGGCGCCGCAGTTGTTCTTGCGCCCCCAGCTGGACTGCCAGTACCGCGCTCGGTTGCGGTGAGGTCGGCACGGCTTTGGCCACGGCTTTGGGAGCAACCGCGGTTGTGCCGGTATCGCGCAGGTCCGCGAACGGGTCTTCTTCACCCTCATCTTCTTCGGTGCTGATCACTTGCCGGGGTGCCGCTTTAGGGGCAGGCGCAGCCGGTGCTTCATCGAAAGCCGGATCGCTCAGGTTGCGTACTTCGAAGGTCGGCTCGTTGTCTTCGGCGGCTTCGTAATCGCTGTCGTCGTAGTCGTCTTCCGGTTCTGGCTCTGGTTCCGGCTCTGGAGCCGGGGGGGCCAGTCGGCTGTGAAGCTGGCGCGCCAGATCACCGATTTCATCCTGGCGGGTAGTTGCCGGGGTGTAAGGGTCCGGTTCGCGCAGCCAGACCCGCAGCTGCAACAGGGGGGTGGTGATATGGCGGCCCAGACGCAGGCTCAAAGCCAGCGCCAGTGCGAGCAGAATTGCACTCAAGATGCCCATGCTCTGCAGGCTGATGGTCATCGGCTGCTCGAACTGGTTCATGTCCAGGCTAATGCGCAGATGCCCGGCCGTTACATCCTGAAAGGTGATTTTGGTCTGGTACACGCCCTCGGTTTCGCCCAGCAGGCTGTTTTTTGGACGTTGCCCGGCTTCGGCGAGGATGCGGTTATCGACGCTATAAATAGCGGCGTGCGCAACCAGGGGGTTTTTGGTCAGGTTATTGAGCAGCACGTTGAGGCTGAGAATGTCGTTGGACACCAGCAACTCGGTGGCCGAGGTGGCTGTTTGGGTGGTCAGGCTCTGACCCAGTGCATCGGCTTGTTCGTGCATGGCCTGTTTGAATTGCAGGCCCATCACCACGGCATATATGACCAGCGCCAGCGCGACCAGAATCACGTTGTGGGTGGCGATACGCAGAGCAATCGGAACGCGACGATCGCGCAAGGCCCGGAAGATCAGCAGGAAGAAATTATCGTTTTTGACAGGCAATGGCCGGTTCACTGAGCGCGGCTCTTAGTCCGTTAAGTTGGAGCGCAGTATAACGAGCGGCCTCGAGGCGGCAAAGCCTTGGCGATGCCCGATGGTCACTGAAAGTAGGTAGAATGCGGTTTTTTTAGTGAATGGGGGTGTGCCTTGCGCGAAATCGTCCTGATAAACATCACGGGTGAGGACCGTCCGGGTCTCACTGCGGCCATTACCGGCGTACTGGCCAGCAATGGGGTGAACATTCTCGACATCGGTCAGGCCGTCATTCATGGCGTTTTGTCGTTGGGTTTTCTGGTTGAAATTCCGCAAGCGGAGCAGGTGTCGGCGGTACTTAAAGACCTGCAGCCCCTGATCGCCAAAGAAGGCCTGCAACTGCGCTTCGACCCGATCTCCGAGGAGCACTACCAGCGCTGGGTCAACGAGCAGAGCCGCCAGCGTCATGTGGTGACATTGATGAGCCGCCAGGTCACGGCCCATGAACTGCAACAGGTGACATCGGTAATCAGCCAGCACGGGCTGAACATCGAGCAGACGGATCGTCTGTCCGGTCGTGTGCCGCTGGATGCGCCGACGCAGTTGAGCAAGAGCTGCATCGAGTTGCGCGTCTGCGGTGAGCCGACCGACCTCCAGGCGTTGCGTGAAGCATTCTTTAACCTGGCGCAAGAACTCAATGTCGACATTGCCTTGCAGGAGGACACCCTGTTCCGTCGCCATCGCCGCCTTGCCGTATTTGATATGGACTCGACCCTGATCCAGGCCGAAGTCATCGACGAGCTGGCAAAGGCTGCGGGTGTGGGCGAGCAGGTATCGGCCATTACCGAGCGGGCCATGGCCGGTGAGCTGGATTTCAAGGCCAGTTTCAAGGAGCGCATGGCGCTGCTTAAAGGTCTGGACGTCAGCGTGCTGGACTCCATCGGCGCCTCGCTGCGGTTGACCGAGGGCACCGAAGTGCTGTTCGCAGAGCTTAAGCGCCTGGGCTACAAAACCGCCATTCTGTCCGGCGGCTTTACCTACTTCGCCAAGCAATTGCAGGAAAAGCTGGGTATCGACTACGTGTTCGCCAACGAGCTGCAAGTAGTGGATGGAAAAGTCACCGGGGTGGCGGTTGAGCCGATTGTCGATGCGCAGCGCAAAGCCGATTTGCTGCGAGAGCTGACAATAAAGGAAGGGTTGGTACTGGAGCAGACCATTGCGGTCGGTGATGGCGCCAACGACTTGCCAATGCTGGCAATTGCCGGGCTGGGTGTGGCATTCCGTGCCAAGCCGCTGGTTAAACAGTCAGCCAGACATGCCATTTCGACCCTGGGTCTGGATGCCGTGCTGTACCTGCTGGGTCAGCGCGACCGTAACAGCCAGGGCTAGCCAGACCCTGCAGCAGCGCCCTTGCTCGCGAGCTTTCAAGATCGCGAGCAAGGGCGGGGCTCAGTGTTATTCGGCGTTGGCCGGGCCACCAATGGCCTGCCCCATCATCACCGGCGAACCCGCCGTCAGGCTTTCAGCCCATTTGATCTGTTCTGGCCCGAACAGCACGATCGCAGTAGAACCCAGCTTGAAGCGCCCCAGTTCGGCACCTTTTTCCAGATGGATCGGCGCACGGGCAGCTTCGTCGTAGCGGAAAGTTTTCAGCTCGCGTTTAGGCGGCGTCACCAGACCGGCAAACACGGTTTCAATCGATGCCACGATCATGGCACCCACCAATACCACGGCCATCGGGCCGCGCTCGGTATCAAAAATACACACCGCGCGCTCGTTGCGGGCAAACAGCTCCGGCACGTTTTCGGCCGTGGTCTGGTTAACCGAAAACAGGCGGCCCGGAACGTAGATCATTTCGCGCAGAGTACCGGCCAGTGGCATGTGCACACGGTGGTAGTCCTTGGGCGACAGGTAAATGGTGGCAAATTCGCCGCCCATGAATTGAGCCGCAACCGCAGCATCACCGCCGACCAGTTCCAGCACGCTGTAGCTATGACCTTTGGCCTGGAACACCCGGCCGTGCTCGATCGGGCCCAGCTGGCTGACTGCACCATCGGCCGGGCTCAGCACTGCGCCCGGCGTTTGATCCAGCGGGCGGGCACCGTCTTTCAGGGCGCGGGTGAAGAAGGCGTTGAAGTGCTCGTAAGCAGTAACGTCTTCAACCAGAGCCTGGGACATGTCCACTTGATAACGCTTGGCGAACCAGGTGGTGAACGCATTCTTGAACCAGCGCACGCGGCACTCGGCAATGCAGCCGGCCAGACGCGACAGCAGGTGATGCGGCAACAGGTACTGGCTCAGGAGAAACAGACGCTTTTTCATTGCAGGTCCTTAGTTTTTGACAGGCAGCTCGACGGGGGTGTCGGGGTGGTTGCCCCATTCGCCCCAGGAGCCGGCGTAGCCTTTGACGCGCGGATAACCGAGCGATTTGGCGACGAGATAGGTAAAGCCAGAGCGGTGGTGGGTCTGGCAGTGGGTAATCACTTCTTTGTCCGGGGTGATGCCCAGGTCCTTGAGGATCTGCGCCATGTCGGTACGAATGCGCAGGCTGCGGCTTTTATCCATGCCGGCGGTCCATTCGAAGTTTTTCGCGCCCGGGATGTGCCCGCCTTTGGCCGCCAGCACTTTTTCACCGGCGTATTCGGCGGGGCTGCGCGCATCCCAAATTGCCAGGTCAGCCGCGCCCAGGCGGCTTTGCAGGTACTCGCGGGTGGCAGTGGGGGCGTCGTGCAACGTCAGCGGCAACGGGCCACCGACTGCAGGCGGCACAGCGCTCGACACCGGGCAACCTTCCGCGACCCAGGCGTGAATGCCGCCATCCAGATAGTGGTAAGCCTTGTGTCCGATCACGTCGAGCAACCAGATAAAGCGGCCGGCCCAACCGCCGCCTTCGTCGTCATACACCACGTAGACCGCGTCGGGGTTGTGCCCCAGTTCGCCGAACAGCGCCTCCAGAGAAGCCTGGCCCGGCAGTAGACCGGGTGCCGGGGGCTGGCCCAGTTGGGTGCGTTTGGGGTCGACGAAACGGGCGCCCGGAATATGCCCGGACTCGTAGCGTGCGACGCTGGTCAGGTCGACCACAATCAGTTCGGGGTTATCCAGCCGTGCGAGCAGGTCGCCGGGCTCGATGACCAACGGCAAACCAGAGAAGTCAGGCATGTGAGGTCTCCAGAGCGAAAAAAGGAGGGATTGTAGCGCAAGGGCTAGCGCCCGCGCGTGCTAAAGCTATTCAGGGCTTTCTCGATGCATTGCGCGGTTTTGCCAAATGCTTGCACGCTGGTCTCGGAAAACGGGCCGCCACCCTGGTCCGCCAGTATCAGCATCACGACGCGGCCACTGTTGCCCAGCGAGCGTAGCAGCAGATGCTCGCCGGGGAACAGCTGGCGCAGGTTGGCGGGCATGACCGCAGAAATTGTCGCGTTGTTTTCCGGCGTCAGGCGAACTTGCGCCGGTTGCGTCATCAAACGTTGCAAGGCGGTGCTTTCACTGACGGTAAAGCTCATGTCGAAGGCTGCTTTCGGCAGTCCGGATATCTGGAAAACTCGCAGTGTGGTTGCGCTCTTGTCGGCCATCAGCAGCATCACCCGGCGCATGCCGCATGCCAGCAGGGCATCGCGAGCGCAGGTGGTCAGGTGCATTGCGTTGGCGAAGGTGCTCGGCTCTGCCAGCAATTGCCCGCACAGCTTGCGCCATGTGGCCAGCGCCTCGGCAGAGGGTGGCGCGGCAGGCTGGCCGGGACTGCTGCGGCGGCTGTCCCACGGCCATAGCAGCGCTTGGGCCGGGTGCCAGAGGTCGGGCACCGAGTGATAGCGGGCGCTGCTTGCGGCGTTTTGGTGAACCAGCTGCTGCACTTCATCCAGGGTTGTCTGCAGGTACAGCGCGGTGAGCAACTGCCAGCGCACATTGTGCGGGGTATCCCAGCCCGATTGCGCCGACAGCGCCAGAGCATTGGCCAGCAGCACGCTATTGGCGGGGTGATTGAGCCAGCGCCGCAGTGCCGGATCGGCGTCCAGTCGTTGTTGCTGGCGTAACCCGTCATGGTTGTTGCGGGCGATGTGCAGCACGCTGACCAGGGTGCGCTGCTCTTCAATGATGACCGTATAACCCTGTAGCACCCATGCCGGCAGGCGCCACAATTGCGCCAGCGCCCGGCAGATATCGAACAGCCGTACACCGAACAGCTCTTGCTCGACGTCACTGGCGCGCTCGCCTTTGTGGATGACCCGCTGTTCCCATTCTTCGAGCAGTTCTGGATGGGTCAGCGCCAAAGCCCACAAGGGTGAGAGAAACAGCAGGCTGCCCCAGTAGATTTCTGGCCACAGCCGCGCCAGACGATTGCCGAACAGGCCGACGGCCTGTTGCGCCGCGTGCTGGCTGATGAGCTGGATTTGCCGGAACCCCGGGGGGATTTCTTCCTGGCTCAGGGTGTTCATGTGCTCAAGCAATCTCTGGGTACGTTGCAGGCCCAGTCGGTTGATGGCCACTTCCAGGCTCTCGGCCGGTTCGCTCAGGCTGCTTTGCAGGTGCTGGTTGGCTTCGCGAATCAGGGTCAGGGCCAGTGCCGGGCTGTCTTGTATCAGCTCGGCAATCTCGCGCAATGAGCGGCGATTGTCGTTGAGGGCTTTGCACACCAGCCCATGGCTATGCTGCGGGATTGGCAAGCGGGCGGCGTTGAGCCGCTCGACCCAGGCATCCAGGGTTGCAGGTGTTGAGGTCGGGCTGGTGGTTTCACTGGTCATGATGGGAGCTGGTCATCATCAATTTGTTACTCGCGCCAAAAGGGCTGAACGGCTTTTCGCCTTTACCGGCTATAGTCTGGCGCAGATTTGCCGATAAGGAGAAGTAGAGTTTCACCGCGCTTGAATATGACCTTGAACCCGACTCAATAAGTACTTTTATATCTATGGCTAAAATTATCGGCATCATCGTTGTATTCGCGAGCGTACTCGGCGGGTACGTGCTTTCCCACGGCAAGATCGGGGCGCTGATTCAGCCGTTCGAGGTCCTGATTATTGGCGGGGCGGCGTTCGGTGCATTCCTGCAGGCCAATCCCGGTTACATGACCATGCACGTGATCAAAAAATCACTGGGTATGTTCGGCTCGCGTTTTACCCACACTTTTTATCTGGAAGTGCTGGGCCTGATTTACGAGATTCTCAATAAAAGCCGTCGCGAAGGCATGATGGCCATTGAGGCCGATATTGAGGATGCGGCGGCCAGTCCTATCTTCGCCAAGTACCCCACCGTGCTCAAAGACGAGCGCATGACAGCCTTTGTCTGTGATTACCTGCGCATCATGTCGTCGGGCAACATGGCGCCCCACGAGCTTGAAGGGCTGTTCGACATGGAGTTGTTCAACCTCAAGGAAGAGCTGGAGCATCCCTCCCACGCCGTCAACGGGATTGCCGACGGTATGCCGGGTTTCGGTATCGTGGCGGCGGTTCTGGGGATCGTGGTGACCATGGCTTCCTTGGGGGAGGGTGATCAGGCCGCCATTGGCCAGCACGTAGGTGCGGCGTTGGTGGGCACATTCTTCGGTATTCTGGCGGCCTATGGTTTCTTTGGCCCGCTGGCCACAGCGCTGGCGCACGATGCCAAAGAGGAGCTCAACATTTACGAGTCGATCAAGGCCTCACTGGTGGCATCGGCCTCCGGCATGCCGCCGTCGCTGGCGGTCGAGTTCGGGCGCAAAGTGTTGTATCCCAAACACCGGCCGAGCTTTGCCGAGCTGGAACAAGTGGTTCGCGGTCGCTGATTTATGGAAAACAATCAGCCGATCATCATCAAGCGCGTCAAGCGCTACGCTTCGGGTCATCACGGCGGCGCCTGGAAAATTGCCTTCGCGGACTTCGCTACGGCAATGATGGCGTTCTTTCTGGTGATGTGGTTGATGACAGCCGCCACGCCGGAACAAAAAATTGCCATCGGCGGCTACTTCAAGGACCCGATCGGGTTCAGTGACAGCGGCACGCCCTACACCATCGACCTGGGCGGCACCCCAGCGCTGGCGCCGGACAAAACACTCAACCCCGAAGAACAGATGCAGCCCCAGCCCGACAAGGTTGAGGTCGATTCCGATCAGGCTGAAAGCGTGGCGGAGCAAATAGAGAAAGAGCGTCTTGAGTTGCTGCTTCAGGAGTTGCAGAACAAGGTCGAAGAAAACCCGCAATTGCGCAAGTTCAAGGACCAGCTGCTGTTTGAAATCACCCCGGACGGCCTGCGGATCCAGATCATGGATGCCGAAAACAGGCCGATGTTCGATGTCGGCAGTGCGCGGCTCAAGCCGTACTTCGAAGATATCTTGCTGGCCCTGGCTGACACCATCAAAGCAGTGCCCAACAAGATCAGTATCAGCGGTCATACGGACGCCACGCCTTATGCCGGCAGTGGTGATTTCGGCAATTGGGAGTTGTCGTCCAACCGTGCCAATGCGGCCCGGCGCGCGCTTGTGGTCGGTAGCTACCCGCAGAACCAGGTGGCGCGGGTAGTGGGCTATGCCTCATCGGTGCTGTTTGACAAGGCCAACCCGACCAATCCGGTCAACCGCCGTATCGACATCGTGGTCCTGACCAGGAAGGCGCAACAAGCGATTGAGGGTGAGCAGGGCATTGAGCCGGTCAAGGCACAAGAGCTGCCCAAGGCGCCGATAGATCCGACGGCCTTGCCAGCGGATCAGCAGCCGATGCCGGCCCATGAGCCGCGCCAGAAGCTCAACCTCTTCGACGATAAAGTGCCGGATCCAGCCAGACCCTGACCTGCAGGAGCGTGCTTGCAGCTCGCGCCTGCAGGGTTGGCGGGGTTAGTAGCTTGACTCGGGCAGGCTGGCAATGATCGAGCGATAGCTGTTCATGCGTTGCTGCTGTACGCGGCCATCTTCCAGTGCCATCAGCAATGCACAGCCCGGCTCGCGGTCGTGCTTGCAGTCGCGGAAGCGGCAGCGGCCGATCAGGTCGTTGAACTCGATAAAGCCCGCTTCAACATCAGCCCGGCTCACGTGGCCCAGACCGAATTCGCGAATGCCCGGGGAGTCGATCAGATCGCCGCCGCCGGGAAAGTGGAACAGGCGCGCGGTGGTGGTGGTGTGCGTACCCTGGCCCGACACTTCGGACAATGGCCCGACCCGCAGGTTGACCTCAGGCAGCAGGCTGTTGACCAAGGACGACTTGCCCACGCCCGACTGACCCACAAACACGCTGATATGGCCGTCCAGTTGCGCTTGCAACTGCTCCATGCCGTCGCCGTGATGGGCCGATACTTCCAGTACCGGGTAGCCCAGCTGGCGATACACCGCCAGCAAGGCATTCAGTGCCGGAGCATTTTGATCGTCGATCAGGTCGGCTTTGTTGAGCAGCAACAGCGGACGAATGCCGGCGTGCTCGGCGGCTACCAGGTAGCGGTCGATCAGGTTGGCGTGTGGCTCGGGCATCGGGGCGAACACGATGACGATCATGTCGACGTTGGCAGCCACCGGCTTGAGCTGGCCACGGCTGTCAGGGCGGCACAGTTCGGTTTTGCGCGGCAGTTGGGCGACGATAACGCCGATCCCCTGGTTGCCTGCACGCCATACGACTGTGTCACCGGTGACCAGTGCGGGCAGGTTGGCGCGCAAGTGGCAACGGAACATCTGGCCTTTCAGCTCGCCTTCCTGGGCTTCGACTTCGACCTGCACACCAAAGTGCGCGATCACCAGGCCGAGTTGTTCGGCGCCAAGGTCGCCGCCTTCAAGCGCTTCGACGGCACTGGATTCACGTTTGGCGGCGCGTGCAGCGCGCTCGCCCTGGATCTTTTCGATGCGCCAGTTTTGGCGACGATTGAGCTGGCGTTTGGCCATGGGTGTTCCGTGTTGATAAAACGATAAGGAGGGTAAAACGCTGGCGAGTTTAGCACGTGGGCTGCATGCCTAAGCTAAACTGCGCGACTAAGCCCAGGAGCCATTTATGAACAACGCGCAGAACCTGATCTGGATCGACCTGGAAATGACCGGTCTGGATCCTGATAACGACGTCATTATTGAAATGGCCACCATTGTTACCGACAGCAATCTCAACACCCTGGCTGAAGGTCCGGTTATCGCGATCCATCACAGCGATGCAGTGCTGGCGCGCATGGACGAATGGAACACTCGCACCCATGGTGGCAGCGGCCTGACCCAGCGGGTCAAGGACAGTACCACCACCATGGCCCAGGCCGAAGCGCAGACCATCGCCTTTCTGGAGCAGTGGGTGCCTAAAGGCAAATCACCGATCTGTGGCAACAGCATCTGTCAGGACCGGCGCTTTTTGTACACCCATATGAAAACCCTCGAAAGCTACTTCCACTACCGCAATCTCGACGTCTCGACCCTTAAAGAGCTGGTTGCCCGCTGGGCTCCGGAAGTACGTGACAGCCTGGTGAAAAAAGGCACGCACCTGGCACTGGACGACATTCGCGAGTCGATTGCCGAGCTGCAGCACTACCGCAAGCACTTCATCAAGTTCTAAGCCCGCGACTGCAGGGGGTGTTTGCTGCCCTCTATTGGTGCTTGAAGCAAATGAGTAGACTGCGCGCCTTATTGCAAGGATCGCTGCCATGTTGCTGATGCTCTATTTAGTTGCCATTACTGCCGAGGCCATGACCGGCGCGCTGTCTGCCGGCCGCCGCGGCATGGACTGGTTCGGGGTGGTGCTGATTGCCTGCGTCACCGCCCTGGGCGGCGGGTCGGTACGCGACGTGCTACTGGGACATTACCCGTTAACCTGGGTCAAGCATCCGGAATACCTGGTGCTCACCACCTTTGCCGCGCTGGTGACGATTTTTATCGCGCCGTTGATGCGCCATTTGCGCTCATTGTTTTTGGTGCTCGACGCGCTGGGGCTGGTGGCGTTCACCCTGATCGGCTGCATGACTGCGCTGGAAATGGGCCAGGGCATGCTGGTCGCTTCGGTGAGCGGTGTGATTACCGGGGTGTTCGGCGGGATCCTGCGGGATATTTTCTGTAACGATATTCCGTTGATCTTCCGCCGTGAGCTGTATGCCAGCGTGTCGTTTGCGGCGGCATGGTGTTTCTTGCTGTGTACCTATCTACAGATGCCCAACGATCAGGCGATTTTCGTCACCTTGTTCGGTGGGCTGTTGCTGCGCTTGCTGGCGATTCGCTTCAACTGGGAAATGCCCAAGTTCGTGTACAACGACGAGCACTGAGTCAGTGTTGCCGCAGGCTCTGGTCAGGCGCGCTGTGCGTGCTGGGCCAGCGCCCACGTCACATGCTCCTGCACCAGTTCGGACGGGTACTCAAGCCTGGCCTTGAGCGCTTCCAGCACCGGAATGCTCGATGGTGCATTACCCAGTCCAACCGCCAGGTTGCGCAGCCAGCGTTCGTAGCCGGCCCGGCGTAACGGCGAGCCTTCGGTGCTGCTGAGGAACTTGTCTTCGTCCCACATGAACAGTTCGGCCAGCTCGGCATTGTCGAGGTTGTGCCGGGGTTTGAAGTCGCCTTCAGCCGTGGTGCGGGCAAAGCGGTTCCAAGGGCAGACGATCTGGCAGTCGTCACATCCGAACACCCGGTTACCAATCAGCGGGCGCAAGTCTTCGGGGATCGCGGTTTTCAGTTCGATGGTCAGGTAGGAAATACAGCGCCGGGCATCCAGCACATAAGGTCCGATGAAGGCGTTGGTCGGGCAGATGTCCAGGCATGCGGTGCAGCGTCCGCAGTGCTCGGTCTCGTGGGGCGCATCCACCGGCAGGGGCAGGTCGACAAACAGCTCGCTCAAGAAGAAGTAGCTGCCAGCCTTGCGGTTGAGCACCAGGGTGTTTTTGCCGATCCAGCCCAGGCCGGCCTTTTGCGCGATGGCTTTTTCCAGCACCGGGGCGCTGTCGACAAAGGCGCGGAAGCCGAACGGGCCAATGTCTGCCTGGATCCGGTCAGCCAGTTGCTGCACGCGTTTGCGGATCAGTTTGTGGTAGTCGCGGCCCAGTGCGTAGCGCGAGATGTAGGCTTTTTCGGGCTGGGCCAGCAATTGCGCCATGTGGGTATCGCCGGGCAGGTAGTCCATGCGCAGCGACACCACGCGCAAGGTGCCGGGCACCAGTTCTTCAGGATGAGAGCGTTTGCTGCCGTGGGCGCCCATGTATTCCATGTCGCCGTGATACCCGGCGGCCAGCCAGCGTTCCAGATGTTGCTCGTGTTCTCCCAGGTCGAGGCCGGCAATGGCGACTTGTTGAAAGCCCAGCTCGCGGCCCCATTCCTTGATGGATTGAGCGAGAGCGGGGAGGTCGACAGTAATAGCAGGCATGAGGCAAGAGAAACCGGGGCTGAGATGCGTATAATTCTGCCAGACATCGGAGTCCGATACCCATGCCACAGACCAAACGCCTGATTGCCAGACCGCAAGCCCTTGTTGCCGATAGCCTGTCGCGCCTGCCTGCACGGGCTATGGACGCCCATAAAGGCCTGTTCGGGCATGTACTGCTGATTGGCGGAGACCGCGGTTTTGGCGGCTCTATTACGCTTGGCGCACAGGCTGCTTTGCGCTGCGGCGCGGGGCTGGTGTCGCTGGCTACCCGGCCCGAGCATGTGGCCGCCGCTCTGGTGCGCCTGCCCGAGGTCATGACCCTGGGCGTGTCATCGGCCAATCAGTTGATGGGGGTGCTGGCCCGGGCCTCGGTTTTGGTGGTGGGGCCGGGGTTGGGGCTGGCACCATGGGGGCGCAGTCTGTTATCGGCGGCGGCCCAGGCAAAAATGCCTCAAGTGTGGGATGCCGATGCGCTGAATCTGTTGTCCAACGCAGACTTTAAACTGGCGTCAGGCTCGGTTATTACTCCGCACCCCGGCGAGGCAGCGCGTTTGCTGGGGCTCAGTACTGCGCAGGTGCAGGCCGACCGGCCTGCTGCAGTCCGGGCGCTGGTTAAAAAATACTCAGTAGTGTGCGTTCTCAAAGGTGCAGGCACCTTGATCGCAGGCCTGAATGGTGAACTGGCCGTGTGCGATCACGGCCACCCGGCCATGGCGACAGCAGGCCTGGGTGATGTGCTGGCAGGCGTGATAGGTGCTTTGCTGGCTCAAGGCATGACTGCATATGAGGCGGCGTGTCTGGCGGTGTGGCTGCATGCCCGCGCCGGTGAACAACAAGGAATATTGGGCCGTGGGCTGGCGGCCAGTGATTTGATTCCAGCCATTCGTCAGTTGTTGGAGGAACACGCACCGTGCACGAAATAACACTGCAATTGGCCGATGAAGAGGCCATGACCGCGTTTGGCGCACGCCTGGCGAGCGTCACCGGGGGCCACGGCCTGATCTTTCTCGACGGCGACCTGGGGATGGGCAAAACCACTCTGTCCCGCGGCCTGATTCGTGGCCTTGGGCACACCGGTTCGGTTAAAAGTCCGACCTTTACTCTGGTGGAGCCTTACGAGATTGGCGATATACGCGCCTTTCACTTTGACCTGTATCGCCTGGTCGACCCCGAAGAGCTGGAATATATGGGGATTCGCGATTACTTCGACGAAGACGCCCTATGCTTGATCGAGTGGCCCGATAAAGGTGCAGGCTTTTTGCCAAAGCCTGACCTGACCATTACCATTAGTCCGCATAACACCGGGCGTTTGCTGAAGCTGACGCCCCAAGGTTCACGTGGCGAGTCTTGGTGTGCCGCCTTGGCACCGGAAAACAAATAATGATGGGGTCTGGTATGCGCTTTCGCGCGTTAGTGAGTGTCGTTGGTCTGTTGCTCAGTGTCATGGCGGTGAATGCCGTGGCTGCGACTCAGGTAAAAAGCGTTCGTTTATGGCGTGCTCCGGACAACACACGGCTGGTGTTTGACCTCACGGGCCCGGTGCAACACAGCGTGTTTACGCTGACAGCGCCAGATCGCCTGGTGATCGATATCAATGGCGCGACCCTCGGCGGAAGTTTGAACGTGGCCACTGCCAATACGCCGATCACCAGCATGCGCTCGGCGCAACGCACGCCCACCGATTTGCGGGTGGTGATCGATCTGAAAAAAGCCGTCACCCCGAAGAGCTTCGTACTGGCGCCGAACGCGCAATACGGCAACCGTCTGGTGGTCGATCTTTATGATCAGGGCGCTGATATTGCCCCGAGCTTGCCGCCGACCAATGTGGCCAAGCTGCCAGTGGTACCGGTGACGCCGACCCAGCCCGAGATCAAGCTGGCGCCTGTGCCCACTGGCAAACGTGACGTGATCGTGATGATCGACCCCGGCCACGGTGGCGAGGATCCGGGTGCTTCGGGTGCCGGCGGACAGCGCGAAAAACACGTGGTGCTGGCGATCGCCAAAGAGTTGCAGCGCCAGATCAACGGCATGAAGGGCTTCAGGGCCGAGCTCACCCGCAGCGGCGACTATTTCATCCCGCTACGGGGACGCACCGAAATTGCCCGCAAGAAGGGCGCCGACCTGTTTGTCTCGATCCACGCCGACGCGGCACCTTCCAGGGCGGCCTTTGGTGCATCGGTGTTTGCGTTGTCTGAACGCGGCGCAACGTCCGAAACCGCACGTTGGCTGGCAGACAGTGAAAACCGTTCTGACTTGATTGGCGGTGCAGGCAGCGTGAGCCTCGATGACAAGGACCGGATGCTGGCGGGGGTGTTGCTTGATTTGTCGATGACAGCATCACTGACTTCCAGCCTGAACGTGGGGCAAAAAGTCTTGAGCAACATCGGCCGGGTGACGCCGCTGCACAAGCAGCGTGTAGAGCAGGCCGGATTTATGGTGCTCAAATCGCCGGATATTCCATCGATCCTCGTAGAAACCGGGTTTATTTCCAACGCCAATGAAGCCAATAAACTGTCTTCGGCCAGCCATCAGCAAGCGCTGGCGCGCTCTATCAGCAGCGGTGTGCGTCAGTTCTTCCAGCAAAACCCGCCACCGGGTTCTTACATTGCCTGGCTGCGGGATACCGGGAAGATCGCCCAGGGAGCCCGTGAACACACGGTTCGCCCTGGCGAAACCCTGGCGATGATTGCCGTGCGCTATCAAGTGGGCGTTGCGACATTGCGTTCCAGCAACAACTTGAAAACCGACGAGTTGAAAATAGGCCAGAGCCTGAATATCCCCGCCACCGAACTGGTATCCAAGCAATGAGTGACGGGGTATTGAACAGCAGTGCGCGTATCGAGCTGCTCAGTCCGCGTCTGGCTAACCAGATTGCCGCAGGCGAGGTTGTTGAGCGCCCGGCGTCGGTGATCAAGGAGTTGCTGGAAAACAGTCTCGACTCGGGCGCCAAGCGTATCGATGTAGACGTGGAACAGGCCGGCATCAAGCTGTTGCGGGTGCGTGACGATGGCAGCGGGATCTCCAGTGACGACTTGCCGCTGGCCCTGGCGCGGCACGCCACCAGTAAAATCCGCGACCTGGAAGACCTTGAGCGGGTGATGAGCCTGGGGTTCCGCGGTGAGGCGCTGGCATCCATCAGTTCGGTGGCCCGCCTGACCCTGACATCGCGTACCCGTGGCGCCGATCAGGCCTGGCAAGTTGAAACCGAAGGCCGCGACATGGCGCCCCGGGTCCAGCCGGCCGCGCATCCGGTCGGTACTTCGGTTGAAGTGCGGGACCTGTTTTTCAACACCCCTGCGCGGCGCAAGTTTCTCAAGACCGAAAAAACCGAATTTGATCACCTGCAAGAAGTGATCAAGCGTTTGGCGCTGGCGCGTTTTGATGTGGCGTTCAATCTGCGGCACAACGGTAAAACCATCCTTAATTTGCATGAAGCCCACGACGACACCGCCCGCGCCCGCCGTGTGGCGGCAGTGTGCGGCGCTGCATTTCTGGAGCAGGCACTGCCGATCGAGATCGAGCGCAATGGCCTGCATTTGTGGGGCTGGGTTGGCTTGCCGACCTTTTCTCGCAGCCAGGCCGACTTGCAGTACTTCTATGTCAACGGCCGTGCGGTGCGCGACAAACTGGTGGCGCACGCGGTGCGTCAGGCTTATCGCGACGTACTGTTCAACGGCCGGCACCCGACCTTCGTGCTGTTTTTTGAGGTCGATCCGTCCGTGGTGGACGTTAACGTGCACCCGACCAAACACGAGGTCCGTTTCCGTGACGGGCGCATGGTGCATGACTTCTTGTATGGCACCTTGCACCGTGCCCTGGGCGATGTGCGCCCCGAGGATCAACTGGCGGCTCCTGCACCGGTGCCTGGCGCCGAGCGACCTACCGGGATCGACGCCGGTGAGTTTGGTCCGCAAGGCGAAATGCGTCTGGCGGCGCATTTGCTTGAGCAGCCTCAGGCTGCGCCTGCACCGCATGTGCCGGGCTCCGGCGCCGGGGCGGGCTATCAGTCGTTCTATCGACCACCCTCTGCCACGCCGTCTGTTCCGGCAGCCGAGGCCCGCAATGCCTACCGGGAGTTTTTCGCGCCATTGCCTGAAGCGGGGGCCGCGCCGATGCCTGAAGGGCAGGGCGATATTCCTCCTCTGGGTTATGCGCTGGCTCAGCTCAAGGGTATCTATATCCTCGCGGAAAACGCTCACGGCCTGGTGCTGGTGGACATGCATGCGGCCCACGAGCGGATCATGTATGAGCGCCTGAAAATCGCCATGGCCAGTGAAGGGCTGAGCGGTCAGCCGCTGCTGGTGCCGGAGTCGATTGCCGTCAGCCAGCGTGAAGCCGATTGTGCCGAAGAACATGGCGAGTGGTTTCAGCGTCTGGGCTTCGAGCTGCAACGTCTGGGGCCGGAAACTCTGGCCATCCGCCAGATCCCGGCCCTGCTCAAGCAGGCCGAGGCGCAGCGCCTGGTGCACGATGTACTGGCCGACTTGATGGAGTACGGCACCAGTGACCGGATTCAGGCACACCTCAATGAATTGCTCGGCACCATGGCCTGTCACGGCGCGATCCGCGCCAACCGGCGCCTGGCCCTGCCGGAAATGAACGGCCTGCTGCGCGACATGGAAAATACCGAGCGCAGCGGTCAGTGCAATCATGGTCGTCCGACCTGGACCCAAATGGGCCTGGACGACTTGGACAAACTCTTTTTGCGCGGTCGCTGATGACAGGTTCCAACGCTTTACCACCGGCCATCTTTTTGATGGGGCCGACCGCTGCAGGCAAAACCGATCTGGCCATCGAGCTGAGCAAGGTACTGCCGTGCGAGCTGGTCAGTGTCGACTCGGCGCTGGTCTATCGCGGCATGGATATCGGCACGGCCAAACCCTCGAAAGAGATTCTGGCCGCACACCCGCACCAGTTGATCGATATTCTCGATCCGGCTGAAAGCTACTCGGCTGCCGATTTCCGTCGTGATGCGCTCAAGGCCATGGCAGAGATCACCGCACGGGGCAATATTCCGCTGCTGGTGGGCGGCACCATGCTCTATTACAAAGCGCTGAGCGAAGGCCTGGCCGACATGCCGGCGGCAGATCCGCAAGTGCGTGCGCAGCTCGAAGACGAAGCTCAGCGCCTTGGCTGGCAAGCGTTGCACGATCAGTTGGCAGCCATCGACCCGGAGTCGGCGGCACGTATTCACCCCAACGATCCGCAGCGTCTGACCCGTGCATTAGAGGTTTATCGGGTCAGCGGCCTGAGCATGACCGCCCACCGGCAAAAACAATCTGAACAATCTAGTCAAGCAGCGGCTTCTGGCTGCAGTCAATTGCCCTATACTGTCGCGAACCTGGGCATTGCTCCGGCGAATCGTCAGGTGCTGCATGAACGAATTGCACAAAGATTCGGGCAAATGCTGGAACAGGGATTCATTGATGAGGTCCTAGCCCTGCGTAATAGAAGTGACCTGCATGCAGGGTTGCCGTCTATACGTGCAGTGGGCTATCGCCAAGTCTGGGATTACCTGGACGGCAAGCTGACAGCAGCCGAGATGCAGGAGCGCGGCGTTATTGCCACGCGCCAGTTGGCCAAGCGTCAGTTCACCTGGTTACGCAGCTGGAATGATCTGCATTGGCTGGACAGCCTGGACTGCGACAATCTGCCACGAGCCTTGAAATACCTGGAATCGGTCTCCATATTGAGCTGAGTCTCAGGAAATGCCGTCTATCCTATGGGTATGGCGTCATCAGCCATCTAATTTTTGTTTCTATTTTTTATCCTTACAGGAGTGCGGCATATGTCAAAAGGGCATTCGCTACAAGACCCTTACTTGAATACTTTGCGTAAAGAGAAGGTTGGCGTTTCCATCTACCTGGTCAACGGGATCAAGCTGCAGGGGACTATCGAGTCTTTCGACCAGTTCGTGATTCTGCTGAAAAACACCGTGAGCCAAATGGTTTACAAACACGCTATCTCGACAGTCGTACCAGTACGTCCTATTCGTCTGCCAAGCGCAGCTGAATCGGAACTGGCAGACGCTGAACCAGGTAACGCCTGATAGGAGTCTGCTTTGTTCTTTGAGCGCCACGGTGGTGGTGAGCGAGCGATCCTCGTTCACTTGGAAGGACAGGACCCTGAGGCGCGCGAAGATCCGCAGGAGTTCCAGGAGTTAGCTGTATCGGCCGGCGCCGAGACGGTCGCGTTTTTTAACGTGCCGCGTCATCGGCCATCGGCCAAGTACCTGATTGGCAGTGGCAAGGTCGAGGAGTTACGCGACCTGGTCAAGGCCGAGAAGGTCGACATCGTGATTTTCAATCACGTCCTCACCCCCAGTCAGGAGCGTAACCTCGAGCGTGTATTCGAGTGTCGCGTGCTTGACCGTACCGGGCTGATTCTCGATATCTTCGCTCAGCGTGCCCGTACCCATGAAGGCAAGTTGCAGGTCGAACTGGCCCAGCTTGATCACATGAGTACGCGTCTTGTGCGCGGCTGGACTCACCTTGAGCGTCAGGGCGGTGGCATTGGTATGCGCGGGCCGGGTGAAACCCAGCTCGAAACCGACCGTCGTCTGTTGCGTGTACGCATCAGCCAGATCAAGGCCCGTCTGAAAAAAGTCCGCAGTCAACGCGAGCAGTCCCGTAGAGGGCGCCAACGCGCCGACATTCCTACGGTGTCGCTGGTGGGCTATACCAACGCCGGCAAATCCACGCTGTTCAATGCGGTCACCGGCTCTGACGTGTTCGCCGCCGACCAGTTGTTCGCCACACTTGACCCTACCTTGCGCCGTCTTGATCTGGCCGATCTGGGGCCGATCGTGCTGGCTGACACCGTGGGCTTTATTCGTCACCTTCCGCACAAGCTTGTTGAGGCTTTCCGGTCTACGCTCGAAGAGTCGAGCAATTCCGATTTGCTGCTGCACGTTATCGATGCGCACGAACCTGAGCGCATGGCGCAGATTGAGCAGGTGATGGTGGTGCTGGGCGAAATTGGTGCCCAGGACTTGCCGATCCTCGAGGTCTACAACAAAATCGATTTGCTTGAAGGTGTCGAGCCGCAGATCCAGCGTGATGCCGACGGCAAACCGCAGCGGGTCTGGTTGTCGGCGCGTGAAGGGGTCGGGCTGGAGTTGCTTGAACAGGCCATCGCCGAGTTGCTGGGTAATGATTTGTTCGTTGGCACCTTGCGCTTGCCTCAGCGTTTTGCTCGACTGCGTGCCCAGTTCTTTGAATTGGGCGTGGTGCAAAAAGAACAACATGATGAAGAAGGTGCCTGTCTGCTGGATGTGCGCCTACCGCGATCCGAGTTAAACCGCTTGGTCAGCCGCGAAGGGATGCAGCCGCTGGAATTTATCGAACAACACACTTTGCAATAAAAGCCTCGCAAAGCGGCTGTGCCGCTATGGTAGGCATTCTGTAGCATTGGTCGGCGCGCCGTGGGCGCGTCTTTGCTTTATCAGATGGAGAGCGCTATGGCTTGGAATGAGCCGGGTGGCAACTCGAATAATCAAGATCCTTGGGGTGGCAAACGCCCGAATAACGGCGGCCGCAAGGGACCACCAGATCTCGACGAGGCCTTCCGAAAGCTGCAGGAAAGCCTGAATGGGTTGTTCGGTGGTGGGAAAAAACGTGGTAGCGGCGACGGCGGATCGAACGGCGGCAAAGGTGCTGGTTATGGCCTGCTGGGTATCGGTCTGGTGGTGCTGGCTGCAGCCTGGCTGTATAGCGCGGTTTACGTGGTCGACGAGCAGGAGCAAGCCGTAGTGCTGCGCCTGGGCAAGTACTACGACACCGTAGGGCCGGGTCTGAACATCTACTTCCCGCCGTTCGATAAAAAGTACCTGGAGAACGTGACGCGTGAGCGTGCGTACACCAAGCAGGGCCAGATGCTCACTGAAGACGAAAACATCGTCGAAGTGCCGCTGACCGTGCAGTACAAGATCAGCAACCTGCGCGACTTCGTGTTGAACGTCGATCAGCCGGAAGTCAGCCTGCAACAGGCCACTGACAGTGCCTTGCGTCACGTAGTGGGCTCCACTGCGATGGATCAGGTGCTGACCGAAGGCCGTGAACAGATGGCTGTAGACATCAAGGAACGCTTGCAGCGTTTCCTCGATACCTACAAGACCGGTATCACTGTGACCCAGGTCAACGTACAGAACGCAGCGGCACCGCGTGAAGTGCAGGAAGCCTTTGATGACGTGATCCGCGCCCGTGAAGACGAGCAGCGTGCCCGCAACCAGGCAGAAAGCTACGCCAATGGCGTGGTGCCGGAAGCGCGCGGTCAGGCCCAGCGCATCATCGAAAACGCCAATGGCTATCGTGATGAAGTGATTTCCCGCGCCAAGGGTGAGGCAGACCGCTTTACCAAACTGGTGAGCGAATATCGCAAGGCTCCGGATGTTACGCGTGACCGTCTGTACCTGGACACCATGCAGGAAGTCTTCAGCAACACCAGCAAAGTACTCGTGACCGGCAACAAAAACGGCCAGAGCAACCTGCTGTACTTGCCATTGGACAAAATGATCGAAGGCCGTAATGGCAGCAACCCGGCAACGGGCTCGGCAGCTGCGGCGGGCAATAACGATTCGGCATCCCATGCCAAATCGGATATGCCGACACCACCGCGTACCAGGGAGAGTCGCTGATGAGCAATAAATCGCTGATCGCCCTTATTGTTGCCGTTGTCGTGGCGATTGTTGCCTGGAACAGCTTCTACATCGTTTCGCAAACCGAACGTGCCGTGATGCTGCGCTTCGGTCGTGTGGTGCAGGACGATGTTCCGCCGGGTCTGCATGTGAAGATTCCTTACGTCAACCAGGTGCGCAAGTTCGACGGCCGCCTGATGACGCTGGATGCTCCGACTCAGCGTTTTCTGACGCTGGAAAAGAAAGCGGTAATGGTTGATGCCTTCGCCAAGTGGCGTGTGAAAGATGCCGGTCGCTTCTACGCAGCGACTTCGGGTCTTAAGCAAGTTGCTGACGAGCGCTTGTCGCGTCGTCTCGAATCGGGTCTGCGTGACCAGTTCGGCAAGCGCACGCTGCACGAGGTTGTGTCCGGTGAGCGCGATGCGCTGATGGCTGACCTGACGGCGTCGCTGAACAAAATGGCGGAAAAAGAGCTGGGCATCGAAGTGGTTGATGTCCGGGTCAAGGCCATCGACCTGCCGAAAGAAGTCAACCGCAGCGTTTTCGAACGTATGAGCAGTGAGCGTGAGCGTGAAGCCCGTGAGCACCGCGCCAAGGGTAACGAGCTGGCAGAAGGCATTCGTGCTGACGCCGATCGTCAAGCCCGCGTGCTGTTGGCTGAAGCGTATCGCCAGTCTGAAGAGGCTCGTGGTGACGGTGATGCCCAGGCTTCCGCAATCTACTCCAAGGCTTACGGCCAGGATCAGGAGTTCTACAAGTTCTATCGCAGCCTGCGCGCTTACCGCGAAAGCTTTGCGAACAAGAGCGATGTACTGGTTCTGGACCCGAGCAGCGATTTCTTCCGCTACCTGGAAAAATCCAAGCCGGCACAGCAGTAAAGGGAGCGTCGCCGGTCACTGCAGGAGCGGGGAAACGCGCTCCTGCACATGAGCAACTGGCGCATGCATTCACTCCGCCTGGCGGGCAAATTGCCTGGCGGGGTGATCCTTTTAGAAAACGTGTGTATGATGCGGCAGCCGGGAAATTCCCGGCTTTTTTGCGTCTGCATGTTTGATTGACCGACTGTTACAACGTCGGCAGATTTTTCGAGGGATGTGCAAGCCTGTCACTTTGGGCTTTTTTGCTGTGCGCGTTCAAGACGCAGCCACGTTCTGCTTTACTCAAGGCTTGCCTGCTGGCTGGCCGCCCGGATCATAGGGGAATGGCGTAATGGCAACGGTAGACCGCTGGCTTCTGCCAGATGGCATCGAAGAAGTACTTCCACCTGAGGCAGCCCGCATTGAAGTGGCGCGCCGTCAGGTGTTGGATCTGTTCCAGGGCTGGGGCTATGAGTTCGTCGTCACCCCGCATATCGAATACCTGGAGTCCTTGCTGACAGGGGCTGGCCAGGATCTCGATTTGCGGACCTTTAAGGTTATTGACCCGCAGACGGGTCGCCAGATGGGTTTTCGTGCCGACATCACTCCGCAAGTGGCGCGCATCGATGCGCATACCTTGCGTCGTGAAGGCCCGAGCCGTCTGTGCTACGCCGGCAGCGTGCTGCATGCTCAGCCGCGCGGGTTGTCATCCTCGCGCAGCCCGATCCAGCTGGGTGCCGAGTTGTATGGCGATGCCAGCCCGAGCAGCGACGTGGAAGTCATCAGCTTGATGCTGGCCATGTTGCAATTGGCCGATGTGCCGGATGTCCATATGGACCTGGGTCACGTTGGCATTTACCGCGGTCTGGCCCGCGCGGCCAACCTGTCGGTTGAAGTGGAACAACAATTGTTCGACGCTCTGCAACGCAAGGCGATCGACGAAGTAACGGCCTTGACCGAAGGCTTGCCGGCTGATTTGGCAGGCATGCTGCAGGCATTGGTTGGTTTGTGCGGCGGCCGTGAGGTGCTGGTTGCTGCGCGCGAGCGTCTGGCCCGGGCTCCGGCCCCGGTTCTGGCTGCTCTGGACGATTTGCTGGCGATTGCCGAGCGGTTGTCTGTGCGTTTCCCGCAGCTGCCGCTGTATTTTGACCTGGGTGAGTTGCGTGGGTATCACTACCACACAGGTGTGGTCTTTGCGGTATTTGTTCCGGGCGTTGGGGATTCCATCGCCCAGGGCGGTCGTTATGACGATATCGGTGCTGTTTTCGGGCGTGCCCGTCCGGCGACCGGTTTTTCGACTGATTTGAAAACCCTGGTCACCCTGGGGCGTGCTGAAGTCGAGCTACCGTCTGGCGGTATCTGGATGCCTGACAGTACGGATGCGGCACTCTGGCAGCAGGTTTGCCAGCTTCGCAGTGAAGGTCAGCGTGTGGTTCAGGCGTTGCCTGGGCAGTCACAGGCTGCCGCCAGTGAGGCGGACTGCGACCGCCAATTGATTCAGCAGAACGGCTTGTGGCAAGTAGTGCCGCTGGCTTCTTGAGTTTTCCTGCCGGCGGCTGCCGGCACCAAGTTTGCGCGAAGAGGACAAGTGTTATGGGTAAGAATGTCGTAGTCCTGGGCACCCAATGGGGTGATGAGGGCAAAGGCAAGATCGTTGATCTGCTGACCGAACATGCTGCCGCTGTAGTGCGCTACCAGGGTGGCCACAATGCTGGCCACACCTTGGTAATCGACGGTGAAAAAACCGTTCTGCACCTGATCCCGTCGGGCGTATTGCGCGAAGGCGTGCAGTGCCTGATCGGCAACGGTGTGGTGGTTGCTCCCGACGCCCTGTTGCGTGAAATCATCAAGCTGGAAGAGAAAGGCGTACCGGTGCGCGAGCGCCTGCGTATCAGCCCGTCCTGCCCGCTGATCCTGTCGTTCCACGTAGCGCTGGACCAGGCTCGTGAAAAGGCCCGTGGCGAGCTGAAGATCGGTACTACCGGTCGCGGCATTGGCCCGGCATACGAAGACAAGGTTGCTCGTCGTGGCCTGCGTGTGGGCGATCTGCTCAACATGCCGCGCTTTGAAGCCAAGCTGCGTGAATTGGTGGAATACCACAACTTCATGCTGGTGGGTTACTACAAAGAAGCCGCCATCGACTTCGACAAGACCCTGGCCGAGTGCAAGGAATACGCCGAGCTGCTCAAGCCGCTGATGCTGGACGTGACTGCCGAGCTGCACGGCCTGCGCCGCGCTGGCAAAGACATCATGTTCGAAGGCGCTCAGGGCTCGTTGCTGGACATCGACCACGGTACCTACCCGTACGTGACCAGCTCCAACACTACCGCTGGCGGTGTTGCCACCGGTTCGGGCGTTGGCCCGATGTTCCTGGATTACATCCTGGGCATCACCAAGGCTTACACCACTCGCGTTGGTTCGGGTCCATTCCCGACCGAGCTGTTCGACGAAGTGGGCGCTCACCTGGCCAAGCAGGGTCACGAGTTCGGTGCAACCACCGGCCGTGCCCGTCGTTGTGGCTGGTTCGACGCCGTTATCCTGCGTCGCGCTATCGATGTGAACAGCATCTCGGGCATCTGCCTGACCAAGCTGGACGTACTCGACGGTCTGGAAACCATCAACATTTGCGTCGGCTACAAAGATGCAAACGGCAATGTGCTGGTTGATGCGCCGACCGATGCTGACAGCTACGAAGGTCTGCAGCCGGTTTACGAAGCTGTACCGGGCTGGACCGAGTCGACCGTGGGTGCCAAAACCCTGGAAGAGCTGCCTGCTGCTGCGCGTGCTTACATCAAGCGCGTAGAAGAGCTGATCGGCGCTCCGATCGACATCATTTCGACTGGCCCGGATCGCAACGAGACTATCGTTCTGCGTCACCCGTTCGCTTAAGACGTTTTGATGTAAAGCAAAGGGCCCTTCGGGGCCCTTTGTTGTTTCTGCCTGCCATGCGGCACGACCCTTGCTGTGAGAGTTGCCATTAAGGTGCCATCAATATAATGGCACCGCTGTGGAGGGGTTTCCTGTGTCTGCCGTTCTCTCACTGTTACGAAGTCGTCTGCTGCGACCTGTATTCGTTACCCTTGGTATCGCACTTTTGGTGCAGGTGCTGGTGGCTGTTGCACTGACCCGGAGCACAGTGACGGCACTGGAGTCTGATCTGGATGCGGGGCTGGGGGCGGACAGTCAAAAGCTTTCGGCTGAGCTGGAGCAGGCCGGACGAGAGGTCAAGAGCAGCCTTGAAGGGCTGTCTGCCAGCACCCGTGAGCGTCTGACGGCCGGGCTGGCGCCGCGTTTGAAAGAAGAGCAGATGCAATTGCGCAATGCACTGGAAAAGAATCTGATGGATTCGGCCAATGATATGGCGCAACTGTTAGCGGCTGTGGCGCCGCGGGCCATCTGGGATAATGACGTGCCCACGCTGTCCGAGTTCGCCCGGCGCGCCCAGCGCAATCCCAATGTGCTGTTCGTGGTCTATGACGACGTTGCCGGGCAACATCTGACGCGCTACCTCAATCGCGAAAACCCGATCAACAAAGCCCTTTTGGAGAAGGGCAAGGGAGAGCGGGCGCTGGATAAAGTGCTGGACGCAGCGCGGCACGATCCGGCGGTGTATTACCTCGAAGCCCCCATCAGCCCCAATGGCGTGGAGATTGGCAAGGTGTTGATGGGGGTTTCCACGGCCTCGGTCGAGAAGGACCTGGCGGCTCTCGATAAGCGTTTTGCGCAGCTGATAGTCAACAGCGAGCATCTGGTGGATGAAAGCCTGCAGGGCGCCGCCAACGACAGCTCGGCAGCCCTGGGGGCGCGTCTGGAGTCGGCTCAGGCAGCGGCGGCACAGATGCAGGCCAATACCGCACAGACTGTCCGTGATGCGGCTGACACCTTGCGCTGGCGCATTGGTATGGGATTGGCGATTGTCGGTCTGGGTGTCTTGCTGTTGCTGGCGGTGGTGCTGGGGCGGCGGGTGGTCAACAAGCTGCTGCTAATGATTGCCGCGTTGAATGATCTGGCCGCAGGCGAGGGTGATCTGACCAAGCGCGTGGGCCTGGACAGCAAGGATGAGATTGGCGATATGGCGGCGGCGGTGAACCGCTTTATCGACAAGTTGCAGCCCATTGTGCGGGAGGCGGGGGATGTGGCGCAGCGTACCGGGGTCGAGATTGGGGCCATGACGGAGCGCAATGCCGGGGCCAATGCTGCGGCCCAGTTGCAGCGCGATGAGGTGGCGCAGAGCCTGGAGGCACTGTCGACCATGGCCGATGCGGCGCAGTCTGAAAGTCAGGCGATGCAGGCGGCGCTCAAGCAGGTGCAGGATATTCGTCAGGCGACCGATGAAAATACCCGCACCTCGGCGCAAGTGGGCGGCCTGATCGAGGCGCTGGCCGGGCAGGTCGGCGCTGGAGCCAGGGTCATCGAGCGCCTGGCACAGCAAAGTGAGCAAATCGAAGTGGTGCTGACGGTCATTCACGGCATTGCCGAGCAGACCAATCTTCTGGCCCTCAATGCGGCTATTGAGGCTGCGCGGGCAGGGGAGACGGGCCGCGGCTTTGCTGTGGTGGCGGATGAAGTGCGGGCGCTGGCCAGCAAGACGCAAAGCTCCACCGGTGATATCCAGGCCCATATCGTGGCCTTGCAGCAGGGTGCCAAGGAGGCGGTGGCGGCGATCGGGCTGGCAGGGCGTCAAGCCAATGAGGGGTTGGCAGTACTGCGTGGCAGCGTGCAGTTGCAAAAAACCGTGCAGGCTTCTGTTGAGCAGGTGCACGCCGCGATTGGTGACGCCACCAAAGCTGCTGAGCATCAGGCCCGGGGCGCGCATGCGGTACGTGGGCGGGTTGAGGTGATCCATGCCCAGGCCGAGCGTGCGGCGCAGGCGGTCAACGAAACGACCGCCAGCGGGCAGGTGCTGGATGGCCTGGCGGCGCAGCTGAAAGCGAGCCTGGGGCAGTTCAGGGCATAGGCCGCGAGCAACCTGCAGGAGCGAGTTACCCGGCGGGTTGTTAGCGGCTCAGGTACATCTTGGTGGTCAGCAGGTACACCGGCAGTCCCGAGACCACTATCAACAGCGCCGCATAGGGTGCCGCCGCCGCGAACTCGATGTTCGAGGTGTGAGCCCAGACCTGTGTTGCCAATGTATTGAGTCCGGTGGGGCTCAGCAGCAGCGTGGCGGTCAGTTCTTTCATGGCGTCCAGGAACACTAGGGCAAATGCCGCCCCCAGTGCCGGGAAAATGATTGGCAATGTCACTCGGCAAAATGCCGAAAACGACGATGCGCCCAAGGTGCGTGCTGCTTCTTCGAGCTGCGGAGCTGCCTTGTTCAGCGCCGTGCGAATCGGCGCCTGCGCCAGAGGCAAAAACAGCAAGGCATAGGCGATCAGCAGCAGGGCCGAGGTCTGGTACAGCGCAGGCACGTAATGCAGCGAGAAGTACACCAGCGCCAGGGCGATCACCAGGCCGGGCAGTGCATGCAGCAGATACGGCAGGCGCTCGGCCCAGATCGCCAGTTGGCCTTTGTAGCGCACCACCAGCAGGCCGACAGGTACTGCCAGTACCAGGCACAGTGCAGCACCGCCCAGCGCCAGTGACAGGGAGGCGAACAGCGCCTCGCCAATGGCTGCCATCGGGAATGCCGCCGAGCTGCCTTTGACCAGCCAGTACACCAGCATGCCCAGCGGAATCCCGCTGCCAATGATGGCCAGTGCCAGGCAATACAGCTGGCCAAAAAATGACCACTTGCCCAGTTGCACCTGCTCGGCGCGCCGTGCCGCACCCTGGCCGATCCGAATGTGCCGGCCTTTGCCGCGCACTTTCAGTTCCAGCCACAGCAGGCTCAAGCACATCACCAGCAGTACCGCCGAAAGCATGGCCGCATTGGCGTTGCTGAACGACAGCTCGAATTGTTGGTAGATGGCGGTGGTGAAGGTCTGCAGGCCGATGATCGACAGCGCGCCGAATTCCACCAGCATGTGCAGGGCAATCAGCAGCGAGCCCGCCAGCAACGAAGGCCAGAGCAGCGGCAGGGTGATTTTGAAAAATACCCCCCAGCGATTCTGGCCCAGGGTGCGGGCCGACTCTTCAAGTGCCGGATCGAGATTGCGCAGCGTGGCCGCGACCGGCAGGAAGATCAGCGGATATTTGGACAGGCTCATCACCAGGATGGCGCCGCCCAGGCCCTCGAAGCTGGAGCTGAGCGATACCCAGGTGAAGCTGCTGACGAATGCAGGTACGGCAAACGGCAGGCACAGGATCACGCCCCAGAGGCGCCGCCCCGGCAAGCTGCTGCGCTCCAGTAACCAGGCCAGCGACAAACCGATCAGGGCGCAGGTTACCGTTACACCAACCATCAACAGCAGCGTGTTGCGCATCAGGTCAAATACGAAGGGCCGCCACAACAAGTGCACCGCTTGTGCCCATCCGGCCTGCCAGGCCTTGGTGCCGACATACAGCAGCGGCAACAGGCTCAGGCCCACCAGTAACAGCACCGGTAATAACAGCCAGACAGAGGGCTTTTTGCGTTTCACGTTAAAGCGTGCAGGTTGGGCGGCAGACAGCATCAGAGCAGGCCTACATCTTGTTCAAGCTCCAGCGCTTCATCAGCGTTGCCAAGGTCGGCCGGGGTGATTTTTGGCGGTTGCAGTTCATCGAACGGCTTGAGGCCGCGTTCCGACACCATGCCTTTGCGCATCGGGTATTCAGCGGTGGTGTTGGTGATCACCCGCTGACCTTCTTCGCTGGCCATGTAAGCCAGGAGTTGCTGGGCTTCTTTGGGGTGTTTGCTGGCCTTCAAAACGCCGGCGCTGGATACGGTGATCAGGCCGCCCGCATCGCCATCGGTGAAGTAGTGCAGTTTGGAGTTCAGCTTGCCTTTCTCGCGCTGCAAGGCGAACCAGTAGTAATTGTTGACCAGTACGGCGGCCACTTCACCATTCTCGACCGCTTTGAGGGCAACCATGTTGTTGGTGTAGGTCTTGCCGAAGGCGCGCAGACCGGTCAGCCATTCTTCTGCAGCTTCGCGGCCATGCAGTTTGATGATGGCCACAGCCTGTTCCTGGAATGCGCCGCTGGTGGGTACAAAACCGATCTTGCCCTGCCATTCGGGGCCGGCGAAATCCAGAACTGACTTGGGCAGTTCTTCTTCCTTGACCTTGTCCGGGTTGAACGCCACGACGCGGGTGCGTGCAGTCACGCCGATCCAGGTATCGTTGGCGGCCACGTATTCCTTGGGCAGTACTTGCAAGGTGCTGTCGTCGACCTTGGCCAGGAAGCCCTGTTCGCCAAGACTGTTCAGTGGCGGCGACTCCTCGGCGTAGAACACGTCGGCAGGCGAGCGATCGCCTTCTTCGACGATCTGGCTGGCCAGCTGGTTGCTGCTACCTTTGCGCACATTGACGTGAATGCCGGTCTTGGCTTCAAAGGCAGCGGCGAGGTTGTCGCCGACTTCTTTGTGCTGGCCGTTATACAGGGTCAGGGTTACAGGATCGGCAGCGTGAGCGGCGGGAGTGATCAGAGTCAGACCAAGAGTTGCGATGGACAAACTACGCAGTAGAAATGTTGCAAGCTGGGTATTTCGGAGCATCATTCGCTGGGTTCCTCGCTTGGGTACTACAAAACTTGTAACAATAATAAACGATATTGCTTCTCAAGTGCGCCACAAGGATAGGGCGATGGTCGTAGGAGAGGGGGCAAGTGCAGGGTGGGAGGCGATTGCCAGCCACAGAAACGCAAAAACCCGCTTTCGCGGGTTTTTGTGAGGCTTCGAATGTTTTCAGTGAAAACACTTGAAGCTTGAATTGGTGCCCAGAAGAAGACTCGAACTTCCACGACCTTGCGGTCACCAGCACCTGAAGCTGGCGTGTCTACCAATTTCACCATCTGGGCATTATCAGCAACGTTGCCGCTGTTGATGTGGCGCACTATACGGAGCACTTTTAATTCTGTAAAGCCCTGTTTTATTTAGTTTTAATAAATCAGCGGCTTAGAATGCAAAAACCCGCTTTCGCGGGTTTTTGTGTGAGTCTGCAGATTGTACTAATCTGCATCTCTGAATTGGTGCCCAGAAGAAGACTCGAACTTCCACGACCTTGCGGTCACCAGCACCTGAAGCTGGCGTGTCTACCAATTTCACCATCTGGGCATCATCTTCAACGCTGTTGCCGTTGTCGATGGCGCGCACTATACGGACGACCCTTTGACCTGTAAAGCGTTGTGCATAAAAATAGTGAAAAAAATTCGCGAACGGTTAGTCCGCGACATGAATGTGTGCCAGAACGGGCTATTACGGCTCTGTATGAGTCCGAAATTTCCCGTTTCAATACGCGTATGCCAAACTAACCCGCATATAGACAAGGTGAAAACTATCTAATGGCCGATTGGCAGACCCTCGATCCCGAGGCCGCACGTGAAGCGGAAAAATACGAAAACCCTATCCCTAGCCGCGAGCTGATCCTTCAGCATCTGGCCGAGCGTGGTTCGCCGGCTGCTCGCGAGCAGTTGGTAGAAGAGTTCGGTCTGACTACAGAAGACCAAATCGAGGCCTTGCGTCGTCGCCTGCGTGCGATGGAGCGTGATGCCCAGCTCATTTATACCCGCCGTGGCACTTATGCGCCGGTGGACAAGCTCGACCTGATTCTCGGCCGCATCAGTGGCCATCGCGATGGCTTCGGCTTTCTGATCCCTGATGATGGCAGTGACGACCTGTTCATGAGCCCGTCGCAAATGCGCCTGGTGTTCGATGGCGACCGTGCGCTGGCCCGTGTTTCGGGGCTGGATCGCCGTGGTCGTCGTGAAGGCGTAATCGTCGAAGTGGTTTCGCGTGCTCACGAAACCATCGTGGGTCGTTACTTCGAAGAAGGCGGCATTGGCTTTGTAGTTGCCGACAATCCGAAGATCCAGCAAGAAGTGCTGGTTACCCCGGGTCGCAATGCAGGCGCCAAGGTGGGTCAGTTTGTCGAAGTGAAGATTACCCACTGGCCGACGCCGCGCTTCCAGCCGCAAGGTGATGTGCTTGAAGTGGTGGGCAACTACATGGCGCCCGGCATGGAAATCGACATTGCCCTGCGCACCTACGACATTCCTCACGTCTGGCCGGAAGCGGTGCTTAAAGAAGCCGCCAAGCTCAAGCCTGAAGTCGAAGAGAAAGACAAAGAGAAGCGCATCGATCTGCGCCATCTGCCGTTCGTCACCATTGACGGCGAAGATGCCCGCGACTTCGATGACGCTGTTTACTGCGAAGCCAGGCCTGGCAAGCTGCGCCTGTTCTCGGGTGGCTGGACCTTGTACGTGGCCATTGCCGACGTATCCAGCTACGTGAAAATCGGTTCGGCACTGGATGCCGAGTCTCAGGTTCGTGGCAACTCGGTGTACTTCCCTGAGCGCGTGATTCCGATGCTGCCTGAGCAGCTGTCCAACGGTCTGTGCTCCCTGAACCCGAAAGTTGACCGTTTGGCGATGGTTTGCGAGATGACCATCTCCAAATCCGGCGAAATGACCGACTACAAGTTCTACGAGGCGGTGATTCACTCCCAGGCGCGCCTGACCTACAACAAGGTCAGCACCATTCTGGAACAGCCGAAAACCAGCGAAGCCAAGCAACTGCGCAGCGAATACGCTGATGTAGTGCCGCACCTCAAGCAGCTTTACTCGCTGTATAAAGTGCTGCTGGCCGCTCGTCATGTGCGTGGTGCGATTGATTTTGAAACCCAGGAAACCCGGATTATCTTCGGCTCCGAGCGCAAAATTGCCGAGATTCGCCCGACCACCCGTAATGACGCGCACAAGCTGATCGAAGAATGCATGCTGGCGGCCAACGTGGCCACCGCCGAGTTCCTCAAAAAGCACGAAATTCCAGCTCTGTATCGCGTTCACGATGGTCCGCCACCTGAGCGTCTGGAAAAACTCCGTGCATTCCTCGGTGAGCTGGGTCTGAGCCTGCACAAAGGCAAGGACGGCCCGTCGCCGAAGGATTACCAGGCGTTGCTGGCCAGCATCAAGGATCGTCCGGATTTCCACCTGATCCAGACCGTGATGCTGCGTTCGTTGAGCCAGGCGGTGTACAGCGCTGATAACCAGGGCCACTTCGGCCTGAATTATGAAGCCTATACCCACTTCACTTCGCCGATTCGTCGCTACCCGGACTTGCTCACGCACCGGGCGATTCGCAGCGTTATCCATTCCAAAATGGATACCCCGCACGTTCGTCGTGCCGGCGCGATGACGATTCCGAAAGCGCGTATCTATCCGTACGACGAAGCGATCCTCGAGCAGCTCGGCGAACAATGTTCGATGAGCGAGCGCCGTGCCGACGAAGCCACGCGTGACGTGACCAACTGGCTCAAGTGCGAGTTCATGAAGGATCGTGTTGGCGAGTCGTTCCCGGGTGTAGTGACGGCAGTAACGGGCTTTGGCCTGTTTGTCGAACTGACCGACATTTATGTAGAAGGTCTGGTCCACGTGACCGCCTTGCCGGGCGACTACTACCACTTCGATCCTGTGCATCACCGCCTGGCGGGCGAGCGCACCGGTCGCAGCTTCCGTCTGGGCGACACCGTTGAAGTGCGAGTAATGCGCGTCGATCTCGACGAACGCAAAATCGACTTCGAAATGGCTGAGAAAACCCTCAGCGCGCCGATTGGTCGTAAAAATCGTGGTACTGACGCACCTGCTGGCAAAAATGCTGGGAAATCCGGCACCAAAGCCACAGAGAAGCCCGTCGAACCGGCTCCGGCCGCTCGTCGTAGCGCGCCCAAAACTGCCAAGAAATCCGACGAGACCTATCGTCCTGGCGATGCTGCGGCCAAAAATGCCGAGCTGCGTAAAAGTCGTGAATTGAAACAGGCGCTGCTGGCCGACGCGAAAAACGGCGGTCGTGCAGCTGAGTCGGGAAAGTCGGGTAGGGGGGCACCTGCTAAAGACGCAGGCAAGCCTTCCAAGCCGAGCAAACATCGTAAAGGCCCGCCAAAATCGGGCACCGCTCCTGCCGCCAAAAGTGGTGGAGCGCGTAAACCTAAGGTCAAGTCATGAGCCAGTTGGAAAAAATCTACGGTATTCACGCTGTAGAAGCGTTGCTTCGTCACCACCCGAAACGCGTCAAGCAAGTGTGGCTGGCTGAAAGCCGCAACGATCCGCGGGTTCAGACCCTGATCGCGCTGGCCGCTGAAAACCGGATCGATGTCGGCAACGCTGAGCGTCGCGAGATGGACGTTTGGGTTGAAGGCGTGCACCAGGGTGTTGTGGCTGATGTAAGCCCGAGCCAGGTGTGGGGCGAGGCCATGCTCAACGAATTGCTGGATCGTACCGAAGGTGCTCCGCTGATTCTGGTGCTGGACGGCGTGACTGATCCGCACAACCTGGGTGCCTGTTTGCGCACGGCGGATGCGGCGGGTGCTCTGGCCGTCATCGTACCTAAAGACAAGTCTGCAACCTTGACCCCGACTGTACGAAAAGTAGCCTGCGGTGCGGCGGAAGTGATTCCGTTGGTTGCGGTTACCAACCTTGCGGCCACGCTGAAAAAGCTTCAACAGCGCGGACTGTGGATCGTGGGTACTGCTGGCGAAGCCGAGCAGGAACTGTACGACCAGGACATGACTGGCCCGACCATCCTGATCATGGGTGCGGAAGGCAAAGGCATGCGCCGCCTGACTCGCGAGCACTGCGATTACCTGGTGCGCCTGCCGATGGCCGGTAGCGTCAGCAGCCTGAACGTATCGGTAGCGACGGGGGTTTGCCTGTTTGAAGCCCTGCGCCAGCGCAGCGTCAAGGCCAAGACTTCTTCGAAGAAGAAGTAAGCAGCACGCTACATCACTGTGGGAGCCGGCTTGCCGGCGATGGCATCAGCGCGGTCTGTCAGACCCATCGCGTTGTAATCATCGCCAGCAAGCAGGCTCCCACAGTCGCTTGTGGTGGGTGAAGGTCTGGATTGTTCAAATAATCACCAATTGCCTTGCACCTCTCTTGTCCCTTCTCTACAATTGCGCCCCTTGCCGTCATGGCGGGCGCATATGTGCCTCTCTAGGCAAGACACACAAGTGTCATTCACTCCTTGTCTGACCGCTTTTTAGTTAGCGGCAGGCTACAACCCGTAAGGAGCATTCATGCGTCATTACGAAATCATCTTTTTGGTCCACCCGGATCAAAGCGAACAAGTCGGCGGCATGGTAGAGCGTTACACCAAGCTGATCGAAGAAGACGGCGGCAAAATCCACCGTCTGGAAGATTGGGGCCGTCGTCAACTGGCCTACGCAATCAACAATGTTCACAAGGCTCACTACGTGATGCTGAACGTTGAATGCACTGGCAAAGCCCTGGCTGAGCTGGAAGACAACTTCCGTTACAACGATGCTGTGATCCGTAACCTGGTCATCCGTCGCGACGAAGCCGTAACTGGCCAGTCCGAGATGCTCAAGGCTGAAGAGAACCGCAGTGAGCGCCGTGAGCGTCGTGACCGTCCTGAGCATTCTGACAGCGCCGATGGCGATGACAGCGATAACAGCGACGCCAGCGATAACGCTGACGAGTAATCCACGGACCTTTTGAGGAGCCAATTACATGGCACGTTTCTTCCGTCGTCGTAAATTCTGCCGCTTCACCGCAGAAGAAGTGAAAGAGATCGATTACAAGGATCTCAACACTCTGAAAGCTTACGTATCCGAAACCGGCAAAATTGTTCCAAGCCGTATCACCGGTACTAAAGCTCGTTATCAGCGTCAGCTGGCCACCGCTATCAAGCGCGCCCGCTTCCTGGCCCTGCTGGCCTACACCGACAGCCACGGCCGCTGAGACCGGGCAGTCGACAAGTAGTAAAGGATTGAAAGCATGCGCGCCTTAGCTGAGTTCATCATGCGAGGCCGTGTGCAGGCCGCGTTAATCGTGGCCGGATGTGCGGCATTGCCGTTTTTGTTCTGGTTGAGTGCTGCTGCGGGTTGCCTTGTGCTCCTGCGGCGCGGTCCGAGAGATGCCTTGAGCATTCTCTCATGGGCTCTACTGCCGGCCTTGGTCTGGTGGTTTATCGGAGAACCTCGCACCTTGATGGTGCTGCTGGGATCTCTGGGATTGGCGATGATGTTACGCGCCGGTCAGCCCTGGCATCGCGTGCTGCTGGTCAGCGTGGCGTTGGGTGTAGTGTATGGCGTGATCCTGGGTACGGTTTTCCGCGAACCCATTGGTGCGATGGCGCAGGAGTTGGAAAAACTTCTGCCGCAGGTCCTCAATGGTCTCTACGACAAGTTATCTGACGTAGAGCGAGCGCGCCTAGGAGCATTGATTGCCCCTGTTCTTACCGGTTTGATTGCAGCTTTGATGCAGGTCGTCAGCTTGCTTAGCCTGATTATCGGGCGTTACTGGCAGGCGTTGTTGTACAACCCGGGCGGTTTTGCCAGCGAATTTCGCAGCATCCGCCTACCGCTGGGTCCAGCGTTACTGTTGCTGGCGTGCATGCTTGTAGGACCGAACTTCGGCCCTCAAATGGCCATGCTTACGCCGTTGTGCAGCGTAGCGTTGTTCTTCGCCGGGCTGGCCCTGATCCATGGGCTGGTGGCGCAAAAGCGACTGGCCAAGTTTTGGCTGGTGGGGTTGTACGTCACGCTGTTGCTGTTTATGCAGCTGATCTATCCGTTGCTCGTGGTCTTGGCCATTGTCGACAGCCTGATTGATTTCCGTGGACGTCTGGCGCCGAAAGACGCTGATAAAGACTCTGCGGACGGTGAAGGTTAAAAGTTAAGAGGATTTTCACATGCAACTGATCCTTCTGGAAAAAGTCGCGAACCTGGGCAACCTGGGCGACAAAGTAAATGTTAAGGCCGGTTACGGTCGTAACTACCTGCTGCCGTACGGCAAAGCTACCGCTGCAACCGCTGCCAACCTGGCTGCGTTTGAAGAGCGTCGTGCTGAGCTGGAACAAGCAGCAGCAGACAAGAAAGCTTCGGCTGAAACACGCGCTGCCCAACTGGCTGAGCTGGAAGTGACTATCACTGCCACCGCTGGCGACGAAGGCAAGCTGTTCGGTTCGATCGGCACCCACGACATCGCTGATGCACTGACCGCCTCTGGCGTTGAAGTTGCTAAAAGCGAAGTTCGTCTGCCGAACGGCACTATCCGCAACGTTGGCGAATTCGACGTGGCTGTGCACTTGCACGCCGAAGTTGAAGCAACCGTACGCGTTGTTGTGGTAGCTGCTTAAGCAGTCTTAACTGACTGGCACCTTGTGTGTCAGGCGGTTAACATCGGGCACGATCCTGTTTACAGGTCGTGCCCTTTGTCTTTCTGCTGTTCCTGATTTTAAAACCCCCAGCTTTTACAAATTAACCAAGTGGCCATGAACGATATCTCCGCTCCTGAGCAATACGACCTGCAAACCGCATCCCTGAAGGTGCCGCCGCATTCCATCGAGGCCGAACAGGCCGTGCTCGGTGGTTTGATGCTGGACAACAACGCCTGGGAACGCGTGCTGGATCAAGTCTCGGACGGCGACTTCTATCGACATGACCATCGCCTGATCTTCCGCGCAATTGCCAAGCTGGCGGACCAGAACTCCCCGATTGACGTCGTGACCCTTGCCGAGCAACTGGACAAGGAAGGTCAGACGTCGCAAGTCGGTGGCCTGGGCTACCTGGGCGAACTGGCAAAAAACACGCCGTCGGTCGCCAACATCAAGGCCTATGCGCAGATCGTTCGCGAGCGCGCCACACTGCGCCAGCTGATCGGTATCAGCACCGAAATCGCCGATAGCGCGTTCAATCCTGAAGGGCGCAATGCCGCCGAGATTCTTGACGAAGCCGAGCGGCAGATCTTTGCAATTGCCGAGGCCCGGCCAAAAACCGGCGGCCCGGTCAGCGTCAATGATCTGTTGACCAAAGCCATCGACCGGATCGATACGCTGTTCAACACCGACAACGCCATTACCGGCCTGTCCACCGGCTACACCGACCTCGATGGCATGACCAGTGGCTTGCAGCCGTCTGACCTGATCATCGTGGCCGGTCGTCCATCGATGGGTAAAACCACCTTTGCGATGAACCTGGTGGAAAACGCGGTATTGCGCAGCGAAAAAGCGGTACTGGTGTACTCCCTCGAGATGCCAGGCGAATCGCTGATCATGCGTATGCTGTCGTCTCTGGGGCGCATCGACCAGACCAAGGTCCGTGCCGGTCGACTGGAAGACGATGACTGGCCGCGCCTGACCTCGGCGGTCAACCTGCTCAACGACCGCAAGCTGTTCATCGATGACACGGCCGGTATCAGCCCGTCGGAAATGCGCGCCCGTACCCGGCGCCTGGTACGTGAACACGGTGAGATCGGTCTGATCATGATCGACTACCTGCAACTGATGCAGATCCCCGGTTCGGGCGGTGACAACCGCACCAACGAAATCTCCGAGATTTCCCGCTCCCTGAAAGCCCTGGCCAAAGAATTCAATTGCCCGGTGGTGGCGCTGTCACAGCTCAACCGTTCTCTTGAGCAGCGGCCCAACAAGCGCCCGATCAACTCTGACTTGCGTGAATCCGGAGCCATCGAGCAGGATGCCGACGTCATCATGTTCGTGTACCGGGACGAGGTTTATCACCCCGAAACCGAGCACAAGGGCATTGCCGAAATCATCATCGGCAAGCAGCGTAACGGCCCTATCGGTACCACGCGCCTGGCGTTTATCGGCAAATACACGCGCTTCGAAAACCTGGCGCCGGGCAGCTACAACTTCGACGACGATTAACGGCCCGCTGCGTGGTTGCCCCAGGCGGTCACGCTGAGGTTATTGCCGGCAAGGCGGGCATGTGAGGGATCGCAATCACAGGCTCCAATCAATTCCGACCATTACCGTCGGAATTGATCATTTTTTGTGCTATATTCCGCGCCCGCGAATTTCTTCGTAAATGACGCGCCCAATTTTCTGTACTCAACACCGGTCATCGACATGCAATCAGCCAAGCCTCTATTTGACTATCCCAAGTACTGGGCCGAATGTTTCGGTCCAGCGCCATTCCTGCCAATGAGCAGGGAGGAGATGGATCAGCTTGGCTGGGATTCATGCGACATCATCATCGTCACCGGTGATGCCTATGTCGACCACCCGTCGTTCGGCATGGCCATCATCGGTCGCTTGCTGGAGTCCCAGGGCTTCCGTGTGGGCATCATTGCGCAGCCGAACTGGCAGTCCAAAGACGACTTCATGAAGCTGGGCGAGCCGAACCTGTTCTTTGGCGTCGCGGCCGGCAACATGGACTCGATGATCAACCGCTACACCGCCGACAAAAAAATCCGTTCCGATGACGCCTACACCCCCGGTGGCATGGCTGGCAAACGTCCGGATCGCGCGAGCCTGGTGTATAGCCAGCGCTGCAAGGAAGCCTATAAAAATGTACCGATCGTACTCGGTGGCATCGAGGCATCTCTGCGCCGTATCGCCCATTACGACTACTGGCAGGACCGAGTGCGCAACTCGATCCTGATCGACGCCTGCGCCGACATCCTGCTGTACGGCAACGCCGAACGTGCCATTGTCGAAGTTGCCCAGCGTTTGTCGTATGGCCACAAGATCGAAGACATTACCGATGTTCGCGGCACCGCGTTCATTCGTCGCGATACGCCCAAAGACTGGTACGAAGTCGACTCCACGCGTATCGACCGTCCGGGCAAGATCGACAAGATCATCAACCCGTACGTGAACACCCAGGACACCCAGGCCTGCGCCATCGAGCAGGAAAAAGGTCCGGTTGAAGACCCGAACGAAGCCAAGGTCGTGCAACTTCTGGCCAGCCCGCGCATGACCCGTGACAAGACGGTAATCCGTCTGCCATCGGTAGAGAAAGTGCGTGGCGACTCGATTCTGTACGCCCACGCCAACCGCGTGCTGCACCTTGAAACCAACCCGGGTAACGCCCGTGCGCTGGTGCAGAAGCATGGCGAAGTGGATGTGTGGTTCAACCCGCCGCCGATCCCTATGACCACCGAAGAAATGGACTACGTGTTTGGCATGCCTTACGCACGTGTTCCGCATCCTGCGTACGGCAAGGAAAAAATCCCGGCCTACGACATGATCCGCTTCTCGGTGAACATCATGCGTGGCTGCTTTGGCGGCTGCACCTTCTGCTCCATTACCGAGCACGAAGGCCGGATCATCCAGAACCGTTCCGAAGAGTCGATCATTCGCGAAATCGAAGAGATCCGTGACAAGGTGCCAGGCTTTACCGGCGTCATTTCCGACCTCGGTGGCCCGACCGCGAACATGTACCGCATCGCCTGCAAAACGCCGGAAATCGAATCCGCGTGCCGCAAGCCATCCTGCGTGTTCCCGGGTATTTGCCCGAACCTGAACACCGACCACTCGTCGTTGATTCAGCTGTATCGCAGCGCCCGTGCCTTGCCGGGGGTGAAGAAAATCCTGATTGCTTCCGGTCTGCGCTACGACCTCGCGGTCGAGTCGCCGGAATACGTTAAAGAGCTGGTGACGCACCACGTAGGTGGTTACCTGAAGATCGCCCCGGAACACACCGAGGAAGGTCCGCTCAACCAGATGATGAAGCCGGGCATTGGCAGCTATGACAAGTTCAAGCGCATGTTCGAGAAGTACACCAAGGAAGCAGGCAAAGAGCAGTACCTGATCCCGTACTTCATCGCCGCTCACCCCGGCACCAAAGATGAAGACATGATGAACCTTGCGCTGTGGCTCAAGGGCAATGGCTTCCGTGCTGACCAGGTGCAGGCGTTCTACCCGTCGCCGATGGCCACTGCCACCGCGATGTACCACTCGGGCAAGAACCCGCTGCGCAAGGTCACATACAAAAGCGACTCGGTGGTTATCGTCAAGAGCGAAGAACAGCGTCGGCTGCACAAGGCGTTCTTGCGCTACCACGACCCCAAGGGCTGGCCAATGCTGCGTGAGGCCCTGACCCGCATGGGCCGTGCCGACCTGATTGGTTCGGGTAAAGACCAGCTGATTCCATTGCATCAGCCAGCCACTGACAGCTACCAGAGTGCCCGTCGCAAAAACTCGACGCCTGCAGGCAGCCACAAGGTCGCCGGCGAAAAAACCACCAAGATCCTCACCCAGCACACCGGCCTGCCGCCGCGTGCCAGCGATGGTGGTAACCCGTGGGACAAGCGCGAGCAGGCCAAGGCCGCTGCATTTGCCCGTAACAAGCAGGCTGCCAAAGAGCGCCATGAAGCGGCCAAGGGCGGCAAGAGCCAGAAGCCGACCCGTAAGCCGGTGGTACCGCGCTAACGTCTGCCGGGGCCGGTTAGCCGGCTCCTGCAAAAGCGCTTTGGCCAAACACAACGCCAGCCTTCGGGCTGGCGTTGTGCATTCTGCGCGCGCACAAGCTCGTCAGGCGTGAATCGACTGATTGGTGCAAGGGATGCGGGGGCGGGTGGTCTGGAGCGTCTGAGGATGCAGCACAGGCAATCAGGTGGACTGCGAGGATCAACAGCCGGGCTGCTGATCCTGATCACAGATCCTGTGGGCCGGGTTGTGGATAACCGGGCCGAGGGTATTACGCGTCGGGTGCTTTTTGTTCTACGGCGTCGGTGTTTTCAGCAACAACCTCAGCTTCTGCATCGACGTCAACGTCGGCATTCGGGTCCAGCTCTACAGTACCTTCCTCAGCAGCCGCTTTCTTGCGGGCAAGCTTTTCTTCTTTCTTCTGCTCTTTAGCCAAGTCTCTTTGACGCTTAGCGAAGTTGTAATTTGGTTTGGCCATGGGCGATCCTCTGGGGGTCGAAGGGGTTGAGCGGCGCGTATTCTGCCCTGTATTAGTGCTTAGCCGTTAGCTGGGTTTTAGCAAGTCGCTATTTTGCGCTGAAAACACGACTCTACACTGCCGAAAAAGCCGGTTGTGGATTAAATCTCTGAACGAAGCTGATAGCAGCGGCTGATCAGCGCAGAAAGTCCCGTCACTTATTCCTCCGAATACCCTGTTGATGACCTAAGGTGATAAGCCCGGCGTTCCTCTGGTGGGCGAATTGTTTCGAACAATGCCAGGACCATGATTCAGATCATTGGAATCGAGACAATTTTCGGGCAATCTGTATACAGATTTTTTTCATACCCTGCCTTGGAGATACACCATGTTTGCCAAAGTTCTTGCGGTATCCCTTTTGACCCTGGCCAGCGGCCATTTGCTGGCGGCTGAATGCGCTGTGACTGTCGATTCGACTGACCAAATGTCTTACAACACCAAAGAGATCGTCATCGACAAGTCCTGCAAGACCTTCACCGTTAACCTGACGCACTCCGGCAGCTTGCCGAAAAACGTCATGGGTCATAACTGGGTGTTGAGCAAAACTGCAGACATGGCAGGTGTAGCGACTGACGGCATGGCCGCCGGGCTGGATAAAAACTACCTGAAAGACGGTGACACCCGCATCATTGCCCACACCAAGATCATTGGTGCCGGTGAGAAAGACTCGGTGACCTTCGACGTGTCGAAGTTGAATCCGGCTGAATCGTACGAGTTCTTCTGCACATTCCCTGGCCACAACTCGATGATGAAAGGCGCCGTGGTCCTCAAATAAGCCCCGGCCTGCCAATCAACAGCCCTGACGCGCCTTGTGCGCTCAGGGCTGTTTGCATTCAGGCTTTTGAATCGGTCATCTTGAAAATGCCCTGGGCATTGCTGCTGTCGAAATTCAGATCGATCCGCCCGTTTTCCGGGTCGACCTTGCGCTGAATAAATTCGACAAACGAGCCCGGCACCTGATGCTCGCGATAATGACCGGCGGCATCGATCAGCCCCCGGGTCACCGTGCAGGCACGATAGGCAGTCTGCATCACCCGGCCTGAGGCAGAGACCTCGATGCTGTCCTTCATCGGCCGCTGCAAGTCTCGCTGTTGGGCCACGCAGGCGTTGAGATCCTGCACGCGATCGGTCAGATGGTTGAAGCTGTTGCCCTCGGTGGCAATCCAGGCCATCTCTGCACTTTCATCGAGCAGAGATTGGTAATCGGCCTCGAGCACCACGCCGTGTTGACGGCCGAATGCCCGGTACAGCGCCGGCAGCAGGGTGCGCGCCTCGCCGAGGCTGCAATGACGGGTGAGGCTCAGGCGCTCGAGAATGCTGGTGTGTTCGGCTTGCAGCGGATCGAGACTGGAGCTGACAACCCGGGTAACCGCCTGCTGAAACGTCTGGCTAAAACGCCCCGGATGTAATTCCGAGACAAAAAACTGCGCAATGTCTTCAGGCAGGTCCATCTGCCGATAGCCCCAGCCGGTCATGTTCAGCTTGGTCAGCGGATAGGTTCGTACATCGGTAAAGCCCAGTGGCTCCAGCAGCCGCGCAAAGGCCTGGCGGCCGCGGGGCAGTTCGCCGTTGGCGGGCCAGTCGACGGTGCGGATCGCGCCGTGGTCAAACACCACTTTGCGCCCTTGCTGCGCCTGCTCCTCAACGTAGCGTCGGCCATCCGGCACGGCGTCTACCAGCTTGTGCAGCAGGCACAGGTTCAACCCTTCGGCCAGCCAGGCCCGGTGCACGGCCTGTTGATTCCAGCTGAAAGCCCGCAGCCCCCGGGGCACCTCGACATGCTCGCGCAGCCAATGGGCTGCAGATTGACCGAGCACAGACTCGACAAGAGAGAACAAACCATCGAAAGAAGACATGGGGCAGGGCTCTGGCGACCAAATAGACGCCTATCAAAGCCTTTGAATGCAGAGGCGGCAAGCGAAAAAAAACGTGGGGTTCATTCCGTTTTTTCGTACATGCCCAGTCTTTGCCAGGCCTGGGGGAGCTGGCAGCCAGCTCCCCCAGGTGCCGGGCTTGCTTCAAGGCGCCAGCGGCATTTCACGCTTGTGCTGGGTCTTTTCATAGGTGCGGCAGATGATCCCGAACGCTTCCTGACTCACCGGCTCGCCATGCAAGAACGCATCAATCTCGGCGTAGGTCACGCCATGGGAGGCTTCATCAGGTTTGCCGGGCTCCAGATCTTCAAGGTCGGCAGTCGGGACTTTCTCCACCAGGGATTCTGGCGCACCAAAGTGTCGTGCAATCGCCCGCACCTGATTCTTCACCAGGCCGCTGAGGGGGGCCAGGTCGCAGGAACCGTCACCGAACTTGGTGAAAAAGCCCATCACCGCTTCGGCAGCGTGGTCAGTGCCGATCACCAGGCCACCGGTGGCTCCGGCGATGGTGTATTGCGCCACCATGCGCATCCGCGCCTTGGTATTGCCGAGGACAAAATCCACCGTGGCGTGGGGCTTGCCTTCAAAAGCCGACACCTCAGCGGCCAGCGCTTTGACCGCCGGGCCGATATTCACGGTTTGACGTTGGTCCGGGTCAATAAAGTCGACGGCCGCAGTGGCGTCGACTTCGTCGTGCTGCACGCCGTATGGCAGGCGCACGGCAATAAAACGGTAGTCCTGATCGCCGCTCTGCTCGCGCAGTTGCTTGACTGCGCGCTGGGCCATCAAGCCAGCAGTCAGCGAATCGACCCCGCCGCTGATGCCCAGCACCAGGGTCTTGAGCCCGGAGTTGTGCAGGCAGCACTGGATAAAGGTAATGCGTCGTGCCACTTCGGCCTCAAGGGCTGCAGTGTCGCTAAACGGCGGTTGGACCTTGAGCTCTTCAGCAATCTGACGCTGTACGGCCTGCATGATTCACTCCTTTGGAGGTAGTTCAGGAACATGGAAAACATGGCGCAAGTAGGCGGCAAAGTTCGGGTCCGAGCAATGGGTCTTGCCCGGCTCATCCGAAATCTTGGCCACGGGTGAGCCATTACAGGCGGTCATTTTAAGCACGATGCTCATTGGCTCGACACCCGGAATGTCGCAGGTCAGGTTGGTGCCGATGCCGAAGCTGACGTTGATCCGCCCGCGCAGTGCCCGGAAAATCTCCAGGGAGCGGGGCAGGGTCAGGCTGTCGGAGAACACCAGGGTCTTGCTCATCGGGTCAATGCCCAGCTTGTGGTAGTGCGCGATGCATTTTTCGGCCCATACCACCGGATCCCCCGAATCGTGGCGCAAACCGTCGAACAGCTTGGCAAAGTACAGATCGAAATCGGCCAGAAACGCATCGGTGGTGATGCAGTCAGTCAGGGCAATCCCCAGCAGCCCGCGGTATTCGCGCACCCAACAATCGAGCGCGGCACTCTGGCTGTCGATCAATCGCGGGCCCAGTTGCTGATGGGCCATGATCCATTCATGGGCCATGGTGCCCAGAGGCTTCATGTCCAGTTCGCGGGACAGGTTGACGTTACTGGTACCGACGAAGCGCCCCGGGAAGTCGTGCTTGAGCACACTGACCACTTCTTCCTGTACCCGGTACGAAAAGCGTCGGCGTGTACCGAAATCGGCCACCTGCAAATCGGCCAGTTCATCTGCGCTGGCGTTGGCCTGCAGCCAGTCAAACTTGCGGTACAGCTGCTCGCGGGCCTGGGACAGCACCGTGTCGGCATAGCGCGAGCGGTTGCGTACTTCACTGACGATCGCCAGTAACGGTACTTCAAACAGAATGACGTGCAGCCACGGCCCGCGCAGGCGGATAAACAGCTCGCCGTTTTCGATGCCGGTGTGCACATAGCGCAAGTTGAAGCGAAACAGCCCCAGGAAGCGTATGAAATCAGGCTTCATAAAGGTGATTCGTTCCAGAAACCCCAGTTGATCCTGAGTCATGCTCAGCTCGCCCAGACGCTCGATCTGGTGGCGAATTTCATTCAGGTACGGGCGCAAGTCCTCGCTGTTACGGCAGCGGAACTCCCACTCGACTTCAACGTTGGGATAGTTGTGCAGCACCGCCTGCATCATGGTCAATTTGTAGAAGTCGGTGTCGAGCAAGTTCTGCACGATGCGATCGGCAAACACACTCTCGCTCATAGCGGCAATCTCCATGCTGGCCGTGCCAGATAATCACGACGTTCAGCTCTTTCAATGAATGGCGCTAGTGGCGCATATCCGCGGGCGGTTTTGCCAGCGGTTTTTCTCTTGTCTGCAGGGGCGAGCAAGCCTGGGGACCTTTTTAAAGATCAAAAGATCGCGAGCAAGCTCGCGCCTACAGGTCCTCAATGTGTTCCATTATCCACGTCACAAATGCCTGCACCTTGGGCACCCCCGCCGAATGTTCAGGGTAGGCCAGGTAATAGGCGTCGGGACTGGGCATGGAGTGCGGCCAGGCAACGACCAGTTTGCCGTCAGCCAATTCTTCTGCCACCAGAAACCTGGGCAGCAGTGCCACACCACAGCCCACTTGTGCCGCCCGGATGCACATATAAAACGTATCGAAGCGCGGGCCGTGATAACTGTGATCGGTGCGATGCCCCTGGCTTTCAAACCAGTCATGCCAGGCTTGTGGACGGGAGGCGTTTTGCAGCAGGACCAAATCGGTCAGTTGCGTAGGATCGGTATAGGGCGTGTCAGGCAAGCTCGCTGGCGCACACACCGCCACCAACTCTTCGCCAAACAGCTTCAGGCATTCGGTACCGGGGCGTGAGCCCTGGCCGAAATAGAACGCCAGATCGCTGCGGCCTTGCAGCAAGTCATCGGCCTGCTGTTCATTGCACAGGTCCAGATGGATATGCGGGTGCTGCAGGCGCCAGCCCTTGAGGCGCGGCACCAGCCAGCGGGCACCGAAGGTCGACGGCGTAGATACGCGTAACACTTCTGTTTCGCCGCCGTAGGAGCGCAGGGTGTGGGTCGACATCTCGACCTGGGTCAGGATTTTTCGGACTTCTACCAGGTACAAATCACCCGCCGGGGTCAATTGCAGGCGCCGACGCACGCGGCGAAACAGCAAGTGCTGTAACAGTTCCTCCAGCTGCGCGACCTGCTTGCTGACCGCGCTTTGGGTCAGGTTCAGCTCTTCGGCGGCGCGGGTGAAGCTCAGGTGGCGGGTCACAGCCTCAAAACACTGGAGTGCAGTGATCGATGGCAGATGGCGTTTATTTAGCATCAGTGCTGAGCATAAAAAGCCCCTCATTCTTGTTGTCAGGCAACGTTACCAGCGCAGCATGAATTTTCGGAATGATATCTCGCTTAAAGGTCGTTTGTTGCCGCGATGCGGGCCAGCTACAACTAATGGCCTGAAAACCCGTTTTTTGAGCTGAAGGAGTGTCCCATGCTTGCTGCATTACTGGATCGTCTTGGTGTTGACCCCGCGCTGTACCAGCAGGGCCGGCAACCGGTACATACGCCCATTGATGGCAGCCGGATCGGTGCCGTGCATTGGGAAGGGGCTGCCGAGGTCGAGCAGCACGTGACCCGCGCCGAACATGCATTCGAAGCCTGGCGCAAGGTTCCGGCGCCGCGCCGCGGCGAACTGGTGCGTCAGTTTGGCGACCTGCTGCGTGAGTACAAGGCGGATCTGGGCGAACTGGTGTCCTGGGAAGCGGGCAAGATCACCCAGGAAGGCCTGGGCGAAGTCCAGGAAATGATCGACATCTGCGACTTCGCCGTCGGCCTGTCGCGTCAGCTTTACGGCCTGACCATTGCTTCCGAGCGCCCGGGCCACCACATGCGTGAAACCTGGCACCCGCTGGGCGTGGTGGGGGTGATCAGCGCGTTCAACTTTCCGGTGGCCGTCTGGGCCTGGAACACCACCCTGGCACTGGTCTGCGGCAACGCGGTGATCTGGAAACCCTCGGAGAAAACCCCGCTCACGGCACTGGCCTGTCAGGCGCTGTTCGATCGGGTGCTGAGCACGTTCAGCGATGCCCCCAAGTACCTGGCCCAAGTGATTATCGGTGGCCGGGACGCCGGCGAAGCCCTGGTCGATGACCCGCGCGTTGCCCTGATCAGCGCCACCGGCAGCACCCGTATGGGGCGCGAAGTGGCACCAAAGATTGCCGCGCGCTTTGCCCGCAGCATTCTGGAACTGGGTGGCAACAACGCGATGATCCTGGCTCCGAGCGCCGATCTGGATATGGCCGTGCGCGCCATCCTGTTCAGCGCCGTCGGTACCGCAGGCCAGCGCTGTACCAGCCTGCGTCGCCTGATCGCCCATGACTCGGTCAAGGAAGAAATCGTCACCCGGCTCAAGGCGGCCTATTCCCGGGTGCGCATCGGTCACCCGCTGGAAGGCAATCTGGTTGGCCCGCTGATCGACAAACACAGTTTTGAAAACATGCAGGACGCTCTTGAGCAAGCCCTGAGCGAAGGCGGCCGGGTGTTTGGCGGTGAACGCCAGCTGGCCGGGCAGTACCCGAATGCGTACTACGTGGCCCCGGCCATCGTTGAAATGCCCGAGCAGAGCGATGTGGTGTGCAGCGAAACCTTCGCCCCGATCCTGTACGTGGTGGGTTACAGCGACTTCAGCGAGGCCCTGCGCCTGAACAATGCCGTACCCCAGGGCCTGTCGTCGTGCATCTTCACCACCGATGTACGTGAGGCCGAGCAGTTCATGTCGGCCACCGGCAGTGACTGCGGTATCGCCAACGTCAACATCGGGCCCAGCGGTGCAGAAATTGGCGGCGCCTTTGGCGGTGAAAAAGAAACCGGTGGCGGCCGTGAGTCGGGCTCCGATGCATGGCGCGGCTACATGCGGCGCCAGACCAATACCGTCAACTACTCGCTGGAACTGCCGCTGGCGCAGGGTATTACGTTCGATTGAGGCAACCCCCCCGGAGCTCATGTGAAGGGCCACTGTGGAAGCCGGGTCAACCCGGCTCCCACTGTTTGTGGATAAAAACGCATCACCGTTGGGTTTCATCTCTGGAGCTTGGCAATGCCTTTACTCGAACAATGTTTGTGGGAAAACCTGACGCCTCAACGTCCGCAATCGTCTGCCTTACAGGGCGAACTGAGCGTTGATGTGTGTGTGATTGGTGCTGGCATCACCGGTTTGTCTGCCGCCATTCACTTGCTGGAACAGGGTAAAAGCGTCTGTGTGCTCGAAGCCCATCGCACCGGGCACGGCGGTTCGGGGCGCAATGTGGGGCTGGTCAATGCCGGGATGTGGATTGCCCCGGACGAGATCGAAGCCGGTTTCGGCGAAGCAGTGGGCAGCCAGCTCAATCGCATGCTGGGTGCTGCCCCGGCACTGGTGTTCAGCCTTGTCGACAAGTACCGCATCGACTGCCAGCTGCGCCGCGAAGGCACCTTGCACATGGCTCACAACGCCCGGGGCGAAGCTGACCTGCGCAGTCGCGAGCAACAATGGAAGCGTCGGGGCGCCCCTGTGGAACTGCTCACCGGCGCTGCCTGCACCGAAGCGACCGGAACCCCGAAAATTGCCGCCGCCCTGCTCGACAGGCGTGCCGGAACCCTCAATCCAATGGCCTATACCTCGGGCCTGGCCAAAGCCGCCAGTGACTTGGGCGGGCGTTTGTTTGATCACAGCGCAGTGACCGGCCTGGAGCGTCAAGGCCAGCGCTGGTCGGTGCAAACCGCTCAGGGCGCGGTGAGTGCAGAGCAAGTGGTGCTGGCGTCCAATGCCTACACCGAAGGCGAATGGACTGACTTGCGACGTAACTTTTTCCCCGGTTATTACTACCAGGTTGCCTCAAAGCCGCTGACCGATGACAGCGCCAGCCGCATCTTGCCCGGCGGGCAGGGCTCATGGGACACCCGCCAGGTGTTGAGCAGTATTCGCCGTGATGCCGAAGGCCGTTTGCTGTTGGGCAGCCTGGGCAACGGCAATCAAAAACCGGCCTGGTTTCTCAAAGCCTGGGCCGATCGCGTGCAGCAGCATTACTTCCCGTACCTCAAAGGGGTTGAATGGGAATGCACCTGGACCGGCTGCATCGCCTTCACCCCCGATCATTTGATGCGTCTGTTCGAGCCCGCGCCCGGTTTGGTGGCAGTCACCGGTTACAACGGCCGGGGCGTGACCACGGGCACTGTGGTGGGCAAAGCATTCGCCGATTACCTGTGTAACGGCGATGCCAAAGCCCTGCCGATACCCTTTGCGCCGATGCGGCCACTGTCTGGCACGGGGCTGCGCAGCTGTCTGTACGAAGCCGGTTTTTCGCTGTACCACGCCGGTCAATGCTTGCGGATTGTCATCTGACAAAGCTTTTGCAGGCTCCCGGACGCATCTGCCCCGGCATCGACTAGCCTCAAATGGTGCGGCCTGTAGCAGTAGCGCACCGGGAGTGTGCAGTTAGGTGACGTAAGTGGTTACAGAGTGGTTGTCCGGAGCCGGGCAACCCGGTTGCAACCCTTGTCGTTTCAGGTAACACCCACCCATCAAAAACAGTTTTACCTTCCTTGGTCTAGACGGTTGCACGTCCAATGAAAATGGACTCGAAACAGCCGATATAACAACAAGACAGCGGCTTTTTTAAGAATAAAAAACCAATGGCACGCGGCTTGCTCTGAGCTTCACCTGAAGTCGAAGTGCCATCTAACAAAACCTCAGGAGCACCACCTCATGTCGCAGACGTTCTACAAGAAAGGTTTTCTGGCCCTCGCGGTAGCAACAGCGTTGGGTGTTTCTTCGTTTGTTCAGGCTGATGTGAAAATCGGTGTGGCGGGCCCGATGACCGGTGCCAACGCGGCATTTGGCGAGCAGTACATGAAGGGCGCGCAGGCGGCTGCGGATGCAATCAACAAGGCGGGCGGAATTAACGGTGAGCAGATCAAGCTGGTGGCGGGCGACGATGCCTGTGAGCCGAAGCAGGCTGTAGCCGTTGCCAACCGCCTGGTGGATCAGGACAAAGTAATCGGGGTTGTAGGTCACTTCTGCTCTTCGAACACCATTCCGGCGTCGGATGTGTATGCCGATGCGGGTGTGATCATGATTACGCCGGGCTCGACCAATCCGCAGGTTACCGAGCGCAAGCTGGACGCGGTGTTCCGTATGTGCGGGCGTGATGACCAGCAGGGCATCGTGGCGGGTGACTACATTGTCGACGTGCTCAAAGGCAAGAAAGTCGCGGTTATCAACGACAAGGACACCTACGGTAAAGGTCTTGCCGATGCCACCAGTGCGCAACTGACCAAGCGCGGAGTCAAACCGGTCCTGGAAGAAGGCCTTACCCGTGGTGAAAAGGACTTCAGTGCCCTGGTCACCAAAATCCGCTCGCTGGGCGCCGATGTGGTGTACTTCGGCGGCTTGCACCCAGAGGCGGGCCCGCTGGTGCGTCAACTGCGTGAGGCTGGCCTCAAGGATGTGAAGTTCATGTCCGATGATGGTGTTGTAACCGACGAACTGGTCGCCACTGCTGGCGGCCCGCAGTACGTCGATGGCGTGTACATGACTTTCGGCGCCGACCCGCGCCTGCTGCCGGACAGCAAAGCGGTGGTTGAGCAGTTCCGTAAAGCCGGCACCGAACCGGAAGGCTACACCCTGTATGCCTACGCCTCGGTTCAGGCCCTGGCTGACGCTTTCAATGGCGCCAAGTCCAACAAGGGCGAAGACGCTGCCAAGTGGCTCAAGGCCAACCCGGTTGAAACCGTAATGGGCAAGAAGGAATGGGACGCCAAAGGCGATCTCAAAGTCTCTGACTACGTGGTTTACCAGTGGGACAAGGACGGCAAATATCACCAGCTGGAAAAACAGAAGTGAGATAAGCCGCTCTGCCTTCTCCTGTAGGAGCGAGCTTGCTCGCGAGCTGTTAAAGATCGCGAGCAAGCTCGGTCCTACGGAGAAAGGGCATCAGGCATGTCTGCATCACCTGTCTTCTTTTCCATGAGCGGCGCAAACCTTGCCCTGCGGGCGGGTTTGCGCAATGGCTCAAGTGCGTGAGATTGCGTTATGGACGGTATATTCCTACAGCAACTGCTGAACGGCCTGACCCTCGGGTCTGTTTACGGCCTGATTGCCATCGGCTACACAATGGTCTACGGCATCATCGGCATGATCAACTTCGCCCACGGCGAGGTGTACATGATCTCCGCTTACCTCGCGGCTATCAGTCTGGCTCTGTTGGCATACTTCGGCGTTGAATCCTTCCCGCTGCTGATGTTGGGCACCCTGGTCTTCACCGTCATCGTCACTGGCGTGTATGGCTGGGTGATTGAACGTGTGGCTTACAAACCTCTGCGAAATTCCACACGGCTGGCGCCACTGATCAGCGCCATTGGTATTTCCCTGATCCTGCAAAACTATGTGCAAATTGCCCAGGGCTCGCGGCAACAAGGCGTCCCGACACTGCTCAGTGGTTCCTGGCGCGTCGATATCGGCACCGGTTTTGTACAACTGACCTACACCAAAGTCTTCATTCTGATCGCGGCCTTTGCAGGCATGGGCCTGCTGACCTACATCATCAAGTACACCAAGCTGGGGCGCATGTGTCGTGCTACCCAGCAAGACCGCAAGATGGCGTCGATCCTGGGCATCAACACCGACCGGGTGATCTCCTACGTGTTTGTAATAGGTGCCGCCATGGCCGCGTTGGCCGGGGTGCTGATTACCATGAACTACGGCACGTTCGACTTTTACGCCGGCTTCATTATCGGGATCAAGGCGTTCACGGCTGCGGTACTCGGCGGGATCGGATCCCTGCCCGGGGCCATGCTCGGCGGAATCATCCTGGGCATTTCCGAATCACTATTTGCCGGCCTGGTTAACTCGGATTACAAGGACGTGTTCAGTTTCTCATTGCTGGTGCTGATCCTGATTTTCCGTCCCCAGGGCCTGCTGGGTCGTCCTCTCGTGGCGAAGGTGTAAGTATGTCTGCAGCCATTAACAAACCGATTGATATCAAAAAAAGCGTCGTTGATTCGATCCTTGCCGGGTTGATTTCATTGATTGTGTTCGGACCTATCGTGGGGGTGGTGCTCGACGGCTACAGCTTTAACCTGCAACCGGCGCGCGTCGGCTGGCTGGTTGCGATTGTGATGGTGGGGCGCTTTGTTCTGAGCCTGTTCCTGCAAACGGCCAGGGGCCTGAAAATCCTTCAGGGGTTCGAGTCCACCGGCTCCGGCGTGCACGTACTGCCCCCGGATTACAAATCGCGGCTGCGCTGGATCGTGCCGTTGCTGATCGTGATTGCCATCGTGTTTCCGTTTTTCGCCAACAAATACATTCTGACGGTGGTCATTCTCGGCCTGATCTACGTGTTGCTCGGTCTGGGGCTGAACATAGTGGTGGGCCTGGCGGGGCTGCTCGACCTGGGCTACGTGGCCTTCTATGCCATCGGCGCTTATGGGCTGGCACTGGGTTATCAGTATCTGGGGCTGGGTTTCTGGTCGGTGCTGCCGCTGGCGGCGATTGCGGCAGCGATGGCCGGATGCATTCTCGGGTTCCCGGTGTTGCGAATGCACGGTGACTATCTGGCCATCGTGACCCTGGGCTTTGGTGAAATCATTCGCCTGGTGCTCAACAACTGGCTGTCATTTACCGGCGGCCCCAACGGCATGCCGGTACCATCGCCGACGTTTTTCGGCCTGGAGTTCGGTCGCGTGGCCAAGGACGGCGGGGTACCGTTCCATCAGTTCTTCGGTCTGGACTACAACCCCAATATCAAATTCCTGTTTATCTACATCGTGCTGTTTCTGGTGGTGCTGCTGGTGCTGTATATCAAGCACCGCCTGACTCGCATGCCGATTGGCCGGGCCTGGGAAGCGTTGCGTGAAGACGAAATCGCCTGCCGCGCCATGGGCCTGAATCACGTTCTGGTCAAACTTTCAGCATTCACCCTCGGCGCTTCTACGGCAGGTCTGGCCGGGGTGTTTTTTGCCAGCTACCAAGGGTTCGTCAACCCGTCGTCGTTCACTTTCTTCGAGTCGGCGCTGATCCTCGCCATTGTGGTGCTCGGTGGTATGGGCTCGACCGTGGGGGTGGTGATTGCTGCATTTGTCCTGACCGTGGCGCCGGAACTGTTACGCAGTTTTGCCGAGTACCGGGTGCTGCTGTTTGGCGTATTGATGGTGCTGATGATGATCTGGCGCCCACGGGGCCTGATCCGGGTCAGCCGTGTCGGGGTCACGCCACGTAAGGGAGTCGCGCCATGAAAGACCTCTCCAGCAACGACGAAGTAGTGCTCTCGGTCGACAAGCTGATGATGCACTTTGGCGGGATCAAGGCTCTGAGCGATGTCAGTCTCAAGGTCAAACGCAATTCAATCTTTGCCCTGATCGGGCCTAACGGGGCGGGGAAAACCACCGTGTTCAACTGCCTGACCGGGTTTTACAAAGCCAGTGGCGGCAGAATCGAACTCAATGCCCGTGGTGCGCGGACCAATGTCATCAAGCTGCTGGGGGAGCCATTCAGGCTGACGGACTTTGTCTCGCCCAAAGCCTTTGCCAGCCGCCTGTACTACAAAATGTTCGGCGGCACCCATCTGGTTAACCGTGCAGGGCTGGCGCGCACGTTTCAGAACATTCGTCTGTTCAAGGAAATGTCGGTGCTGGAAAACCTGCTGGTGGCGCAGCACATGTGGGTCAACCGCAACATGCTGGCGGGCATCCTCAACACCAAGGGCTACCGCAAGGCCGAAAGCGATGCGCTGGACCATGCGTTTTACTGGCTGGAAGTCGTCGACCTGGTGAACTGTGCCAACCGCCTGGCCGGGGAGTTGTCTTACGGCCAGCAGCGGCGCCTGGAAATTGCCCGGGCCATGTGCACGCGGCCGCAAATCATCTGTCTGGACGAACCGGCGGCCGGGCTTAACCCGCAGGAAACCGAAGCGCTCAGTGCGATGATTCGCCTGCTGCGGGACGACCACGACTTGACCGTGGTATTGATCGAACACGACATGGGGATGGTCATGAGTATTTCCGATCACATAGTGGTGCTCGACCACGGCAACGTGATCGCACAGGGCGGGCCGGAAGCCATTCGCAACGACCCGAAAGTGATCGCGGCCTACCTTGGCGCCGACGAAGAGGAGCTGATATGACGGGCACTATCCTCGAACTCAAGGAACTGGACGTTCACTACGGGCCGATCCAGGCCCTGAAAAAAGTCTCGATGCACATCGAGGAAGGCGAAACCGTGAGCCTGATCGGCTCCAACGGTGCGGGCAAGTCCACGTTGCTGATGTCGATCTTCGGCCAGCCCAGAGCCAGTGGCGGGCAGATCTTCTACCAGGGCGTGGACATCACTCAGAAGTCCTCGCACTACATTGCCTCCCACGGCATCGCCCAGTCACCGGAAGGCCGTCGCGTATTTCCGGACATGACGGTGGAAGAAAACCTGTTGATGGGCACCATCCCCATCGGCGACAAGCATGTCGACGAAGACATGCAGCGCATGTTCGAACTCTTCCCCAGGCTCAAGGAACGGCGTAATCAGCGGGCAATGACCATGTCGGGCGGTGAGCAGCAAATGCTCGCCATCGCCCGCGCCCTGATGAGCCGTCCCAAGTTGCTGTTGCTGGACGAACCCAGCCTGGGGCTGGCGCCGATCGTGGTGAAGCAGATTTTTGCGACCTTGCGTGAACTGGCTACCACCGGCATGACCATCTTTCTGGTCGAGCAAAACGCCAACCACGCCCTGCGCCTGTCGGACCGGGCCTACGTGATGGTCAACGGTGAAATCCGCCTGACCGGAACCGGCAAGGAACTGTTGAGCAACGAAGAAGTACGCAACGCGTATTTAGGCGGGCACTAAAGGGTTCACCCTGCAGGAGCGAGCGCTTTGCAAATCTCGCGAGCCAGCTCGCTCCTGCAATTTTCGCAGCCCCTTTCCAGGGGCTTTTTGTTTTTCAACAGCGCACTTTTGAAATTGTGGAAAACAATATTCCAGACCCGCGAAAGCGCGACATAAAGCCGCTCTAAATACCTGTTTTAACATCATTTTGACTTGTCCCCGTTTGCTGTGGAGGTGGCTGTGGGTAACGTGGGAGTAGTTGGCTGCAGGCCTTTGTTTACGTGGCTTGCACGGGTGTGGTTGTTTTTTGATCAGTGTTTTTTACCTGGCTTCCTGCAGGATTTGTCAACAGATTTGTTCAGTTATAAACATAGTCATTAGTCGATAACCAACCTGTGGATAAGTCTGTGGTTAAACTCTGGAAGGAATGCCCTGAGCGGCGGAATTACTGGCCTCTGGCTATCTCAGAGGTTTTACCGGGTTGCACCTTTTTGGGGCGTCTGCATGTTGCCTGCGTCCAGGTCAAGCTAAAAACTCTTCAATCAGCGCTCAACCCCTTGTGGCCAGAGGCTTTGGCCATTTTGGAGTTGCCCCCAAAGACTGTGGACGGGCCTGTGGATAACGTGAGTGCATATGGCTCCAGCCCTTGTCTGGCATGGCCTGCAGGGAGTTGGTTGTTTTTCGTACAGGTTTTGTCCGGGATCATGTGCCGGGTTGCCGCCAAATCGCAGCCGGGGCATGCTGCTTCCCGTCTTATTCAACGGCGGCCGATGCCCGCCAGCCAAGGAGAACGCTATGACTTCCACCCTGTTTATTACGGGCGCCACTTCCGGATTTGGTGAGGCCTGCGCTCGCAAGTTTGCGCAGGCAGGCTGGAAACTGGTACTGACCGGCCGCCGTAAAGAGCGTCTGGATGCCCTGTGCGAAGAGCTGTCCAGCCAGACCGAAGTCCATGGCCTGGTAGTAGATGTACGTGATCGCAAGGCGATGGAAGAGGCAATTGCCAATCTGCCACCGTCGTTCAGCAAGCTGCGCGGACTTATCAACAATGCCGGGCTGGCGCTGGGCACCGATCCGGCGCCCAAGTGCGACCTCGACGATTGGGAAACCATGGTCGATACCAACATCAAGGGGCTGCTCTACACCACGCGCCTGCTGCTGCCCCGGCTGATTGCCTACGGCCGCGGTGCCGGTATCGTTAACCTGGGCTCTATCGCCGGCAGCTACCCGTACCCCGGCAGCCATGTCTATGGCGGCACCAAAGCCTTCGTCAAGCAGTTCTCCCTGAACCTGCGCTGCGACTTGCAGGGCACGGGCGTGCGGGTCAGCAACGTTGAACCGGGTCTGTGTGAAAGCGAATTCTCGATGGTGCGCTTCGGCGGCGACAAGGCCCGCTATGACGCCACCTACCAGGGTGCTGAGCCGATTCAGCCGCAAGACATCGCCGAGACGATTTTCTGGGTGCTCAATACGCCGGCCCACATCAACATCAATCGCCTTGAACTGATGCCCGTCACGCAGTCCTGGAGCGGTTTTGCCATCGAACGCCACGCCACAGAGTAAACTCACGCCTGGCAGCCTGCCCGCGACCTCCTGAGGGGGCCGTATTCAACAGGGCTGAAAAGGAGTTTTTGTGAGTAACAGTGGTGAGCAGAAACTGCTCAAACAATCGACCGTTCTGATGTTCGCGGTGGCCATCGCCGGCATCGTGACGGGTGTTATATCGGGTTCGCAATCCATCTTGTTCGATGGGTTCTTCTCTTTGATCGCGACCTTTATCAAAGTACTGATGCTGATCACGGCACAGTTGATCGCCAAGGAAAGCAACGAACGTTTCCAGTTCGGCTTCTGGCACCTTGAGCCCATGGTGCTGCTGATCGAAGGCAGTTTCCTGTTTTTGATTGCGATCTATGCCTTTCTCAATGGCGTGTTCGGCATTATCAATGGCGGGCGCGAAATTGAGCTGGGCCTGGTGATCATCTACGCGGCGGTGTTTACCGTAATCGAGTTTGCCTACTACTTCTGGGTCCGGCGTAAAAACCGCAAGCTCAAGTCCAGCCTGATCCAGTTCGACAACATCAGCTGGCTGGTGGACGCGATGCTGTCGGTGGGGCTGTTGATAAGTTTTGTCACGGCGCTGATTCTGAAACAACAGGGTTATGCCCATTGGGCCGCCTATGTCGACCCGGCGATCCTGATTTTGCTGGCTTTCAGCATGCTGGCTCCGGCGTTCAAAATCCTGCGCCCGGCATTGCGCGACGTCCTGGGTATTGCCCCGGACAAGCTCGATGACAAGGTGCGGGATGTGCTAGAGGAAATGTCGGCGCGCCATGGCTTTGAGGGCTACAAAACCTATGTGCAAAAGCACGGAAGGGCGCGTTTTATCGAGATCCATATCGTGTTGCCGGCGGGATATCCGCTAACCAGCATCAAGACCCTGGACGGGTTTCGTGAAGAGATATCAGGCATGTTGGGCGCGGCCGACAGTGCGCGCTGGCTGACCATCAGCTTTACCGGCGATCGCAAGTGGATTGCCTGACCTTGCCCCTGTAGGAGCGAGCTCGCCTCGCGAGCTCTTTACATATTCGCGAGGCAAGCTCGCTCCTACAGGAGTTGCGCCAGGCCGCTGTAGCAGGTGGCCAGGTGATACGGTGTGGTCGACGGCATGTCCAGGCGGCTGACGTTGCCTGCCGCATCCCGGCATTCATACCAGCCACCGGCATGTAAAAAGTTCTGCTGCAACGCCAGCAACTGGCGTTGCAGGCGGGGCAGGGGCGCCGGACGCAAGGTCAGGGCGCGCAGGTACTCGGCCTGGGCCCAGATGCGCTGGGTGCCATCGCGCAAGGTGCCATCCGGGGCCAGCATGCCGCAGACCGCCCCGGTCTGCGGGTCGACCCCAACCTGTTCGGCAAAGTCGAAGGCGAGCGCAAGCGAGTCGTGCAGGGCTGTTTGACGCAGCAGTGGCGAGGACTCCAGCAAGTAGAACCACTCAAACTGATGCCCGGGTTCAAACCAGTTATCCACAGCCCTCAGCGGTTTTTCGAGCAAGGCGTTATGCACAGGCTCGATAAAGCGCTGTTGCATGCCATCGGCCAGCGCCAGCAATGCGCTGTGTACCGGCGCATCGTCGCGCACCGACAAAGTCGCCAGAAACGCCTCGGCCAGATGCATCAACGGGTTTTGCAGCGGGCCGGTGTCCAGCGTTGACCAGTCCCGCTCGAGGCTGGCTTCGTACAGGCCATTACCATCGCTGAAGCGCTCGGCGACGACTTTCAGCGCGGCATTGAGCACTGATTCCACCGCCGGCTCGCGCACCTTGCCCCAGTAATGGGCGCAGGCAAAGATGATAAAGGCGTGGGTATACAGGTCTTTACGCTGATCCAGCGGCGCGCCGTCGGGGTCGATGCTGTAAAACCAGCCGCCGTGTACGGCGTCGTAAAAGTGCCTTTGCAGCGAGCGGAACAACCTGCCTGCGCGCTCGGCAGCGCCGGGGAAGGCGGGGTCATCGATCAAGCTGGCGAATAGATATAGCTGACGGGCGCAGGCCATGGCGCGATAGCGCTGGGGCGTCAGTGGCCGGTGCTCGGGGCTGAGTGCCTCATAGGGCAGTTCCAGTTCGGCATTCCAGCCGGGGCCTTGCCAGAGCGGCACAATGACCTGGCGAAAATGCTGCTGTACCGCCGCAAACAGGGCGGTCAGTTCGAGCGGGAAGGCGGAGCTGGCTACATGGGGCATTGGCAGGCGTCGTCACGGCTGGGGCGTTTGCGCGACATGATACACCGTGACGTCCAACTCTGTAGGCGCGAGCTTTTAAAGCTTCAGGCCCACAAAAGATCGCGGGTTATGAGATCAACAGTCCCTGCCGTTCAATAAACCTCACGATGGTATCCAGGCCGTGGCCGGTTTTTTGATTGCTGAACACAAAGGGCTTTGCCCCGCGCATGCGCCGGGTGTCACTGTCCATCAGCTCCAGCGATGCGCCCACCAGCGGTGCGAGGTCGATTTTATTGATCACCAGCAAGTCGGATTTGCAAATCCCCGGTCCACCCTTGCGCGGCAACTTGTCCCCTGCGGATACATCGATCACGTAGATCGTCAGGTCGGACAGTTCCGGGCTGAAGGTGGCCGACAAGTTATCCCCACCCGATTCCACCAGAATCAGGTCCAGCCCGGGGAAGCGCCGGTTCAGCTGATCCACGGCTTCGAGGTTGATCGATGCATCTTCACGAATGGCGGTGTGCGGGCAGCCGCCGGTTTCTACACCGATGATCCGCTCCGGTGCCAGCGCCTGGTTACGCACCAGAAAATCGGCATCTTCGCGGGTATAAATATCGTTGGTGACCACCGCCAGGTTGTATTTGTCCCGCAGTGCCAGGCACAGGGCCAGGGTCAGGGCAGTTTTGCCGGAGCCCACCGGGCCCCCGATGCCGACCCGCAAAGGTTGTGTGTTCATTGCATTCTCCTAGGAACGAAACAGACGGCTGTACTGGCGCTCGTGGGCCATGCTCGCCAATGACAGGCCGAAAGCGGCACTGCCCAAACGGGATAAGTCGAGGTTGCTGGCGTGTTGTTGTGCCTGCTGCAGCGCCGGGGATAACTCGCTGGTCATGCGTTGAGCGGCCTGCTGGCCCAGCGGCAGGGTTTTCATCAGCACCGCCAATTGGTTTTCCAGCCAGCTCCACAGCCAGGCTGCCAGCGCGTCTGACGCACTGATGCCCCAGGCCCGGGCAGCCAGTGCCCAGCCGAGTGCCAGGTGCGGCTCGGCTTGTTGGGTGAGAAATAGCCGTGCAGGCTCATCCAGCTCGGGCAACCCCATCAGAAGTTGCTGCAGGGAGTAGCCCATTTGCCGGCTTTCCTGATGCAATTCGCGGGTTTCACGACTGGCGCGGTGTTCGTCGCAAAACTGCTGCAAGGCACTCCAGTCTTCGTCGGCCGCCGCCCGGCAATGGGCGAGCAGCAACGGAGCCTCGAAGCGCGCCAGATTGAGCAGCAATTGATCGCTGATCCAGCGGCTGGCAGTTGCCGGGCTGGATACCCGGCCATTCTCGACGGCCATTTCCAGGCCCTGGGAATAGCTGTAGCCGCCAATCGGCAGCTGTGGGCTGGCCAGGCGCAACAGCGCCCATGCCGGACTCACAAACGCACACCAAACTGATGCAGGCGCGGGGCGTAGTTGAAGTCTTCTTCGCCTGCGCGGGAATGATGATGACCGCCGCCGTAGGCGCCATGCTCCGGTTGGAACGGCGCCTCAATGGCTTCGGTCTGCGCGCCCAATTGTTCCAGCATGGCTTTGAGTACGTAGTCATCGAGCAGGCGCAGCCAGCCATCGCCGACTTGCAGGGCAACATGGCGGTTGCCCAGGTGATAGGCCGCGCGGGTCAACTCAAAGGCATTGAGACAGGTCACGTGCAGCAACTTTTCGGGGCTGGCACACACCCGCACGATGCGCCCGTCCTGGGCTTGCAGAAATTCGCCGTCATGCAGGGGCGGTTGTCCGCGTTCAAGGAACAGGCCGACGTCCTCGGCGTCACTGCTAAAGCAACGCAAACGGCTTTTGCTCCGGGCTTCGAAGTTGAGGTGTAACTCAGCGCTCCACACGGGGTGGGGCTGAACTCTGCGATGAATCACCAACATCGGTAGGCTTCCTGCAATTGACAATGCCTTGATCAGAGCAAGGGGCTTGCCAACCTTGGGTTGCACAACAAAGGCGAGTGATCCTGGGAAGGGAAAGGGGCTGCGGCGAGCGATAATGGTGCGCTATGAGTTTTATTTCGCACCAACAAGGTGCGCATCTTTACTCGGTACTGCCCAGGCCTTGCCAGTGCTTGAGCCCGATAAAGATAAAGCGCAGCTGCTGGCTGATTTTTGCCTGGGGTTGCAGGTAGTCGGGGAGCGCCTCGGCGGGCGGATCGATGACATCGGGCAAGGCCGCGAACACACTTTTAACCACCAGATCGGCAATTACCGTAAGGCCTGCGTGGTTCAAGTGCTGCAGCTTGGGCTTGGACCCGAGGTCGGCGGCCAGATCCGAGGTGATGTCTTCGCGCAGCGCCCCGATAGCCTGGCGCACTGGCTGTGAGCCGCCGTATTGCTCGCGGGCCAGAAACAGAAACTGCGAGCGGTTGGCCTGCACCACATCGAGAAAGATCCGTACCGAAGCGTTGATCACACCGCCCATAAACAGTTCGTTGTGTCGCACCAGACGAATGGTTTCGCGAAAGGTCTGACCGACTTCACTGACCAGCGCCAGGCCCAGTTGGTCCATGTCGCTGAAGTGCCGATAAAAGCCGGTGGGCACTATGCCTGCGGTTTTTGCGACTTCGCGCAGGCTCAGGCTGCCAAAGCCGCGACCCGATTCCATCAAGTGGCGGGCGGCATCCATCAGCGCAAGGCGGGTTTGTTGCTTCTGTTCGGCGCGAGGCAGCATCGGAGCTGGTATTCCAGACAAGTACAGCGGCGCACTCTAGCAAATCGGCTTTGATGACGTCGAACTGCAATGGAGACTCTGCAGGAGCGAGCTTGCTCGCGAGCTCTATTACTGCGTAAACAGATCGCGAGCAATCAGTTGCCGTCGGGCTCCTGCAATCACTTGATTAGCTGGCACGTTGATTCCTTTCGGCAAGACGATCCGCGCCGCCTTCCGCCACCAGGTTGCTCTGGCGTTGAGTGCGGTCGTAGCCATCTTCAGCCACGCGGTTCTGCTGGTTCAGAGTGCGTTGTGCGCCGTCCTCAGCCACGGGGTTCTGCTGGTTGAGAGTGCGTTGTGCACCGTCCTCAGCTACGCGGTTCTGCTGGTTCAGGGTGCGTTGGGCACCGTCTTCAGCCACAGGATTCAGCGGTTGGCTCAAGCTGCTGGAAGCAGGCTGCACCATGGGGGTTTGCTCGTCGTCGGCGGGCATCGCAAAGGCGTTGATGGCCAACAGTGAGAGGCCAAGACCAAGCAGTAATGGGCGTTTCATGATATCGGTGCTCCGTAGCAGGGCAATTAGTTAGTCAGGTAAGCAATGCTACGCTTGGATCTTCGATATCAAAGTTCATACGGCCAATGGTGATAATCAACACAATTGATTGTTCAGGCGCGAGTGCTCTGGCTTGCGGCTTTCGGGTGTTTTTTTCATGAAAGTCGGCCTCCGGTTAAACCTTGGGCAGTCTTTGACAGTCGTACTTTTATTAGCGTCGCAGCCATTGTAAAACGCCGCAGTTGGGACGTTCAGCCGTAATAAGGAGCCGTTAAATGACACGCACCCGTAAAGTCCTTGCCTGGATTGGCGGTATTTTGCTTCTGCTGGTGGTGGTCCTGGTGGTGATCCTCGCTACCTTCGACTGGAACCGGATCAAGCCCACAATCAATACCAAAGTGTCTGACATCCTCCATCGCCCATTTGCCATTAACGGCAACCTGGCCGTGCGCTGGCAGCGCGAAGCGGACGAGGGTGGCTGGCGTGCCTGGGTGCCTTGGCCCCATGTGATTGCCGAAGACCTGAGCCTGGGCAATCCCGAGTGGTCAAAAGAACCGCAAATGGTCGGCCTGAAGAAGGTGGAGTTGCGTCTTTCACCGCTGGCGCTGCTGACGCAGACCGTGGATATCCCGCGTATCGACCTGACCGAGCCATCGGCCAGCCTGGAGCGTCTGGCCGATGGCCGGGCGAACTGGACATTCAAGTTAGACCCCAAAGACCCGAACGAAAAACCCTCGGACTGGAAGGTGGACATTGGCGCCATAGGTTTCGACAAGGGCCATGTGACGCTCAATGACCAGACCCTCAAAACCCGTCTGGATGTAGTGATCGATCCGCTGGGCAAACCCATCCCGTTCAGCGACATCGTCGGCCAGAGCGCGGCGAAAAAAGCGCTGGAGAAAGGTTCTGCGCCACAAGACTACGCATTCGCGCTGAAGGTCAAAGGTCAGTACCACGGCCAGAACCTCGACGGCACCGGCAAAATTGGCGGCCTGCTGGCCTTGCAGGACGCGGCCAAACCCTTCCCGTTGCAGGCGCAAGTCAGCATTGCCGACACCAAAGTCGCGCTGGCCGGGACCCTGACCGACCCGCTCAACCTGGGGGCGCTGGACCTGCGCCTGAAATTGGCAGGCAGCAGCCTGGCCAACCTTTATCCACTGACCGGCGTAACCCTGCCTGACTCGCCGCCGTACTCAACCGATGGTCACCTGATTGCCAAACTGCATGAGCCGGACGGCGCAGTTTTCACTTACGAAAACTTCAACGGCAAAATCGGTAGCAGCGATATTCATGGCAACCTGAAATACGTCGCCAGCCAGCCACGGCCCAAGCTGAGCGGCGCACTGGTGTCCAATCAATTGCTGATGGCTGACCTGGCCCCGTTGATTGGCGCGGACTCCAACGCCAAGCAAAAAGCCCGTGGCGGCGACAGCAAACAACCGGCGGGCAAAGTGTTGCCGGTTGAAGAGTTCCGCACTGAACGCTGGCGCGATATGGATGCCGATGTGGAATTCACCGGCAAGCGCATCGTCCAGAGTGCCGAGCTGCCGTTCACTGACCTGTACACCCATGTGGTGCTGGACAATGGCGAGCTGAAACTCGAACCACTGCGTTTTGGCGTTGCGGGCGGCAAGCTGGATGCGCAAATCAACCTCAACGGGCGCAGTACGCCGATGCTGGGGCGGGCCAAATTGACCGCGCGCAACTTCAAGCTCAAGCAGCTGTTCCCGACCTTTGAACCGATGAAAACCAGCTTTGGTGAGCTCAATGGCGATGCCACGCTGTCGGGCACCGGCAACTCGGTGGCCAAGTTACTGGGCACGGCCAATGGCGGCTTGAAGATGATCATCAACGATGGCGCCATCAGCCGCAGCCTTATGGAAATTGCCGGCCTGAACGTCGGTAACTATGTGGTGGGCAAAATATTCGGCGACGAAGACGTGAAGATCAACTGTGCGGCGGCGGACTTCGGGATCAAGGATGGTCTGGCCACTTCGCAGTTGTTTGTGTTTGATACCGAGAACGCGATCATCTACATCGACGGCACCGCCAACTTTGCCACCGAACAGCTCGACCTTAAAATCACCCCCGAGTCCAAGGGCTTGCGTTTGTTTTCGCTGCGTTCACCGCTGTACGTAAAAGGCACCTTTGGCAACCCTTCGGCGGGTGTGGAAGCGGTACCGCTGCTACTGCGCGGTGCAGGCATGGTGGCGCTGGGCGTGATTGCCGGCCCGGCGGCCGGTCTGCTGGCGTTGATCGCCCCCAGCGGCGGCGAACCCAACCAGTGCGCACCGCTGCTGCAACAGATGCAGCAGGGCAAGGTACCGAAAACGGTGAAGTAGCCCCACAAACCCTGTAGGAGCGAGCTTTTAAGATCAAAAGATCGCCAGCAAGCTCGCTCCTGCAGGCCAGTGCTGGCGGCTTGATCCAGACAAAAAAATGCCCGCCCCTCATCACATGGGGGCGGGCATTTGCATTTGCGGGTCTGTTTACAGCCCTTTGAGCAGATCCGCCATGTCATCGGCATGCTCTTCCTCTTGGGCGAGGATTTCTTCGAAAATCCGGCGTGTGGTCGGATCCTTGTCGCCGATGTACTGAATGATTTCGCGATAGCTGTCGACCGCAATGCGCTCGGCCACCAAATCTTCGTAAACCATTTCCTTCAGGTTTTTGCCCGCGACGTACTGGGCGTGGGAATTTTTCGACAGCAGGTCGGGGTTGAATTCAGGTTCGCCACCCAGTTGCACAATGCGCTCGGCCAGTTTGTCGGCGTGCTCCATCTCCTGGGTGGCGTGCTCCAGGAACTCTTGCGCGGCCACGTGGGCCTTGATCCCGGTAGCCATGAAGTAGTGGCGCTTGTAGCGCAGCACGCACACCCACTCGGTGGCCAGGGATTCGTTGAGCAGGCGAAGGATCTCTTCGCGGTTGGCGCTGTAGCCTTCAGTGACAGCACCTTCTTCGACGTTCTTGCGGGCACGTTCGCGCAGGGTCTTTTTATCGGTTAATTGCATGTCGCTCATTTCAATCTCCTTACTCATCAGGTTGCCGCCTTGCTCTGCTGGCAAGATCGGTTCACAAGTTGTGAGTTCAGCGCGAGGAGAAAGTTTTATCCGATTTTTGGTGTCTTTCTCAGGGGCGTGGTCCAGCGTTCCGAGAGGATTACCCCGGCCAGGGTCAGTGCGCCACCAATCAGGTGGTAAGCATGCAGTTGCTCTTTGAGCACCACCGCGGCAATCAGCGCCGTGATCAGCGGCAACAGGTTGAAGAACAGCGTGGTGCGGCTCGGGCCCAGCACGGTGACGGCTTTCATCCAGGCCAAAGGTGCCAGCATGGAGGCCAGAATACAGGCATACAGCACCAGCCCGATGTTGTGCACCGTAAGGCCGGTCTTGGGTGACATCAGGTACAACGGCAGCAACACCACAATCGCCACCAGGATCTGCATGTACAGCATCTGCAGGGGCGGCAGGCGCAACTGCCATTTTTTCAGCAAGGTGCTGTAGATCGCATAGGCCAGAGTGGCAATCAGCATCATCGCGTCGCCCAGGTTGAGGCCGTGGTCAAGCAGGGCACTGAAGCTGCCGCTCGATACCACCACCAGCACGCCGACAAAGGATACGATCGCGCCGACCAGGGCTCCGGCGGTAAGACGCTGCCCCAGGCTGATGATCGACATGGCCAGCACCATCAACGGCATCAACGACAGGATGATCCCCATGTTGGTGGCCGAAGTCCGGGCTGCGGCGTAGTAGGCCAGGCTTTGATAAATCGCCATGCCCAGCACGCCGAGGACAAAGATCTTGCCCAGATTGGGGCGGATCACCGACCAGTTGGCGATCACCGGTTTGAGCATGAACGGGGTGAACAGCAGGCCGGCCAGCAGCCAGCGATAGAAGCCGATCTCGGACGGGAAGATGGCGCCGACCGCGAGTTTGTTGATTACGGTATTGCCGGCCCAGATAAAAATGGCCAGTAGCGGGTAAGCGTATTGCATCAGGAACAACCACAGGGTTAATGAGCAGCGATTATCCGCCTGTCTGTCTGCAAGCCTATACTTCGATCCGGCCAATCTCCCCCTGAATCCAGACAGCATGCGCAAGAATCTGATCAACGTTCCCGAATTCGACGGCTTGCCGGCCCCGGTGTACTTCCGTTATGCCGAATTTGATGCCGACAGCCATGCTGCGCCCCATGTCCATGCCTGGGGCTCGCTGGACTATGTGGCCCACGGGGTGATGCGCTACGAGGTCAACGGCCAGCGCTTCATGTCACCGCCGCAGTACGCGGTCTGGGTCCCGCCCCATACCGAGCACAGCGCCTATAACCCGCAGGCGATTGTCTATCGTTCGGTCTACCTGGATGTCGTCCATTGCCGGCACCTGCCCAAGACTCCGGTAACGCTGGCCATCAGCGACATTCTCAAAGCCATCCTCAGCGACTTTGCCCGGCGCGACATCAACATTCCCCAAAGCGAGTCCGACAAGAGACTGGCCCAGGTTCTGGTCGATCAGTTGCGCCAGGCACCTGTGCATCAGTGCTATTTGCCTTACGCCCGTCATCCAGGCCTGCAGGTGGTCCTTGAGGCCCTGCAGAGCCAGCCCGGCGACAATCGGCCGCTTGGGCAGTGGGCCGCTCAGGTGCATGTCAGCGAGCGGACCCTGGCGCGACTGTTTGTCCGGGAACTGGGCATGAGCTTCGGCGAGTGGCGGCAACGCCTGCGGTTTCTGGCGGCGATTGAAGCGCTGGAGTCTTCGCGCAGCGTGCAGGACGTGGGTTTTGATCTGGGCTACAGCACCTCATCGGCGTTTATCGCCATGTTCGCCCGTCAGGCCGGCTGCACGCCGGAGCAATATCGGCGTCAGGCCCGGGGCGTGATGTAACAGAGTTTGTCTACACTCCAGAGCAGTCCGCTGCCACTCGGTGCGGCCATAAGGAGAAAACTCCATGACGAAGCTGCGTATTCCTCTGCTGATGATGGGCTTGTTGCTGTGCTCCCAGGGTTTTGCGGCCACGGCCCAGCAAAACAAAATGACCACCTGCAATGCCGATGCGAGTGCCAAGGCCCTCAAGGGCGATGAGCGCAAAGCGTTTATGAGCACTTGCCTTAAAGCCGCCCCGGCGGCCCCTGCGACTCAGCAGGAAAAAATGAAAACCTGTAACGCCACTGCCGGCACCCAGGCCCTCAAAGGCGATGCACGCAAAGCTTTTATGAGCGACTGCCTGAAGAAGAAATAAAGCCCCCGGCAGCAACGGGCTTGCTCGCGACGCCTGCAGATCCGCTGCAATCGCGGGCAAGCCGCGCCTGCAGGTAGCAGGGCAACGTCACAACTTCTAGTGCTGCCCGCTGAAGGCTGGCAGACTGCCTGTCCTTTCGCGCTGCTTGTTTTGAGGCTGTATGCCATCGTTTTCTCAGCGTCACATTTTGTTCGCCAGTTACCTCATCATCGCTGGCGGCTTGTTGCTGGTTTTTCCGTTGCGCCTGTTGCCCAGCCTGCTGGCCGGGTTGCTGGTTTACGAACTGGTCAACATGCTCACGCCACAACTGCAGCGGCTGATCGCCGGGCGCCGGGCGCGCTGGCTGGCGGTGGCATTGCTGGGCACTCTGGTGGTCAGCGTGCTGGCGTTGATTTTTGCCGGCGCCATCAGCTTCTTGCTGCACGAAGCAGAAAACCCCGGGGCATCGCTGAATAAATTCATGGTCGTGGTCGACCGGGCGCGGGGTCAATTGCCGCCGTTTCTGGACAGCTATCTGCCGGCCAGCGCGGCCGAGTTCAGGGTGGCGATCGGCGAATGGGGCAACAAACACCTCAGCGATCTGCAACTGGTGGGCAAAGACGCCGCGCACATGTTCGTGACGTTGCTGATTGGCATGGTGCTGGGCGCCATCATCGCGTTGCAGCGCATCCCGGATGTCAGCCGTCGCAAGCCCCTGTCAGCCGCGCTGTTCGACCGTTTGCACCTGCTGGTGCAGGCGTTTCGCAACATCGTGTTTGCGCAGATCAAAATCGCGCTGCTCAATACCGTGTTCACCGGGGTGTTTCTGGCGGTGATCCTGCCGCTGTTCGGCGTACATTTGCCGCTGACCAAAACCCTGATTGTGCTGACCTTCCTGCTGGGGCTGCTGCCAGTGATAGGTAACCTGATCTCCAACACCCTGATCACCATCGTCGGCTTGTCCCTGTCGATCTGGGTCGCGGTAGGGGCTCTGGGCTATCTGATCGTTATCCACAAGCTGGAATACTTCCTCAATGCCAAGATCGTTGGCGGCCAGATCAGTGCCAAATCCTGGGAGCTACTGCTGGCGATGCTGGTATTCGAGGCAGCCTTCGGCCTGCCGGGGGTGGTGGCCGGGCCGATTTACTATGCGTATCTGAAGAGTGAGCTCAAGCAGATGGAGCTGGTCTAACCCGCAATCCCTAGTCGCTGCCGCAGGCTGCGGCAGCGACAAGGGTGTGGTTTTAGCCGTAACGCTTTTTGGCTTCAATCGCCAAACCGCTGCCGATGCTGCCGAAGATGTTGCCTTCGACGTGATGGGCGTTGGGCAGCATGGCCGCGACGCTCTGGCGCAGCGCCGGAATACCGCTCGAGCCGCCGGTGAAGAACACCGTATCCACCTGCTCGACACCCACGCCCGCACTGCTGAGCAAGTCAGTCACGCTGTTGCGGATGCGCTCCAGCTGGTTGTCGATGGAGGCTTCAAACAGCGCCCGGCTCAGTTCGACACTTAGCCCCGGTTCTACCCGGTCCAGCGGCACATGACGGCTCTGGGCGTGGGTCAGTTCGATTTTGGTTTCTTCGATTTCCATCGCCAGCCAGTGACCGGCGCGCTGTTCGATCAACTTGAACAAGCGGTCAATCCCGCCGGTATCGACGATGTCGTAGCGCATGCTGTTCAGCGCGATCTGGGTTTTCTGTGCATACACCGAGTTGATTGTGTGCCAGGTCGCCAGGTTCATGTGATGACTGGTGGGCATGTAGGCCCCGCTTTTCATCCGGCTACCGTAGCCGAACAGCGGCATGACCCCTTGCAGGCTCAGTTGCTTGTCGAAGTCGGTACCGCCCACGTGCACGCCGCCCGTGGCCAGGATGTCGTCCTGGCGGTGGTCCATGCCACGGCGCTCAGGGGACAGGCGCACCAGCGAGAAGTCGGAGGTACCACCGCCGATATCGACAATCAGCACCAGCTCTTCGCGCTGGATGGTCGACTCATAGTCGAACGCTGCGGCAATGGGCTCGTACTGGAACGAGACTTCCTTGAAGCCGATGGCGCGGGCCACGTCGGTCAGGGTGTTTTCGGCTTCCTGGTCGGCCAGCGGATCGTCATCGACGAAATACACCGGGCGGCCCAGCACCACTTCTTCAAATTCACGGCCCGCGGTTGCTTCGGCGCGCTTTTTAAGCTGGGCGATAAACAGCCCCAACAGGTCCTTGAACGGCATGGCCGTGCCCAAAACGCTGGTGTCGTGCTTGATCAGCTTGGAACCCAGCAGGCTCTTGAGCGAGCGCATCAGGCGGCCTTCGTAGCCTTCCAGATACTCATGCAGCGCCAGACGGCCATACACCGGGCGGCGCTCTTCAATGTTGAAGAACACTACGGAGGGCAGGGTGATCTTGTCGTCCTCCAGCGCGATGAGGGTTTCCACGCCTGGGCGCAGCCAGCCGACGGTGGAGTTGGACGTGCCAAAGTCGATGCCGCAGGCACGTGCTGGAGTGGCGCTTTTCATGTCTTTCGAGTTCCGGTTAAAAAACGGCCGCGCAGTGTATGCCAGACGCTCGCAGAATCGAAGCGCGACGATTCTTTAAATCGCAGGTTTTAATCCCCTTGAAAGACTATCCTTCACCCCCAAACTTCCAGACATTGGTTTGGCGGTCTCAAGGCTGCCGATAAACTTTTGCAGCGCTGGTCAGTCACAGGATTGAGATCGGTCAACCCCCGGGCCGGTTAACCAGAGCATTCTGGGTGGCTTCGAGCTGCGCGATATTGATAACGGATGGTGATCCTTACATGGACTTCAAAGACTATTACAAAATCCTGGGTGTCGAGCCCACGGCTGACGATAAGGCGATCAAGACCGCTTATCGCAAGCTCGCGCGCAAGTATCACCCGGATGTGAGCAAGGAAAAGGACGCCGAGGAGAAATTCAAGGACGTCAACGAAGCGTATGAAGCCCTGAAAAGTGCCGACAAGCGCGCCGAATACGATGAAATGCGCAAGTACGGTCAACATGGGCAGCCATTCCAGGGGCCGCCGGGCTGGCAAGGGCACTCGAGCGGTGGTTTCGAGGATCAGGGCGATTTTTCAGACTTTTTCAGCTCGATCTTCGGTTCGCGCGGTAATGGCTTCGGCGGCCAGAGCGGCCGCAGTGCGGGACGTCGTGGACAGGATGTAGAAATGGAACTGCCGATTTTCCTTGAAGAAACCCTGTCCGGCGAATCGAAGCAGATCAGCTTCCAGATTGGCGGCGCCAACAAGACCCTTAACGTGAAAATCCCGGCCGGTGTCACCGACGGTGAGCGCATCCGCCTTAAAGGGCAGGGCGGTCCGGGCGTGGGTGGCGGTGCCAATGGCGATCTGTACCTGATCATCCGCTTTGCTCCGCATCCGAAGTTCGATGTTGAAGGTCATGATCTGGTGATCACGGTGCCAGTGGCGCCGTGGGAAGCTGCTCTGGGGGCCAAAGTGGCCGTGCCGACCCTGACCAGCAAAATCAACCTGACCATCCGTCCGGACAGCCAGAGCGGTCAACGCTTGCGCATCAAAGGCCATGGCCTGGCGAACAAGCAAGGCGAGCGTGGTGATTTGTATGCCCAATTGAAAGTGGTCATGCCGAAACAGAGCGACGAGGCCACAAAAGCCCTGTGGCAAGACCTGGCCGACAAATCGGCATTCGATCCGAGAGCCCAATGGAGTAACTGATCATGAGCAGCACCCTGATCGTTCAGCTGGACATGGAAAGGTTCTGCGAAGAGGCCGGCATCCCGGCCACTTACGTGATAGAGATTGTCGAACACGGAATTATCGAACCTCAGGGCCGCACGCCGGACGTGTGGCGTTTTGAAGACTACGAGCTGGCCATCGCACAGCGTGCGACCAAGCTGCACCACGACCTGGAGATGGAGTGGGAAGGCGTCGCACTGGCGCTGGACCTGATCGAGGAAGTGCAGCAATTACGGGCCGAGAACCAGCGGCTCAAGCAGCAACTGGGCCGCTTTGTCGGCGACCTGTAGCCGCGACCGTACTGTAGGAGCGAGCTTGCCTCGCGATCTTTTCAGATAGCTGTTCACAGTAGCGTGCAGCACGCCAGATACAGCTCGCGAGGCAAGCTCGCTCCTACGGGTTTTTTATTTGTCAGATCTGTTTGGGCAACACCACGGTAAACGTCGTGCCCTCGGCTTCGGTCGAGGACACTTCGATGCTGCCATGGTGCGCGTCTACCACTTCCTTGACGATGAACAAGCCCAGGCCAAGGCTGGTGGATGCGCCCGGGTGGCCAATGTCTTCGCTCGGGCTGCGTACCAACGGGTCGAACAGGGTGGCCAGCGCCTCCTCTGCAATCGGGGTGCCGTTGTTGTGCACCCGCAGGGTCACGTGGTCGTCAGTTCCGTTCAGGATCAGGGTCACCGCGCCTTCGCTGGCGCCATGCTGCAACGCATTGCCGATCAGGTTCTGCAGCAACTGGTCGAGGCGTCGAGGGTCCCAGTGGCCTTCAACATTGCCGTTAACTTGCAAGCTCTGCTCACACTTGGGGTGTCCGGCGCCGGCCTGGTCCAGTGCGGTCTGACAAGCCTGGGCCAGGTTCATGGCGCAGGGTTCCACAGGCAACTGCGTACCCAGGCGGCTGCGCACAAACTCCAGCAGATCACTGACCATCGCCTGCATGTGGCGCGCCCCGGTCTTGATCGCCTTGACGTAATTCAGGGCGTTGGCATCCAGGGTAATTTTGCGTTCCAGCATTTCGGTGGACATGCTCACCGCTTGCAACGGCGCGCGCAGGTCATGGCCCAGAATCGCCAGGAAGATATCCCGCGAGCGGTTGACCTGCTCGGCGTAGGCCTCGGTGGATTCGGCCAGCGCCTCATCAATGGCCTCATTGAACCGGATCATGTCCTGCAAGTAGCTCAGCTCCAGAGTTTCGAGGCTGGCGACCCACAAGCGGATCACGCAGGCGCGCAAGTGCCGGAACTCGGAGGTCATCTGCACCAGATCAAAGCCCACGGTATGGCGCAGTTCGCCATGGCTGGCGGCGGCAACGTCCAGGCTCGGGGTTTTTTCCGGCCCTTCGCCCTCGGCCTTGGCCTGTTGTTCGCTGGCGGTTTGCGCGGTGTTCATGTCCCGCGCAGCGGCCAGCAGAATGGCCTTGGCATGATCGCGCAGGGCCACGCTGTCCATTGATTCGGCAGCCGGGGTGATGGTTTCGGCGAACTGCTCCCATTCATCGACGATACGATCAGCGTTGTGCACGATGAATTCAGATAGGCGCATAGCCAGACCCTGCTGCAAGAGCGATAGTAATTAAGGTGTCGCATCTTAGCCCCTAACGACAGCTTTCTATACAACCGCTTGCCGGTACAGTCCCCTGCCAGCCAGGGGAACTGCCCGCAGTCCTCAAAACAGAAAATAGCGCTGTGCCATCGGCAATACATCAGCGGGTTCGCACCACAGCAGCACCCCGTCGGCCTTGACTTGATAGGTCTGCGGATCGACTTCGATTTCGGGCAGGTAACCGTTGTGAATCAGGTCGGTTTTCTGCACTTCGCGACAGCCTTTGACCACCGCGATTTGCTTCTTCAGCCCCAGTGCCGCGGGTACCCCGGCATCCGCCGCCGCCTGGCTGATAAAGGTCAGGCAGGTGGCATGCCGCGAGCCGCCGTAGCTGGCAAACATCGGGCGGTAGTGCACCGGCTGCGGGGTAGGGATCGACGCATTCGGATCACCCATCAGGCTCGAGGCAATCGCCCCGCCCTTGAGAATCAGGGTCGGCTTGACCCCGAAGAACGCCGGTCGCCAGAGCACCAGGTCGGCCCACTTGCCCACCTCGATCGAGCCCACTTCATGGCTGACACCGTGGGTGATCGCCGGGTTGATGGTGTATTTGGCGATGTAGCGTTTGGCGCGAAAATTGTCATTGCCCGGTGCGTCTTCGGGCAGCGGGCCGCGCTGTTTCTTCATCTTGTCGGCGGTTTGCCAGGTACGGGTGATGACCTCGCCGACCCGGCCCATGGCCTGGCTGTCGGAGCTGATCATCGAAAACGCGCCGAGGTCGTGCAGGATGTCCTCGGCGGCGATGGTTTCACGACGGATACGGCTTTCAGCGAAGGCCACATCCTCGGCGATGCTCGGGTCGAGGTGATGGCAGACCATCAGCATGTCGAGGTGCTCGTCGATGGTATTGCGGGTAAACGGCCGGGTCGGATTGGTCGAGCTGGGCAATACATTGCTCAGGCCGCAGGCCTTGATGATATCCGGGGCATGGCCGCCACCCGCGCCTTCGGTGTGATAGGTGTGGATGGTGCGGCCCTTGAATGCGGCCAGGGTGGTTTCGACAAAGCCCGACTCGTTCAGCGTGTCGCTGTGAATTGCCACTTGCACGTCATACAGATCGGCCACGTTCAGGCAGTTGTCGATGGCCGCGGGCGTAGTGCCCCAGTCCTCGTGCAGCTTGAGACCGATGGCCCCGGCTTCGACCTGCTCGATCAGCGGTTGCGGCAGGCTGGCGTTGCCCTTGCCGGTAAAGCCCATGTTCATCGGGAATGCATCGGCGGCCTGCAGCATGCGCGCCATGTGCCACGGCCCCGAGGTGCAGGTGGTGGCATTGGTCCCGGTGGCCGGGCCGGTGCCACCGCCGATCATGGTGGTGACCCCGCTGTTCAATGCCTCTTCGATCTGTTGTGGGCAGATGAAGTGGATATGGGTGTCGATACCGCCAGCCGTGAGGATCATGCCTTCGCCGGCGATCACTTCAGTACTTGCGCCGATGGCGATGGTCACGCCGGGCTGGATATCCGGGTTGCCGGCTTTGCCGATGGCGTGGATCCGGCCGTTTTTCAGGCCCACGTCGGCTTTGACGATGCCCCAGTGATCGATGATCAGGGCGTTGGTAATCAGCGTGTCCACCACCTCGCTGGCGAGCAACTGGCTTTGGCCCATGCCGTCGCGGATCACCTTGCCGCCGCCGAACTTCACTTCTTCGCCGTAGATGGTGAAGTCCTGCTCGACCTCGATCCACAGCTCGGTGTCGGCCAAGCGGATCTTGTCGCCAACGGTAGGGCCGAACATGTCGGCGTAGGCCTGGCGGGAAATTTTCATAGTGAGTTCCTAAATATATAAACCATCCCCCAACCCCCTGTAGGAGCGAGCTTGCTCGCGAGCCCTTGAGCGCTCTTGAGAAAAAGCTCGCGAGCAAGCTCGCTCCTACAGGGGATTAGGGGATTGGGGTTAATCCAGATTGCCCATGACCCGGCCGGCAAAGCCGAACACCCGGCGCAGCCCGGCCAGTTCCACCAGTTCCACTTCGCGGGTCTGCCCCGGCTCGAAACGCACGGCGGTGCCCGCCGGGATATTCAGGCGCATGCCACGGCTGTCAGCACGGTTAAACATCAGGGCATCGTTGGTTTCGAAAAAGTGATAGTGCGAACCCACCTGGATCGGGCGGTCGCCACGATTGGACACGCTGAGGCTCAGGGTCCGACGGCCGACATTCAGCTCGATGTCACCGGCTGCAATGCGGTATTGGCCGGGAATCATTGCGGCTCACTCAAGGTTTTGTAGTAGATGGCCGTAGGGCTGTAGTGACCGTCGGGGCTGCGGCAATAGTTGGGTAGCTCGCCGACCCGGGTGTAACCCAGGGCACTGTAGAAGTTTTCTGCGGGCGAGCCGGCCTCGGTGTCCAGGTGCAGCAAGCCGCGCTTTTGTGCCCGCGCCCCTTGCTCCAGGGCGTGGATCATTATCTGGCCCAGACCACGGCGCCGGGCTTCGTTGAGCACCAGCAGTTTCTGGACCTCGGCACGGTTGAGCCCGTTGCGCTTCTGGCACAGGGCAAGTTGCACGCTGGCCAGCACCCGGCCGTCTTCAATCAACACCCACAGGAGCAGAGTGCCTTGCTCCAGCTGGGCCTGTACTTCGTTGAAATAGTGGCTGGCCTGGGGCAGGTCCAGATCGTCCATGAATCCCACGGACGCGCCGTAGCGCACTGCATCCAGCAGCAAGGTAATCAGCCCGTCGCGATATTCGGCAAAGCTGCGGGCGGTTAGCTGCAGCACTTGTTCGTTATTCATTTGCCGCACTCCTGTGGCGGCAGCGCGCCGGGGTTGAGCATCAGTTGCATAAAGGTCAGGTCCAGCCAGCGGCCAAACTTGATCCCGACTTGGGGCATGCGCCCGCCGGTGACAAAACCCAGCTGTTTATGCACATGGATCGAGGCCGCATTGCCGCTCTCGATGGCCGCCACCATCACGTGCTTGCCGCACGCTCTGGCACGTTCAATCAGCGCTGCCAGCAATTGCGGTCCGAGGCGTTTGCCCCGTTGTTCGGGATGCACGTACACCGAATGTTCGACGGTATGGCGGAACCCTTCAAAGGGGCGCCAGTCGCCAAACGAGGCGTAACCCAGAGTCAGATTGCGCTCATCGACTATCACCAGCACCGGATAGCCCTGGGCCTGGCGGGCAGCGAGCCATTGCTGACGATTGGCCAGGTCGACGGTTTGCTCGTTCCAGATTGCGAGGGTGTTGAGCACCGCATCGTTGTAGATATCGAGAATCGCTGGCAGGTCAGCCGCGACGGCATCACGAATTAGGTAAGACATGCAGCAGCCTCAGGCGATGGGTTGGTGGACGGTGACCAGCTTGGTGCCATCCGGGAAAGTGGCTTCGATCTGGATGTCGGGGATCATTTCCGGAATGCCTTGCATCACTTGTTCGCGGGTCAGCAGGGTGGTGCCGTAGTGCATCAGCTCGGCGACGGTACGGCCGTCGCGGGCGCCTTCGAGCAGGGCGGCGGATATATAGGCGATGGTTTCCGGGTAGTTAAGCATCACCCCGCGTGCCAGCCGTCGCTCGGCCAGCAGTCCGGCGGTAAAGATAAGCATCTTGTCTTTTTCGCGTGAGGTCAGGTCCATGGTGGGTCCGTTGTTAAATTAAGGATTATGGGTCGAGGACCTCTGTGGGAGCTGGCAAGCCAGCTCCCACAGAGGTCCTCAAAAAAATCGCGACGGCTCTCAGGTACTCCAGATCCTCGGGGCCAGTGCCTCACGGCCCAACAATGCCGGGCGCAGCAGGCGCCACAGCTCGATCAGCCAGGCGCGGGCCTGCAAGGCTTCTACCGCCAGGCAGCGTGCGACCACTAACCCCGGCAGCTGGGTCAGGTCACCGCGTACCGGGTTGGGCAGGTCGCGACAGGTTTGCAACAGCTCGGCACTGATTTCCCCGGTCACCAGCAATGTCGCGAACACCGGGTTGCCGTCCAGTCCGATTGGCGAATCCAGCAAGCCGTCGCCGCCGATAACCCGCTGGCGCTCATGCCAGAGCAACTGGCCGTCACGGCGAATATCCAGCTGTGATTGAAAATGCCCGTGCTCAAAACGCTCACCGCTGGCCAGTCGTCCCAGCGCCACCATGTCCCAGTAAAACAGGCGCCCGTCGCCTTCAAGCTCAATGCGCGTCGTCAGTTCGGCCCGGGCGTCGCTGAACACTATGGTTTCTTGCGGCAGCCATTCCAGGGTCGCACCGGCGGCCACGTTCAGGGTCAGGCTCTGGTACGCCGGGCCGGCCGCGCGATACCACTTGGCGGCACCGGGGCTGGTGAGTTGCGCCCAGGCATCCGGGCCGACACTGGCGCAGATGTTCAACCGGTCGCCGCCGGCAATGCCGCCGGGTGGGTGAACAATGATGTGCTGGCACACCTCGGGGCCTTCGGCATACAGGTGCTTCTGCACCCGCAACGGACCGACATGGCGGCGCTGGGTAGGGCGCGTACTGTCGCCAAAACGGCCATAGCCCAGCTCCAGCTCGGCGTGCCAGCTGGGGGTGAACAATGCGGGGTTGGCAGGCAGGTTCATAGGTCGGCTTTTTCATCAAAAAGAGTTACAGACTAAATCGTCACCAGTCCACGCACACCCTCTGTTTGCATATTTTCACCACGGCCCTGTTGCACGATTTCGCCTCTGGACATCACCAGATACTGGTCCGCCAGTTCTTCGGCAAAGTCGTAGAACTGCTCCACCAGCAGGATGGCCATATCGCCCCGGGCAGCGAGCATCTTGATCACCGCGCCGATCTCCTTGATCACCGATGGTTGAATCCCTTCGGTCGGCTCATCGAGGATCAGCAGGCGCGGGCGGCTGGCAAGCGCGCGGCCGATCGCCAGTTGTTGCTGCTGGCCGCCGGACAAATCGCCGCCGCGCCGATGCTTCATTTGCAGCAACACCGGGAACAGTTCATAGATAAATTCGGGCACTTCCCGGGCCTGGGAACCGGGGAAGCGGGACAGGCCCATCAACAGGTTTTCCTCCACCGTCAGGCGCCCGAAGATCTCCCGGCCCTGGGGCACATAAGCGATCCCGGCGTGAACCCGCTGGTGGGGCTTGAGCGTGGTAATGGGCTTGTCCTCCCAGGTCACGCTGCCTTCCCTGACGGCCAGCAAACCCATCAGGCACTTGAGCAATGTGGTCTTGCCCACGCCGTTACGGCCCAGCAGGCAAGTGACTTCGCCGACTTTGACCTCAAACGACAGGCCGCGAAGAATGTGGCTGCCACCGTAGAACTGATGCAGATTTTGTATTCGTAGCATCGTGAATCCCCTAATACCCTGTGGGAGCTGGCTTGCCAGCGATTGCAGCGGGGCGTTAGCGGCCCAGATAGACCTCGATCACCCGTTCATCCGCCTGCACCTGTGCCAGCGAGCCTTGCGCCAGAACGCTGCCCTGGTGCAACACGGTGACGTGGTCGGCAATCGAACCGACAAACCCCATGTCGTGTTCCACCACCATCAGCGAGTGTTTGCCGGCCAGGCTTTTGAACAGCTCGGCGGTGAATTCGGTTTCGGCATCGGTCATGCCCGCCACCGGTTCATCCAGCAGTAACAGTTGCGGGTCTTGCACCAGCAGCATGCCGATCTCCAGAAACTGTTTCTGGCCATGGGACAGCAACCCCGCCGGGCGCCGGGCCGAGGTGCTCAGGCGAATGGTCTCCAGTACTTCGGCGATGCGGTCCCTTTGCTCGCCCGTAAGTCTGGCGCGCAGGCTGGCCCACACCGACTTGTCGGTTTTTTGCGCCAGCTCCAGGTTTTCGAACACGCTCAGGGCTTCAAACACCGTGGGTTTCTGGAACTTGCGGCCAATCCCGGACTGGGCGATCTGTACTTCGCTCATCTGCTGCAGGTCCAGGGTTTCACCGAACCAGGCCTGACCTTCGCTGGGGCGGGTCTTGCCGGTGATCACGTCCATCATGGTGGTCTTGCCTGCGCCATTGGGGCCGATGATGCAGCGCAACTCGCCGACGCCTATGTACAGGTTGAGGTTGTTCAGGGCCTTGAAACCGTCAAAGCTGACGCTGATGTCTTCCAGCGTCAGGATGGTGCCGTGGCGGGTATTGAGGCCGGTTCCCGCAGCCTGGCCCAGACCTATGGCGTCGCGGCTGCTGCCGGCATCCTTGTTTGGATCGAATGCGGGTTCGAGCATAAATTCCGCCGTTGCAGTGATTCTCATTGTTCGCCCCTTTTCTTCAGCAGGCCGATCACGCCTTTGGGCAGGTACAGGGTCACGACGATAAACAGTGCGCCGAGGAAGAACAGCCAGTACTCGGGGAAGGCTACGGTGAACCAGCTCTTCATGCCGTTGACCACGCCCGCGCCCAGCAACGGGCCGATCAGGGTGCCACGCCCGCCGAGGGCTACCCACACGGCAGCTTCTATGGAGTTGGTGGGCGACATTTCCCCGGGGTTGATAATGCCCACTTGCGGTACATACAACGCTCCGGCCAGGCCGCATAAAACAGCACTGAGTACCCAGACGAACAGCTTGAAACCGCGGGGGTCATAGCCGCAAAACATCAGGCGGTTTTCGGCGTCGCGCAATGCGGTCAGCACCCGCCCGAATTTACTGCGCGCCAGGCGCCAGCCGAGAAACAGGCTGGCCACCAGCAACATCACGGTGGCGAAGAACAGTGCCGCGCGGGTGCCGGGCTCGGTGATGCCAAACCCCAGAATGCTGCGGAAGTTGGTGAAGCCGTTGTTGCCGCCAAAACCGGTCTCGTTGCGGAAAAACAGCAGCATCCCGGCGAAGGTCAGGGCCTGGGTCATGATCGAGAAATACACGCCCTTGATCCGCGAACGGAAGGCAAAAAAGCCGAACACCAGCGCCAGCAAACCGGGGGCCAGCACCACCAGGCACATGGCCCACCAGAAATGCTCGGTGCCGGTCCAGTACCAGGGCAATTCGGTCCAGGACAGAAAGGTCATAAAGGCCGGTAACTCATCGCCCGAAGCCTGGCGCATCAGGTACATGCCCATGGCGTAGCCGCCCAGGGCGAAGAACAGGCCGTGGCCCAGCGACAGCAGGCCGGCGTAGCCCCAGACCAGATCCAGCGCCAGGGCAACGATGGCGTAACAGAGGATCTTGCCCGTCAGCGTCAGGGTATAGGCCGAGACCTGGAACGGGCTGTCGGCAGGCAGCAGCGACAGCAGCGGCAGGGCCAGCAGCACCAGTAATACCAGGCCGCCGACAGTGGCGGTCACGGCCGGCCCGGCCTTTTGCGTGGCAGTAAGCAGCAGAGGCTGATTCATCAGTCGATCACCCGTCCTTTGAGCGCGAAGAGACCTTGCGGACGCTTCTGGATAAACAGAATGATCAGCCCCAGGATCAGGATTTTGCCCAGCACGGCGCCGATCTGCGGTTCAAGAATCTTGTTTGCGATGCCCAGGCCGAAGGCCGCGTACACCGTGCCCGCCAGTTGGCCGACACCGCCCAGCACCACCACCAGGAACGAGTCGATGATGTAGCCCTGGCCCAGGTCAGGGCCGACGTTGCCAACCTGACTCAAGGCCACCCCGCCGAGCCCGGCAATCCCCGAGCCGAGGCCAAAGGCGAGCATGTCGACCCTGCCGGTGGGTACGCCGCAGCAAGCCGCCATGTTGCGGTTCTGGGTGACCGCACGCACGTTCAGGCCCAGCCGGGTTTTGTTCAGCAGCAACCAGGTCAGGAACACCACGGCCAGGGCGAAGACGATAATCACCAGGCGGTTGTACGGCAGCACCAGGTTGGGCAGCACTTGCAGCCCGCCCGAGAGCCAGGCCGGGTTGGCCACTTCGACGTTTTGCGCGCCGAACAGCACCCGCACCAATTGAATCAGGATCAGGCTGATGCCCCAGGTGGCGAGCAGGGTTTCCAGCGGCCGGCCATAGAGGTGGCGAATGATGGTGCGCTCCACAAGCATGCCCACGCAGGCCGTGACAAAGAACGCCACGGGCAGCGCCAGCAGCGGGTAGAACTCGATGGCGCCGGGGGCGAAGCGCTGAAACAGCAACTGCACGCAGTAGGTCGAGTAGGCGCCGAGCATCAGCATCTCGCCATGGGCCATGTTGATCACCCCGAGCAGGCCGAAGGTGATGGCCAGCCCCAGGGCTGCCAGCAACAGAATCGAGCCCAGGGACAAGCCGCTGAAGGCCTGGCCCAGCAAGTCACCGATCAGCAGTTTGCGTTTGACCTGGGCCAGGCCGGTTTCGGCAGCGATGCGTACCTTGGCGTCGGTTTCGACCCCGTCCTGCAGCAGGGTTTCGAGGCGGGTGCGGGCCAGGGGTTCGCCGGTTTCACCCAGCAGGCGCACGGCTGCCAGGCGCACTGCCGGGTCGGGGTCCACCAGTTGCAGGTTGGCCAGTGCCAGGCTCAGGGCGCTATGTACAGTACTGTCGGTTTCGCCGGCCAGTTGCCGGTCGAGGAAGGCCAGTTGTGCCGGTTTGGCGGATTTTTGCAGTTGCAGGGCGGCCGCCAGACGCAGTTTCGGGTCTGGAGCGAGCAATTGCTGACTGGCCTGGGCGGTCTCAATCAAACCGCGCAAACGGTTATTCAGGCGCAGGGTTTTGCTTTGCCCGTCGACGCTGATCTGACCTTGTTGCAGGTCGTTGATCAGCGCTGCGCGTTCAGCTGTCGGTTGTGCCGCCCAGCTTTCCAGCAGTTGGGCCTGGCGGGAATTGTCGGCCGCTGCGAAGTCGCCGGCGTCGTCGGCGTACGCCCCCGGGGGCAGCAACAGCAGGCAGGCGAAGATAAAACGGTAAAGGGCAGTTGGCATAGACAGGGCCTTTTTCCTGCAGGAGCGAGCAAGCTCGCTCCTGCAGAGGTTGTGTTATTGGCTTTAGTTGCTCTTCACTGCGTAATCCGGCTTTTTGTCATTGCCCGGGATATACGGGCTCCAGGGCTGGGCGCGGATCGGCTCCTTGGTCTGCCACACCACGTTGAACTGACCGTTATCTTCGATCTCGCCGATCATCACCGGCTTGTGCAGGTGGTGGTTGGTCTTGTCCATGGTCAGGGTGTAGCCCGACGGCGCGGCGAATGTCTGGCCGGCCATGGCTTCCCGGACTTTATCGACATCGGTGGACTTGGCTTGCTCTGCCGCCTGCGCCCACATGTGGATACCGACGTAGGTGGCTTCCATCGGGTCGTTGGTCACGGCCTTGTCCGCACCCGGCAGGTTGTGGGCTTTGGCGTAGGCTTTCCAGTCGGCGACAAACTTCTGGTTCACCGGGTTGTGCACCGACTCAAAGTAGTTCCAGGCCGCGAGGTTGCCCACCAGCGGTTTGGTGTCGATGCCGCGCAGTTCTTCTTCGCCCACCGAGAATGCAATCACCGGCACGTCGGTGGCCTTCAGGCCCTGGTTGGCCAGCTCTTTATAGAACGGCACGTTGGAGTCGCCGTTGACCGTGGAGATCACCGCCGTCTTGCCCCCGGCGGAGAATTTTTTGATGTTGGACACTATGGTCTGGTAATCGCTGTGGCCAAACGGGGTGTAGACCTCTTCGATGTCCTTGTCGGCCACACCTTTGGAATGCAGGAAGGCCCGCAGGATCTTGTTGGTGGTGCGCGGGTACACGTAGTCGGTGCCCAGCAACACGAAGCGCCTGGCGCTGCCGCCGTCCTCGCTCATCAAATACTCGACCGCCGGAATGGCTTGCTGGTTAGGTGCGGCGCCGGTGTAGAAGACGTTGGGCGACATCTCTTCGCCTTCGTATTGCACCGGGTAAAACAGCAGGCCGTTGAGCTCTTCAAATACCGGCAACACCGATTTGCGCGACACCGAGGTCCAGCAGCCGAAGACCACGGCGACCTTGTCCTGGGTCAGCAACTGGCGACCCTTTTCTGCAAACAGCGGCCAGTTGGACGCCGGGTCGACCACCACCGCTTCGAGCAGCTTGCCGTTCACGCCGCCTTTGGCGTTGATCTCGTCGATGGTCATCAGCGCCATGTCCTTGAGCGACGTTTCGGAAATCGCCATGGTTCCGGACAACGAATGCAAAATCCCCACCTTGATGGTCTCGGCGGCTTGCACCGTCCAGGTCATGCCCATGGCGGCAATGGATGCCGTGAGGGTGAAAGCTTTGAGCAAGCTGCGACGCTTCATGGGGCGATCTCCAGATGTCTGATTTTTCTAATGGGTCGACGGGGACACTGGGAAGGTCTATAGCAAGGGCTGTGCCGAAGTGGTGCGCAGGCTCTGGAACGGGGCTCAAGGGCGAATTTTGAGGTGTCGGCGCACCAGTGCGGCGCCTGAAGGCGGTTTTGGTGCGCGGCCTGCGCCGTGTTGGTGCTACGGGAGGGGGGGTTAGCGCTTGCGCATCAGCCCTATAAAGAACAGGCCGCCAATCGCCGCCGTGGCCACCCCGATGGGCAGGTCTTCAGGGGCGATCAGGGTGCGCGCGGCAACGTCCACCCAAACCAGGAACACGCTGCCCAGCAGTGCTGACACCGGCAGCAAACGCCGGTGCTCGGCTCCCACCAGACGCCGGGCAATGTGCGGAATCATCAGCCCGACAAAGCCGATCGAGCCGCTGATAGCCACCAGCACTCCGGTCATCAGGGAGGCGATCAAAAACACCTTGAGCCGCACATTGCGTGCGTTCAGGCCCAGGGTGACGGCGGTTTGCTCGCCCGCCATCAAGGCGTTGAGCGGGCGGGCCATGCCCAGCAGCAGTACCAGCCCCAGCAGCACCACAGTGCTGGGCACCAGTAGCAGTTCCCAGCGCGCCAGCCCCAGCCCGCCGAGCATCCAGAACAGTACGGCGGAGCTGGCGCGATGGTCGCCCAGAAACAGCAGGGTATTGGCGATGGCCATCATCACGAACGACACGGCCACCCCGCACAGCAGCAACCGGTCACTGTCCAGGCGGCCCTGGCGGCTGGCGATGGCCAGCACCAGAACCATGCTCAGCAACGCACCGATAAAGGCCGCGATGGGCAAGGTCAGCAGGCCGACGATCTGGCCCACGTGCAGCACCACAATCACCGCCCCCAGTGTGGCACCGCTGGTCACGCCCAGCAGGTGCGGGTCAGCCAGCGGGTTACGGGTCACGGCTTGCAGCACCGCGCCGATCAATGCCAGCCCGGCACCCACCAGCGCCCCGAGCAGCATGCGCGGCACGCGGATCAGCCACACGATATGTTCCTGCCCGGCGCTCCAGCTGACCTCACCGATACCGAACAGTTTGTTGAGCAATATGTGCCACACCACGTCCACCGGCACCCGCGCCGGGCCGAAGCCCAGGGAAATCACGCACGACACCAGCAGCAGGGCGCCGAGACAGGCCAGCAGCAGGGCGTAGCGGCGAGTCATCATTGGGGGTGGAAACCTTTGGCCAGGGTTTCGATGGCCAGCACGTTGTCGATGCCGGGGGTGGCTTGCACGTAAGGGATGACGATGAAGCGTTTGTTGCGAATCGCGTCGACCGATTGCAGGGCCGGGCTGGTTTCGAGGAAGCGCTGTTTTTGTTCGGCGCTGACTTCGCTGTAATCGACGATGACGATCACTTCAGGGTTGCGCTCGACCACGGTCTCCCAGTTGATACGGGTCCAGCTGGCGTCGATATCACTGAGGATGTCGTTGCCGCCTGCGGCTTCGATCAGTGCGTGGGGAATGCCCAGCTTGCCCGAGGTCATGGCACGGTCTTCACCGCTGTCGTACAGGAATACCCGTGGCTTTGCCCCGGGCAGGTTCTTTTGCACGGTGGCGACTTTTTCCTGCATCTGAGCGATCAGCGTGTTGGCGCGGTCTTGCACGTCAAAAATTTTGCCCAGGTTGCGCAGGTCGTTGTAAGTGTCTTCCATGCTGGCGGGTGGGCGCTTCATCACGAAGGCGCAGGACTCGGTCAGCTCGTACACGTTAATGCCCAGCGGGGTCAGGGTTTGCGGCGTGAGGTCGCCGCCGACGCGCATGCCGTAATCCCAGCCGGCAAAGAAGAAGTCGACGTTGGCGTTGAGCAGGGTTTCCACCGAGGGGTACTTGCTCGCCAGCTCCGGCAGGCCATCGAGAATCACCTTCATCCCGGGCGTCACCGCCTTCCAGCCACTGATGCCGCTGTAGCCGACCATGCGCGGCTTGAGGCCGAGGGCGAGCATCATTTGCGTCATGTTGATGTCATGGCTGACTGCGTGTTCGGGTGCCTGGTTGAAGGTCACCTCGCGGTTGCAGCTGGTAATGGTCAGCGGGTATTTGCTGGCTTCGGCCCGGGCCCATGGGGCAGCGGACAATGCGCACAGGCAGAGGGCGAGGCGGATCAGTTTCATGCTTGGGTTATCCAGGTAATGCGCGGGTAGCCGGACAGCGGATGGTCGTCGATCAGCGCGTCGACGCCAAACACGTCGCGCAACAGGTCGACGGTCAGCACCTCGCGCGGGGTGCCGCTGGCGATGATCCTGCCGTGGTCGATCACGTACAGCCGGTCGCAAAAGGCCGCGGCCAGATTGAGGTCGTGGATGCTGGCCAGGGTTCCGATGTTCAGGCGTTTGACCAGTTGCAGCAGCTCCAGCTGGTAGCGTGGATCGAGATGATTGGTCGGCTCGTCGAGGATCAGCAGTTCGGGTTGCTGGGCCAGGGCCCGGGCCAGAATCACCCGCTGTTTTTCACCGCCGGACAGGGTGGCGAATGCGTGGTCTTCGAAGCCCTGCAGGCCAACGGATTCGAGGGCTTTTTTCGCCAGCTCGCGGTCGGCCTCGGTATCGCCGTCGAACAGGCCTTTATGGGGGGTACGGCCCATGGCGACCACTTCATCGACGGTCAGGCCAAAGGCGTCCGGAAATTCCTGCAACACCACGGCGACGCGTTGGGCGCACCAGCGTGGCGATTGCTGCCAGAGGTTGTGCGCACCGAGGTGAACCTGGCCCGACTCGGGTTTGCTGAAGCGATAAGCGCAACGCAGCAGGCTGGTTTTACCGCTGCCGTTGGGCCCGATCAGCCCCACGAACTCGCCTGCGGCCACGTGCAGATTGGCATCACGCAGTTGGAACTGGTGATGGCAGTGGCCGTGGCCCAGCGGGGTCCAGGCAAGTTGAGTGAGGGTGAGGCGGGTCATAAAATTCCGGTGTTGATCTGATCTCTGCAGGAGCGAGTTGCTCGCGAGCTTTTTCACGGCTCGCGAGCAAGCGCGCTCCTGCAGGGGTTGGGGCTTTAAAAGGTGTAATCCGCCGTGACGAAGAACGAGCGCGGTTCGCCCATGATCCATTGCTGGCCGCCATTGTATTGGCTTACAGCGTACTGGCGGTTGAACAAATTATTCAGGCGCAGGCCCAGGGTGGTTTTTGGCAGCGCTTTCCAGCTGACAGTGGCGTCCACCACGGTGTAACTCGGCAGTACGACGGTGTTGGCAAGGTCGGCGTAACGCGAGTCCACATAACGCACCCCGGCCCCGGCATTCAGGTCATCGCTGATGGTTTTGCTCAACCACAGGTTGGCGGTGCGCCGCGGTACGTCGGTGGGGCGGTTGCCTTTGCGGGACACGCCTTCGTCATCGAACTTGTCGTATTCGGCCCGCACGAACGCGGCATTGGCCTGCAGCTGCCAGCGGTCCGGCAGTTGCAGATCGAGGCTGGCCTCAAGGCCGTTGGATGATTGCTGACCGACTTGCAGCGAGTTGCCCGGGTTGTTCGGATCAGGCGTCAGCAAGTCCTTTTTGACGATGTGATACGCGGCCAGGGTCCACTCGCCGCGCTGGTCCCAGAACATTTGCTTGAAACCGACTTCGGTCTGGCGGGCGCGGGCCATGTCAAAGCCTTGCTCGGAGGGGTACAGGCTGATCAGCCCGGCTACGCCATCGACGCTGGTGGCCTGTTGCGCATACACCGACATGTCCGGCGTCAGTTCATACACCAGGCCGACTTTCCAGCTGTTGGCCGAGAGGCTGCGATCACTGCGGGTGTCTTCGATCAAGTCGTCGCGGTCCAGGTGCACGATGTCGCGCCGCACGCCAGTGACCAGCGACAGCTGCTCGCTCAGTTGCGTGCGGTTTTCGGCAAACAGCGACACTTGCTGGGTGGTGGTCTTGAACTGGTCGCGGTAGGGCGAATTGCTTGTGAACTCGCCGCGATCCGGGTGGTTCATGTCAATCGGTGTACCGCCAGTCACTACATCCTTGTAAGGCGCATTGCTGTGCAGGTCGAAGTGGATACGGTTGTAGTCCGCGCCCACCAGGGTTTTGCTTTCAAGGCCGAACAGATCGTGGTCGAGGGTGAACGTCTGACGGTCACCGACCTGTTCCTGCTGGTGCTTGATGCTGTAGTAGCCACTGCGCATCAAGGTTTGTCGGTCCTGGTCCCAGGCATGGTTTTCAGCGTTTTGCCAGCGACGCTGGGCCTTGAGGTAATACAGTTCGTTGCTGGCAACCAGATCGTCGTTGATCTGCCACTCGCTGTTCAGGCGCGTCCACTGATCGTTGTAATGCAGCTTGGCGTCGCGCACGTTGTAGTTCTTGTCCCGCAGGCTCTTGTGATAACGGCCATTGATCAGGGGGACGCCGAAGTCGTTCTGCGGCTCCTGGTCGCCGTAGTCGTGGCTCAGGGTAAATGCCAGATCATCCCGGGCCTGCCAGCGCAGGGCGGCACTGATAAAGGTGCTTTCGGAGTCACCGTGGTCGATCCAGCCATTGCTTTGGATGTGGTTGAGGTTCAACCGGTAGCTCAGGGTATCGGTCAGCGAGCCGCCGCTGTCCAGGGCTTGCTGCTGGCTGTCGTAGGAGCCGTAGCCAACCCGCAGATGATTTTCGATTTCGCCGCTGAACGGTTTTTTCGGGATCACGTTGATCACCGCGCCGGTCGCGCCTTCGCCGTACAGCACTGATGCCGGGCCGCGCAGCACATCGATGCGCTCCACCGACCAGTCGTCCACCGGGAAGGTCACGGTGCCGGCGCCGCTGTACATGCGAATCCCGTCATACAACTGCATCACCGAGCCCTGGCCGACAAAACCCCGGGCCGAGTACGACGAGCCGCCGTTGCCCGGGGTAGCCGTGTTGGTGATACCGGTGGTACGAGTCACCGCGTCCTGGACACTGCGGTCGCCGCGGGCACGAATCCGTTCGCCGCTCAGGCTTTCGACGCTGGCCGGGGTTTCAAGGCTGTTGAGGTTCAGGCGTGAGCCGGCGCTGGTGGCAGTCTTGAGGTCGATGTGTTCGGCATCGACTTGCGGCGCGGTAATGTTCGCGGCCGGCAGCATCAGGGACGGGGCGGAGTCATCCGCGTGGGCGCTGTTGATCGCCAGCAGACAGAGGCTGGAAAAAAGGTACTTGTTCATCGGGGCAGTGAGTCGCTTATTTCAAGAGGTGTCCCCGCTGCCTCCTGGCGGCGGGTGATGGAGCTTAAAGGCTTTTGTTATACAGTAACAATAGTTTTCTGCTTGATACTGGCTTGCCAGTATAGCCAGGGCTCTAGATCGCGCATCTCGGATGCTTCATGTTGTTTATGAGCGCAGCTCAAGTGGTGGCGTTTTGCGAAAAATCATCAGCAGGCGATCCAGCAACCACACCGCGATCAGCGAAGCGCCCACCAACGGAAAGGCAATGGCCAGTGCCAGGATAATCAGCACCCCGGTTTTCCAGGTCGGCAAATCGTGGCGCAGCGGCGGGACCCCCAGACGGCCCTGGGGATGGCGTTTCCACCAGATCACCAGAGCGCTGACCGAACTCAGCAGGATCATCAGGCACACCAGCAAAATCACGATCTGGTTGAAGGTGCCGAACAGCTTGCCTTCATGCAGCATCACGCTCATTTCGGTGGCGCGGGCGACGTTGCCGTATTGCTCCCAGCGCACATCGGCCAGCACCTGGCCGGTGTATTGATCGATATGCAGGGTGGCGTCGTTGCGCGGGTCGTCAGCGAACACGGCGATGGTGAATACGCCGGTGGCGGTGGTGGGCAAGGTGATGCTGTAGCCGGGTTCGACCTTGCGTGCAGTGGCCGTTTCAACCACCTGTTGCAGGCTGATGCCGGGGGCCGCCGGGCTGCTTGCGTGGGCGGCATGGGCCATGTGTTCAGCGTGGGCCCCGGAGACCGGCAGCGGGGTGTTTTCCATCGCCCAGGGTACGGTCTGGCGGGCAGGGGTGTTGAGGCTGCGGGCCTCAATATCCGACTGCGGCACGTTATTCCACATCGCCACCGGGAAGCGGTTCCACAGGTCGGCGTATTGCTTGCCCCACAAGCCGGTCCAGGTCATGCCGCTGAGCAGCATGAACAACAACAGGGCTGCGCCCCAGAAACCGGTGACAGCATGCAGGTCGCGCCACAACACGCGGCCGCGGCGGCTCAGGCGCGGCCATAAGATTCCGGCGGCCGATTGCCCGCGCGGCCACCACAGGTACAGGCCGGAAACCACCAGCACCACGCCCCAGCCGGCGGCGAGTTCCACCAGCCGGTCACCCACTGTGCCGATCATCAACTCCCCGTGTAGCGCCCGGGCCACGGCTTGCAGGTTGAACCTGGCATCCTGCTCGCCCAGCACTTCACCGCTGTACGGGTTGATGAACACGTTGAGCTGGCGCCCGTCATTGCTGACCACGAACTGGGCGCTGCGCTCGGGGTTGACCGCAGGCAGGTACTGGCTGATCCGGCCCTGTGGATAATCGAGGCGCACCCGCTGCAGTTGCTCGTCGGCACTGAGGCGGTGGTGGCCGGGGGTGACATTGAGCAGGTGGTCATACATCAAGGGATCGAGCTGGGGCTTGAACAGGTAAATGATCCCGGTCAGCGCCAGCAGAATCATGAAGGGGGCGACAAACAGCCCGGCATAGAAATGCCAGCGCCAGGCCAGGTTGTAGAAAGAGGGGGTTGGTCGGCTCATCGGGAGCGGCTCCGCAAGGTCATTATTCTCTTGAGCCCTGTGGGAGCTGGCAAGCCAGCTCCCACAGGGCAATCCATTGTTGTCAGAAGCTCACATCAACCTTGGTCCACAAGGTGCGCCCCGGCTCGTTGATCGGGGTCGGGTCGTTTGCCGGGTAGCCGTAGCCGGCGTTGCCCGCCATGTTCAGGTGCTCGCTGTAGTTTTTATCCAGCAGGTTGTCGACGCCGGCACTGACCTTGAGGTTTTTGTTGATGCGGTACGCGCCGTTCAACGAGAACACGCCAAAACCGGCGCTCTTGTCGTAGTCCTTGCCGACCACATTGCCGGCATTACGGTCGATGCGGTCTTGCGGTGCCACCAGCCGCCACAAGGCCCCGGCACTCCAGTCGTCCTGGCTGTAAGTGAGGCCCAGGCGGCTGTCCAGCGGTGGCATTTGCGGCAGTGCCTTGCCGTCCGTGGTGTTCTTGCCCCAGGCGTAGGCCAGGGTGGCGTCGGCTTTCCAGTGTGCAGTCAGCTGATACGCAGCACCCAGTTCGCCGCCCATGATCCGGGCGTTGATGTTTTGCGCCCGGGACGAACCCGAGTCGTAGTCGAACAGGATGTAATCGTGAACGACCCCGGCATAGGCCGAGACCCAGGCTTCGAGATCGCGGGTTTTGTATTGCAGGCCCACATCGAGCTGAGTGGTTTTTTCCGGCTTGATTGCATCGAAAGCGTTAACCGAGCCGGCCGGGCCTGAGGTCGGGGAGAACAGCTCCCAGTAATCCGGGAAACGTTCGGCGTGACCCAGGCCGGCATAGACCGTGGCCGGGCTGTCGGCCAGATCATGTTCGTAACGCACAAAGCCGCTGGGGAGTGTGTCGGCGCGGGTTTTATCCAGGGTCGGGTTGGCTTTGCTCATCATCCCGGAGCCGATCCGGGCGCGGTAATCCTTGGCCGCGGCGCGGTCCAGGCGGGCTCCGGTAATGACCCGGTCACGCTCGGCGGCGTACCAGGTCAGTTCGCCAAAAGCACCGTAGTTATGGAAGTCGGCGTCCTTGCTCCAGTTCTGATCCTTATAGGTATCGATGCCCATGCCGGAGCGTTTGCGGTGTTCGTTGGTCTGCGCATCGATACCGCTGATCAACTGGTAGTCGGCCCAGTGCCAGGTGGCCTTGATCCGTGCGCCGAGGGTGCGGCGGTCGACGTTGGAGGCCATGGGGCCGCTCATCATGCCGGTGCCCGACGGGGTGCGCAGGCTGTAGTTGTCCATGACGTGGTCGGCATAGTTGTAGTAGACCTGTGCTTCGATCTTGTCGAGAACATCGCCGATATTTGATTTTTCGAAGCGCAGGCCCAGGCTTTCGCGCTGGTACTGGCTGCCGTCCATGCCGCGCCCGGCAGAGCGGGCTTGACCATCGCCCTTGCCGGCAGTGAGCTCCAGCAGGGTGTCCGGGTCCGGGGTCCAGCCCAGTGCTACATCGCCGTTCCACTTGTCATAGCGCGACGGCACGGTGTCGCCGTTGCCGTCCTTGTAGTCATCAGCGTGCGCGGTGTTGCCGATCACCCGCACGTAGCCCAGCGGGCCGCCGGCGGCGGCGTCGACGGTCTTGTCGAAGCGGCCGTTGGAACCGGCCAGGACACTGGCATTGACCCGGGTGCCCAGTTCGCCGAAGTGCTCCGGTTCGCGCTCGAACAGGATAGTGCCGGCCGATGCCCCCGGGCCCCAGAGTACGGTTTGCGGGCCCTTGATCACGGTCAGCTGGTCGTAGGTTTCCGGCGAGATGTAGGAAGTGGGGGCGTCCATGCGGCCGGGGCAGGCGCCGAGCATCATGCCGCCGTTGGTGAGAATGTTCAGGCGTGAACCGAACATGCCGCGCAATACCGGGTCGCCGTTGGTGCCACCGTTGCGGACCAGGGCGAAGCCGGGAATGGTCTTGAGGTAGTCGCCACCGTCACTGGCCGGCACCGGCTGGCGCGGGTCCTTGGGGTTGGTGACTATGGTCAGTGGCGAGCTGGGGGCGATGGCCGTGATCACCAGCGGGCTGATTTCGTTGGCGTGCTCTGCGTGTTCGTCGGCCATGACCGCAGGTGCGAACAATGCGCAGCACAGTGCGCTCAGGGCGAAAGGGAATACCGTTTGGGCGTGGGGCAAACGGGCGGCAACAGTAAAGCGGGACATAAACATTCCAATATTCAAGCGAATACAACACGGCCAGCGGCCTGCGGCTGTCTAAAGCAGCACTGGCAGGCGGGCCTGTGAGTTTGTGGGGTCGGTGCTTAAAGGAATGCTGGCGGGGCGCGGGAGCGGGCGCCGGGGAAGACCGGTTGCCGGGCATGGCCCAGCAGGGTGGTCGCCGCCAGATAGTTGCCCGGAGGGGGGGCTGTATGGAGGGTCAGGGTCGGGGCGTTGGGCAGTGCCGGGCAACTGAACAGCAGGGTGCAATAGCCGCACTTTTCCCAAATCGCGTGGTGATCGGCGGACGGTTTGCCGTGCTCGCCGTGGTCTTGCATCGACATGCCGGCCGACATCGGCATCGTCATGTTCATGGAGGCGTGATGATCCATCGGCACCGCTTGGGAAATCAGCGGGCCGATAAAAATCATCAGCATGGCAAACAGGCTCAGCCAGCTGCCGCGAATCTGCGACATGGCGTGCCTGGCGCGAGGGGCGCCCACGGGGATCAGTGACCGTTAGTGGGTGTGCATGGCTTCCGTGCTGGCGGGCGGCGCCTGTTTCTGCACGTTCACATCAACCGTGATGGCACCGGCCTTTTCAAAGTGCAGGGTCATGGGGAAGTGTTTGCCGTCCTGCAGCAGACTGCGGTCTTTGAGGCCGAGCAGCATCACGTGGTACGCCATGGGCGCGAACGTGACGGTGCCGCCGGGGGCAACCTCGACGCTGGGCACCGGTTGCATCTTCATCAAGTCGCCCTGCATCACGTGCTGATGCAGCTCGGCTTTATCGGCAATGGGGGTGTCGACACTGACCAGGCGGTCGGCGCTGGTGCCGGTGTTGTGAATCACGAAATACGCGGCCACGGTCGGCGCATTGGGCGGTAACTGCTGGGACCACGGATGAGCGATTTGCAGCGTGCCGCTTTGGTATTCATGGGCGTTGGCGAAACAGGCAGGCAGCAGCAAAGCCGCCGCGATCAGGGCATTCTTGACCAGTGACAGGTTCAACATGGCAATTCTCCGGAACGATTCAAACGCAAAATGGTTGCGAGGATGAATCAGGCCAGAGGGGAAGCGCGGGGGTTGAGGCTCGGCCATTGCTGGCGCGGGGTGGGGCGTTTGAGGTGGTCGGGGACTTGGCTGTGGCCATGTTCGATGGCGGCGAAATACAGAGTCGGGATATGCGCCGGCAAAGCCACCAGCGGTGCCGCGCCCGAGCAGCACCAGCAATGCTGCATGTTCGAGTGATCGTCTTTGCGGCTGTCGCCGGCGTCAAGCTTGCCCAGTGACACGGCAACCATCTTGGTGCCGGTGGAGGTGCAAAAGCTGCTCCACATGAACTGTTCGCCCGCTTCTTGCCTTGCCCCGCCCATGGCTCCGGCCGTCGACATGGCGAGCATGTTGAACAGCACTGCGAAGCAGGCGATCCAGGCAAATGCAAAGCGTTGTCGGGACATGAACAATTCCATGAGTGATGGCATCAAGGCGGCTATTTAGCCTGAATGACCGACGTAAGTAAAAACACAGGCTGTGTGGCGAAATGTCGCGTCAGTGTAGTTCACGCTGTCTTGGTTCTGGGGTTGAAAACTTACCCGTTCGCTGTGGGAGCTGGCTTGCCAGCGATGCAGGTGCCGCGCGCCGGCAAGCCGGCTCCCACAATGGCGCAGTAAACCCTGTAGGAGCGAGCTTGCTCGCGAGCTTTTTCAACGCTGCAAGCATGCGGTTTTTACAGCACTACATTGGTCCATATTCACAAATAACTCTCCCGCTTCAGCGCCTGCAGCACTTCATCGCCGGTCAAAAATGCACGGTCAACCTCTGGCAACTGCGGGCGTTTGAGAATCAACACCGGAGTCCCGCGTTCGCGGGCGACTTCGAGCTTGGGCTCAGTGGCGCTGCTGCCGCTGTTTTTGCTGATCAGTACGTCGATGCGGCGTTGAGCGAACAGGGTGCGCTCATCTTCGATCACAAATGGCCCCCGGGCGCCGATCACTTCGCAACGGGCATTGCCGGGGTAAGTGTCCAGGGCGCGCAAAGTCCAGAACTGTCCTTCGGGGATTTCATGCAAATGCTCAAGCGGCTCGCGGCCCAGGGTGAACAGCGGGCGCTGAAACGGTTTTAGCGCCTCGACCAGTTCGGCCCAGTCCGCCACTTCGCGCCAGTTATCTCCGGCCTGGGGCTGCCAGGCCGGGCGGCGCAAGGCCCAGCACGGGATACCGGCGAGGGCGGCAGCGCTGACTGCGTTGTGGCTGATTTGTGCGGCGTAGGGGTGAGTGGCGTCGAGCAGCAAATCAATGCGCTGCTGGCGTATGTACTGTGCCAGCCCTTCGGCGCCGCCATAACCGCCAACCCGCACTTCACAGGGCAAGTCCGCGGGCACGCGGCCGACGCCGGCCAGGCTGTAAATGTGTTGCGGCCCCAGGCGACGGGCCATGGCCAGCGCTTCAGTGACGCCGCCCAGCAACAGGATTCGTTTCATGCAAAGGCTCCGGCGTGACCGACTATCCCGCCCTGGCGGTCGATGGCAAACACTTCGACCTGCACCTGTGCCGGCACCACGCTACGGGCGAAGTCGAGGGCGTGCTGGCACACCGCATCACCCAGGGCGATGCCCGCAGCACTGGCCATTGCCAGGGCTTGCTGGCTGGTATTGGCCTGGCGGATCGCCTCTTGCAGTTCGCTGTCGGCACCGCTGGCGGCGGCCCATTCGGCCAGCTGCGGCAGGTCGATACTGGAGTGGCGGCTGTGCAAATCCATATGCCCGGCCGCCAGCTTGCTGATTTTTCCGAAGCCGCCGCAGAGGCTCAACTTATCCACAGGTACTTTGCGCAGATGCTTGAGTACGGCACCGACAAAGTCGCCCATTTCGATCAGGGCAATTTCCGGCAGGTTGTAGACCCGGCGCATGGTGTCTTCGCTGGCATTGCCGGTGCAGGCGGCGATGTGCAGGTAGCCGTTGGTCTTGGCCACATCGATGCCTTGATGGATCGAGGCGATGTAAGCCGCGCAGGAGAACGGGCGGACGATGCCGCTGGTGCCCAATATCGACAGACCACCCAGGATCCCCAGTCGCGGATTCATGGTTTTCAACGCCAGGGCCGCGCCGTCCTGGACGTTGACGGTGACGGTAAAGCCGCCGCTGTAGCCCAGTTCGGCTGCCAGCAGCAGCAGGTGTTCGGTGATCATTTTGCGCGGCACCGGGTTGATCGCCGGTTCCCCCACGGCCAGTACCAGACCCGGGCGGGTCACGGTGCCCACTCCGAGGCCGGCGACAAAGCCGATACCCGGTTCCGGCCTGAGACTCACTTGGGAGTAAAGCAGCGCGCCGTGGGTTACATCCGGGTCATCCCCGGCATCCTTGATGGTGCCGGCTTCGGCCCCCTGATCGCACAGACGGCAGAACTCCAGGCGCATGGTGACGATCTTGCCTTTGGGCAAGGTGATGGCGACGGCGTCATGGCTGACCCCGCTGAGCAGCAGGCGCGCGGCAGCCAGGCTGGTGGCTGTGGCGCAGCTGCCGGTGGTCAGGCCGCTGCGCAGCGGCGCGGGTTGTTCGGCGGTTTCGTCACGCATCGAGAGGTTTGGTCACGTCTAAGAGGGTTATCGGCAAGGCCTGACGCCAGGTATCGAATTCCCCCAGCGGTTGCGCTTGGGCGATATGGATTCGGGTCAGTTCGCCACCGTGACGCTCGCGCCAGCTCATCAGCAGCATTTCGCTTTGCAGGGTGACGGCATTGGCCACCAGGCGCCCGCCGGGTTTGAGCTGTTGCCAGCAGGTGTCGAGCACCCCTTCGCGGGTCACGCCGCCGCCGATAAAGACCGCGTCCGGGCGCTCCAGCCCTTCAAGGGCTTGCGGAGCCTTGCCGCGGATCAGTTGCAGGCCGGGGACGCCCAGAGCATCGCGGTTGTGTTCGATCAATTGCTGGCGCCCGGCATCGGCTTCGATGGCCAGGGTGCGGCAGCTGGGGTAAGTGCGCATCCATTCGATTCCGATCGAGCCGCTGCCGGCGCCCACGTCCCACAACAACTGCCCCGGCAACGGCGCCAGGCGGGCCAGGGTAATGGCCCGTACATCGCGCTTGGTCAGTTGGCCGTCATGGCGGAACGCGCTGTCGGGCAGCCCGCCGCTTCGTGACAGTGGCCGGGTGTCGGTATCGGCCAGGCAGTCGATGGCGATCAGGTTGAGCGCCGCCACGGGCGGGTCGCTCCAGTCATCGGCACTGGCCTCGACTCGCCGCTCGGCCGGGCCGCCCAGGTGCTCAAGTACCCTCAGGCGGCTCGGGCCAAAGCCGCGTTCACGCAGCAGGGCAGCAACGGCCGCGGGGCTGCTGGCGTCGTTGCTCAGCACCAGCAGGCGCACGCCGCTGTGCAGATGAGCATTGAGCGCGGCGACAGGCCGCGCCACCACCGACAGCGTCAGTACATCCTGCAAGGCCCAGCCCAGTCGGGCGGCGGCCAGCGAGAAAGATGACGGGGCAGACAGCACCTGCATTTCATCGCTGGCTACCACCCGGGCAAGACTGGCCCCCACACCGAACCACATGGGGTCGCCGCTGGCCAGCACGCACACCGGTGTACCGCGCAAGGCCAGGACCGGTGCCAGTGAGAACGGGCTCGGCCACGCCTGGCGTTCGGCGCGGATGCAGGCGGGCAGCAAGTCCAGCTGGCGCGGACCGCCAAACACGTTGCCGGCACTGAGCAGGGCGCGCCGGGCGTTTTTGCCCAGGCCGCTGAAGCCGTCTTCACCGATTCCCACAATTGTTAGCCAGGGCGACATGCCGATCCTCTTGGTAAACGCTGATTTTTCCATCCGCCAGCACTGTTGCAAGACGCGCCGGCAGGGCGCCCATGATAGCGCGCCTTGGGCTCTCGGCGCCTCGCCCATAAAGCGGGCGGGCGGGCTCAGTTGCAGGTAATGCTGCTTAAGGGTGCCCGCAGCGGGTATTCCGTCCGGCAAGCTTTTCATGCGGTCGCCCAAAGCAGGCATAATGCGCCACCTGCAACAGCCCATTGCCTGCCTGGATCGACCTTTGACCTTGCCACCTCAACTCCCTGTCATGACGCCCGTGCGCCCTACGGCTTGCCCGGGGTTGCTACGTATCGTGCAGGCGCTGGACGGCGGGATTTGCCGGGTCAAGCTCGATGGTGGCTGCATCACCTCGATGCAGGCCCGTGCCGTGGCGGATGTGGCGCAGCGCTATGCCAGTGGCGTCATTGAAGCGACCAACCGTGGCAACCTGCAGATTCGCGGGGTCGGGGCGCAACATCGGGCTCTGGTTGAACCCTTGCTGGCGGCAGGTCTGGGGCCTGCGACAGCAGCGGGTGACGATGTGCGCAACCTGATGCTGAGCCCGTCTGCGGGTATCGACCCGCAGATGCGCATCGATACCCGGCCGCTGGCCGCAGAGCTGCTTGCCAGTCTGCAAAACACCCCGCGGCTGGCCGAGTTGTCAGCCAAGTTCGCGCTGCAACTGGACGCTGGCGAAGCCCTGGTGATGCTGGAGCACCCGCACGATCTGTGGCTATCGGTGATTGAGCTGGACGGTCAGTTGGTGATGGCCTTCGGTCTGGCCGGCTGCCCGGCGCACAACCCGGCATTGGCTGCGGTGCCGCTGGCACAGGCCCATGAACTGGTGATGGCGGTACTGTTGCTGTTTCTCGATCTGGCCCGGCCTGAGCAAACCAGAATGCGGCATCTGCTTGAGGAAGTTGCCGTCGAGCACTTCATCGAGCAGTTGCAGCAACGGCTCGGCGTGGGGTTGATCCCGCTGGCCGTGGGGCCACGGGGTGTCGCGCCCGGGGTGAGGCATATCGGTACTTTTGCCCAGCGCCAGCAGGGCCGGGTGTATATCGGCGCGGTTCCCGGCCTGGGGCGTCTGGATGCCGCCATGCTCCGGGGGCTGGCGCAACTGGCTGACGAATCTGGTGACGGCACCCTGCGGTTCAGCCCCTGGCAAAGTGTGTTGCTGCCTGGGATCAAGACCAGCGATGCGCCAGCTGTGACCCTCCAGTTAGAGGCGCTGGGTTTGTTGTGTGAGGCGGCGCAGCCGCTGGCACATCTGGTGGCCTGCACTGGCTCCGAGGCGTGCGCGAAAGGCCAGGCGGACACCAAACAGGATGCCCGCCAGCTCGCTGCGGGTCTGCGCCAACCGCTGAATGTGCATCTGACCGGTTGCCGGCGTTCATGTGCGGCAGCCCATATTGCGCCGGTCACTCTGCTGGCCGTGGCGCCCGGTCATTACGACCTCTATTTACGTGCTCCAGAACAGCCGGGTTTCGGTGTTCTGCATGGGCGCAATCTTACTATTGAAGCGGCAGGCGCCTGGCTTGAGGCCCGCCAACGGAGCAACACCGATGATTGATTACATCCGCGATGGTCAAGAGATCTATCGCAACTCCTTCGCCATTATCCGGGCCGAAGCCAACCTCGAGAGCATCCCGGCAGACCTGGAAAAACTCGCAGTGCGGGTGATTCACGCCTGCGGCATGGTCGACGCCATCGAAGACCTGCGTTTTTCCCCCGGTGCGGGCAAGGCCGGGCGCGATGCGCTGGCCGCCGGCGCGCCGATTCTGTGCGATGCACGCATGGTGCTTGAAGGTGTGACGCGTACGCGTTTACCTGCCAATAACCAGGTGATTTGCACGCTCAAGGAAGAAGGCGTGGCCGAGATGGCGCTGGAGCAGGGCAACACCCGCTCGGCGGTGGCCCTGGAACTGTGGCGCCCGTATCTGGAAGGCAGCGTGGTGGTGATTGGCAATGCACCGACCGCGCTGTTTTACCTGCTGGAGATGATTGACGCCGGGGCACCGAAACCGGCCCTGATTCTGGGCTTCCCGGTAGGTTTTGTCGGGGCAGCAGAATCCAAGGCGATGCTGGCGGCAGACAGCCGTGGCGTGCCGTTTGTGATCATGCAGGGCCGCCGCGGCGGTAGCGCGATGGCTGCGGCAGCGGTCAACGCACTGGCCACGGAGATCGAATGATGACTCAACCTGGACGTTTGCTCGGTCTGGGCGTCGGTCCCGGCGATCCGGAGCTGATTACCGTTAAAGCCTTGCGCCTGCTGCGCGAATCGCCGGTGGTGGCGTACTTCGTGGCCAAAGGCAAAAAAGGCAACGCGTTCGGCATCATCGAAGCGCACCTGCAAGACGCGCAAACCTTGATGCCACTGGTGTACCCGGTGACCACCGAGGTGTTGCCCGAACCGCTGTCGTATGAACAAATCATCAGCGACTTCTACGATCAGGCGGCCGTAGAGGTTGCCGTGCATTTGCAGGCCGGCCGTGATGTGGCGGTGATCTGCGAAGGCGATCCGTTCTTCTATGGCTCCTACATGTACTTGCATGACCGTCTGGCCGAGCGCTTTGAAGCGCAAGTGGTGCCGGGGGTGTGCTCGATGCTGGGCGGCGCTTCGGTGCTCGGCGTGCCGCTGGTGTATCGCAATCAGAGCCTGTCGGTGCTGTCGGGGGTGCTGCCCCACGATGAGCTCAAGCGGCGTCTGGCCGATGCCGACGCTGCCGTGATCATGAAGCTGGGACGCAACTTTCATAAAGTGCGCGAGGTTCTGGGGGAGCTGGGGCTGGCCGAGCGTGCGCTGTACGTCGAGCGCGCGACCATGAGCAACCAGAAAATCGTCCCGCTCAATGAAGTGGAGCCGATGTCGTCGCCTTATTTCTCGTTGATCATCGTGCCCGGCGAACGGTGGCAAGGTTGAGTCGCCCGGCCCCGGCCATTGTGATTCTGGGCAATGGCAGCCTGGCAACGGCCCGGCGCATCCAGCAGCTTTACCCTCAGGCGTTGATTTACGGCCTGGCCGGGCGGGTTGACGCGCCAGACCGCAGCTACAGCGATTTTGGCGCGACCCTGCGCCAGCTGTATCAGCAAGACACGCCGATTATTGCGCTGTGCGCCGCCGGGATTGTGATTCGCACCCTGGCTCCGCTGCTGCTGGAGAAAGGCGCTGAGCCGCCGGTGCTGGCCGTGGCCGAAGACGCCAGCGCGGTGGTTCCGCTGCTGGGAGGTCTGGGGGGGGTGAATGACATGGCGCGGGAAATCGCTGCCGGTCTGCAGGTTGCACCGGCCATCACCACCAGCGGCGAATTGCGTTTTGGCACCTGCCTGCTGAACCCGCCGAGGGGCTATGCCCTGGGCGACCTGGAGGTGGGCAAACGCTTTGTCTCGGATTTGCTCGCGGGCGAGTCGGTACGTATCGAAGGCGATGCGCCCTGGCTGGCCGGTGCACAACTGCCTGAAAACCCGCAGGCGCGGCTGGCGATCTGCGTCAGCAGTGCCGAGCGTGAACCCGCGGCCAATGAACTGCTGATCTACCCGCGCAATGTTGTAGCCCGGGTCAGCTCCGTTGTTGCAGCGCAGGGGATCCGTGAGGCGTTGCATGCAGTGAAGCTGGCCTGGCAATCGCTGGCCTGCATCGTTGCCGACGACACCTTGATGGCGAGCCTGCAACTGCGTGAGGCGGCGGCTGAGCTGGCTGTGCCGCTACGCTTTGTGAGTGCCGAGGAGCAGGCGCTACCTGTGGCCTGGCACGAGTCGGGCAGTGGTTTGGCCCTGGGTGTCGCTTCGGTTCCTCTGGACCCGCAACAGATCGGCAGGGCCCGGGGGCGGTTGGCAGTCATCGGCCTTGGCCCCGGCGCTGCGGAATTGATGGTGCCTGCGGTCAAGGCCGAACTGGCGCGGGCCAATGACGTGCTGGGTTACGAAACCTATGTGCGGATGGCCGGACCGTTTCGCGACGATCAAGTGCTGCACTGCACCGATAATCGTGAAGAAATGCAGCGCGCGCGGCATGCCTTTGAACTGGCGGCCAGTGGTCGCTCGGTGGTGGTGGTGTCTTCGGGTGATCCGGGGGTTTTTGCCATGGCCGCCGCCGTGCTTGAAGCCTTGCATGAGTCTGGTGATGCGCAGTGGCACAACGTCGACCTGGAAATCCTGCCCGGGGTTTCGGCATCGCTGGCTACCGCCGCGCAGGCCGGTGCGCCATTGGGGCATGACTTCTGCGTGATGTCGCTGTCGGACAACCTCAAGCCGTGGAGCATCATCGAAAAGCGTCTGGACCTTGCCTGCGAGGCGGATCTGGCGCTGGCGTTCTACAACCCGATTTCCCGCTCACGGCCCTGGCAGCTGGGGGTTGCGCTGGAAATCGTGGCCCGGCACCGCAGCCCACAGACGCCGGTGGTGCTGGGGCGCGACATTGGCCGCCCGGGCCAGACATTACGGACTATCACTTTGGGCGCGTTGACTGCGGATCAGGTGGATATGCGCACCATGGTGCTGATTGGCTCGTCTACCACCTGCACCTTCCCGCGTGCCGACGGCACACAGTGGGTGTACACGCCACGCTGGTACGGCGAAAAGCCCTGACAGGCAGCATGGCCCCGCAATGGGGCCATGCTCTGTAATCGCTGACGGGGCGCGGGAGGTCAGGGCACCAGATACCCGCGGATTCCGGTGAAGATGATCTGCGCCGCCAGCGCGCAAACGAACAGGCCCATCAGGCGGCTGACGATCTGCAGGCCCTGGTCACCCAGAATCCGCTCGATCCTGTTGGACAGGTACAACACTACGCCGACGGTCAGGCTGGCCAGGGTAATGCTGACTATCGCCATCAGCTTGTCATCCCAGTGCGGCTGGCTGACCCCCATGACCAGCAGGGCACCGATGGTGCCCGGTCCGACCGTCAACGGAATGGTCAGCGGCACTATGGTGACATCCTGCTGCACGTTGTCGGTTTGCACGGCCGATTTGCCCTGGGCCATGCCCAGTGCCGAGATGAACAGCACGCTGCCGGCGCCGATGCGGAAGGCGTCGACGGTAATCCCGAAAACACTGAAGATCGCCCGCCCGAACAGGTAGAGCAAGACGCTGGATATCAAGGTGGCCAGCGCCACTTTCCAGGCGAGACGACGGCGCTCTTTGTTGGAGTAGCCACGGGTCAGGCTAATAAAGCATGAGAGCACGAAGAACGGGCTGTAGAGCACCAGCATCTTCAAATACACACTGAACAATACATGGAGCATGGTCTGAGCTCACACCGAAGAAAGGCGACGAAAGTCTATCAGGCCGCCGGCAGTCTGTCGGCCAGCGTTGAGCCCTAGGAATGCTGCGCCTGGGATTCACGCAACTCCCGTTGCGCCACCCAATATTCCACCAGCTCGCGCAGTTGCGACAACTCGACCGGCTTGGCCATGTGTCCGTCCATACCGGCCTGGCGCGCCCGTTCTTTGTGCTCCTCCAGGATGTGTGCGGTCAACGCCACCACCGGGGTGCGGATACGTTGATGGCTGACTTCCCAGGCGCGTAATTGCTCAGTGGCCGAGAAGCCGTCCATTACCGGCATTTCGCAATCCATCAATACCAGGTCATAACGCTGCGCTTTCATGGCCTTCAAGGCCTCTTCGCCGTTACAGGCCGTGTCGGGCTGCAAATTGAGCTTGCCCAGCATGCCGCGAATGACCTTGGTGGAAATACTGTTGTCTTCGGCAACCAGGATGCGGAAGTCGCCAGGCACCGTCACCGCTGTTGGCGGGCCATTGGCCGGGAGCTGCGCCGAGACCTGGCCTTTGTTGCGCTGGGTCAGTTCATCGGCCAGGGTGGTTTTCAGGGTATAGCCCGCCACCGGTTTGGCCAGAATGCGCTTGATCCCGCAGTTGCGGGCAATGATCTTGCTCGGGGCGTTGCTGATGCCAGTCAGCATCACCAGCAGGATGTCGTGGTTCAGGCTCGGGTCTTCTTTGATCTTGGCCGCCAGTTGCATGCCCGTCATGCCCGGCATGTTCTGGTCCAGCAGCACAATGTCGAAGTAGTCGCGCAGATGCGCCTTGGTGCGTAACAGGGCCAGGGCTTCTTTGCCCGAGGCCGCCGCGCTGACACTCAAACCCCAGGCCGAGCATTGCTGTACCAGCACTTTGCGGCAGGTGTCGTTGTCATCGACCACCAGTACCCGTGCACCCTTGAGCGGGCTGTCCAGGTCGGAGGTCGGGTGCTCGAGGTGTTGCGGGTCCAGGGGCAGGGTCAGCCATAGGTTGCTGCCCCTGGTTTGCCCCGGCTTTATGCCGAACTCACCGCCCATCAAGCTGATCAGCTGGCGGGCGATGACCAGCCCCAGGTGACCGCCCAGGCGGGTAGCGGCGAGGAAGTTCTTGCTGTGCAGTTCGGCACTGAGCAGGGCTTCGCGCTCCTGTTCATCCATCGGCTGGCCGGAGTCCTGGATGGCGATGCGCAACCGTGGCGGCTGAGTGCGCTCTTCCAGTGCCACGACAATCAATATCTCGCCTTCGACGGTTTTCTTCAGCGCGCTTTCGAGCAGGCTCAGCAGGGTCTGGCGCAGGCGCGTGGGGTCACCGCTGATGACCCTCGGGACCTGTGGCTGAATGAAACTGATGAGTTCGACGTTTTGCTGTTCGGCTTTGGTGCGGAAGATATTCAGGCAGTCTTCGATCAGGGCATTGAGGTCGAACTGCACATCGTCCAGTTCGATCTGGCCCGACTCGAGCCTGGAAATATCGAGAATTTCATTAATGAGCGTCAGCAGTTCATTGCCGGCGCTGTGGATGGTCTGTACGTAGTCACGTTGTTTGACCGACAGTGGTGTCCCCAGCAGCAGTTCAGTCATGCCCAGTACCCCGTTCATCGGGGTGCGAATTTCATGGCTGATCTTGGCCAGGAATTCGGCTTTGGCATTCACTTCGGCGTTACTGGCGGCCAGGTCACGGCTGATGCTGAATTGGTCCTCGGCGATGCTGCGAGCGCGTTCACTCAGGGCGATGCTCATCAGCAGGCCGCAGATACAGACCACCGCCATCAAGGCCAGGATCAGCTCCTGGGGCGCGATCAGGGTCAGGCCCAGGAGCGTCGGGAGAATCACCAGGGTGCCGATGTTGAACACAATCATGGCCACCACGAACAGGCGGGCAGGGCGGTAGCCTTGCTGCAAGTGGTGAACCGAGACCAGCAGGATGCTCAGGCTTGCAAGCCCGACCAGGCCATAGGTCATCACGTTTAACGGCAGGGTGTCGAAGAACAGCACCAGCAGGCCGCCGATACAGATAATCAGGGTGTTGAGCAGCAACAGTTTCTGCAACCTGTGGGCGCTGCGGGCGCCAAAGAAACTGTAGGTGAACATCAACCCGCAAGGCGCCGTCAGTATCAGCGCCAGATAGGCCCCGGGTGGGTGGGCGCTGTGCCACTCGGGAAACCAGGGACCCAGCAGATTCAAGAACAGCGCCGAGCTGATCAGGAGCAAGGCTTCGCAGGCAGCGAGCCACAGGCTGCTGACTGAGCGGGTGAAAGCAAAGCGGATCAGGTTGTGCAGCACCAGCATTGCCAGGCAGCCGAGCAACAGCCCGTAGAGCAGGGTCATGCCCTGGTTGGCGGCGAGTATGACGGCGGAATCGAGGGTAATGTGCGGGCGCAGCTGATGCTCCGAAACCAGGCGCAGATACACATCCAGCTCTTGAGAGCTTTGGGGCAAGGGCAGCAGGTAGTCGCTGCTGGACAGCGGTTTGTCGGACGTCGGCAATGTACTGCCGGCGCTGGTTTCGCTGATCAGTTTTTTGCCGTCGAGAACGTACAGGTCAAGACGTGCAAGATCCGGGGCGAAGACTCGCAAAATCTGTTCATGCTTGTTGGGCTGCAGCCGGAATCGCAACCATAACGCCTCATCGGGGTTGGCCGCGGTCAGCTCTTCGAGCTCGATTGGGCTGAATTGATTGCTTAAGCGGGGGGAACTGACATCGCTCAGTTGCAGGTCGCCACTATGGTCCAGAAGAACAGACCAAAGGTTGCCTTGGGCCGCCTGCACCGGCGTTAAATAGAGCAAAGCAGTCAGTAGACTGACGGTAATACCTATGGCGATCCTAAGCCAGCGCACGCTGAAATCCCTTCGTATATTGAAGCCTGATGGTAACTATGCGCGGCGCTGGAATAGTTAGGCAAGGGTTTGATCCCTTGCCTGTCCATATGGGTTACTTATTCCTGGGTTTCGCCGCGCTCGCGTGCAATGGCCCGGTAGCCAATGTCGTTGCGGTAGAAGCAACCATCCCATTCGATGGTTTTGGCCAGTGCATAAGCCTGTTCTTGAGCTGCTGCAACGGTGTCACCCATAGCGGTCGCGCACAGCACACGGCCACCGGCCGTCACCACTTCGCCAGCGGCATTGAGGGCGGTGCCGGCGTGGAACACCTTGCCTTCCAGTTTGGCTGCAGCATCCAGACCATGGATCACTGCACCCTTGGCGTAGTCGCCAGGGTAGCCGCCTGCAGCCAGGACGATGCCCAGGCTCGGGCGCGGGTCCCATTGTGCTTCTACCTTGTCCAGCGCCTGGGCCAGAGCAGCCTCTACCAGCAGCACCAAGCTCGATTGCAGGCGCAGCATCACCGGTTGGGTTTCCGGATCGCCGAAGCGGCAGTTGAACTCGATGACTTTCGGGTTGCCGGCTTTGTCGATCATCAGGCCTGCGTACAGGAACCCGGTGTAGACGTTGCCTTCTTCGGCCATGCCGCGCACGGTTGGCCAGATAACCAGATCCATCACGCGCTGGTGCACTTGCGCAGTGACCACTGGCGCCGGGGAGTAAGCGCCCATACCGCCGGTGTTGGGGCCGGTATCGGCATCGCCGACGCGTTTGTGGTCCTGGCTGGTGGCCATCGGCAACACGTTCTTGCCGTCGACCATCACGATGAAGCTGGCTTCTTCGCCATCGAGGAACTCCTCGATAACGACGCGCGAACCGGCTTCGCCGAATGCGTTGCCCGCGAGCATGTCGCGCACGGCATCTTCGGCTTCAGTCAGGGTCATGGCGACGATTACGCCTTTGCCTGCTGCCAGGCCGTCAGCCTTGATCACGATAGGGGCGCCGACTTTTTGCAGGTACGCCAGCGCCGGCTCGATTTCAGTGAAGTTCTGATAGTCGGCGGTCGGGATCTTGTGGCGTGCCAGGAAATCCTTGGTGAAAGCCTTGGAGCCTTCGAGCTGGGCAGCGCCGGCAGTCGGGCCGAAGCAATCCAGGCCGCGGGCGCGGAACAGATCGACCACACCGGCTACCAGTGGAACTTCAGGGCCAACGATGGTCAGCGAGACATTTTTCTCGGCGAAATCTGCAAGTTGCTCAAGGGCCAGCACGTCGATAGCGACGTTCTCGCACTTGGCTTCAATGGCGGTGCCGGCGTTGCCCGGGGCAACGAATACTTTGGCGACACGCGGGTCCTGAGCTACTTTCCAGGCCAGTGCGTGTTCGCGGCCACCGCTGCCAATGATCAAAACATTCATTTCAAAAACCTCGGATGACGCTGAATTCTGGGAAACGCTTTGTTTCTCTGTAGGAGCGAGCTTGCTCGCGAGCAGTCAAAAGATCGCGAGCAGCTCGTTCCTACAGAAAGGGACGTCTAGTTAGTGACGGAAGTGGCGCATACCGGTGAACACCATGGCAATCCCGGCTTCGTCGGCTGCAGCAATCACTTCGTTGTCACGCATCGAGCCGCCCGGCTGGATCACCGCAGTGATACCGGCCTTGGCTGCATTGTCCAGACCGTCACGGAACGGGAAGAACGCGTCGGATGCCATGACCGAACCCTGCACTTGCAAACCGGCGTGCTCGGCCTTGATCGCGGCAATGCGGGCCGAGTTTACGCGGCTCATCTGGCCAGCGCCGACACCGATGGTCTGACGGTTCTTGGCGTAGACGATGGCGTTGGATTTGACGTACTTGGCGACTTTCCAGGCAAAGATCAGGTCGTGGATCTCTTGTTCGGTCGGTGCGCGCTTGGTGACGAGTTTCAGGTCTTCGCTGCCGATCATCTGGATGTCGCGGCTTTGTACCAGCAAGCCGCCATTCACCCGCTTGAAGTCCCAGGCCGGTGCGCGGTCTGCGCTCCACTCGCCGCAGGCCAGCAGGCGTACGTTGGCTTTGGCGGCCACGATGGCGCGGGCTTCTTCGCTCACGGACGGGGCGATGATCACTTCAACGAACTGACGCTCGACGATGGCTTTGGCCGTTTCGGCGTCCAGCTCGCGGTTGAAGGCGATGATGCCGCCGAATGCCGACTCGGTATCAGTGGCGTAAGCCAGCTCATAGGCCTGACGGATGCCGCCTTCGGCGTCCGGGCTGACTGCGACGCCGCACGGGTTGGCGTGCTTGACGATCACGCAGGCTGGTTTGACAAAGCTTTTTACGCATTCCAGCGCGGCATCGGTGTCGGCCACGTTGTTGAACGACAGCTCTTTGCCTTGCAGCTGGGTGGCGGTTGCGATGCTGACTTCGGCCGGCTTGGCTTCTACGTAGAACGCCGCGCTTTGATGCGGGTTCTCGCCGTAGCGCATTTCCTGGGCCTTGATGAACTGGCTGTTGAAGGTGCGCGGGAACAGGCTGCGGCCTTCGGTGCTCAGGGTTTCGGCTGTCTGGTTAACGGTGCCCAGGTAGTTGGCGATCATGCCGTCGTAGGCGGCGGTGTGTTCGAACGCCTTGAGCATCAGGTCGAAACGCTGGGCGTAGGTCAGGCCACCGGCCTTGAGGTTTTCCAGCACGTTGGCGTAATCGCTGGCATTGACCACGATCGCTACGTCTTTGTGGTTTTTTGCTGCCGAACGGACCATGGTCGGGCCGCCGATATCGATGTTCTCGATGGCGGTCGGCAGGTCGCAGCCTGGCTTGTTGATGGTTGCTTCGAAGGGGTAGAGGTTTACGGCTACCAGATCGATCGGCTTGATGCCGTGCTCGTTCATGATGTCGTCATCGATGCCGCGACGGCCCAGGATGCCGCCGTGGATTTTCGGGTGCAGGGTTTTCACCCGCCCGTCCATCATTTCCGCAAAGCCGGTGTAGTCCGCAACTTCGACAGCGGCTACGCCGTTGTCTTGCAGCAGCTTGAACGTACCGCCGGTGGAGAGGATCTCGACGCCGAGGGCTTCCAGTTCACGGGCGAAATCAAGGATTCCGGTTTTATCGGAAACGCTGATTAAAGCGCGGCGGATCGGCAGGCGGGTAGTCTGATCGGTCATCTCGATTTCCATCAAAAGCAAAGGAGTCAGCAAAAAAGGCGACCCGTTTTACCGGGACGCCTTTCAGGTTTGATTGAATGCTTACAGCAGATCGTACTGCTTGAGTTTTTTGCGCAAGGTGCCGCGATTAAGTCCCAGCAGCTCTGAGGCCTTGGTCTGGTTGCCCTTGACGTAGTTCATGACGCACTCGAGCAGCGGGGCCTCGACTTCGGAAAGTACCAGGTTGTACACGTCCGTGACTTCAGCGCCCTCCAGGTGGGCGAAGTAATTGTGCAGCGCCTTTTCGACACTGCCACGAAGGGTCTGACCTTCTTCGCTCGGTGTATTGAGGTGCTGTTTCAGGTTGACGTTGTCGCTCACGGGCGTTGTTCCACTCACTAATGTCTCGGTCATCATCGTCATGCGGCCACCCATCCTTCGTCCCCTGTCCCCAGGCTCTTGTGTCGTTCGGCGAAAAACGCCTGAACGTTGGCGCATTGTGCTTCCGTATCTTCTAAACGATTGAAGTGGGCGCGAAACTCCTTGGCGCCCGGCAAGGTTGCGAGATACCAGCCGACATGCTTGCGGGCAATACGTACCCCCAATACCTCCCCATAGAAGGTGTGCAGTGCAGCCAAATGCTCTAGCAGAATACGTTCCACTTCGCTCATCTGTGGTGCCGGCAGGAGTTGCCCGGTACGCAGAAAGTGATCAACTTCGCGGAAAATCCAGGGCCGCCCTTGGGCCGCCCTGCCAATCAACAGTCCGTCAGCCCCGGTCGCTTGCAGCACGTGCCGGGCCTTGTGGGGTGAATCTATGTCGCCGTTGGCAAATACCGGTATCGACACCGCCTGCTTGATCGCGGCGATGGTGTCGTATTCGGCTTCACCGGTGTACAGGTCGGCGCGGGTTCTGCCGTGCACCGCCAGAGCAGCAATTCCGGCCTGTTCGGCAATTTTCGCCACGGTCAGACCGTTTTTGTTGTCCCGGTCCCAGCCGGTGCGGATCTTCAGGGTGACCGGCACATCAACCGCAGCCACGACGGCCTGCAGGATCTCGGTCACCAATGCTTCGTCTTTCAGTAGCGCGGAGCCCGCGGCCTTGTTGCAGACCTTTTTTGCCGGGCATCCCATGTTGATATCAATAATCTGCGCGCCCAGTTCCACATTGGCCCTGGCGGCATCTGCCAGCATTTGCGCGTCACCGCCGGCAATCTGTACCGAGCGGGGCTCGGGATCACCGTCGTGAATCATGCGCAAGCGTGACTTGCGGCTATTCCAGAGACTCATGTCGCTGGTGACCATTTCCGAGACAACCAGTCCCGCGCCCATCCGTCGGCAAAGCTGACGAAAAGGTTGATCGGTGACGCCCGCCATAGGGGCGAGGATCAAACCGTTGTGCAATGTATATGGGCCGATGCGTACCGCCGACATAGGACTTCCCTGTTGTGGGGCCGGATCTTGGGAGTTCGAAAAAGGGTTGGCATGATACCCGCTCTCGATGACCGGATAAAGACGCAATTGGATGAATTTTGAACAATTGGAGCCGAAGGCTGGCCACAAGCCTCAAGCGACAAGCTGCAATACACAGCAAATCAGCATTTCACTTCTAACTTGCCTCTTGCAGCTAAAAGCGCCACGCGCTCATTCCGGGGAATGAAAGCTCAGGCTGTAGTTCACGGCTTTCGGGCCTGGATCGAGAATGTCCAGGGCAATGTGGATAGGTGTCTGTGGCGGCATTTCGGCCTTGGCCAGATCACCGATCAGGTATTCGCCGGGCTTGAAACGGCGACTGGCGATCATTTTGCCGTGCAGGTCGGCGAACCGCAGCTCCAGCAGCGGGAAAGGCTGGGAGAACGGCGCGCGGTTGTAGAGGATGGCGTCTACCACCAGCGCTCCGGCGAACTCGGGATGGCTGCGTACCACCAGATTGCTGCTTTTGATTCGGTCTATATCGACCCTGGACGGCACTGTGCAGCCGAGATGCGGGCACAGTTGCTGGAAGATCGGGCGGTATTGATCCTGTCGGGCCAGTTCATCGAAATGATTGGCAATATATTGGCCGGCCAGTGCCGCGCCGGCCAGCAGTATCAGCAAGACCCAAAGCAGGCGTTTGCCCCATGGTGTACGGCGTTTTTGCCAGTCCAGCTGCAGCGGGTCGTCGACCAGATCCAGCAGTGCGTCTTCACGCACTCTTGGTTCGTTGCGCCTGCGCTTGCTCAGGCGCAACGGCTCAGGGGGCTCGTCGTCGTCATCATCGCTCGCGCTCAGGTGTTCGCCGGTCAGTCCCGGCTCGAGCTCATCGTCCAGCGAAAGCTTGAGCGGCGGCGTTTCATCCGGCTCGTCGAGGTCCAGTGATAATGACGGCTCGGTGCGCCCCGTTGAGGCGGGTTCGCTGAGCTTCTCTGCGGCTTTGCTGGCGAGCGCTGAGGTTTCGGCGCGTTCGGCCGCCGAATCGCTGAACAGGCTGTCTGCCCATTGGCTTTCTTCGGCGTCCGGGCTGTCGCGGCGGGCACTCAGTGAGCTGTCTTTTGCCTTGTGGGGCTGGCCAAAGCTTTTGCTGGGCTGGATCTCACGCTCTTCGAGCCGGGCCAGTTCTTCATCCAGATCCAGATGGTCGAGATCGAGTTCGGCTGCTTGCCAGTGTTCCGGGCTGACGGGCTTGGGCCCGGCAGGCGGCTCGATGACCTCGGGTTCTGCAACATCAGGGGTCGTTACTGTCGGCAGTTGTTCATTTTCAGTGCGTTTGTTCAGCAGTTGCTGTGCAGCATTGAACACTTGCAGGCAGGCGCCACAGCGCACAACGCCGCGAGCCGCGCTCAGTTGGGCGTGGTTGACGCGAAAATTGGTCTGGCAGTGTGGACACTGGGTAACGAAGCTATCGCTCATGTGGCCATCCGGATTGGGCAGGCGTGCATTGTAGGGGCTGTACCCGTTTGATTGCGAGCCGCGTCGCGGCCGCAACCAAAGGTCAACAGGCTCTAGCGGCGACGGCCACTGATGCGCACCCAGCCATCGCGATTGGCGATCGGGTCAAGATCAAAGTCTGCGGCGTAGGCTGCGGCGACTTCTTCGCCCTGTTCGGCGAGGATGCCCGACAGCGCCAGGCGACCGCCCGGTTTGACCAGGCTCGACAGCTGCGGGGCCAGGGAGACCAGGGGGCCGGCCAGGATGTTGGCAACCACCACGTCGGCCTGAACCTGTGGCAGGTCTTCGGGCAGGTACAGCGGGAACAGCTCTGCGGCGACATTGTTGCGCCCGGCGTTATCGCGCGAGGCTTCCAGCGCCTGTACGTCGATGTCGGTGCCGATGGCCTGTCTGGCCCCCAGCAACAGGGCGGCGATTGCCAGAATCCCCGAGCCGCAACCGAAGTCCAGCACGCTGCAGTCCTTCAGGTCCTGACCATCGAGCCATTCCAGGCACAGTGCGGTAGTCGGGTGGGTGCCGGTACCAAAGGCCAGGCCCGGATCCAGCAGCAGGTTCACGGCGTCCGGTTCCGGCGCGGCGTGCCAGCTCGGGACGATCCACAGGCGCTGACCGAAGCGCATCGGATGGAAGTTGTCCATCCAGCTGCGTTCCCAGTCCTGGTCTTCGATGACTTCGGCATGGTGCTCGGGCAGGGGCGAGCCGGTCAGCAGTTCCAGATGGGACAGAACGAGGTCGGCTTCGGTGCCGCCTTCGAACAGTGCCAGCAAATGGGTGTGGGACCACAACGGGGTGGTGTTGAGTTCAGGTTCGAAGATCGGCTGATCTTCGGCATCCATGAACGTTACCGATACGGCGCCGACTTCGAGGAACGCGTCTTCGTAGGTTTCGGCTTGTTCCGGGCTGATGGCGAGGCGTACTTGCAGCCAAGGCATGGCGGGCACCTTTGAAAAATAGGAGTGTGCAACCGGTGGGCTGCGAGAAGCGCGCCAGTTTACGCGAGCGAGGGCGGTGCGGGTAATCAAAAAACGATGAAAAGCCCTCGTCGTACATCGCCACAGGGAGCTGGCTTGCCGGCGATGCTGGCGACGGGACAATCGCTGGCAAGCCAGCTCCCGCAAAGCGTGGGTAGGTTGCAGAAACGACCAGGCCGCCCGAAGGCGGCCTGGTTGATCTGGAATCAAACTTACTGCTTGGCCAGTTTGTGTTCCAGGTAGTGAATGTTGACGCCGCCTTTGCAGAAGCCTTCGTCATTCACCAGGTCGCGGTGCAGCGGGATGTTGGTTTTAATCCCGTCGACCACGATTTCGTCCAGCGCATTGCGCATGCGGGCCATGGCTTCGTCACGGGTCGAGCCCCAGGTGATCAGCTTGCCGATCAGGGAGTCGTAGTTGGACGGAACCTTGTAGCCGCTGTACAGGTGCGAATCGACGCGAACGCCATTGCCGCCCGGTGCGTGGAAATGCTTGACCAGACCAGGGCTCGGCATGAATGTCGCCGGGTCCTCAGCGTTGATCCGGCACTCCAGGGAGTGACCGTGAATTTTCACGTCATCCTGGGTGAAGGACAGCTTGTTGCCTGCCGCGATGCTCAACATCTCTTTCAGGATGTCGATGCCGGTGACCATTTCGGAAACCGGGTGCTCCACTTGCACACGAGTGTTCATCTCGATGAAGTAGAAGCGACCATTCTCGTACAGGAACTCGAAGGTGCCTGCGCCACGGTAGTTGATATCGATGCAGGCCTTGACGCAGCGCGCCAGAACCTCTGCACGAGCAGTTTCATCGATACCCGGTGCCGGTGCTTCTTCCAGAACTTTCTGGTGACGGCGTTGCAGCGAGCAATCGCGGTCGCCCAGGTGGATCGCGTGACCCTGGCCATCGGAAAGGACCTGAACTTCCACGTGACGCGGGTTGGTCAGGTATTTTTCGAGGTAGACCATCGGGTTGCTGAACCAGGCGCCTGCTTCTTCGCGGGTCTGCTTGGCTGCTTCGATCAGGTCTTCTTCGCGGTGCACCACACGCATGCCGCGACCACCGCCGCCGCCAGCGGCTTTGATGATCACCGGGTAGCCGACTTCGCGGCCGATGCGCAGGGCTGTTGCTTCGTCTTCCGGCAACGGGCCGTCAGAACCCGGAACAGTCGGTACGCCGGCAGCGATCATGGCGTGCTTGGCCGATACCTTGTCGCCCATGAGGCGAATGGTGTCGGCTTTCGGGCCGATAAAGGCGAAGCCGGATTTCTCGACTTGCTCGGCGAAATCGGCGTTTTCAGCCAGAAAGCCGTAGCCCGGGTGGATCGCCGTGGCGCCAGTGACTTCGGCTGCCGCGATGATGGCCGGGATGTGCAGGTAGGACAGGTTGGCGGGTGCCGGACCGATGCAGACGGTTTCGTCTGCCAGGCCCAGGTGCATCAGCTCCTTGTCGGCGGTGGAGTACACCGCAACGGTCTTGATGCCCAGTTCCTTACAGGCCCGCAGGATGCGCAAGGCGATCTCACCGCGGTTGGCGATCAGGACTTTTTCCAGCTTCTGAGGCTTCAACATCGTTGGCTCCCCGTGGTTCAAACGATGGTGAACAGCGGTTGATCGAACTCAACCGGTTGACCGTTTTCTACCAGGATGGATTCGATAACACCGGCTTTTTCGGCTGTGATGTGGTTCATCATTTTCATCGCTTCAACGATGCAAATGGTGTCGCCGACCTTAACGGTCTGGCCGACTTCAACGAAGGCTGGCGAGGTAGGTGCCGGGGTACGGTAGAAAGTACCGACCATTGGCGACTTGACCACAAAACCGTTCAGTTTTGGTGCAGCAGGTGCTTCGGTCACGGTGGCAACCGGAGCAACAGCAACCGGAGCAGCAGCCGGAGCTTGCATTGGCGCTGGTGCGTAGAACTGTTGAGCAGGAGTCTTGCTGTGACGGCTGATGCGTACGGACTCTTCGCCTTCTTTGATTTCCAGCTCGTCGATGCCGGACTCTTCCAGCAGTTCGATCAGTTTCTTAACTTTACGGATATCCATGAATCGTCAACTCCCAATGGGTCGGTCAGGGGCGTTTAGCTTGTAGTTCAAGCTGTTCCAGGGCGGCCTCCAAGGCCAGTCGATAACCGCTGGCGCCAAGGCCGCAGATCACACCTACCGCAACGTCGGAGAAGTAGGAGTGATGGCGGAAAGGTTCGCGTTTGTGCACGTTTGATAAATGCACTTCGATGAATGGGATGCTCACCGCCAGCAGCGCGTCACGTAATGCCACGCTGGTGTGGGTAAAAGCAGCCGGGTTGATCAGGATAAAGTCCACGCCTTCATCGCGGGCAGCGTGGATCCGGTCGATCAACTCATACTCGGCATTACTTTGCAGATAGAGCAAATGGTGACCGGCATCGCGGGCCCGCTGCTCCAGGTCCTGATTGATTTGCGCCAGGGTAGTAGCGCCGTAGACGCCCGGCTCGCGGGTGCCGAGCAAATTCAGGTTGGGGCCGTGCAGAACCAGAAAAGTCGCCATCTGCTGTTCCTTGTTATGTGTGTGCAGTTATCAATGCCGGGCGACTATGCCGAAAAGCGGATTCGCTGTCCAGTTAACTGCAATAGCCAGCACGATGACCGATGTTCGCGAAAAGTTTGTGACCAGCTCTCTAGATCCGGTCATTTGCGTTGTCGACACGTTCGGCGAAGTCTGCTGCATTGATCTCGCCGATGACCCGCAAGTCACTTTTTTCACTGCCGTTTTTGCCAAAGAACATCAGTGCCGGAGGGCCGAACAATTGGTAGCGGTCGAGCAGGGCGCGCTGCCCGGCATTGCTGGCAGTCATGTCAAACCGTACCAGCCGGTAGCCTTTGAGCCGGTCCAGCACCTGCGGGTTGTTCAGGACCTCGTGCTCGATCACCTTGCAGCTGATACACCAGTCGGCGTACCAGTCCAGCAACAGCGGCTGGCCGGCGGCACTGGCTTGTGCCAACACCTTGTCCAGCTCCTCTGCGGTGCTGACGGTTTGCCATTCACTGCTGCTTTGGGCCGGGCCGGCGGCGGATGCCGCAGGCTGCCAGTGTCCAAGCGGCCTGAACGGGTCGCTTTGACCGCTGAGGGCGCCGTACCAGCAGGCCAGGGCGTAAACCAGTAGAAATAGCCCAAGCAACTGCGCCAGACGTTGGCGCGGGGTTTTGTAGCCGAACTCCAGAGTGCCGAGAAACAGACTCACCCCGGCCGCCAGCAGACCAATCAACAGCAGGGTAACGGGGCCCGGCAGCACGCGGCTGAGCAGGGCGATGGCCAAACCGAGCAACAGCACGCCAATGGCGTTTTTGACGCTGACCAGCCATGGCCCGCTTTTTGGTAACCAGGCCGCACCGCCGGTTGCGACCAGCAGCAGGGGCGCGCCCATGCCCAGCCCCAGGGCAAAGAGTTTCAAACCGCCGCCCAGGGCATCGCCACTGGCACTGATATAGAGCAATGCTCCCGCCAGCGGGGCCGAGACGCAGGGCGATACCAGCAGGCTGGACACCACGCCCAGCACGGCAGCGCCCCACAGCGAGCCACCCTGGGTGCGGTTGGCGACGCGATCCAGGCGGTTGCTGATGGCTTGCGGCAACTTCAGTTCGAACACCCCGAACATGGCCAGGGCAAAAATCGCGAAGAACAGGGCAAAGGGCGCCAGTACCCACACCGATTGCAGGCGTGCCTGAAGGTTGAGCTGTGCGCCGAACATCCCCATCAGCGCGCCGAGCAGTGCAAAGCAGGCGGCCATTGGCAGCACGTAGGCCAGTGACAGGCTAAAGCCGCGCAGCCCGCCCACCTGGCCACGCAATACCACGCCCGACAAAATCGGCAGCATCGGCAGCACGCAGGGGGTAAAGGTCAGGCCCAGGCCGGCGAGGAAGAACAGCGCCAGCTCGCGCCAGGTCCAGCTATTGATGGCTGGTGCGGCACTGTCGCCGGTCGCGGTCGACACCGGGGTGCCGCCGATGCTCAGGCGTTCGGTTTCCGGTGGATAACACAAACCCTTGTCGGCGCAGCCCTGGTAAGTGACCACCAGGGTGAACGGACGCTGATCATCGGGCGGGCGCGGGATGTCGACATCAAGAATGCCGTGATAGACCTCGACGTCGCCGAAATACTCATCGTGCTTTTGCTCGCCGGGCGGTAACTGTGGCGTGGCCAGGGCGATATCGGCGGGTTCGGTGCTAAAGGCGAACTTGTGGCGATACAGGTAATAGCCTTCGGTGGGGACAAAACGCAGCTTGATGGTCTCGGGCGTGCTGTCGATCAGGTTGAGCCTGAACGCGTCACGCACCGGTAAAAAGTCGTTGCTGTTATTGATTGCACCCAGGGTAGAGCTGGGCCGGTTATCCAGCAGGCCGGCGGCCATGGCCGGTACGGCGAGCAGCAAACACAGAACAAGGAACAGGCGGCGCATAGGAATCTCGCAAATCAAACGTGGGCGCATGATAGCGGAGTGAATGCTGAGATGCCCTGCAGCAGCGAGCTTGCTCGCGAGCAAGCTCGCTTTTACAGGCGAAAGCTGTGCACGGCTGAGTTCAATTTGCCGCCCAGCTCCAGCAATTGCTGGCTCTGGTCCCGAGCAACAGCGATGCGTTGCAGGTTGTCGTCGCCCAATTGGTGAATGCGCTCACTGTGGTTGCGAATCTCCCCCACAGCCGTGCCTTGTTGTGCGGTGACGTCGGCGATGCGCATTGCGGTGCCGGAGATAGTGGTAATCGCATCGACAATCTCATCCAGCGCGCCTTCAGCGTCCTGGGCTTTTTCGGCGGTGGCCCGGGCATGTTCCACTTGTGCGCGCATGCCCTCAACCGATTGCCGGGCGGCCAGTTGCAGCCCGCCAATCAGGGTCTGGATCTCGCTGGTGGCGCCTGCGGTCCGTTGCGCAAGGGAGCGGACTTCTTCGGCAACCACGGCAAAGCCGCGGCCCATTTCTCCAGCACGGGCGGCCTCAATGGCCGCATTGAGTGCCAGCAGGTTGGTCTGGTCGGCGATGGAGCGGATCACGGTCAAGACCCCGCCAATGGTCGCCGACTCTTCTGCCAGGCGTTCGATGCTCTGTGCATTGCCTTGTACTTCCCCGACCAGCGCGCGCAACCCGGTCAGGCTCTGGTCTATTACGCGCTGCCCCTGGGCAACGGCCAGGCCGGCGCTGCGACTGGCATCGGCAGCATGGCTGGCATCCCCTGCGACCTGGGTGATGGTGGCCTCCAGTTCGCCCAGTGCGTCACGGATCTGGGCCGTATCAACAGCCTGGCGTTCGGCGCCGCCGTGCAGGCCGTTGCTGAGTTCGGCCAGGGTCTGGCTGCTGCCGGCGACCTGTTGGGCATTCAGGCGCAGGGTGCCCACCAGATTCACCAGGTACTGGCGCAGGCGATTGAGCGACGCCTCAATGTCATGCAGCTCGCGATTGGTCTTGCCCAGCTGGATGTCGCGGCTGAAGTCGCCGTCGGCCCAGGTCGACAGCGACCCGGTCAAATGGGTCAGGACCTTGGCCAGCCTACGTTGCAGAGTGTCGATCAGCAGTGCGATCAGCAGAATCAGGCCAATCATCAGACCCTGGATCAGCCTCACCTCGCTCTGGATCTGCCCGTGCTCGGCGCGCACTTGCGGTTCCAGCGCGGCAATTGCCTGTTGCACGGCGTTGAGTTTCAGGTGGGTGCTGTTGCCGAGCAGGGCCCGTTGTTCTATTTGGGTCTGGGTGCGCTTGAGTTCGGCGGGGTAGCGGTTCAGCAGGTTGTTCAGCTCTCGCTTGAGGCCGATCCCCGTATCTTCGGCCTGTGTCGTGGGTTCGGTTTGCAGCCCCATCAGCGCGGCGAAATCGTCGTTGCCGGAAGTATTTTGCGCGCTTACTCCCAGTAAGGGCATGGCGTCGATCTGCTGTGCCTGGGCCCGGATGCTGGCGAGTTCGCGTTCCACCTCGCCTGCCAGCTCGCTGCGGGCGCTGCTCACCAGTTTGTCCCGGCTCAGGGACAGTCTGGCCAGATGCAGGGCGCCAGTCAGCAACGGCGCAGAATAAAGGCGGGCTTCGGGGGTGCTGGCCTGCAGGGCATACTGGCTGAGCTGTTCCAGATTGCCGGCCAGCTCGCGCTCAGCCTGTAGCAGCAGGGCTTGTGGGTCTGCGGCCAGTTTGCCGGCAGCCAGCAATTGGTTGTTGCTGAAGTGGCTCAGCTCTTCAAGGCTGGGGCGCCAGGCCTGGGCCAGAGCAGGGGGCAGTGAGTCGAGCGCTGTCTGGAGCCTGTCCAGCGCGCTGTTGGCCTCGCTCAGGCGCACGGCATCGCCACTGGCCAGGTAGTCTTCAATGTTGCGCGAAACTTGATTCTGAAACAGCTGCGACAGGCTCAGGTAGCGCTCCATCAACAGGAACGGACGCTCCAGCGCCCGCTGCGACCACCATAAAGTGGCGCCCAGCGCCAGGCATACGGCGACCAGTAACAGGGTGTTCAAGTTGGTTAGCAGCTTCAGGCGCATGCGGGGTTTTGCCTACTACGCAGTAAGAAGCGCCTGAAGTTATGGCGTTTGTATGACATCGATGTGACGGGGCGGGGGTATTCCGCATAAATAGTGGCTATTTGCCTTGATTGCTGGATTCTCGGCCCGAGGCGGTCTCCCGGTTTCCAATCAGGCTGTCCCGCTTGAAATTGACAGCCGCGCAGCCATATTTACCATGGCTCGTCCGTGCTTGTTCTATAGTGCCGGGCGGACTGGCCCGGCCTGCTAGCTGCACGGCCCGGACGTGATTAAAAAGCCTGTAGCCAATGAAACGCCAACAGACCCTAGGCACTATGAGGTAGGGTTGTGGTCGAACGATTGAACCTGGAATTTGAAAGGATATAGCCATGCTGGACTGGAAAAAACGTGAGGGCAGCAGTGCCCGTGAGTCGGTCAGGGAGACCCGTGCCCCGTCGCGTGGCTATTTCACAAGCATTCTGTTTAGCCGCTCAATCGCCGTGCTGGTGGGGATCTTCGTCGTGGTGTGCCTGGGTCTGGGCTGGTACTGGAGCCAGGAACCGGACTTGTTCCCGGTGCAGCAAAACGCCCAGCTCGCTGCCGAGAGGGATGGCAAGCAAATGGTTCCGGGTTTTACCACCGTTGAAACCCTTAAAACCGTGGCCGGCACCCTGCTCAATAAACCGGGCGGCTATCTGTCCAATGACCGTTTTCCGCCGGGCGTGTTTCTGGACAATATTCCGAGCTGGGAATATGGCGTGCTGGTACAGGTGCGTGACCTGACCCGCGGCTTGCGTAAAGACTTTGCCCGTTCGCAATCGCAGTCGGCCGAAGACGCCGATCTGGCCAAGGCCGAACCGCGTTTCAACTTCGACAACAAGAGCTGGATGCTGCCGTCCAGCGAGTCGGAGTACCAGGAAGGGATCAATTCCCTGAGCCGCTACCAGGCGCGCTTGTCTGATCCCAACCAGAAGAACGCCCTGTTCTATGCGCGCGCCGATAACCTGAACAACTGGCTGGGCGATGTGGGTACTCGTCTGGGATCGCTGTCGCAGCGTTTGTCGGCCAGCGTCGGCCGGGTCAAGCTCAATGGCGCATTGAAGACCGAAAGCCTGAAACCCGGCCAGGTACCCGTGGTTGATGAAGAAATAGAAGAAACCCCATGGATGCAAATCGACAACGTGTTCTACGAGGCGCGTGGCCAGGCATGGGCCCTGTCGCACCTGCTGCGGGCCATTGAAGTCGACTTCGCTGACGTGCTGGCGAAAAAGAATGCCACGGTCAGTGTGCGTCAGATCATTCGTGAACTGGAGGCGGCCCAGGAGCCGGTCTGGAGCCCGATGATCCTCAATGGCAGCGGCTACGGCGTTCTGGCCAACCACTCGCTGGTCATGGCCAACTATATTTCCCGCGCCAACGCGGCGGTCATGGACCTTCGACAATTGCTGTCCCAGGGCTGAGTGATGCCGATTTCTGCGCTGGAGGCCGCACACCGTGCGGCCTCTGATCTCGAAATGGTGGCCTGGGTTGATCCTCAAGACCGGCTGCTGGGCGGCTTGCCCCGACAACAGTTGCGTGAGCAGGGCTTGATCGGGCGCGGCACTTTCATTTTGCTGTTCAACTCTGCCGGTGAATTGTGCGTGCATCAGCGCACCCTGAGCAAAGCGCTGTATCCCGGGTTCTGGGATGTGGCGGCGGGTGGCATGGTAGGGGTTGATGAGAGCTACGCCGAGTCGGCAGCCCGTGAACTTGCAGAAGAGCTGGGGGTGAGCGGCGTATCGCTGACGGCCCATGAACGCTTTTACTTCGAAGGCGAACAAAATCACCTGTGGTGCGCCGTTTTTTCCGCCGTGTGGGATGGCCCGTTGCAGGTGCAGCCTGAAGAGGTGCAGCAGGCCTGCTTCATGTCGGTGGCCGAGGCATTGCGCCTGAGTCAGCAACAGCCTTTTTGCCCGGATTCGCTGGCAGCCCTCAAGCGCTATCTGGCGCAGATCAAGCCGTAGGGGCGAGCGGTTGAGGTTAAAAGCTTGCGAGCAAGCTTGCTCCTGCAAAGTTACGGTTGACTGGTTTATAAATTGCCGCCGATTGGCTATTGGGCAGCAGCGCATTTGTCGTTACACTGCGCGACCTTTTTCAGACTCAAGCGGTTTTCCCGCCTGAGTTGCGCTGCCCCTGCCAGAGTGGGGCTTCGCGGTCGGTACTCCTTGGCGCAACAGTGTCAGGCACCGGCCAATTTTTTGTCCTCCATATGAGGATTGCCGGTGGCCAAAAAAGCCGCATCCTTCGCCGCCCTTGGTGGCCTGGTATTTTCCACCGACGCAGGTCGTCACTGTCCGGACTGTCGTCAGCCGGTGGACGCCTGTACCTGCAAACAAACCCGTATCCCCGATGGCGATGGCATTGCTCGCGTACGTCGCGAAAGCAAGGGCCGTGGCGGCAAGACAGTCACCACTGTGACCGGAGTGCCGCTGGCGGAAGACGCGCTCAAGGATTTGGCGACGACGTTGAAAAAACGCTGTGGCACCGGTGGTGCGTTGAAAGACGGCATCATCGAGATCCAGGGCGATCACGTCGAATTGCTGTTGGCCGAACTGCTCAAGCACGGGTTCAAAGCCAAGAAGTCCGGCGGCTAGCAGCTTCTGTGAAGACCACCGCCAAGTGCTTTTTGTCGCTCGCCATGGTTTTCACAGAGCCTGTTCTGACCGGTTTCTAAACTCCGCGCTGTTGTCAGGGTCTACCCCTGCGCAGACTAATCTTCATATTTACTCTTTAGACTGCGCCAGCCTGCCTTCAGGTTGGGCTATTTGACTTCTTTATAGGGGACTTCGATGTCCGTACGACGCACACGCAAAGACGATGGCAGCCAATGGACAGTTGCGGACAGCCGCAGTGTTTACGGGATTCGCCATTGGGGGGCCGGGTATTTCGCGATCAATGAAGCCGGTCGCGTAGAAGTACGTCCGAACGGCCCGAACAGCTCGCCCATCGATCTGTACGAGCAAGTCGACGAACTGCGCAAAAGTGGCTTGTCCTTGCCATTGCTGGTGCGTTTTCCCGATATTTTGCAAGACCGTGTACGTCAGCTGACCGGCGCTTTCGATGCCAACATCGAGCGTCTGGAATACCAGAGCAAGTACACCGCGCTGTACCCGATCAAGGTTAACCAGCAAGAAGCCGTGATCGAAAACATCATCGCCACCAAAGACGTGTCGATCGGCCTTGAAGCAGGTTCCAAGCCTGAGCTGCTGGCCGTGCTGGCGCTGGCCCCCAAGGGTGGCACCATCGTTTGCAACGGTTACAAGGACCGCGAGTTCATTCGTCTGGCGCTTATGGGGCAGAAGCTCGGTCACAACGTGTTTATCGTGATCGAGAAAGAATCCGAAGTAGACCTGGTGATCGAAGAAGCGGCCTCGCTCAAGGTCAAGCCACAGGTTGGCCTGCGCGTGCGCCTGTCGTCCCTGGCATCGAGCAAGTGGGCTGACACCGGCGGTGAGAAATCCAAGTTCGGTTTGTCTGCCGCGCAGTTGCTGTCGGTGGTTGAGCGCTTCCGGGTGGCCGGTCTGGATCAGGGCATCCGTCTGTTGCACTTCCATATGGGCTCGCAGATCGCCAACCTGGCGGACTACCAGCATGGTTTCAAGGAAGCGATCCGCTACTACGGCGAACTGCGCAACCTCGGCCTGCCGGTTGACCACATCGACGTGGGCGGCGGTCTGGGGGTGGATTACGACGGCACGCACTCGCGCAACGCCAGCTCGATCAACTACGACATGGACGACTATGCCGGCGTTGTCGTAGGCATGCTCAAAGAGTTCTGCGATGCGCAAAACCTGCCGCACCCGAACATTTTCTCGGAAAGCGGCCGTTCCCTGACCGCGCACCACGCCATGCTGGTGGTGCAGGTGACCGACGTCGAGAAGCACAACGACGACGTACCGGTAATCGAGAACAAGGACATCCTGCCCGAGACCGTGCAATGGCTGGTGGACCTGCTGGGCCCGACCGATATTGAAATGGTCACCGAAACCTACTGGCGCGCCACGCACTACATGAGCGACATCGCTGCCCAGTACGCCGACGGCAAAATCACCCTGGCTGAAAAAGCCCTGGCCGAGCAGTGCTACTTCGCCGTGTGCCGTCGTTTGCACAACTCGTTGAAAGCGCGTCAGCGTTCCCATCGCCAGGTGCTCGACGAACTCAACGACAAGCTGGCCGACAAGTACATCTGCAACTTCTCGGTTTTCCAGAGCCTGCCGGACACCTGGGCGATTGGCCAGGTACTGCCGATTCTACCGTTGCACCGTCTTGATGAAGAGCCGCTGCGCCGCGCCGTACTGCAAGACCTGACCTGCGACTCCGACGGCAAGATCAAGCAGTACGTGGACGAGCAGAGCATCGAAACCAGCCTGCCGGTTCACGGGCTGAATGAAGGCGAGGATTACTTGCTGGGTATCTTCCTGGTGGGCGCTTACCAGGAAATCCTGGGTGACATGCACAACCTGTTCGGTGATACCGACTCGGTGAACATCTACCAGAACGACGACGGCAGCGTGTACCACGCCGGGATCGAGACCCACGACACTATCGAGGACATGCTGCGCTACGTGCACTTGTCGCCGGAAGAGTTGATGAACCACTACCGCGACAAAGTGGCCAGCGCCAACATCAGTGCCAAAGAGCGTACCCAGTACCTCGATGCACTGCGTCTTGGCCTGACCCGTTCGTCGTACCTGTCGAGCCACTGATAGCCCGACCAGGTCTCCGGTGACTGAACTACGCTGATCTGTGCCATGTGTGCAGGTCAGCGTTTTTTTTTGCCCGGAGGTCGTACCCCATGTCGATCAGCTTCAAGGGTGCAGCGGGACTGGCTTGCGCCGGGCTGATGGGCTGGGTGCTCAGCGCCTGCTCGCCGGTACGCATCATCAACGGCCTGACCCCCACCTCCAGCTTCGACATGACCCGTGATATTGCCTACGGCGCAGACCCGCGGCAGGCCCTCGATATCTATCGCCCCAGGCAGCCCGCCCCCGGAGCCCCCGTGGTGATTTTTTTCTATGGCGGCAGCTGGAACAGCGGCTCGCGCAGCGATTACCTGTTTGTCGGTGAAGCATTGGCTTCGCGGGGGATAACCACGGTTATCGCCGATTACCGACTTTATCCACAGGTGCGTTATCCGCAGTTTCTGCAAGATAGCGCTCAGGCCACAGGCTGGACTTATCAACACATCGCACAATATGGCGGCAACCCGCAGCGTCTGTTTTTGATGGGCCACAGCGCCGGGGCGTACAACGCAGCAATGCTTGCCCTTGATCCGCAATGGTTACGGGCTGTAGGCATGAGTCCTGCCAGTTTGCGCGGATGGATTGGCCTGGCCGGGCCCTATGACTTTTTGCCGATCAAGGACGAAGCGGTGCGGCCAGTATTTTTCTACCCGGACTCCCCACCCGAGTCGCAGCCTGTGCGGCACGTGAGCCGCCAGGCGCCGCCGACCTTGTTGATGGCCGCCAGGACGGACACGCTGGTCAACCCGACGCGCAATACCGGGGGGCTGGCGACTGCGTTGCGGGGCGCCGGGGTGCCGGTCCAGGAACTCTATTTCACGCGCACCAGCCACGTAACCCTGGTGGCGGCGCTTTCACGTCCGTTACGTTGGTTGGCCCCGGTGCTGGATAACATTGGCGAGTTCGTCAGTGATCACTGATCCGGATCACGCTCTTGGAGTAAACCACTCATCCTTGCGCTGCATCTTCCACGCATACACCCCCAGGGTCAGGCTGCGCAGCATCATAAACAGCAGAAAACTTATCCACAGGCCATGGTTGCCATAACCGTGCAGCGCCCAGGCTGCGGGGAAGGCGATAACGACGCTGATCAGCATCGCATTGCGCATTTCCCGGGCGCGGGTGGCACCGATAAACAGCCCGTCGAGCAAGTAGCTCCACACCGCAATCAGCGGCAACAACGCCAGATACGGCAAGTACTGGAAGGCGGTTTCCCGCACGCTGGCAATGTCGGTTTGCATCTCGACAAACAGATGCCCGCCAAACAGGAACAGCAGCGCAAACGCGGTACTGGCCATCAATGACCAGCCGCATGCAACCACCATCGAACGGCGCAACGCGAGGCGATCACGGGCGCCGATGGCATGCCCGCACAGTGCCTCCACGGCATGGGCCAGGCCATCCAGCGCATGGGCGGCCAGCAGCAAGCCATTGAGCAACAGCGCATTGGCCGCCACGGTGGCATCCCCCAGCCGGGCGCCCTGCAAGGTGATGGAAAAAAACACCAGTTGCAGCATCAGGCTGCGAATGAAAATGTCGCGGTTGACCCCCAGCAGCGGCTTCCAGTTGTGCCATACCCGCAAGGCGGCCCACATGACCGTGCCCGGGAATTTGCCCAGGGCGCCGCGGGTCAGCCACAGGCCGAGTAGCGCGCCGCTCCACTCGGCAATCACCGAGGCCCGGGCCGACCCGACTACGCCCCAGTCCAGACCGAGGACAAACCACAGGTTAAGGGCTATGTTGACCAGGTTGGTGGTCAGCAGAATGGCCAGCGGCGCCCGTGCGTTTTGCGTGCCCAGAAACCAGCCCACCAGCGCATAGCTTGCCAAAGCTGCGGGCAGGCCAAACAGACGGGTATGGAAGAAATCCAGGGTCAGGGCATGTAACTCGGCGGACGGTTGCATCACGCTCAAGGCCAGGCCGCTGAAGGGGACAGCTATCGCCCCCAGCAGCATCGACAACAGCACACTGAGCAGCAAGCCTTGCACCAGGATTTGCCGCAGGGCGGTGCCATCGTCACGCCCGGCGGCCTGCGCGGCGAAGCCGGTGGTGCCCATGCGCAAAAAGCCCATCATCCAGGCCAGAAAGATATACAGGCTGGCGCCTACGGCCACGGCACCCAGTTGATGGGCGTGGGGCAAATGGCCGATTACAGTGCTGTCGACCAGCGCAACCAGCGGCACCGAGATGTTCGACAAAATCATAGGTGCTGCTAGCGCCCACACCCGGCGATGGGTAGGACGGTCACGCCAGTCAGCTAATAGGGAAGACATGCAGGCTCCTTGGGGGAGTGCATTGTAGCGGGGCCGCAGAATTTGTGTGGGAGCCGGGTTTCAGTTCAGGGCAGTTCCACCGTGGGAGCCGGCTGCCGGCGATGGCATCAACACCCGGCAAACCGGGGCGCCTGCATCGCTGGCGAGCCAGCTCCCAGCGTTTTTGTGTTGCTCATGGGGCAGCGCAACCAATCGCCCGTTTACCGGTCAATCTGACCGGTGCGTAAGTTGTTCATGGCGCGCTGATATATAGTCATTCCCTTCAATGCCTAGTCAACGAGTACACCATGCTTAACAAAGGACTGTTCCTGGCTTGTGCGCTGGCACTGCTGAGCGCCTGTGATTCATCGTCAACCGACAAGCCCGGGGCGCCACCGGCTGTCAGCGTCCAGGCGGCCAAACCGGACGTCAAGGTACTGGCCGAGCGCTATGCCGGACGCGAGTTGAGTGTGGTGGATGTTTCCGAAGTACAACTGGACGGCGCCAGCACCTTGTCCGTGAGTTTTTCGGTGCCTCTGGACCCGGAGCAGAACTTCGCCGAAAAATTGCATCTGGTTGACGCTAAATCCGGCAAGGTCGATGGCGCCTGGGAGCTGTCGGACAACCTGATGGAACTGCGTTTGCGGCACCTGGAGCCGCAGCGCAAGTTGATCCTTACCGTCGATCCCGGCCTGCGCGGTGTCAACGACACCAGGCTCGCCGCCGAGTACGTCAGCCGCCTGGAAACCCGTGACTTGCAGCCCACTGTCGGCTTCGCCAGCCGTGGCAACCTGTTACCCACCCGCCTGGCTGAAGGCTTGCCGGTGATCGCGTTGAACGTCGACAAGGTGGATGTCGAGTTCTTCCGGGTCAAACCCGAATCGTTACCGAACTTTCTTAGCCGCTGGGGCGGCAACAGCAGCCTGCAAAGCTACGACGCCAAGGATCTGCTGAGCATGGCCGATCTGGTTTACAGCGCTCGCTTTGACCTGAACCCGGCACGCAATACCCGTGAGACGTTGATCCTGCCGATTTCCGGGGTCAAGCCTTTGCAGCAGCCGGGGGTTTACCTGGCGGTGATGAAGGCGTCCGGCAGTTACAACTATTCGACACCTGCAACGTTGTTCACCCTCAGCGATATCGGCCTTTCTGTACATCGTTATCAGAAGCGTCTGGATGTGTTCACCCAGGCGCTGGAAGGTGGCAGCGCACTGGCCAATGTGGATCTGGAGTTGCTTGACCGCAAGGGCAAGATGCTGGCCCAGGGCAAGACAGATAAACAAGGGCACGCGGAACTGGCGTTGCCGTCCGACGCTGAAGTGCTGGTGGCGCGTCAGGGCGACCAGACCAGTTTGCTGCGTTTGAACAGCGCGGCGCTGGATCTGGCCGAATTCGACATTGGCGGTCCGCAGGCTCACCCGCTGCAATTTTTTGTGTTTGGCCCGCGTGATCTGTATCGCCCCGGCGAAACCGTGCTGCTCAATGCCTTGTTGCGCGACCGCGACGGCAGACCGGTCAAGCCGCAGCCGGTGAGTGTCGAGGTGCGTCGTCCGGGTAATGAGGTCAGCCGCAAGTTTGTCTGGTCGCCCGATGCTTCCGGTTTATATCAGTACCCGTTGCAACTGGCCGAGGAGGCGCCGACCGGGCGCTGGCTACTGATCTTTGATCTGGGGGACGGCCAGCCGCTGTGGTATGACTTTCAGGTTGAAGACTTCCTGCCCGAGCGCCTGGCGCTGGAACTCAAGGGCAGTGACGCACCGCTGCGCCCTGATCAGACCGCAGAAATTCAAGTCAGCGGTCGTTATTTGTACGGCGCCCCGGCGTCAGGCAATCGCCTCAGCGGCCAGGTTTATGTGCGTCCATTGCGTGATGCGGTCAGTGCCTTGCCGGGTTATCAGTTCGGCTCAGTGACAGAGCCGGAACTGACCCAGGATCTGGAGCTGGACGAAAGCGTGCTGAACGCTGAAGGCCAGGAAACCATCAGCCTGGAAAGCCAGTGGAGCGATGCCAAATCGCCGCTGCAGTTGATAGTGCAAGCCAGTTTGCAGGAGTCGGGCGGGCGCCCGATTACCCGGCGTCTGGTGCAACCCGTGTGGCCCGCCGAGCGCTTGCCGGGGGTGCGCGGTCTGTTTGCCGGCACTGAAACCGATGGCGATGGCCCGGCGGAGTTCGAGTTACTGGTGGCTGACAGCGAAGGGCACAAACTGGCCGCTGAAAACCTCAAGGTAAGGCTGGTGCGTGAGCGCCGCGATTACTACTGGAACTACTCGGACAACGACGGCTGGAGCTATCACTACAACGAGAAATTTCTCAATCTCAACGAGGAAACCGTCAGCGTTAAAGCCGGAGAAACGGCTAAGGTCAGTTTCCCGGTGGAGTGGGGCCCATACCGGGTTGAAGTTGAAGACCCGCAAACCGGGCTGATCAGCAGCTTGCGTTTCTGGGCCGGTTATCGCGCCCAGGACAATGCCGAAGGCGGCGCCGTGCGCCCCGATCAGGTCAAGCTGGCGCTGGACAAGGCCGCCTATGCCGATGGTGACACCGCCAGGGTAACGGTTACGCCGCCCGCAGCCGGTAAGGGTTACCTGCTGCTTGAAGGCAGTGATGGCCCGCTGTGGTGGGAAGAAATCGAGGTGCCGGCCGAAGGCAAAACCTTCGATATCAAACTCGATCCGAAGTGGGCCCGTCACGATCTGTACGTGAGCGCGCTGGTTATCCGCCCGGGCGAGCGCAAGACCAATATCACTCCCAAGCGGGCCGTGGGCGTGCTGCATCTGCCGCTCGACCGCACGGCGCGCAAGTTGGCGCTGACCCTTGATGCGCCCGAAAAAATGCGTCCCAAGCAGCCGTTGAGCGTGAAATTTACCGCCAGAAACGCCGATGGCAGCATTCCCGAACAGGCCCATGTACTGCTGGCAGCGGTGGACGTGGGGGTGCTGAATATCACCGGCTACCCGACCCCTGATCCCTACACCAGCCTGTTCGGGCGCAAGGCCTACGGCGCGGATCAGCTGGATATTTACGGGCAGCTGATCGAGGCCGGGCAGGGCCGTCTGGCCAGCCTGGCGTTCGGCGGTGATGCGGCGCTGGCCAAAGGCGGCAAGCGGCCAGCCACCAGCGTGAACATCGTGGCGTTGCAAAGCGTACCCGTGACCCTGAATGAGCAGGGTGAAGGTGAAGTCAGCGTCAATATTCCCGACTTTAACGGCGAACTGCGCCTGATGGCGCAAGTCTGGAGCGATGACAGCTACGGCATGGCCGAAGGTAAAACCGTGGTCGCCGCACCCCTGGTGGCAGAGCTGGCGGCGCCACGCTTTCTGGCCCCGGGGGATGAGACCCGGTTAGCGCTGGACCTGTCCAACCTCACCGACAAGCCGCAGACACTTGAGGTCAAACTCGAGACCCGGGGCCAATTGAGCCTGTCGGGCACTGCCGCGCAACCTGTCACCTTGAGCCCCGGCCAGCGCAGCACCTTGCAGATCCCGGTCAAGGCCCTGGGCGGTTTCGGCACCGGAGCGGTCAAGGTCACGGTCAATGGCCTCGAACTGCCAGGGGAAACACTGGCGCCGTTCACCCGCGAATGGACCCTGGGTATTCGCCCGGCGTACCCGGCGATGCTCAAGCATTACCGCGCGGTACTCAAGGATCAGCCCTGGAGCCTGCCGGAAGATGCGCTGCAAGCCTTTGAACCGGCGGGGCGTGAAGCCTTGCTGAGTTTGTCGAGCCGGCCGCCGCTGAACCTGGGTGAGCAAATCCGCGCACTCAAGGCGTACCCGTATGGCTGCTCGGAGCAAACCACCAGCGGCCTGTACCCGGCGCTGTATGCAGATGCGGCGTTGCTCAAGCGGCTGGGCCTTGAAGGCGAACCGGATGCCGATCGCAAGCGCAAGATCGAACTCGGTATCGAGCGCCTGCTGGGGATGCAGCGTTTTAACGGCAGCTTTGGTTTGTGGGGGGCTGACGGTGAAGAAGAGTACTGGCTGAGCGCTTACGTCACCGACTTCCTGCTGCGTGCCCGGGACCAGGGCTACGCGGTGCCGGCTGAAGCCTTGAAAAAAGCCAGCGAGCGCCTGCTGCGTTACGTGCAGGAGCGCAACCTGATCGAGGCGGATTACAGCGACAACCTCGATCACACCCGCTTTGCGGTGCAAGCCTATGCCGCGCTGGTTCTGGCCCGCAGCCAACAGGCGCCATTGGGGGCGTTACGCGGCATCTTTGAACGGCGCAGCGATGCCCGATCCGGGTTGCCGCTGGTGCAACTGTCCATTGCCCTGCAGAAGATGGGCGATCAGCCGCGGGCCGATCAGGCGTTGCTGGCCGGTCTGGCGGCCACCCGTAAGGGCGATCAGTGGTTGGGGGATTATGGCAGTCCGCTGCGTGATCAGGCGCTGATACTGGCGCTGCTGGAAGAGAACAATCTGCTCGGCGGCCAGCGTGAACAGCGCTTGTTTGATTTGTCAGATCAACTGGCGGCCAGCCAATGGTTGTCGACTCAGGAGAGTAATTCTCTGTTCCTGGCGGGACGTAATTTGCTGGGCAAACCTGAAGCCAGCTGGACGGCCACGCTGGCCAGCGGTAGCCAGACTCGAGAGCTGAACAACAGCCAGCCGGGGCTCAAGCTGGACGGGGCGTTGCTGGACACGCCGCTGACCCTGCGCAATGAAGGTAGCGAAGCGGTTTATCAACAGCTGACGATTTCCGGTTATCCACAGCAGGCGCCGCTGGCGGGTGGCGAGAACATGAGCATTCGTCGCGACTACCTGGGCATGAATGGCGAGCCGTTGAATATCGACAGCCTGGCAAGTGGCGATCTGGTGCTGGTGCATCTGGCGGTGACGGCCAAGCAGCAGGTACCGGACGCGCTGGTGGTGGATTTGCTGCCTGCGGGTCTGGAGCTGGAAAACCAGAACCTTGGGCAAAGTGCCGCGAGTCTTGAAAATGCCAGTACCCAGGTCAAGCAATGGCGCGAGTCGATGCAGAACGCCAATGTGCAACATCAGGAGTATCGGGATGATCGCTACGTGGCTGCGCTGAAGCTGGAAGGTTCCGGCACCACGCACCTGTTGTACCTGGCCCGCGCCGTGACCCCGGGCACCTACCGGGTACCGCCGCCGCAAGTGGAGTCGATGTATCGCCCCAACTGGCAAGCCGTGGGCGAGACCCCGGGGGAGATGGTGATCAAGGGCCGCTGACCCTGACCTGACCTGTAGGAGCAGCCGGTCGACGCTCGATTGCCTCGCGAGCTTTTCAAGATCAAAAGATCGCGAGGCCATCGAGCGTCGACCGGCTGCTCCTACAAGGGTTGGGTACTTAGCTGATAATCCAGCTCAGCACCCACAACCCCAGCAGTAACCAGATCACCCCGGCAATGATCGAGGCACGCATGAACGCGCGTACGGCGCTGTACAAAAACAGCAGGCCGATCACCAGCACGGCAATGCTCACGATCGATGTGTCCATGCCCAGCGCGCGAGCCATGCCGTCGATGAAGTTACTGCCAGCCTGGGTGATGGCAGTGAACAGGCCGTTCAGGCTCTCTACGATAAAACGGACAAAAGTACCTAGCCACAGGCCCAGGTTTCCAACAAAGCTTTCGACGTGCATGGGTATGTCCCGATCAATAAGATGGCAACTGTGCCAGAGATACCCATTGGGCAACCAGTCATGATGCAAAGTTGCGTAGCGAGTGAATGTTAGTGGGTTCTAGAACTGGAAAAATACTGGGCTGGAGCATCGCCAGCGTGGTGCTGGTGTGCGCGTTGCTGTGGCTGGCAGACCGGATCTGGCCGTTGCCCTTGCCTGAAGATGGCCTGGCCCGTGTGGTGCTGGCCGAAGACGGCACGCCCCTGTGGCGTTTTGCCGACGCCGATGGGGTGTGGCGTTACCCGGTGCAGACGGGGGAGGTGTCGGCGTATTACCTCGAGGCGTTGCTGACCTACGAAGACCGCTGGTTTTATCAGCATCCGGGGGTCAATCCGCTGGCGCTGGGCCGCGCCGTCTGGCAAAACCTCAGCGGTGGCCGGGTGTTGTCGGGGGGCAGCACTCTGTCGATGCAAGTGGCACGCCTGCTCGATCCCCATGAGCGCACCTTGCTTGGCAAGTATCGGCAGTTGTGGCGCACGGCACAGCTGGAATGGCATCTGTCCAAGGATCAGATCCTCAATCTGTACCTCAACCGCGCGCCCTTCGGCGGCACGCTGCAAGGGGTGGCCGCGGCCAGTTGGGCTTACCTTGGCAAATCGCCGCAGCAGCTAACGCGCTCCGAGGCGGCGCTGCTGGCGGTGCTGCCCCAGGCGCCCAGCCGGCTGCGTCCCGACCGTCACCCGGGGCGGGCGCAAGTGGCGCGGGACAAGGTACTGCGGCGTCTGGCCGAGTATCAGGTGTGGCCACAGTCGGCGGTCAACGAGGCGCTTGAAGAACCTCTGTTGTTGGCCCCGCGGCTGGAACCGAGTCTGGCCCCGCTGCTGGCACGACGGCTAAACCGGCCCCATAGCCCGCCGCTGATTCGTACCACCATTGACGCCAGTTTGCAGCGTCGCCTTGAAGACTTGCTCCTGGGCTGGCGCGCCCGTTTGCCCGAGCACACCTCGGCCGCCATTGTGGTTGTCGAAACCGGCAACATGGCCGTGCGGGCCTATCTGGGCTCGGTCGATATCAACGATGCGCGACGCTTTGGCCATGTCGACATGATCAGCGCCATGCGCTCGCCAGGCTCCACGCTCAAGCCGTTCCTGTACGGCATGGCGATGGACGCCGGGCTGATTCACTCCGAGTCTCTGTTGCAGGATGTACCCCGGCGTTATGGCGATTACCGGCCGGGCAACTTTTCCATGGGGTTCAGTGGCCCGGTATCGGCCAGCTCGGCGTTAGCCCTGTCGCTGAACCTGCCGGCGGTGCAGTTGCTTGAGGCCTATGGGCCCAAACGCTTTGCCGCAGACATGCGCAACGGCGGCGTGCCGCTGAGCCTGCCGGCGTTGGCCGAGCCCAGTCTGGCGCTGATTCTGGGCGGCGCCGGGAGCCGTCTGGAGGACCTGGTGAGCGGCTATAGCGCACTGGCCCGTGGCGGCAAAAGCGCCCGTCTGCGGTTGCAGCCCCAGGATGAACTGCGCGAGCGGCGCATGCTGTCCCCCGGCTCGGCGTGGATCATCCGGCGCATTCTCAGCGGGCAAGCGCGACCGGATCGCGACCCCCATGCCGAACTGGTACAGCGTCCGTCGCTGGCCTGGAAGACCGGCACCAGCTATGGCTTTCGTGATGCGCTGGCCATTGGGGTCGGGCCGCGTTACTTGATCGGGGTATGGGTCGGGCGTCCGGATGGCACGCCGGTGCCCGGACAGTTTGGCCTGGCGTCGGCGGCGCCATTGATGTTGCAAGTCCACGATGTGCTGAGCAATCGCGACAGCCAGCGCGGCATTGTTACCCCCGTGGAGCCGGTGCCGGATACAGTCGCAGTGGCCGCTATTTGCTGGCCGCAGGGCCAGCCATTGAGCAAAAGGGACCCCGATTGCCGGCGTCAGCGCTTTGCCTGGACCCTGGATCACACCACGCCGCCGACGTTGCTCGCCGCCGATCAGCCGTTGGGCGTGGGGTTGCGGGAGAAAATCTGGGTCGATGCCCGGGGCTTGCGGGTCGGCCCGCAATGCAGCACCGCGCAGATGCGCGAAGTGGCGCTCTGGCCAGCACCGCTTGAGCCTTGGTTGCCCCGCATTGAGCGGCGTGAAGCACGGCTGCCGATGGCCTCGACGCAATGCCCGCCGCCGCCCTTGAGCTCGGTGACAGAGCTGTCGATTGCAGGGGTTCGCGATGGCGACCGGCTGCGACGTCCAGCAGCAAGTCAGGCTGCGCTGCGGCTCAGCGTTTCTGCCCTGGGTGGCGACGGTCGGCGCTGGTGGTTCCTCAATGGCGCACCCTTGGGGGACAGCGAGCATCAGGCGGCGCTCAACACCACACTTGAACACGTGGGCCGTTATGAGCTGAGCGTGCTTGACCAAAGCGGACAAACCGCGCGCGTTGAGTTCAGCGTGGTGCAGTGATGCGAGCAACAAGGGCTGCGGCTATGGGGGAAATACGAGGGGCGGCGGGGCTGTTTATGCAAAACGCCCGAGGTTACAAGATTCGGGAGAATGCCTGGAAGAAGCTAAAGTATATTAAATAGTGTAATAACTTTAGTGAGAAACCCTGTTCGCGGGGCTTTTTATTTTATATATCTTATTTGTTTTCATGCCTGTGTTTGGTTTTGTGGAGTTTGTTATATAAGGCGTTAATACCAAGTGACAGATTGTTTATGAAATCCTGTGGGGTTGTGATGTCTGGATCAATGAAATGTATCTCTGACATCAGAGCAGAGCGCTTTCGAATCCAGGCGTTCCAGGTGCATGGACATTAAATGCCCGCTGACCAGTGGGCAATGCAGCTCACTAGAGTGAGCTGCATTGTCTGTGCTGCAAAGAGTATGAGTGACATACACAAACCGTGGCCAATCAGACAACCACAGATTTTTGGGCAAGGAGCCACAGCAGGCCGCAGCCGGCTAGAGCTTCGGGAAGAGGTTGTCGAGGGTGTCGAGCAGGCGCACGTGGTAGATGGGTTTACGGAACAGATCCAGTACCTGCAAACGTAACAGGTCGCTTACGTCGTCCATGTCGGCATGTCCGGAAATGACAATCACCGGTAAGTGCTGGCGCGAAGTGTGTTCACGCAGACGTTTGATCAGTTCAATACCGCTCTCTTCCGGCATGCGCAGGTCGGTGATGACCAGCGCAATGTCCGGATGTCGGGTCAACTGCAAAAGGGCGAGTTTGACTGATGTTGCGGTATAGCAACAAAAGCCCTCGCCCTCTAGCAGTTCGGTCAACTCCAGCAGTGCATCTTCTTCGTCATCCACTAGGAGAAGCTGTTGGCGGGAAGAAGAAAGACTCACACTCTTTAGCCGGCGACAGAAGTCAGTTCAGTAGAGATAGCCTGGAAGATCGATGTCACTGCCGTTTTGATAGGCGTGACGAAGGTGATGATTGCCACGGCGACCATGCCCGCGATAAGTGCGTATTCAATACCTGAAGCGCCCTCGGTGCGTTGGGCAAATAATTTGACCTGGCGCGCCACGAAAAGTTGGGTCGGCACGTACACTTTCAGAACAGTATTTAAAAACATCTGATATCTCCTTAGTGCACCGATCGGGCACCGCTTAACTTCAAAGTTGCGTGATTTCCATCTGCCAGTACAGCATTGGCAATAAATAACTTTCAAGCAACTGTAAAAAAGCACTAATCATAAAGTATTAATCCAAATGAGAGCGCTGAAAATGTGTGGTAAATCAAACTATTCGCAATTAAATAGAGATTTTTAAAGCCGGTAATGGCATTTTGCTTTGCCTGCGCTACGTTCAAATAGCGAAATGGTTCAAACAGCGTTATTGGGTTCGGCTGCCTGATTGCGAATGATTTATTTTTGACCTGCGGTGTGCAGTTGTAAAGGGAGTTTATTAATGAACAATCGACGCAGTCTGGTATTGGCGGCCATTTTGTTTATCGGTGCCATCGCGGCCGGTTATTGGGGGCTGGTATTGACTCGTCAGCAGCCGGTTGCCGAAGTGCCGGTGACCCAGCTGGTCGAGCAGAAGGTTGCCGCAGTTGAGGATACAACCCGCCAGCCAGTGGTGGTGTTAGCCCGTGATGTTCCCCCCCATGTGGCCTTGACGGCCGAAGATCTGACCCTGGAAAAACTTCAGACTGCGCCCGTTGGCAGCCTGACGTCTATCGATCAGGCTGTGGGCCTTACCCCGTGGCGAGCGCTTGCTGCGGGCACCTGGTTGAGCAAGCAGAGTTTTGAAGTGGGCGGGCCCCTGGCTCGCATGATTCGCCCTGATGAGCGTGCACTGGCCGTGGCCATTGATGAAGTGACCGGCGCGGGAGGGCAGTTAACCCCGGGTGATTACGTCGATATCCTGCTTTTTTTGCGTGAGGACACCGCCAATCCGCAACAGTCCGCGCAAATCGTCCTGCCAGCCGTACGGGTGTTGAGCGTGGGCGATGAGTTGGGCCTGACCAACGATGGCCAACTGGCCAGTCCACCGCTGAATGCCGAAGAAGCCCTCAAGCAAGCGCAACGCCGTGCCACTGCGCGCACCGCGGTGCTGGCGGTTCCAGAACCCTTGATCAATCAACTGATGCTTGCCACTCAGGCAGGCACCTTGCGTCTGGCCGTACGCAGCGCCGAGGAAAAGCGCTTGAGCAAGTACTGGGCAGGGCAGCAGGAGTCGCCCAGCAATATTGAGAACGCCAAGCGCAGCCTGTACCGGTTTAACCAGTTAGCCATGGCCAGCCCGGTGCGAGCACCTGTTGCAGGTAACCCCGTGGCCCAGCGCGAGCGCGGTATTGAAATCATTCGCGGCAGTCAGAACACCCAACGGCCCGCTCAATAAAAATATGATCTGCAAGGGAAGCCCAGCATGAGATACCGTTGCGTTCCGCTGTACAAACGAGCTTTCTGGACGCTGATCTTAAGCAGCCTGCCATTTGAAATGGCACTGGCTGCTTCAAATAATTGCGCTGCACTCGGCCAGTTACCCTCGGTACTGGAAGTGGCCCAGGGGGCCCAGCAAGCGCTGGACTCGCCGGTCAGTATTACCCGTATTGCGGTAGGTGACCCGGCCGTGGCTGATGTGCTCGCCAATGGCAGCAACGCCTTTTTGCTCACCGGTGTTGCGCCGGGAACCACCAGCCTGATGGTCTGGACCGCCTGCTCCAAGGCGCCGCGTCAGAGCATGGTGTTCGTCAAGGGCAAAGCCGCCACCGGCTATACCAGCGCTTCGTTGCCGCCTTCGGCAGATCCGACCCTGCCCAGCCAGGTACAGACCGATATTCGCTTTGTCGAAGTCAATCGCACCAAAATGCAGGAAGCCAGCACCCAGATCTTTGGCATGGGTAAAGACTTTTTGTTTGGCTCGCCCGGTTCGTTTATCTCCAGTGCGGAAAACATCATTACCGGCGGCCCGGTGGCTAACGGCAAGTATTTCAACATCGGCTTCGGCGGTGGCCGGGTCAAGGCGATGATTAACGCGCTGGAGGGCAGCGGTTTTGCCTACACCCTGGCGCGTCCGAGCCTGGTGGCGTTAAGCGGTCAGAGTGCAACCTTCCTCGCGGGTGGCGAAGTGCCTATCCCGGTCCCGAGCAGCGGCAGCGACAACGTGTCGATTGAGTACAAGGAATTCGGTATCCGCCTGACGTTGACCCCGACCGTGGTCGGACGTGACCGCATCATGCTCAAAGTCGCACCCGAAGTGAGTGAGTTGGACTACACCAATGCGGTGAATATCGCCGGCACATTAGTACCGGGTCTTAACGTTCGCCGCACCGACACCAGTATTTCCCTGGCCGATGGCGAGAGCTTTGTGATCAGCGGCCTGATCAGTTCGCGTAACAGTGCCCAAGTGAACAAATTCCCGGGGCTGGGGGATATCCCCATCCTGGGTGCATTTTTCCGCGACTCCAACACCAGCAGTGAAGAAAAAGAACTGTTGATGATTGTGACCCCGCATCTGGTCCAGCCGCTTGCCGTGAATGCGCAATTGCCAGCCATGCCCGGCGAAAAGCTGCGTAACTACGACCCTAACTGGTACCGCCTGTATTTCCTTGAGAACGGTAAATTCAATACCCGTAGCGGGTTGTCACAATGAGCCAAAGCCTGAGCCAGACCTTTCTCGCGCTGACGCGCAGCAATACCGATCTTGAATGGCTGCAGGGCGCCCTGGCGCCACTTGGCCAGGTCGTGGGCGCAGGCACCAGCAGTCTCGATGAGTTGCTGGCATTGATTGATGTCACTTTCGCCGGCCTGGTTTTTGTAGGACTGGACCGCGAGAAAGTCGTGTCTCAGTGCGCCTTGATCGAGGGCCTGCTGGAAGCCAAGCCGATGCTGGCCGTGGTTGCCCTGGGCGATGGCATGGATAACCAGTTGGTGCTCAATGCCATGCGTGCCGGGGCGCGGGACTTTGTTGCCTACGGTTCGCGCTCCAGTGAAGTGGCCGGGCTGGTACGGCGCTTGAGCAAGCGCTTGCCGCCAGTCACTCCGAACACGGAGCTTGGGGGGCTGACCGTACTGTTCAGTGCCCAATGCAATGCCGACGGTGCATTGCTCGCCTGCCACCTGGGGTTGGTGGTGCAAAAGCATGATCAAAAAACCCTGTTCCTCGATCTTGGGGTGCCCCGTGGCGATGGCCTGACGCAGTTGAGCCTTGAGAGCTCGTTTTTCTTTGGGGATGCCCTGCGTCATCTACGCCGCCTGGACAGCACCTTGATCGACAGTGCATTTACCAAAACCCCGGAAGGCTTGCGAATCCTGGTGCACAGCGACAACGACGAGCCTCTGGAGCAGACCAGCGCCGCCGAGTTGTATATGTTGCTCAGCGCCTTGCGGCAGCACTTCCAGCATATCGTGGTCAATCTGACGGGCCAGCCTGACAGCGAAGCACTGCGCACCTTTGTCAGCCATTGCGACAAGTTGCTGTTTTACACCGATCAAAACGTACTCGATTGCCGGCGTAACCTGGAGGTACTGGGTGTCTGGCGCACCAAGGGCATGAAGCTTGAACATGCGGGGTTACTGGTCGACCGCTATATGCGTGGCGTGGCTCCCGATGCCGATGCACTGGCCAAAAGCTTTGGCTTGCCAGTACTGGCCACATTACCGGCGAGTCCCGAATTACGGATCAATGCGAAAAACCAGGGCATCACTCTGTTTGAGCTGGGCCCGCGGGAAGCCCTGAGCCAGGGTCTGCAAAAACTCGGTGAGCGGCTGGCCAGGCGTTCGCAACTGCCGGGCAAGTCACCGGCCAAATCCGCTAGTTGGCTCAACCGCCTGTGGGGGCCGAAATGACCGGGGAACAGTTGTTCGGCTCGGGCCTGTACAAGGACGGGCGTGCGGACCATGACGGTCTGAAGCTGGTACTGCATCGCTATATCATTGATGCCATCGAGGAGACCGGGAAGAACCTGCTGGAAGATTCACGCCAGGTCCTGTCGCAGTTTGTCACCGAGCGGGTCGCTGAATACGTGTTGCGCCTGCATCTGGCCATTTCCCGTTACGAGATGGAACGCCTGGCTGAAGAAATCGTCGACGAACTGACCGGTTTCGGTCCCCTGGAAGTGCTGCTGCGTGACCCGGCGGTGACCGAGATTCTGGTCAACGGACCGCACCGGGTGTTTGTCGAACGCGAGGGGTTGCTCAGTCAAAGTGATCTGCGCTTTATCGACGATCATCACGTCGAGCGGGTGATGCAGCGCATTCTGGCGCCGCTGGGCCGGCGCCTTGACGAGTCCTCGCCGATGGTCGATGCGCGCATGCCTGACGGCAGCCGGGTCAACGCCATCATTCCGCCCATTGCTTTGGACGGCCCTTGCCTGTCGATCCGGAAATTTCGCAAGGACATGCTCAAAAGCAGCGACCTGGTGGCGATGCAGACCATTGATCAGCCGATCTACGAGTTTTTCCAGGAAGCGGTAGGCAAGCGCTGCAACATCTTGATCAGCGGCGGTACCGGCACCGGTAAAACCACGCTGCTCAATATTCTGAGCCAGTTGATCAACCCCCACGAACGTCTGGTCACCATCGAAGACGTGGCGGAGTTGCAGCTCGGCCATCCCCATGTGGTGCGTCTTGAAACCCGGCCGCCAAATGCTGAAGGCCACGGTGAAGTCAAATCCAGCGACCTGATCCGCAACGCCCTGCGGATGCGCCCGGACCGCATCATCCTTGGCGAAATTCGGGGTGTTGAAGTGCTCGACGTACTGACCGCGATGAACACCGGTCACGACGGTTCCATGAGTACTGTGCACGCCAACACCGCACAAGATGCGTTGCTGCGCCTGGAAACCCTGGTGGGTCTCACTGGGCGTACGGTGGCGGAAAAAACCTTGCGTCAGATGATCTGTGCCGCGCTGGACGTGATCATTCAACTGACCCGCATGCCGGATGGCCGGCGCTGCGTCAGTGAGGTACTGGAAGTGGTCGGGGTACGTGACGATGTTTATGTCACCAACACCCTGTTCCGGCTGGATAAACGCACCGGTTTTGGCTTTATGCGCGAAGCCTTGAACCCGGCAGGTGACAAATTGCGTCGTGACCCCATTTTGAATGCAAACGGCTGAGGCGCGCCCATGATCCCGGCCTTGATACTTTTTCTGATCAGCTTTTTGATGTTCGTGATGTCATTGACGCTGGTCTACCGCGCATTGCGAGACCCGGCAACCAACAGGGTGCTGGACCGCTTGGGTGAGGGCCAGCCGCGACCGCTGGAAACACCTCTGAGTGTGGCATGGCTGGACCGGGCCTTTTTGCAGGCCGGTATGGGCCGTCCTTCGGAACGTCTGGGGTTGTGGTTGGCGATATGGGGCGCTGTCGCAGTGTTGGCCGGGCTGATGGGCGGCTGGGGGTTTTTCCTCCTGTTGCTGCTGCTGCCGCCGTTGCTTTTAAAACTCTATGTCAGCTGGCGATACCACCGTCGGGTGCGGCGCATGGTCGAACAATTGCCGCAGTTACTTGATCACTGTGTGCGCAGCCTGAAGGCGGGCCGCACCTTGTCCGATGCGGTGCTGCACGCGATTGAGGCGTCGAATGATCCGCTTAAAAGCGCCATCAGCCGGGTGGCGCGCAACGTGCACCTGGGGGTGAGTCTGCCCGATGCGGTGGAGGATTTTGCCGAGCTGTATGAACGCAATGAATTTCGCATGTTTGCCCTCGGATTGAAGGTCAACCATCGCTACGGCGGCAGCGCCAGTGAGTTGCTGGAAAACCTGATTGTGCTGATTCGTGAGCGTGAACAAGGTGCCCGTAAACTCAAGGCCCTGACCGGTGAAACCCGCATCACGGCAGTGGTTCTGGCGGTGTTGCCACTGTTGGTGGGGGGCTATTTCATGATCACCAACCCCAGTTACCTGACCAAGGTGTGGCAGGATCCGAGCGGTCAGCACATGCTGCTCACCGCCTTTGCAATGCAGGCTATCGGTAGCCTGGGACTGTGGCGCATGGTGCGGAGCGTATGACATGGCCTTGCTGATTTGTTTGATTTTATTGATCGGCGCTCTGGGGCTGGTAATTAACCATGTGATCCAGGAGCGGCTGAGCCAGCAGCGGGTGATGCAGCGTCTGGAGGGTGACAGGACCGGTCCCGGCAAACTCAGCCTGTGGATGCGGGCAGTGGGCAGCAGCAAGTTTGGCCAGCGCTCGGTTTCGATGGACAGCGAAACCCAGGTCCTGCTCAACCGCGTGGGCTGGCGCACCGCCAGCCAGCGGTCATTGTTTGCCGCGTTCCAGATCGGTACTCCGGTTGCCTTTGCCGGGCTGATCTTTCTGGGGCATGAATTGTTCTTTCCCGGTTCGGGAAATCTGATGCTTGTACTGCTGTTTGCGCTTGCCCTGGGGTATCTGATTCCCAAGCGAATGTTGGCCTACGTGGCGAAAAAGCGGCAGCAAGAAGTGGCGGTGGAGGTTTCAACCTTCATTCCGTTACTGCGCATCCTGTTTGAATCCGGCATGGCAGTCGAGCAGGCGCTGCGGGTGTTGAGCCTGGAGGGGCGGCAATTGCTGCCGGTGCTTACTGCAGAGTTGCGGGTGATGCTGGCCAGGGTGGACTCGGGCCTGGAGTTGAGCCAGGAGCTCAACAAAACCGCAGCCTTGCTGGATGTGGACGAATTCAACGACACCTGCGTGATCCTGCAGCAATTGATTCAACAGGGCGGCGGCGCGATGAAATCGTTGCAGGCGCTTAAAGAGCTGCTCGATGACCGGCGCATGACGAGTCTGGAGGAATACATCTCGAAAATGTCGGCCAAGATGTCGGTGGTCATGATGGTGTTTCTGTTTCCGGCGCTGATGATTGTATTGGCCGGGCCGAGTTTGATGGCTATCGCAAGGGCCTTTACCTCTTGATCAGGAGTATGAGTATGAAAGCTGTCATTGCCGCGTGTGCGCTGCTGATGTTGGGCGGTTGTGCGACAGGGGGGCAGGGTAATTCGCCGTGGTCGAGTCTGACCGGCAGCAGTTGCGCCAAGTTGAGTGATGATCAGGAACTGTCGATGAGCCTGGCCGACGACATGGCCAAGGAGGGCAAGCTGCACGCCAGCCTGGCCAATCTGCAAGGTCTGCCGGAGCGTTACGCCCAGGTGCAACTGCGCAAGGCCAGAATCTACCGGCAACTGGGTCGCAGTGAAGCCGAGCCTTTGTATCGCGGGCTGCTGGGCTCCTGTCTGGCCGCCGAAGGTGAGCATGGCCTGGGTCAGCTGGCAGCAGGGCGGGGTGATAACGCGCTGGCGACCACTTATCTGGAGCGTGCGGCACGCATGGCACCGACCGATGACAAGGTGCGTAACGATCTGGGGGTGGTGTATCTCAATCAACTGCGCCTAGACGAAGCGCGCTTTGAGTTTTTGACTGCTCTGGAGCTCAAGCAGACGGATTCGCTGGCGGCGCTGAACCTGGTGACCTTGCTGATTTATCAGGATCAGTGGAACCAGGCCGCAGAACTTGCGAACCGTGCCGAATTGACCCCTGCGCAAGTGGGTGATGCCCAGGCCAGGGCGCAAGCCCTGAAAACCCAAGCCAAGACAGCCAGCAATCAAGTGGCTGCGATCAAATAATGCGTTGGAGGTGTGCCATGAGTCTTTATATTCGAGTCGGTGTGTTGTTGGCCGTGCTGCCGCTTGGCGCCTTTGCCATCGGGCCGGGACCTGTGTCCAGAGCCCAGCAGGACACCGAAAACTGGCTGCAGCTTCAGGTCAGTGGCCGGGCCCAGTCACCGATCCCCCAGACAGCCACCCCGCAAGAGCGCGAGCTCAGCCTGCAACGCTGGCTGGACAGCTACACCCACCCTATTCCTGAGTATTACAAACAGGATGAAGGCGGTAGCGGCAAGTCGGATTGATCAATGTGGTTCAGGCCCCTGTTCCATCCAGTGCGGGACAGGGGGGCATAGCCTGGATAACTGATCAGCCGTCAACCATCTGCCGATGGTGTTGGCCGGAGGAGTTGGGGGACAGGGCAAGGGCCAGCTGGGTGCGGTTGTTCATGTGGGTCAGGCGCAGCACTTGCGACACGTAGAGTTTTACGGTGTTTTCGGTAATGCCCAGATCACAGGCGATCTGGTAGTTGGTCTGGCCTTTGCTCACCAGCTTGGCAACGTCCAGTTGGCGTGGCGACAGTTGTTTGAAAATGGAGGGGATCTGAACCCCGGAACTGTCGCCCGAAGATGGAGACGTTATTTGGGAGGGGCGGCGAGCTGCTGCCATATCTTGATAGAGGTCGTCGATGGACTCGGCCAGATATTGCAACTTCTGGTTCAGATGCCCCAACTGGTAACTCTTGTGCTGTTCGCGAAGAATTTCTTCCTGACGCTGAATACCTTCAAGTAACTCACTTAGATCGACGGGCTTTTGATAGTAATCGGCGATGCCAATACGCAGCGCTTTGATCACGTCTTTTTTATCTGAACGACCAGTCAATAAAATGCTTTCAAAGGCGCGCTGTTTTCCGGCAACTTTTTGCAAGTGTTGAGTGAGTTCGATTCCATCCATGTCGGGCATGTGCAAGTCGCACAGCACCAGGTTGATATTCGAGTCGGCGGTGAAAGCACTTATGGCATCACGACTGGATTGGCAAGGTACGCAACCATAGCCGCTGCTTTCCAGGAACTCGCATAGCTCTTCGACAATTAATGGTTCATCATCGACGACGAGTATTTTTATTTTGAACGTTGGTGTTTTCACACGGTTCTCCATCCTGGTAAACCAATCATGGACATCTTGCAGCGACATCTTGGGCACCCGCTTGAGGTGTCTGGTTTAAACGTAGACCTACTTTACGACTATGTACAAGGTGTTAATCCCTCAAACTGACGATGGCAGTAACATCACTGTCAGGGTGAAACCACCTAACAAGAAGGGTGCGTACGGAAGTTTTTTTGACAGTGCGGTTTTGTCGTTATTGGCGTCTGACTTAAATCGTTGATTCACAACAGGCAGAATTTTTGACGCTAGCAGCCACCACAGGGCAGTACATAAACTGGCGCCGATCACGGTACCTAAAATTGTCAGACGGTCGGTTGCCAGTGCCAGGGCAATCAGCAGCTTTACATCACCGGCGCCCAGCTTGTTCAGGGCATAGCCGGGAAGTGTCAGTAACAAAGCGATCAATAGCGCCCAGCCGCCTTCACCGGCGCTGGCGCCAAGCCAGGTGCTACCCGTCCAGAGCAGATACAACAACGCCAGCGCCGCACCCCCAAAGGTCAGGATATTGGCAATCTGGCGCTGGATAAGGTCTTGGGTGGCGCAGGCGAAGAACCAAACAAACACAACGGATAAATGGATCACGTAATTAACATCCCTTTTTACCAATGATTCTATGATGATATTACTTTAGATTGACAGGGTGGACGCAGTCATGAAAACAGGCCTTCCTAAAAAACAAAAAGGCGCCGCTGCCATTGAGTTCGCGCTGGTATTTGTTGTTTTTTTTGCGGTGCTTTATGGCGTACTAAGTTACAGCTTGCCGTTGTTGCTGATGCAGTCATTCAATAACGCCACCGCCGAGGCGGTGCGCCGCAGTGTGGCGGTCGATCCTTCGCTGACGGCGGCGACTTATAAATCCACAGTTGAGGCATTGGCCACCAGCGTGCTGAACGACAAACTGAGCTGGGTCCCTAAAACCGTGGCTACAAGCCTGGTCAAAACTGCAACTTATGACGCCACCAAAGGGGTACTGACTGCGACTGTCAGTCTGCCGTCCGTTGCGTTGCGCAGCATCATGCCGGTACTTAAATTTGGAACTATTACCGTACCTGATCTGCCGAGCTCCTTGACGGTGACATCGAGTATGAAATTTTGATTCACGGTGAACGATTCTTCGGGCGCCTGCTCGGCGGCTTCGGCGAGCAGGCGCCCGAATCCCCTGGCCTGCAGTGGCGAACCGATGCTGGCATACAGCTGGTGCTCGATCCGCAGGGGCGGGTGATTGACGCCCATGGTCTGCAGCGCTTTGGCCTGGGGCTGGCTACAGGTGAAGGAACGCCGCGTCTGTTGCTGGACTATCTGGTGCCGGGCAGCACTCAGGCCCTTGAAGGTGTGCCGGCAGACTGGACCGGGCACAGCCTTGATCTGGACTTTCAAGGGCCGGGCCTGAACGTGCTGAACACCCGGGGCTGGGTGCAGCCCCAGGGCGATCACTGGCTGTTGCAGTTGCTGGATATCAGCGATTTACGGCGCCACAGTCAGCAAGCCGGCAGCCGCGAACAATGCATGCAACTGGCCCTCAGCATCACTCAGCAGCTGCGCCAGTGCAGCGCTGCCCGCCTGCCTGAAGTGATCCATGAAGCCCTGCGGTGTGTGGCCCAGCAGTGGCGTGTGCCCTGCGTGGCGCTGGCCGTGCGCAGTGATACCGCCCTCGGCTGGCGTCTTTACAGTGCTTATCACGCTTTTGATGCGCCGCTGTTGTGGACGTCCGGGCAGACCGTTGGCGAGGTTCTCGATGATCTTGACGCAACAGCGCCCCGGCACATAAATGCGGATCTTGAGAGGAGCCGTACCCCTTTGCTCAACAGCCTGTTTGGCAATGCCGACGGTTTGTTGGTGCCATACCGTGATCAACGCGGGCAGTCTGTTTGGTTGCTGCTGGGTTTTTACCCGGCGGCGCAGCAGCGCCGGTTGATGAGTGACAGCGACTGGTTGCTGGTGTGTGCGGCGATGGCCGGGCCTTTGCAGGACCGTCTGCGCGATCAGCAGCACACTGCGCAACAGGAGCGCATGGTCGCGCTGCAAGAGCTGCTGGGTACGGGCTGGTGGGAGTGGTTGCAGCCTTCCCGGCAGATTCAGCTGGCAGCACAATTGAGCGCCAGTCTGTTGCCCGAGCTGGAGCCTGCGGCATTGACCCGCGAGGCGTGGCTGGCGCTGTTTCACCCAGCGGACCGGGATGAAATCAGCAGCGGTTTCAATGCGCTGCTGGAGCACGGCAAAGCATTGCTGTTGTGCGCGCGGGTGCATCAACCCCAGGGCGGGCAGCCTGCGCGGTGGTACCGGATACAGGGCCAGGTGCTGGGGGCTGGCGCAGGTCGGCGCATAGTGGGTTACATGCTCGATATCAGCGACATTAAAAACCAGCAACTGCAAGCCGCTGCCGCCCATGCGCGACTGGACAACCTGATTGCCAGCTCGCCCGCGGTGATTTACGTACAGCGCTACGACGAAGGCGCCTTGCTCCCCGCTTTCTTCAGCGACAGCTTGCAGCCTTTGCTGGGCTGGAGTCTGGACGACTGCGCAGGCGGCGCCTTGATCGAGAAGATTCACCCCGACGACCGCGAGCAGTATTTTGAACGTACCCGCCAGCTGCTGCGCCAAGGCAGCAGCCGCAGCCGCTATCGCCTGCGCGACCGCAGTGGCGAGTATCACTGGTTGCTGGATGAGGCCAAACTATTACGCGATGACCTGGGGCTGCCCGTCGAGGCGGTGGGTTTATGGCTGGATATCACCGAGACCACCGAAGCGGCCGATCGGGTCAAGCACAGCGAGGAGCGTTACCGGATACTGGTCGAAGATTCCCCGGCGATGATTTGCCGCTACTTGCCGGACCTGACCCTGACTTTCGGCAACCGGCCACTGGCCACTTATCTGGAATGCACCCCGGAGCAATTGCCGGGGATCAGCCTGGGGGATTGGCTCTCATCGGAGCAGCGTCAGTTGTTTGCCCGGCGGATTGCCAGCTTGAGCCCGGAGTTTCCGGTCAGCACGGCTGAAATCAGCCTGCAACTGCCCGGGCGTGAACACGCGTGGTGGGTCTGGTCGGATCGCGGGGTGTTCGATGCCCAGGGCCAGTTGCTCGAAATCCAGGCGGTAGGTCGCGACAACACCGAAGTACGGCGCTCGCAACAGCAACTGACCCATGGCGCGAAGATGGCCACCCTCGGCGAAATGGCCACCGGCCTGGCCCATGAGATCAACCAGCCGCTGAATGTGATGCGCATGGCGATCGTCAACGTGCTCAAGCGCCTGGGTAACGGCGATGTGCAGATTGATTACCTGACGGAAAAACTCACCCGCATCGATTCGCAAATCCAGCGTGCTGCGCGGGTGGTGGACCATATGCGGGTATTCGGCCGGCGCTCCGAAATCGAGCAGCAAGTATTCAACCCGGTGCAGGCACTGGAAGGCACTTTGGCCCTGCTGGGCGAAGGCCTGCGTAGCAAAGGGGTCGAAGTTCGCACTGAAGAGCTGGTGTGTAGCGTGCAGGTGCGCGGCCACGCTGATCAGCTGGAGCAAGTGCTGATCAACCTGCTGGTCAATGGGCGTGACGCCTTGTTGAGCAAACGCGAGACGGACCACGACTTCCAGCCCCTGATAACCCTGAGCGCCGAAGCAGACAGCAGCCATGTACGCCTTTGGGTCCAGGATAACGGCGACGGTATCGACCCGCGTTTGCTGGAGCGCATCTTCGAACCGTTCTTTACCACCAAGCCCGTCGGCATTGGCACTGGCCTGGGCTTGTCGGTGAGCTACGGCATTATCGACAACATGGGCGGGCGGTTGAGCGTGAGCAACAGCGCAACCGGGGCCCGGTTTTGCGTAGAGTTGCCGGTGTCAGAAGGCTAGAGGCCAGCCGCCGCTGACGAGGTGTGACAGAAGATGTGATGGGCTTGGTTGCCCATCGCATCTTTGTTTCCCGTAGCGGCTACAGGTGTTGCGGGTCAGAGCACCAGTTGGGCGCGTCCGCCCTGGCCGCAGGAGAGGTTGGCGCCAATGTCGACCTTGTCGATGGTTATCCCCAGCACATTAAGGATGTTGTTTAAAAGCGGGTCGACAATCGGGCTAAGCAAAGTACCGATGATATTACTGATGGCCGTAATTAAACCGTTCAATATATTGCCGATACCCACGAGCAGATTGCCCAGGGCGCTGGTGCCTGTGGGTTTATAGACCGCCAGCTTTATACCTTGCAGCGTGGTTTTAAGCGTGCCCACCAGATCTTTTGCTTCTACGGTGAAAAAAAGCGGCTCCTGTTTTACTTCGGGTGGTTGATTGTAAGTATGGGTCTGGTAGGGAGCGGTAAGGCTGCCAATACTGGTGTCTACCATTAGACCAATCCCGCCACCATAAAAAGGTACCCGGGTTTTAGGGTCGCATACTTTGAATAGAACCAGCCCCGAGCAGGTGACGGAACCAATATCAACGATGGGCAATGGCTTGATGGTGACATCGCCGGTTGAAGAGAAGGCATTGGTCATGTCAATACTTCCGAACTTGACCTTTACCAGGGCTGCATTGTTCGCGACAGTCAGGCTTTTTGTGGTCGTACTGGGGCATGAGTAATCAGTGACATAGGAGTTGGCGCTGGCGAGCTCAAGGATAATGTCGATCTTGGAGGCAGGAAGTACTTTGAGGTCGGTTTGCTTGCAAGGAAGTATCACCAGGCACAGGACCGACTCAAGGGTGGCAGCCAGATTGAGGCTTAGTAAACTGTTCAGCGTATTGGTCAGGGGGCCGACCAGGTTATTGAGAACGTACGCGACTGCCGGGGTATCGAGCACTGGCAGGCTGATGCTTACCCCCGCCCGCAGTTGTGCAGTACGCACGTAGATCCGGGACGCAGGATCGGTAGGGTTGGCCTTGGCCTTTGCCGGATCACCAATGGCTGAAAGCTGAGGTGGCTCGATGACTTTTAATTTCACCACGCCATTGATCACGCCCGGAACGTTCAGCGGGACGGTAGCCACTACGCCATTATTGATGTTGGCGAGCTGGACAAAAGCCTCTACTAACTGGAAGACATTCAAGTTGGTGTCCAGCCCCGCGCCACTTGTACCCGTTTGCAGTTTCAATATATCGGCCAGTTTGACCTGAATACTGCCCACCGCAGCTTTAAGTCCGAGGAGCCCGTCAACGGCCACACTGGTGGTATTGCCATTAAGCGTCAGCACTTTAATGGCCGTGTCGATAAGTTTTGTGAGTTGTATTTTAGTGTTCAAGACATCGGTATAACTGCCGGCATTGATGTTTAAATCAATGGCTAACTGATCCAGATAACTCAGCAAGTTGATCTTGCTGTCGACCAGACCTTGCCAGCCCGCAGCGCTTAGATTGAGCGAGCCTCCCAGCAGCCCGCCCCATAGTGCGTTAAGTACCTGGGATTTTGCAGAGTCAATGTTAACGGCAGTGCTGCGAATCGTAAGTTGAGCCAGTAACCCCTTTGGTGCAGCCCCCACTGCACTCGCAGTTAAATGGGTATCGAAATTAAACTTGCCCGTGGAAAACATGCTCCACAACCCGCCGGCGACACTGGTGGGGACGGTGGTGGTGGCGATAACGCGGATGGCCTCGGTTTGGCTGTTGTCTGCCTTGAAAGTGCGCAGGTTGTCGCTTCCCGTCACCAGGGTGCCGCAGGTGGTGCTTACTTGCTGAACAGCCCCGGGTATAAAGCTGTTGCGGGTTGCACTGTCCTTGGCGTAGGTCAGTGCGGTACCGGTTACGCACGAGCCTCCCCGGCTGATTGTCTCCAGCACCGCCATGTCCGCCACCCGTTGCAATTTGCGTTGCTCCAGGTAAAGCCGTCCGCTGTCGACCACCAACAACATGAAAATCAGCACCATGCCGAGGACGACTACGGCCATCAAGCCGATTGCGCCGCGCTGCTGTCGGGGGCCAGAAAAACGGATACCACTTAGACGGGGAGACATCGAGCACTCCTGATACTGGAACATGGTCCAGCGCTAACTCTCCAAAGTTTACCGAGTGTAGCCAAAAAGTCGACGAAGCGCTGGCCAGTTGCCAGTTTTATATGAGTGATGTGAACAACTGTGCAAAAGTCATTGATATCTGAAGAGATAAAACGTGTAGCAGCTAACTTGCTCGCGAAAGTATTAATCCATTCTTACTTGTATACATCGCGAGCAAGTTATTAATGATACGCCTCAAACCTTACTTGGGCGGATAGTTGCCGAGAATTTTATTCACCGCTTCATGGATGGCAGCGCTGCGCTCGGCAGGGGTCGGGCTGTTGTCGACGATTTTTTCTGCGCTGCCACGCCATACCAGTCTGCCGTCTTTGGCATCGATCAAGTCGATTTGCAGGGTGCCCACCTGATAAACCACATTACGGGTTTCGTTGTACATCGGTGCGCCCCAGTAACCTTCCCACGGGCCACCGGCATAGCCCCAAGGTCCGCCCCATGGGCCGCCATAGCCGTAGTTGGTGACAATTTGTTCCTGGCGGTTGGCCACGATCAGATAGGTTTGCACCAGCAGGTCCGGCTTGTTGCCCGCCGTCACAGGGCGCAGGCCACGCTGGTCGAGGCCACTGCTCACGGCCTGCATGATCCGTTGCTCGGTCAGGTCGCTTTTTAGCATCAGGCTATTGGGCTGGTATTGCAGCGCCGGGTCTTTCCAGGCCCAGGTCTGAAACCTGGCAAAATCGACAGAAGGGTTGTAGTCGCTGGTGACCTGCATGGACTCGCAGGCGCTGAGCAGCAGGGCCAGGCCCAATAGTGCAATGCGACGTAGCATGATGATATCTCCGCTTCAACATTCAAACTTACTGAGGTGGGTAAGCCTGCACTGCCTTTTTCAGTGATTCGCGCAGGGCGTCACTACGTTCGCTCAGGCTGCCTTTGCTGCTGGTTTCTGCACTTGAACTCCATACGGGTTGACCGGTTTTGCCGTCGTAGAAATTGAGTCGCACCACCATGACTTCAACTTCGTAGGTGCGTACCACGGGGAACGAGTTGTACATCCCGTACTGATTGCCGTAACGGCCATAACTGTTGCCGTAACCGGCTCCATAACCATAGTCGTCCTGCACCTGACGCAGACGTTTTTCTGTATGTAAATCAGCGCTCACCCACAAGTCTGCCGGGCGACCCGGCTGGGCAGGGCGCAAGCCGCGCTGGTCGAGGGCGTTATTCACCGCCTCGGCGATTTGTGCCGGGTCAGCCCAGGCCGTGCCGGCCGGCAGGCGGCCATTGAGCCAGGCCCAGCTTTGATAGCGCCCGTAATCCCGTGGCGGCGCAGGGTAGGCGCTCAAGTCCAGGGTGTTGGCTGTCTGGGCCGGAGCGGGCGGCATTGGCAGTGCACTCGGGGTATAAGGGTTCGGGCTCTGGCAAGCCACCAGCCCGAGGCTCAAGACAACTAAGGCGAAACGGCGATACATGTTGTTCTCCCGAACGGGCGGTTCAAACCGGGCGGCACACCCAATGCAGATAACGTCCCAACCCGGCAAAGGCTGGGTGGCGACGGTGGGCCAGCTCCATTTCTACCAGCGCTTGCAGCTCGGCGCGGGCCTGGAACTCCACGGGCATGTAGTCGTGAAATACCCGCACACCGCTTTGGGTTTCGACCTGCCACAAGCCTTCGAGCGCAGTGGCCAGTTCCCGTGGGTCCAGGGGTTGTTGCGGGGTGAGGCTTTGTTTTTCGCCGGCCATATCGTTCTTGCGCATTTTGCGGAAGTGGCCTTTGAGCAGGTTGCGATAGATCAGCGCGTCGCGGTTGTAGAACGCCAGCGACAGCCAGCCGTCCCTGGCCGTGAGCTGGTGCAGTACGGGCAGAATGGCGTGGGGTTCGGCCAGCCATTCCAGCACCGCATGACACAACACCAGGTCGTAAGGCTCGGTCAGCTGGCCCAGCAGCTCTTGCCACGGCGCCTGAATGAACGTGCCGTTCTGGCCCGCGTCGGCAAAGCGCTGGCGCGCACCTTCGAGCATGGGCGCTGCCGGCTCGGCCAGGGTTACGTCGTGCCCCTGCTGGGCCAGCCATAGCGACATATGGCCCAGCCCGGCGCCGATATCCAGCACGCGCAGGGGGCGGGCGGGCAGTGACTCTGTAAGATCGGCCTGAAGTACGGCCAGACGAATGGCACCCTTGGCGCCACCGTAGATTTTTTCGGCGAAGCGGGTCGCCAGTTGATCGAAGTGACGGTCACTCATTTGCTGAAACGCCTTTCGCTGTCGGCCAGTTTGTTGCGCACCACTTCGTTCATGTCCAGTCCGAGTTCGCTGCACAGCAACAGCAAGTACAGCACGATGTCCCCCACCTCCTGCCCGGCGTGGGCCAGTTGGTCGGCGGGGAGCTGGCGCGATTGGTCTTCACTCAGCCACTGAAAAATCTCCACCAGCTCGGCCATTTCAACACTGGCCGCCATGGCCAGGTTTTTCGGGCTGTGGAACTGTTTCCAGTGATTGTTATCGCGGATGCGGTGCAGGCGTTTGGTCAGTTCGTCGAGGTTCATCGAGGGTGTGCTCTCCAGAAGGCGCAAAGCTTGCGGCCGAACAGAAGTTGGCGCAAGTGAAAGGCGCTACTAGCCGGTGGCTATACCCTGTGGGCGCTAGCTGATCGGCCGCCAGTTGCCGGACATGTGCAGCAGATCGCCGTGGCCGTTGAGCTGGAAGTCGCCGCTGGAGCCCGCCGCGCTACTGAGCAGGATCACTTCACTGGGCAGACGTACCGGTTTTTTGAAGGCCACGCTGATCTCGACGTTGGCCTTGGGCAGGTGCGAGTCGAGGGCCGCCAGGGCCCGGGCCTCGAGCCACAAACCATGGGCGATGGCGCTGGGAAGGCCGAACAGTCTGGCGCTGGCGGCACTCAGGTGAATGGGGTTGTAGTCGCCCGAGACCCTGGCATAGCGGCGGCCGATATTGGCCGGGGCGAACCAGCGGGTCAGTTCGTTCATCGCCACCGGCTGCTGTGCACCGGGTTGAGCTACGTCGCCCGGCAGCTCGACGCCTTTGCACAGCAAGGTGCTGTCGGCCTCCCACAATGGCCCGATCAAGTCGTCAACCTGGGTGACCACATCGAAGGTGGCGCCCTTGGCGTGTTTTTGCAGGTTGTGGACAAATACCCCGATGCGCAATTGCGTTACCCCGCCCATCGGGCGCAACACGCGAATGCGATTGGTCAGGTGAATCAAGCCCAGCAGGGGGAAGGGAAAGCTCTTGTCGGTCAGCAACTGCATTTGCAGACCGAACGCCAGAACATGGGGGTAGGTCGGCGGCAGCAGCGGCCCTGGCGCCAGTGCGCAGATGTCACGGAACGCGGCCAGCGGTTTGGCCTGGACCTCTACCCAGCAGCGCAAACCCTGTTCTGGCAGGGTGTTGCCGGTGATTTTACGTTTGGCCGCCGCATGGGCGTACAGCGCGGGTAAATGCGGCGGGTTACCGAGATCCAGCCAATTCACGCTCATGGTTTATGCCCCCAGAATACTTTGACCGCATACCCGCAGCGCTTGCCCGCTGACGGCCCCCGAACCCGGCTGGCTGAGCCAGGCTACGGCTTCGGCAACGTCCTGGGGCAGGCCACCCTGGCCCAGCGAGCTCATGCGCCGGCCTGCTTCGCGCAGGGCAAACGGAATGTGGGCGGTCATTTGGGTTTCGATAAACCCCGGCGCCACGGCATTGATGCTGATGCCGCGCTCACTCAGCAGCGGCGCCCAGGCCTGCGCCAGGCCAATCAGCCCGGCTTTGCTGGCGGCGTAGTTGGTCTGGCCGCGATTGCCGGCAATGCCGCTGATGGAGGCGAGCAAAATGACCCGGCCGTTATCGCGCAGGGTGCCGCTGTCGAGCAGGGCTTTGGTCAGCACTTGCGGTGCGTTGAGGTTGACCGCGAGCACTGCGTCCCAGAATTCGGGGGTCATGTTGGCCAGGGTTTTGTCACGGGTGATGCCGGCGTTATGCACCACGATGTCGATGCCGTCCGGCAACTGCTGGATAAGTTGGGCGGCGGCGTCAGCGGCACATATATCCAGAGTGATACTGCGTCCGTCCAGGCGTGCAGCCAAGGCGTCGAGGTCAGTCTTGGCCGGTGGTACATCCAGCAGGATCACTTCGGCGCCGTCCCTGGCCAGGGTTTCGGCAATGGACGCGCCAATGCCACGGGCGGCGCCGGTGACCAGTGCCTTGCGTCCTGCCAGCGGCCGGGTCCAGTCCTGAACCCGGGTGGCGCAGGTGCCAAGGCGTATGACCTGACCGCTGACATAAGCACTTTTGGGTGACAGGAAGAACCGCAGGGCGCCTTCAAGCTGGTCTTCGGCACCCTGGCCGACATACAGCAGCTGCAAGGTGCCGCCGTTGCGCAATTCCTTGGCCAGTGAGCGACTGAAGCCTTCAAGGGCGCGCTGGGCACTGGCAGCGAATGGATCGCTCAATGTTTCAGGCGCCCGGCCCAAAATAAGCAGATGGGCACTGTGCTCAAGGCTGCGCAGCAAGGGCTGAAAGAACTCGCGCAACTGTTTGAGTTGGTCGGTGTGCAAGAGCTCGCTGGCGTCGAACACCACCGCCTTGAGTTTGGGGCCGGTACCTGGAATCCAGGGTGTGGCGACCAGGGGGTCAGGCCCGTAACTGAATACAGCGTCGGTCAGCTTGGAAGCAAAGCTGTTGACCTCTGCGGCCAGGCTACCGCCGCCAATCAAGAGCGGCCCCTCGATGGGGCGTAGCCGTCCAGCCTGCCAGCGTTCCAGTCGCACCGGTGACGGCAGCCCCAACGCGCCGACCAGACGCTGGCCGAGGGATGAGTTGACGAAGTCGATATAACGGTCTGACATGGAACACTCTCCGACAGATTGGGTTCAAAGGGTTGACCACAAACACGGGTGGGTCGTTCGTTATCAGCGATAAGACCTACGCTTGTTACGAACATTGACCGTAAGAGAATAGGGTGAATCGTATGAGTCTGCGTCGTGTAGCCATTATTGGCGGTAACCGAATCCCGTTTGCCCGTTCCAATGGGCCTTATGCGAATGCCAGTAATCAGGACATGCTGACCGCCGCTCTGGAGGGTCTGATCGAGCGGTACAGCTTGCACGGGCTACGGATGGGGGAGGTGGTGGCCGGGGCGGTGCTCAAGGATTCCCGCGACTTCAGCCTGACCCGCGAGTGCGTGCTGGGCTCCCGGCTGTCGCCGCAAACCCCGGCCTATGACGTGCAGCAGGCCTGCGGCACGGGCCTTGAAGCTGCATTGCTGGTGGCCAATAAAATTGCCTTGGGGCAGATCGAATGCGCGATTGCCGGTGGCGTCGACACCACATCTGACGCGCCGATCGGCCTGAATGACGGGCTGCGTAAATGGCTGCTGCAGTTCAATCGCACCAAGGCACCTGTGGACAAGTTCAAAACCTTGCTGCAATTACGGCCGCACTTTTTGAAGCCCGAGTTTCCGCGTAACGGTGAACCGCGTACCGGGCTGTCGATGGGCCAGCACTGCGAGCTGATGGCGCAAACCTGGAACATCCCCCGCATCGAGCAGGATGAGCTGGCCCTGCACAGTCACCAGGCATTGACGGCGGCCTATCACGCGGGCTGGGAAGACGATTTGATCACGCCGTTTCTGGGCTTGAGCCGCGATAACAATCTGCGTCCGGACTTGACCCTGGAGAAGCTGGCGGCCCTTAAACCGGTATTCGAGCGAAGCGCCAAGGGCACGCTGACGGCCGGCAACTCAACACCGCTGACCGACGGCGCTTCTGTGGTGTTATTGGCCAGTGAAGAGTGGGCCCGGGCACGTGGTCTGCCGATTCTGGCGTATTTTCGCGACGGCGAAACGGCAGCGGTGGATTTTGTGCATGGCGCGGAGGGTTTGCTGATGGCCCCGGTGTATGCCGTCCCACGACTGCTGGCGCGCAATGGTCTGACATTGCAGGACTTTGACTACTACGAAATTCATGAGGCCTTTGCGGCACAGGTGCTCTGTACCCTGAAGGCCTGGGAAGACGCAGACTATTGCAAAACCCGGCTTGGCCTTGATGCCCCGCTGGGTTCTATTGATCGCAGCAAGCTCAACGTCAAGGGCAGTTCACTGGCAGCGGGGCATCCGTTTGCCGCGACGGGCGGACGGATCCTCACCAACATGTCCAAGCTGCTCGCCACCGCCGGCAAAGGCCGGGGCCTGATCTCGATTTGCGCCGCAGGCGGCCAGGGGGTGACGGCAATTATTGAGCGCTGAGCCGAACCCAGTGGAGCTGGCAAGCCAGCTCCCGGAGCATTGTGCAGGTTAGCGGGCGGGCGCGATGGCCTGGTTTTGAGCGGCGGCTTGTTCTCGGTTACGGGTGGCGTAGCTTTCAGCCATCACCGAGCAGACGATCAGTTGCAGCGGGTGGTAGATCATGATCGGCAGCAGAATCAGGCCCAGCCCCGGGTTGGCTCCAAAGATCAGCGCTGCCATGGGGGCGCCGGCGGCCAGGGATTTTTTGCTGGCGCAGAACACGGCGGCAATTTCATCTGCAGTGCTGAATTTCAGGGCCCGAGCGGTGCGGGTGGTCAGCCACAGGATAACTGCGAGCAATAGCGCACTGCCGGCCAGGGCGCTGAATATCACCGAAGTACCCTGTTGTTGCCACATGCCGGAGACCATCGAGTTGCAGAACGCGGCGTACACCAGCAGCAGAATCACCACTTTGTCGGCGATGTTGGTATAGCGCTTGTGGCGGGCGAAGAAGCGTCCAATCAGCGGGCGCAGTAGTTGGCCCAATACCAGTGGCAATAACAGCATGGCGCACAGATCGAGCAAGGTTGAGCCCAGATCGATCCCGCCGGCGCCGCTGCCGACCACAAAGCTGACCAGTAACGGGGTCAGGAATATCCCCAGAACGCTGGACAGGCTGGCATTGAGAATCGCTGCCGGCACGTTGCCGCCCGCGCTCCCGGTGAGTGCCACGGAGGATGAAATGGTCGAGGGCAACGCGCACAGGTAGAAGAACCCCAGCATCAGCAAGGGCGGGATATGGGCGCCCAACAGTTTGTTGGCCACCACCCAGATCAGCGGAAAGGCAATAAAGGTGAAGCCTTGCACCATGAAGTGCAGGCGAATGTTTTTCAGGCCGTGGCTGATCTGTTCACTGGACAGATTGACCCCGTGCAGGAAAAACACCAGGAACACGCCGATATTGATCACCCACTCGGCATGCATGGCGCCGCCGGTGCTGCCGAAATGGGGGAATACATAGGCCAGAAATGTCGCTAGCAGCATCCCGCACAGAAACCAGTCGGTGAACATTCGTTTGAGATGTTTGAGCACAGGCATTCCGGGCACCGCGATATTGTAAGAAATGATGACTTAGCCTAACGTCGGATTTATCTGACGTCTTGCGATATAAGGCCAACCAATGCCGCCAAACGGACAAGCTAGCGCCCAGCGTGCCATTCCGGTGCTCGATGTTTTGCCGCGGCCGCTGTATGCCCGTGCCGAAAGTCTGGGGGCAGGTTCATGGACGCCGCGTCACCGGCATGACTGGGTGCAGTTTTCGTACGCGATCAGTGGCGTGCTGGGGGTGCACACGGATGAAGGCAGTTTCTTTGCCCCGCCGCAGTGGGGGATCTGGATACCGGCAGGGCTGGAGCATGAGGTAGTCACCTCGACCCGGGCTGAAATGCGCAGTCTGTATATACGCCGGCAGGATTGCCTGTGGGCGCCTGAGCATTGCCGGGTCCTGGAGGTAACGCCGCTGGCCCGGGAGTTGATCAAGCACTTCTGCGAGTTGCCGGTGGAGTACCCCGAAGGCGGCAGCCCCGAGCAGCGCCTGGTGCAGGTGTTGCTTGATCAACTGGCGGCCTTGAATCAGGTCGGCTTCTCGCTGCCATTGCCCCGGCATGTGCGGTTGCTGGGCCTGTGCAATGAGCTGATCGCATGCCCGGATGCCGAGGTCAGCCTGAGCCTGTGGGCTGAGCGCCTGGGAACTTCGCAGAAAACCCTGATGCGTTTGTTTGCCCGTGAAACCGGGATGAGTTTTCGCCGTTGGCGTCAGCGCATGCGTTTGCTGTCCTCGCTCAGGGTGCTGGAGGAGGGTGGCAGTGTGACGGGCGCCGCGTTGTCCTGTGGCTATGACTCGACGTCGGCCTTTATTGCTGCATTCAAAAAAATGTTCGGCTTTACCCCGGGCGAGTTGTTCAGGCATTGATTCGCTTGTTATGCGGGATGCTCCTGCAAAGGACAAAACGCTCCCGGCGAGGGCGGCACGACCGCTGGTTGGATTAGACGATGCTCTAAAGTTTGCGCTCGTCTATCATTCGGGACGGCTGGCGCAGGAAGCGACTTTCCGGATTTGTTGGCACATGGAGTGCACACAAGCGACTCTTAACACGGCCCCCCTCTCCCCGTGGTGAGTGGATTGCCGTATAACGAGTGACATTCGCGTGTTTGGTAATAAAGGACCCACAATAAAAGCTGATGAAGACTCCAAAACGCTTAGAACCCCTGATCGAAGACGGTCTGATCGACGAGGTGCTGCGCCCACTCATGAGTGGCAAAGAAGCAGCTGTGTACGTAGTCCGCTGCGGCAATGAGCTGCGATGCGCCAAGGTTTATAAGGAGGCTAACAAACGTAGTTTTCGCCAGGCCGCCGAATATCAGGAGGGTCGCAAGGTTCGCAACAGCCGTCAGGCCCGAGCGATGGCCAAGGGCTCGAAGTTCGGTCGTAAAGAAACCGAAGATGCCTGGCAGAATGCCGAAGTGGCAGCACTGTTCCGTTTGGCGGGTGCCGGAGTCCGGGTTCCCAAGCCGTACGACTTCCTGGAAGGCGTGCTGTTGATGGAGCTGGTGGCCGATGAGTACGGTGATGCTGCGCCGCGTCTGAATGACGTGGTGCTGGAGCCGGATCAGGCCCGCGAGTTCCACGGGTTTCTGATTCAACAGATAGTGCTGATGTTGTGCACCGGTCTGGTCCACGGTGACTTGTCCGAATTCAACGTATTGCTGACGCCTACCGGGCCGGTGATCATCGACCTGCCGCAAGCGGTCGATGCTGCGGGCAACAACCACGCGTTCAGCATGCTGGAGCGTGACGTGGGCAACATGGCTTCCTACTTCGGACGTTTTGCCCCGGAGCTCAAGACCACCAAGTACGCCAAGGAAATGTGGGCGCTTTACGAAGCGGCTACGTTGCACCCGGGCAGCGTGCTGACCGGTGAGTTTGACGAGCCGGACGAGCTGGCCGATGTTGGCGGTGTGATGCGCGAGATTGAAGCTGCTCGTCTGGACGAAGCGTTCCGTCAGGCCGTACGTGCTGCGGACGATGCGCCACCGAGCAAAGCCGAAGAGCCGCCTCCACCCTGGATGCAGTAATTCGATGAATAAAAAATCCGGCCCAGGCCGGATTTTTTATGGGCGCGGCCCAAACCCCGCAGGAGCGGATGAGGGGGCGGGCTGGTTTAAAACCGGTTCAGGGGAATCTTCAGACTGCACAAACCGCTGTCATCGGCGGGCGGCAGGTTACCGGCCCGAATGTTGATCTGAATGGCCGGAATCAAGAGTGCCGGAACCCCGAGCGTGGCGTCGCGGGCGGTACGCATGTCGACGAAACCCGCCAGATCAACGCTGTCGTTGACATGGATATTGCTGGCGCGCTGTTCGCCGACGGTGGTTGACCATGTGGCTTCGCGTCCTGCCGGCGGGTAGTCATGACACATGAATAGTCGGGTCTCTGGCGCCAGAGCCAGCAACCGCCTGATCGATTGATACAACTGTTGCGCATCGCCCCCGGGGAAGTCGCAGCGGGCGGTGCCGACATCGGGCATGAACAGGGTGTCGCCCACAAACAGGTTGCTGTGTTCTACCTGATAGGCCATGTCGGCCGGGGTGTGCCCCGGAACGTGCAGTGCCCGTACGTGCAGGCGGCCAATGCGGAACTCCTCATCGGGCTGGAACAAATGGTCGAACTGCGAACCGTCCAGTTTGAATGCCGGCTCAAGGTTGTAGATGTCACGGAACACACTCTGGACCTGGGTGATCGGCGCGCCGATGCCGATCCGGCCTCCCAGGGTACGCTTGAGGTAGGCGCTGGCAGACAGATGATCGGCATGGGCGTGAGTCTCCAGCAACCACTGCACCTTCAGGTCATGGGCCTGGACGAAGGCGGCGATCGTGTCGGCGCCTGTCGTGCTGATACGCCCGGCAGCGGCATCGTAGTCGAGTACCGGGTCAATGATTGCGCACTCGCCACCGTCAGCCTCATAGACCACGTAGCTCACGGTCGACGTTACGGCGTCGAAGAAACCTTGAATTTCGGTGTGCATGAAGGTCCTCCCATGGATCAGTAAATACTCAATATATTGAAACATATATTATCGGGTCGTAGACTGTCGATCATCACGTCCCGGAGCTTTCCATGTCTGCTCAGCTAACCAGCGAAGAAATCGGACTTCTGCGCGACTCTGCGTCCAAAGCCTGCACGCTACTCAAAGCCCTGGCCAACGAAGACCGGCTGCTGCTGCTTTGCCAACTGACCCAGGGCGAACGCAATGTCGGCGAGCTTGAGGCGCTGACGGGCATCAGGCAGCCAACGCTGTCGCAGCAACTCGGGGTGTTGCGTGATGAAGGCATGGTCAATACCCGTCGCATGGGGAAGTATATTTTCTACTCGCTCGCCAGCTTCGAAGTGGTCTCGGTGATGCAAACCCTGTCAGGCTTGTACTGTGGGCAAGCGCTTAAAAAGTGACGGTTACTCACCTGCCTATTCCATTCATTTTTGTTGTGCCTGGAGTGCTCAATGGAGCAAAGCATCAAGCGAATCGACGAGTCATTTTCTGTGACGGGTCAGATCGAGCAGTCTGATCTCCATACTTTAGCCGCGCTGGGGTTTCGCAGTGTGATCTGCAACCGGCCGGATCATGAAGGCGGGCCAGAACAACCCGGGCACACTTCGATGCAGCAAGCCGCCGAAGCCCTGGGCCTGAGTTTTGTTTACCTGCCGGTACAGACCACTGGCGCAACACCGGAGCAAGCGCAGCAGTTGCAGCATCTGCTTGGCGAACTGGCAACCCCTGTTCTGGCCTACTGTCGCACCGGTAACCGCTCTTCGAAGCTCTATCAAGCGGCCACTCTGGGTACCCCGGAAATCAAGCAGTACGACGTGGTTGTGGTCGGCGGTGGCTCGGCGGGCATCTCGGTGTCGGCAAGCCTGTTGAAGCGCGACTCGTCCCTGCGCATCGCGGTGATCGAGCCCAATACCGAGCACTATTATCAGCCAGCGTGGACACTGGTCGGCGGTGGTGCCTACGAGGTCAAGGACACGGTTCGCCCCACCGCGACAGTGATGCCCAAACAGGTTGTATGGATTAAAGCGTCACTGAGCGCTTTTGCCCCGCAACGCAAGGTGGTGTTGCTCAGTGATGGCTCCGAGCTTGGCTATCAGCAATTGATCGTGTGCCCCGGGTTGCAGTTGGCCTGGGAGAACATCGAGGGCCTGGAAGAGACTTTGGGCAAAAACGCGGTCACCTCCAATTATCGCCACGATCTGGCGCCTTACACCTGGGAACTGGTGCGCACCCTGCGTGGCGGCAAAGCGCTGTTTACCCAGCCGGGCATGCCGATCAAGTGTGCCGGTGCTCCGCAAAAAGCCATGTACCTGTCCTGTGATCATTGGCGTAAACAGGGGGTGCTGGATTCGATCGAGGTGCAATTCAATCTGGCGGGAGCAGCGCTGTTCGGCGTCCCGGCGTTTGTCCCGGCGCTGATGAAATACGTTGAAGCCTACAACGCCCAATTGGCCTTTCAGTCCAATCTGGTCAAGGTCGATGGCCCGAACAGGACCGCCTGGTTTGATGTGACGGGCGCAGACGGCAACGTGACACGGGTCGAGAAGAAGTTCGACATGCTGCATGTGGTGCCACCGCAACAGGCCCCCGATGTTATCCGGCGCAGTGAGCTGGCGGATAAAGCCGGCTGGTTTGAGACCGACCCGGCGACCCTGCAGCATCCGCGTTATCCAGACATATTCGCCCTGGGTGATGTATGCGGCACATCCAATGCCAAGACTGCCGCAGCAGCCCGCAAACAGGTGGTGGTAGTGGCTGACAACCTGATCGCCTTGCGCAATGGGGCCGTCTTGTCCAAGCGCTACGATGGCTACGGTTCCTGCCCGCTGACGGTGGAAAAAGGCAAAGTGATTCTGGCCGAGTTCGGTTATGGCGGCAAACTGCTGCCGACGTTCCCGCTGGACCCGACGGTGGCCCGCAAGTCGGCCTGGTTGCTGAAGGCAACCTTGCTCCCCTGGTTCTACTGGAACGGCATGCTCAAGGGGCGCGAGTGGTTCACTGACTGCAAGGCGGACTGAGCCAGATTATGTTGATCATCGTGTTGGGTGTGCTGGTGGGCTTGTTGCTCGGGCTGACGGGAGCAGGCGGGGGGATTCTGGCCATCCCGGCGCTGACGCTGGGCCTGGGCTGGTCTCTGCTCGAGGCGACTCCGGTGGCGCTGCTGGCCGTGGGTATTGCGGCGGCAGTGGGCGCGCTGGACGGTCTGCGCAAGGGGCTGGTGCGTTACAAGGCGGCCGGGCTGATGGCAAGTGCCGGCTGGCTGGCGTCCCCGTTCGGACTGCACCTGGCCAAGCTGTTGCCGGGCACCGCGCTGATGGCGATGTTTGGTTGTGTAATGGTATTCGTCAGTGGGCGCATGTTCATGCAGGCCAGAACGGATTGCGCCCACGTGGCTGAGGCTGCGCCTCACAAGAACTGTCGGGTGAACCCTTCCACCGGGCGACTGGAGTGGGATGTAAAGTGCTCCACCACCCTGGCCGCCATTGGTGCGGTGTCGGGCTGGCTCACCGGATTGCTGGGGGTAGGCGGCGGTTTTTTGATTGTCCCGGCCTTCCGGAAATTCAGTGATGTACCTATGCACGGCATTGTTGCTACGTCGCTGATGGTCGTGGCGCTGGTGTCGCTGGGCACTGTGGGGCATCTGTTGTATCAGGGCTTCAGTCTTTCGGGGGATGCGGCGCTGTTTATCGGTGCGACCCTTGGCGGGATGATCGCCGGACGGATGATTGCGCCGAAGGTCTCCGAGCGCCTGATGCAGCAAGGGTTTGCAGTGCTCTGCGCGCTGGTCAGCGTCATGATGATCGGCAAAGTGCTGATGACAGTGTTTTGAGCCGTACTATCTCGGTGCCCGGATTACTGGCGACGGGAGCAACAGCGGCGTCTCCCACCGGGGCTGGCTGTTTTCAGTGAGTACAACAGGCGCCCGATTCCAGATCCTTGAGGATCGGGCAGTCGGGGCGGTGGTCGCCCTGGCAGCTTTCGACCAGCTCATGCAAGGTGTCGCGCAGGCTGGTCAGCTCGCGGATTTTTTGATTCAACTCATCAATGTGCTGACGGGCCAGGGCTTTAACATCGCCGCTGGCGCGCTGGCGGTCTTGCCAGAGGGCCAGCAGTTTGCCGACCTCATCCAGTGAAAAGCCCAGATCACGGGAGCGTTTGATAAACGCCAGTGTGTGCAGGTCATCGTCGCTGTAAAGACGGTATCCGCTATCGCTGCGGTTCGCGGGTTTGAGCAGCCCGATGGACTCGTAATAACGAATCATCTTGGCACTCAAGCCACTGTGCCTTGCGGCCTGGCCTATATTCATGACGCTCGCCTCATTACTCAAGATTCCCGGGTGTGCACCGCAATCAGTATTCCAGCCTGGCGGGCTTGAGGTACATGCCGTCCTTGCCCAGGGCGATGCGGTATTTGCGCACATCCCCGGCTTTTAAAGAGAATTGCTGGGCCGGCGGTACCAGCATGCCCGGCAAGCAGCCCGGCGCCTGGCCCGGTAAAAGCTTGAGGCGGATACCCACAGTGGCTGGCGGCAGATTGAACGCCAGGGTTTGTTCCTGAAACAAACGCCCTGCCAACTGGTCATCTATATACACCCCGACTTCGCAGCTGGTCGGTACTTCAAGGCGCTCACGGGAGATGATCAAAACCCCGTAGTCCTGATCGGCATGTGCCCATAGCGGCACACTGACAAGACCCAAAAGGCTGACTAGGCTCAAAGCGGACCAGCGCATGGCTAAGTATCCTGTGTTAAATCCCATGGCTGCAGCTTGGCCGAGCGGGGGACAGATTGCCAGCGCGCGATAGCAACACGGGGCTTGACCTTGCCATGGTGGGAAGGTGAAAGCTGCAGGCCTCTCAAACCAAGGAGCAATTATCTTGCAAACATTCAAAGTAGACGGAATGACCTGTGGTGGCTGTGTGCGTGGGGTAACCAACGCCATTCAGCGGATCGATCCGAATTCGAAAGTTGAGGTCGATCTGGAGACCAAGACCGTAAAAGTCGAGAGCGTGCTGCCGTCACTGGAAATCATCGACGCCATTACCAATGCCGGATTCGAGGCGCGTACCGCCCATTAATGCAGGCCCTCTGCTGGCGCGCAGTGGCGCCTGCAACGCTTGGGTCAGTCTAGTTTATTAGCTAGCTGGCTATCGTTATGTTCAAGTTCTGTAACCACAGCTAGACTATCGGGCTGCGCCAACCGCAGCTCGATTTGGATACCTGATGAACTTTAGAACAATCCTGATTTTAGGCGCCCTGAGCGCCTTCGGTCCTTTGGCAATCGACTTCTATCTGCCGGGCTTCCCGGCGATGGCACAGGCTTTTGCAACAGATGAACAACATATCCAGCTAACGCTGGCGGTTTACTTCCTGGGCTTGTCCATCGGCCAGCTGGCCTATGGGCCGATCGCAGACCGTTTTGGTCGACGCATTCCGCTGCTGGTGGGTGTCGGCCTGTTCACTGCGGCCTCCCTGGCCTGTGCATTTGCCCCCACCCTGGAATGGTTGATTGGTGCCCGATTCGTTCAGGCGCTGGGCGGTTGCGCGGGCATGGTGCTATCGCGGGCGATTGTCAGTGATAAATGCGACGCGGTAGGTTCGGCCAAGGTGTTTTCGCAACTGATGCTGGTAATGGGGCTGGCACCGATTCTGGCGCCGATGCTCGGTGGTCTGCTGGTCAATCTGCATGGCTGGCAGTCGATCTTTATCGTGTTGACGGTGTTCAGTGCTCTGGCGGCCGTGGCCGTGGCGCTGGGTCTGCCGGAAAGCCTGCCCGCCAATGTGCCGCGCCAGCCTTTGTCGGGGGCCTTGCGTCAATATGGCCGCCTGCTCAAGGACCGTGAATTCCTGGGGCATGCACTCACCGGCGGGATCGCGATGGCCGGGATGTTTGCCTACATTGCGGGTTCACCTTTCGTATTTATCAAACTCTACGGCGTACCGGCAGAGCATTACGGCTGGCTGTTTGGCAGCAATGCCGCGGGCTTTATTTTGGTGGCGCAGGTCAATGCCCGGTTGCTGGCCAGACGCGGGCCGGCCTTTTTGCTGGCGCGTACGGTATGGGTTTATCTGGCGGCCGGTCTGGTGTTGCTGGGCATTAGTGCCTTGCACACAGAGCAGCTGTGGCCGTTGCTGATCCCGTTGTTTATCTGTATTGCCAGCCTGGGCTGCATCATCCCCAACGCTTCTGCCTGCGCCATGAGCGGGCAGGGCGCGCGGGCCGGCAGTGCTTCGGCCATGCTCGGCTGTTTGCAGTTCAGTGTGGCCGCAGCCGCAGCTTCATTGGTCGGCGTGTTGCACGATGGCACGGCGCTGCCAATGGCGATGGTGATCACCTTGTGCGGGGTCTTGGCGGTGGCTATCGGGATGGCGACCCGGCGTGTCTATAGCGCCCGGATCGCCGCTCAAGAGCCGGTCTGAATCAGCCCGCCAAAGGTGCGGGCAGTACATGGGGGGCTTGCAGGCGGGACTGCAGCTTGTCCACAAAGGCGCGAGCCTCGGCCTCGCTGCGAAAATTGACGGCTTGCTGGTCGAGTTGAACCTGCCATTGGCAGTCACGGGATCTTGCTAACGCTTTTATCAGGATTTTCATTACTGGCCTCCCTTGGTTCGCAAAGGAGGCCAGTGTATTACCGAATCCCCGGTGAAATATGTCAGGGATCAAGTCTCTGACTGACGGTTGAAACTGGCGCTTTCAGCCTCGCGTCATGCCAGATCAGAACCCTTCGAGCACAATCTTGCCTTTGGACTTGCCGCTTTCCAGCAACGTATGGGCGCGGCGCAGGTTGGCCGCGTTGATGGTGCCGAAGTGCTCGCCAACGGTGGTGCGCAAAGTGCCGGCATCGATCAGTTCGGCCACCCGGTTGAGCAGATGATGTTGCTCGATCATGTCCGGCGTTTCGAACAGCGAACGGGTGTACATGAACTCCCAGTGCAGCGACAGGCTCTTGCGCTTGAGCTTGGTAATGTCGAGGGCCTTGGGGTCGTCGATCAGGGCCAGTTTGCCCTGGGGAGCCAGTGCTTCGACCAGTTGATCCAGGTGCTGATCGGTCTGGGTCAGGCTGGCGACGTGGGTAACGCTGTTGATGCCCTGGTGTTTGAGCGCTTCGCTCAGGGGCTGACGATGATCGACAATGAGGTCTGCGCCCAACTCCCGTACCCAGGCTTGGGTCTCGGGGCGCGATGCGCTGCCAATTACCTTGAGTGCCGTGAGCTGGCTGGCCAGTTGAGTCAGGATCGAGCCGACGCCTCCGGCCGCGCCGACAATCAACAGGCTCTGTTGCTGGTCGACCTTGCCCTCATTAATGCCAAGCCGTTCAAACAACAGTTCCCAGGCGGTGATTGCGGTCAGTGGCAGCGCCGCGGCTTCGGCGAAACCGAGGCTCTTGGGCATGTGACCGACGATCCGCTCGTCCACCACATGACGTTCGCTGTTGGCGCCGGCGCGGGCGATGGAGCCTGCATAGAACACCTTGTCGCCAACCTTGAACAGGCTCGCCTCACTGCCAACCGCCTTGACCACACCGGCGACGTCCCATCCCAGCACTTTGGCTTCGCCGTCTTGCGGTTGTACGTTCTGCCGGACTTTGGTGTCCACCGGGTTCACGGAAATGGCTTTTACTTCAACCAGCAGGTCGCGGGGGCCGGCAATCGGCTCTGGCAGTTCGATGTCTTGCAGGGCTTGGGGGTCTTGAATCGGTAGCGACTGGTAATAGGCGATAGCTTTCATGGGACAAGTCCTGAAGGAGATTAAGAAAGTAGAACCATGATTAGCTATTTCGTGGAATGATAAAACCGGCTAAAACAGCAGTCTCTTTCAATATTTTATTGATAATTCCCGGGTGTGCTTTCAATGCTGCGTTTCGATGACCTGCAACTGTTTGTTCGCGCCGCAGACCTGGGCAGTTTGTCGGCAGCAGCACGGGTAATGGACATGTCGCCGGCGGTGGCCAGTGCGGCGCTCAAGCGCATCGAGGCGCAGCTGAATACCCGGCTGCTGGCCCGCTCCACCCGGAGTTTGCGGTTGACTGCAGAAGGTGAAGGTTTTCTCGAATATGCGCGTACGGCATTAAGCAGTCTGGATGAAGGACGGCGCTTGCTGGCTCGTGGGCAAGATCAGGTCAGTGGGGTGCTGCAGCTGTCGGCCCCCTCGGACTTCGGGCGTAATTTACTGCTGCCCTGGCTGGATCAGTTTCAGCGTGAGCACCCGAAGCTCACGGTGCGTTTGTTGCTGGGGGACCGAATTGCCGACCTGTTCCGTCAGCCGGTAGATATCGCCTTGCGCTACGGTGAGCCTGAAGACTCCAGCCTGGTGGCCTTGCCGGTGGCGGCAGACAATCGCCGGGTGCTGTGTGCGTCCCCTGACTACCTGGTGCGCAAGGGCGAGCCGCGTCAGCTCGAACAGCTGTTGCAACACAATTGCCTGCTGTACATGCTCGGCACGCGAGTCCACGACTATTGGCAATTCAATGATGGCAAGCGTGAGCTTGGGCTGACGGTCAGTGGCGACCGGTTCAGTGACGATGCCGATGTGGTGCGTTTGTGGGCGTTGGCCGGGGCCGGGATTGCCTACAAATCCTGGCTGGATGTAGCGGGGGATGTGACTTCGGGCCGGCTCAAGGTGCTGTTGCCCGAGCTGACCTGTGAGCGGGCGCCGTTGAACCTGCTGTGCGGCCATCGTGCGCAACTGAGCAAGCCGGTGAGGTTATTACACGACATGCTGGTTGAGCGGTGCGCGGGGTTGGCCCGCGACCGAGGCCGTGAAGGCTGACTGTGGGAGCCGGCAGCCAGCTCCCACAACAGGTTTACGGCTTGATCAAGCGTGCATCCAGGCTGTTTTGCGCCAGACGCTTGGCCTGATCCTGGGTCATGCCCAGGTCGGTGTACAGGGCGTGGAAGTTTTCGGTCATGTAACCACCGAAATAGGCCGGGTCATCGGAATTGACGGTCACCTTCACGCCGCGCTCGAGCATGTCGAGAATGTTGTGCTGCGACATGTGATCAAACACGCAGAGTTTGGTATTCGAGAGCGGGCACACGGTCAGCGGGATTTGCTCGTCGATAATGCGCTGCATCAGACGCTCGTCTTCAATCGCCCGTACACCGTGGTCGATGCGCTGGATTTTGAGCAGATCGAGCGCCTCCCAGATGTACTCCGGCGGGCCCTCTTCGCCGGCGTGGGCGACGGTGAGAAAGCCTTCGTGACGGGCGCGATCGAAGACGCGCTGGAACTTGCTCGGCGGGTGGCCCATTTCTGAGCTGTCGAGGCCAACGGCGACAAATGCTTCGCGAAATGGCAGTGCCTGGTCGAGGGTTTTTTCCGCTTCTTCTTCACTCAAGTGACGCAGAAAACTCAGGATCAGACCGCTGGTGATACCCAGTTGCTGCTCGCCGTCCTTGAGTGCGCTGGCGATGCCGTTGAGCACCACTTCGAAGGGAATCCCGCGGTCAGTGTGGGTTTGCGGGTCGAAGAAGGGTTCAGTGTGAATCACATTCTGCGCCTTGCAACGCAGCAGGTAGGCCCAGGTCAGGTCGTAGAAATCCTGGGACGTACGCAATACGTCTGCACCCTTGTAATACAGGTCGAGGAACTCTTGCAGGTTGTTGAAGGCATACGCTTTGCGCAAGGTTTCAACGTCGTTCCAGGGCAAGGCAATCTTGTTGCGCTCAGCCAGAGCGAACAGCAGTTCGGGTTCCAGGGATCCCTCAAGATGCATGTGCAGTTCAGCTTTTGGCAGGGCGTTGAGCCAGTCGTACATAAAAAATTCTCATTAAATCAGGTGCAGATCCCAGCATTCTACAGGCGTGCTGCTACACATTTGGTAAAACCCGACCAAGCTATTTGTCGCAGCCTACGGTTGCCAGGGGTGACAGAGGCCTGGACGGGCGGGCCTGTGAACTAACATGTAACGAAACGTTAGCAAGTTGTGGAAGTCTGTAACCCATCAACCTGTGTTTGTTTACTGGCAAAAGGCCCGCGATGCTGACTCTATTGAAAGACGAAAAACTGCTGTTGCTGGCGATCGTGATGGTGGCGCTGGCTTACCCGCTGGAGCATTGGCTACTGAGCAACGGCCAGATTACCGCCCTGGCAGCAGGGGTTGTGCTTGTGGCGGCGATTGTGTGTGCCTCGATGCGCGTGGCCCATCACGCCGAGGTACTGGCAGAAAAAGTCGGCGATCCCTATGGCACGATGATCCTTACCTTGTCCGCCGTTTTGGTCGAGGTGGTGATCCTGGCCATCATGATGAGCAACGAAGCATCACCGACCCTGGTACGGGACACGATTTACTCTGCGGTCATGCTCGACATCAATGGCATTCTCGGCCTAGCGGCGCTGATGGGCGGGATCAAACATGGCGAGCAGTCCTACAACGATGATTCGGCCCGCACCTACACGGTGATGATTCTTACTGCCATGGGTGTGTCCATGGTGGTGCCGGAGTTTATCCCCGAGGCTGACTGGAAAATTTACTCGGCCTTCACCATCGGCGCGATGGTATTGCTCTACACCCTGTTTTTGCGGATGCAGGTCGGGCCGCACAGTTACTTCTTCAGTTACAGCTACCCGGACAAGAAACGCCGCAAGGGTGAGCACAAAGAAGAGCCGGCGAACCTCAAACTGTCGGTAACCGTGCTGGCACTGGGGGTTATCGTGATTGGTGCGCTGGCAGAGGTGATGTCCAAAACCCTGGACCTTGGTCTTGAGGGCACGGGCGCACCGCCGGTGATCACGGCCATTGTGGTGGCCGCAATTTCGGCCGCGCCGGAAATCCTCACGGCCCTGCGTGCCGCATTGGCCAATCGCATGCAGTCGGTGGTTAACGTGGCGTTGGGCGCTTCATTGTCCACGGTGATTCTGACGGTGCCGGTGATGGAGGCAATGGCACTGTATACCGGTCAGCCGTTTCAGATGGCCATGACCCCGGTGCAGACAGTGATGGTGCTGATTACCCTGGTGGTCTGTGCCATCAACCTCAATGACGGCGAAACCAATGCCATCGAGGGCATGACCCACTTCGTGCTGTTTGCGACTTTTATCATGCTGTCGTTGCTGGGGCTTTAACCACAGCTGAGCCCGGTCCGTCGGGAGCGGGCTCAGTGGTTGGTTACCAGGGAATTGTCTGGCCTTTGTAGTCGATAAAGTGATGGCCGCCTTTACCTGCGTAGGCTTTGACTTGTTCAACGAGGCCCCGGGTGCTGGTTTCGACATCGATCTCGGCACCTTCGCCGCCCATGTCGGTTTTTACCCAGCCCGGATGCATGGAGAGAACGGTGGGATTGTGGTCCCCCAGTTCCTGATGCACAAAGGTCGTGGTCATGGAGTTGAGTGCAGCCTTGCTGGCTTTATAGAGCGCCATTTCAGGCGCGTCCGGCACAGTGATGCTGCCCAGCACCGAACTCATGAAGGCCAGTACGCCGCTGTCTTTTCGGACTTTACTGACAAACGCTTTCGCCAGATTAATTGGCGCCACGCTGTTGGTATAAAACAACTGGCCAACCTCAGCCAGGGTTGCGTTGCCCGACCATTGATCATCCGGGCCTTTGATGCCGGCATTGATGAACAGCAGGTCGAAGACCTGGTTGTTCAACCTGTTGCTCAATGCCTTGATGGCCTGGTGGTTGTCGATGTCCAGTTGCTCAATGCTCACTTGGCCCAGTGATTTCAAGGCGTCGGCTTTATTGGGATCGCGGACAGTCGCGGTGACTTGCCAGCCGTCCTTGAGTAACTCTTTGACCAGGCCCAGTCCCAATCCGCGTGAAGCTCCGATAATCAGTGCATGTTTTGCTGTCATGAGTAGCGTCCTTCTAGAGCTAAAGGGAATTCACCGTAAAGGTTTTTACTCCATCGCTGTGCGAGTGCCCAGCTTTGAGGTGTGGGCCTGTTCCTTTGTTCAGGTAGGAGAGAGTTTCAGGGCGCGTCAGGCTATGGTTGTTTAAATGTCGTTTTGGTTAAAAAACGTACAAAGATAAGCAGGCGTTACGCAGATTGAATTCGCGGGGTATTTGCACGGGTTATCCACAGGTTGTTCCACAGTAACTGTGTGCAACTTCGGTTGAGGGGTATAAGCACCGGGCTGCTTTGTTCTAACCGCGATAACCTTGTCTAAATGACTGTTTTTAAATAGATTTTCTTTGTTTTGAAGAAAGCAGGTCGAAAAACGTACAAACCTGTGCAATGCCCGTGACACAAGGGCTGCAGCCTTGTGTACTCAGGTTATCCACAGTTGGGTGCACAGTGACTGTGGGCAAGTCCGGGGGAAGGATATGGCGTATTTACTCCTCTGTGCCGGGCTCGCGCCGGTGCAGCAAAATCCTGCCGCGACTGATACTGGCCAGTTGTTGCTGTAGAGGGGCGATCTGTTCTTCGGCCAGTGCCAGTTGCAGGTCAACGCCATTGGCGGTGAAGGTTTCATTGATCAGCAAACCTCCTGATTCGGCCACCCGCAGTTTAATCAGTGCCAGTTCGCTGAAGTTGCACGAGCAGTCCAGGCCAACACGGCTAATCAACCTCAGCTTTTCTGCGCCCTGCAGGCATTTGTTGGCGCCGCCGCCGTAAGCCCGTGCCAGCCCGCCGGTTCCCAGCTGGATGCCGCCATACCAGCGAATGACCAGTACCACGACCTGATCGCAGTCCTGGGCCTCGATAGCTGACAGTATCGGCCGGCCAGCGGTGCCGCCGGGTTCGCCATCATCACTGCTGCGATATTGATCGCCGTGTTTCCAGGCCCAGCAATTGTGCGAGGCATTCAGGTCGCTATGTTGCTCGATAAAGTCCTGTGCCTGTTGAGCATTGGTGATCGGCGCGGCGAGGGTGATAAAGCGGCTTTTTCGGATTTCTTCGCGGTATTCGCAAAGACCCAGGAGGGTCGAAGGCATGTCGGTTCCAGACTTAGACGGTAGGCGTCAGGCCGCAGCCTTTGAGGATGATACGGATCAGGTTGTCGCTGGCGTCTTGCATGTCTTGCCTGGTCAAACGCGAGCGCCCCGATACGCGGCAGATTTGGGTCGCGAAGTCGGCGTAATGCTGGGTGCTGCCCCATAACAGGAAAATCAGGTGTACCGGGTCGACCGGGTCCATTTTTCCGGCATCTATCCAGGCTTGAAACACGGCCGCACGACCCTGGAACCAAATGCGGTAGTCCTGGGTGAAGTATTCGGTCAGACAGGCGCCACCGCTGATGATTTCCATTGCAAATACACGGGAGGCCTGTGGCTGTTGGCGTGAGAACTCCATCTTGGCGCGGATGTAACGGCTGAGTGCCTGGGCCGGATCGTCTGCGGCGGTCAGGGTATTGAAGGTGCGGTCCCACAATTCGATGATATTGCTCAATACCGCAATATAGAGCCCCAGCTTGTTGGTGAAGTAGTAGTGCAGGTTGGCTTTTGGCAGGCCGGCCTTGAGCGCGATGGTGTACATGCTGGTGCCTTTGAACCCATGACGGGCAAATTCATCCTCTGCGGCCTTGAGAATGACCTCTTCGTTCTTTTGACGAATACGGCCAGCCGGCTTGCCATCGTGGGCGGGGATTTCAAAGGTCATAGGTTTTCCAGAGCAATCTTTGTGGGAGCTTTCGCTGCAGTTTCACGTTAGCGCGTCGCTTCCAGGCTCTCAAGGAAACTTTCCAGCACCAGATGCGGACGTCGACCTTTACGTGTGACCGAGGCCAGACTCAAGTCATAAAAGCGGGTTTTGGCTTTCAAGGCCCGCAGGCGGCCTTGTTGCACCCACAGGCTGGCGTAATGATCGGGCAGGTAGCCGATGTAGCGCCCGGTCAGAATCAGAAAAGCCATGCCTTCGCGATCTGACGCGCTGGCGGTGCAATTAAGTGCCTGGTAGTGCGCCTGGATCTCGGAAGGCAGGCGGAAAGTAGGGGCAATGGCATCCTGTTCGTTGAGACGCTGGTCGGCCAGTTGCCGATCATCGACATAAAACAACGGGTGGCCCACAGCGCAATAGAGCAGTGAGCGCTCGCTGTACAACGGTTGGTACTCAAGACCCGACAGCGCACTGGCCTGGGGTACGACGCCTACATGCAAGCGGCCGTCGAGAACCCCTTGCTCTACTTCATTGGGTGCGATCATTCGAATGTGAATTTGTACATCGGGCCCGCGCTCTTTGAGTTGGGACAGGGCATGGGTGATACGCATGTGGGGCAGGGTGACCAAGTTGTCGGTTAGCCCAATCGTCAGTTCACCGCGCAGGTGGTGATGCAGGCCGTTGACCTCGGTACGAAAACTTTCGAGTGCCCCCAGCAACTGGAGTGATGACTGATAAACCTCGCGGCCTTCTTCTGTCAGAGAAAATCCCGCCCGCCCACGCTGACACAGGCGTAAACCCAGTCGTTGTTCCAGGTCACTCATCTGCTGACTGATGGCCGAGCGGCCAATGCCGAGCACCGTTTCTGCCGCCGAGAACCCGCCGCATTCCACCACGCTGCGGAAAATACGCAGCAATCGAATATCAAAATCGCTGACTTGGGCCAGTGCATCGGGACGACGGCTGCTCATAGTTTAGTGGAGGCCTGACTAAAGGTTAGAAGAGTTGGATTTCACCGACTTTATAGCCATGGCAGTTTAGCTGCAACAACGCTTTCAATCCCACGCCGCTTTCTGCTCTGCGAGGTTTTGCCCATGAACATGCCTGAAAACGCCGAAATAACAGTGACTAGCCAGCTCAAGCTGGATGCCCACTGGATGCCTTACACCGCTAACCGTAACTTCCATCGTGACCCGCGTTTTATCGTGGGGGCCAAAGGGAGCTATTTGACGGACGATAAGGGTCGGCAAATTTACGATTCACTGTCAGGTCTATGGACCTGTGGCGCAGGGCATACCCGCAAAGAAATTCAGGAAGCTGTTTCAAAGCAGTTGGGCACCCTCGATTACTCGCCGGCGTTCCAGTACGGGCATCCACTGTCGTTCCAGCTGGCCGAGAAGATCACTGAGCTGACGCCGGGCAACCTGAATCACGTGTTCTTCACTGACTCGGGTTCGGAGTGCGCGGATACCGCAGTGAAAATGGTCCGCGCTTACTGGCGCTTGAAAGGCCAGTCGAGCAAAACCAAGATGATTGGTCGTGCTCGTGGTTATCACGGGGTGAACATCGCGGGTACCAGTCTGGGCGGTGTGAACGGCAACCGTAAGATGTTTGGTCAGGCGATGATGGATGTTGATCATCTGCCGCACACACTGCTGGCCAGCAACGCGTTCTCTCGCGGTATGCCCGAGTTGGGCGGGATTGCATTGGCCGATGAACTGCTCAAGTTGATCGAGCTGCATGACGCTTCGAACATCGCTGCCGTATTTGTGGAACCGATGGCAGGCTCTGCCGGTGTGCTGGTGCCGCCACAGGGTTATCTGAAACGTCTGCGTGAAATCTGTGATCAGCACAACATCCTGCTGGTCTTTGATGAGGTGATTACCGGGTTTGGTCGCACAGGCTCGATGTTCGGTGCCGACAGCTTCGGTGTGACGCCAGACTTGATGTGTATTGCCAAGCAGGTCACTAACGGTGCGATCCCTATGGGCGCAGTGATTGCTACCAGCGAGATCTATCACACCTTCATGAATCAACCGACGCCTGAGTACGCGGTTGAATTCCCGCACGGGTATACCTATTCGGCTCATCCGGTGGCGTGTGCTGCGGGTCTGGCGGCCCTGGATCTTTTGCAAAAAGAAAACCTGGTGCAGAGCGTGGCGCAAGTTGCACCGCATTTCGAGAATGCGTTGCATGGTCTGAAGGGCGTGAAGAACGTCATCGATATTCGCAACTACGGCCTGGCCGGTGCGATTCAGATTGCTCCGCGCGATGGCGATGCGATTGTGCGCCCGTTCGATGCCGCGATGAAGTTGTGGAAGGCCGGCTTCTACGTGCGTTACGGCGGTGACACTCTGCAATTCGGGCCGACTTTCAATAGCAAGCCGCAGGAACTGGATCGCCTGTTCGATGCGGTCGGCGAAGCGCTGAATCAGATCGACTGATTCCTTCTATCTATATAGAAGGGACTTTTTTGAATTTTGACAGGCGCGCACTGTTCGCGCCTGTGGACAACTTTTTGGAGCTCCAATGAGCACGATTCAACATTTGATCAATGGCGAGATGGTAAGTGATTCTGGCCGCACTGCCGATGTGTACAACCCGTCGACCGGTAAAGTGATTCATCAGGTGCCACTGGCCAGTCGCGAGACTATTCAACAAGCTATCGATGCCGCCAAAGCTGCATTCCCGGTGTGGCGTAATACGCCTGCGGCCAAACGCGCTCAAGTGATGTTCCGTTTCAAGCAACTTCTGGAACAGAACGAAGCACGCATCTCGCAGTTGATCAGTGAAGAGCATGGCAAGACGCTGGAAGACGCAGCCGGTGAATTGAAGCGTGGAATCGAGAACGTCGAGTACGCCTGTTCTGCTCCTGAAATCCTGAAGGGCGAATACAGCCGTAACGTAGGACCGAACATTGATGCCTGGTCGGACTTCCAGCCATTGGGTGTGGTGGCGGGGATTACGCCTTTCAACTTCCCGGCCATGGTGCCGCTGTGGATGTATCCGCTGGCCATTGTGTGCGGTAACTGTTTCATTCTGAAGCCGTCGGAACGTGACCCGAGCTCGACGCTGTTGATTGCCCAGTTGTTGCAGGAAGCCGGTTTGCCTAAAGGCGTAATGAACGTGGTCCATGGTGACAAGACCGCTGTGGATGCATTGATCGAAGCGCCAGAAGTGAAGGCCTTGAGCTTTGTCGGGTCGACGCCGATTGCCGAATACATCTATGCCGAAGGCACTAAGCGCGGCAAGCGCGTTCAGGCTTTGGGCGGTGCCAAGAACCATGCGGTATTGATGCCGGATGCCGATCTGGATAACGCGGTCAATGCTTTGATGGGCGCTGCCTATGGTTCGTGCGGCGAGCGTTGCATGGCGATTTCGGTTGCAGTGTGTGTAGGCGATCAGGTGGCCGATGCACTGGTGGCCAAGTTGGTTCCGCAAATCAAGGCGTTGAAAATTGGCGCAGGTACTTCGTGCGGTCTGGATATGGGCCCACTGGTTTCGGGTCAGGCCCGTGACAAGGTCAGCGGCTATGTCCAGGACGGTGTGACGGCAGGTGCTGAGCTGGTGGTTGATGGGCGCGGGTTAAGCGTCAAGGATCACGAAGATGGCTTCTTCCTGGGTGGTTGCCTGTTTGACCGCGTGACCCCCGAGATGCGCATCTATAAAGAAGAGATTTTTGGTCCGGTACTTTGCATCGTGCGGGTTAATAGCCTGGAAGCGGCAATGCAACTGATCAACGATCATGAATATGGCAACGGTACGTGTATCTTCACCCGTGATGGTGAAGCGGCGCGTCTGTTTTGCGACGAGATTGAAGTGGGGATGGTGGGCGTTAACGTTCCGCTGCCGGTGCCGGTGGCTTACCACAGCTTTGGCGGCTGGAAACGTTCGCTGTTTGGCGACCTGCATGCGTACGGGCCGGATGGTGTGCGCTTTTACACGCGCCGCAAGGCAATCACCCAGCGCTGGCCGCAACGCGCTAGCCATGAGGCATCGCAGTTTGCATTTCCGAGTCTGTAAGACTCGCGAAAGCCCTATATAGATGAAGAGAGGCCAGCCGCCAGGCTGGCCTCTGCTTTTGGGGGCATTAAAGGCAATATGACACTAATGTGAAATTAGTCCTTGACCCAGAATTCCAACGGCCTATAATTCGCCCACTTCCGGCGCAGTCGAAACGGAAAACTCCTTGAGTTTCAATGAGTTGGATGGTTCTTCGGCAGTGTCAGCTTCAAGTCATCGAAGCAGGAAATGAGGTGTTGACAGCAGCGTGTAACGCTGTAGAATTCGCCTCCCGCTAACGAGAGATCGAAAGCGCAAGTGGTTGATGTTACAAAGGAAACTTTGAAAACATCTGAAAATAACCGCTTGACAGCAACAG